>CALMQM010000128.1 GCA_937871435.1 uncultured Bacteroidota bacterium | reverse complement strand
TGGAACATTTGTCATTATCAGAAGATCCCAGTTTGCTCCTATAAATAAAGAGCTGATTTGTTGACTGTATGTCCAGAAAAAAATGATATCCTCCATACGTTTGACATTTGAAAAGACAAGTTGGTGGCAAATATGTACTAATATCCGTCGAGTCACATGTAGTACAAGCTGTCCAGGTATCGCCTGCCCAGTTGGGAGTCCCTAATGCTGCTCCATAGTTCTGACTGGTTCCTGTGAGATACATATAATTCACTATATCACTTTCATGTCTGCAAAAATCTGCATCTCCATTACTTTCGTTGTTGTAATTATTGAAATTGTTGCACACTCGGTAAGTGGTCGATAGATAAAATGAATCGCCCGGCATGAACATATAATTTGATGGCAGGCTGGAATTATTGCCACGTAAATTATTGATGCTTAAAGCATAGAAAAAGTCCTTGTGCGAAGTGTCAGCGTCGGGCGATGTAATCAGATTAACTGGACTAAATAAATTAATATCAATATACGTTAGAGATCCACTTAATGTCTGTGGAAGTTGTGGTAAGGATGGATTGGTGCGAATGATTCGAAGTGAAGAAGCGTGGACTTGCAGGTTGAACTTGTCCGGATTTGACCAGGGGATATTTTGATCCAGATACAAGTGATCCAATGTATCACCGGTACTTCGCATCCATTGTGCAAGTGTGCAACCCGCTTCCTGATTTATGGTTGAATCATATAACTGATAAACACCATCTACGAAATGTGCAGATAATGTTGATTTGAGGTAGTCACCCTGAATAGAAAAGTTTTTTCTCACCTGTGGATGATTACTTAAATAGGTTGAATCAATTTGCGAATGTGTTTGAACGCCGTCTGCTCTTCCATTATCATCTGTATCCTGTAAACCATAGCTGTTTGTCCCGGCATCGTAAGAACGAATCAAAGAATAATTATCAACGATGATTCCTGGTGTGGTACAACCCGGACAGTGAACATTTACTTCGTTACCTGTTTCAGAGAGTGGCATCCAGCATGTGGAACATGAATTTGGATTCGCATTAAAAAATACTGAAATGGTATAAAAATTTCTTCCTAAGTCAGTACAACAGCAAGCATTCATATAAAAATCAATGCCTGATTCATTGATGAATTCTCTAAAATTTTTTAATGAGTTCCGGTTGTGGTTTCCTGCCAAAAGTGGAATTGAATCCAGATCGAATTCAAAATTATATACATTAAAAGATTGTTTAACGGGATTACAAGTATCAACTATTGATCCTGGTACTGGTGGCCATTGATAATTTATTCCTCCAATTACGGAAGAAAACTGTACGGGGTTCACGCCAAGTGGTTGAGAAAGTTGTAAGCCGGGCTGCAATTGAAAATGCACTTTCAGTCGCCCGGTTAATAGTATTGAATCGTCATCTGCATTGTAGGTAGAAGCTACGATTGCACCGGTGTATTTATCCAAAGGAAGAAAACTGGTAGTCTGTATTCTATAGTACGAATATGCCGCCCGGTTGCAATCAGGATTGGGGTGAGTTATTCCTGTTAGATCAGAGGTAGAGGGAAAAAGCGATTGTGTCAAGCGGATATCCGGGAGTTCAGCACCGTTTAAACTGATGGACTTATTGGAAGTGATGTTAGAGAAAGGAGCGAACAGACCAGAATCTTGTGGAGAATATAACGTAGTGACTCGGTCAGTTCCATTTACTGAACATTCATGGAATGCGATGATCTGCATTTTTAATTTGTTAAAAGCTATTCCCGTATTTAAAAGGAAAGTATCACTGGGACAACAACGAATGGTGCTAAAATGAAAATCTACAAAATCGCCTGCCTTGAGCTCTGCAATTGAAATAACACAAGAATCCAGGGATTGAAGTATTGATAAAGTGTCTGTACAATGCGAATGAAAAGTACTCGGAACTTCATGAATCTGGGCTGGGAAATAATTTCCATTAGTACCGGTAAGAAAAATCGAATCCAATGTGGTAGTTGAATTTACCAGTAACACAAACGCGTCCTGGTAGCCTTTATTCAAATCCCATTGGATATCATAAGCATTCGCACCGCCTTCATTTTTCAGTCTGAATACCCATTCAGTAATTTCACCGGGACATGAATTCTCCCACACTCCCTGATGAAAATTAACAGAATCAGGTGCAGGAGCTACCCTGCTAAGTTTGAGAGAAGCAACCTTATTAAGATTTCTTGAAATTTTTGAACATGAGCCAACAACTTTACACAAATGAGCAGAATCACAACCCCACTCCAGCTGATACTTGGAAATATTAGTTGTATCCGCTTGACGAACACTCTCGCAGATACCACTATTACACAAGTCTAAACAACCATTAATGTGCAAGTATTCTTTTACTTCGATATTTCCACCAGAGGAAACGACAAGGGTATCCAAATCTTGAGAAATCCAGGATCTGGGAGTGTACAATCTTGGCGGAAAAGTATAGTTTCCAATTCTAAATTGAATGCTGTCTATTTGAATGGCAGGACAATATAAACTATCACTAAATCTAATATAGCCGGAGAAATCTCCCGGAGTAGTTCCTCCATTATTTGTAAAGATAAAATTTCTTGAGAATGCATCGCCTCTGATTTGATACATATCCTGGAAATCAATATTTGTAAAAAACGGGAAAAATAAATCGAATGTAAGTGTGATTGAATTTGTAACCGAATTACCATTGAATGAATAAGTACCTGTGTATGGCACCCAGTTTGCGCCAACTAGCTGAAAAAGCATGAAATGTTGGTTGGTGGTTTGAACAGACGACAATAGATCCGTTCGCCATCCGGATGGAATGATTGAACAGGAATTGATTGAATAGTCAAGTTGAGTTAAAGATGAGCCCGGACATTGATAAAAAATTGTGTAAAGAATACCGGAATATGTCTGAGAGGCGGTACAACTATTCGAGTAAATAGAATCTAATTCCAGATTGGAAAAATCAACGCCAACTCCAAATGTTCCACTAACGCCATTATTATTAAAATTAATTTGGAAGGTGTCAGGTTGACACATGAAGAGAGTATCATGAGCAAGAGTAATGGACGGAACTGCTTGAGAAAATGAATTATTGAATTGTAAAAAGACGAGAAATAAAACGATTAAATATTTCATGAGTATAGATTTAAAAAATGAATAAACATCCTTTAATAAAAAATTGCATCATGAAAGTAATCAGGTGAAATCATACTTGCAATTATTTCAGGAAAAATCATGAAATTATTTTCAGTAATCCATGAATTTTGAAAAATACTTGAAAATTTATTAAAAATAAGACACTATCAAAATCTGACAATTCTCAATGCGTTAAATTAACAAATTCAATTTTTGGGAGCCAGCCGTGTCTTTCCCTTACTAGTTTGGTCCAATTTCATTCATTAATCTAACCCCGGGATGAGCAGGCGCGGGTTTGTGTGTAAGCCGGCGAGGCACGGGAATGGCGGGATTTAAAGGGAGAAAGGTTCGTTCCAAAATTTATTTTGAGAAAATCACTTAATTCAAATCAACAATTTCACTCCTTTCATTGAATAGATTCAAATGCATAGGAAATTCCCCGTTTTATCACTTAAAAATGGCGTAAAGTTTTTAAAGTATCAAAGCCATTGTATCTTTTCCAATAATGTAAACAGGCAAGAGCAGATTGATCAGAATGATGATGCAGGCAAGCGTAATTGTTTGCGCAGGTTTTATTCTAAAAAGATAATCAAAAGACAAAATAATAGCAGGAAAACAAAGACACAATAAACGATTGATGTCATAGGCAATGAACAATTGAAAAAACGGGAAAAGCAGCATGGAAGACAATATTATTGTCATCCTGAATTCCTTCTTAGTAATTGATGATGCAATTGCCAGTAAGGGAAGTATCCAGGCCATTCGAAAACTATAAAATGTACCCTTAAAAAGAAGCGGGAAATTTACCAGGATATTCCCAACAATATTTTCCTTATTCAGATAAAAACTGAAATTATATCTCACAGGCGTGCATTCTGAAATTATCAGACGAAATGAAAGATATAAGATAATTACAGGAATTAAGTCAAACAGACTTTGTTGAACAGCTTTTTTACCAGGTAGTTTACTGTACCTCCACAATAATATTCCCGGTAATGCAAATATTGCCGATTCATGATTCAACAATGCGAGTAAGAGGCAGGCTACAAATGCAATTCTGTTTAATGCCGGAAACAAACAAATCATAAGCAAAAGCCAGCTCATGCTGTCGACATATCCCGGACCGGCCAGACATAAAAACAACATGAAAGAAAAAGACAACATGGTGACTTTTATAAAACCTGCATACAGCGGAATACTACCAGGTAATATGCTTCGTTGAACCAGGGTCATGAATACAATCATTACGATCCAGGGGAAAAGATAAAAGTACCTACCACTTAAACCAATTACATGAGCAAGCAATGGTGACAGGATTCTGAAACGCGTAGGATTTTCTTCTGAAAAATCAAATGGTGCGATAGAAAGCCTGGAAAAAAGTATACCATGAAACTGTACTTCAGCAGAAGGACGGATCCAGAACCAGGCAATGGCAAAAAGCAAGAGTGAAAAACCTACAGAAAAGATCCATGAAAAGTAATACTCGCTCCGGATCCTTTCTTGCATAAGGATTATTTCAGGTAATGTTTAGCTTTGAAGAAGGTCGTTAATGATCTTCTCCACGGTCACACCGTCGGCTTCCGCACGGTAATTCCGAACAATTCTGTGTCGCAAGATAGGTTGTGCAACGGCTTTTACATCAGCGATGTCGGGTGAAAATTTTCCATTTAATGCGGCATGACATTTTGCTCCGATCACGAGGTATTGTGATGCGCGTGGACCGGCTCCCCAGCTTAAAAAAGAATTTACATCTTTGGTTGCGGCCGGAGTATTCGGACGTGTTTTAGAAGCCAGTGAAACCGCGTATTGCAACACATTATCAGGAATAGGAATTCTGCGAATCAATTCCTGGAAATAAAGAATCTCCTCGGCGGAAATTATTTTTTCCAGTTTTGGACGGTAATCGGAAGTTGTATTTTTTACAACCTGTACTTCCTGATCAAATTCCGGATAAGTTAACAACACGTTGAACATAAAACGATCGAGCTGAGCCTCCGGAAGAGGATATGTTCCCTCCTGCTCGATTGGGTTTTGAGTTGCGAGTACAAAAAATGGCAGATCCAGAGCATAGCGTTTCCCGGCAGCGGTAACAGCATATTCCTGCATGGCTTCCAGCAAGGCACTTTGAGTTTTTGGAGGAGTCCGGTTGATTTCATCCGCCAGGATGATATTGCTGAACAGAGGTCCTTTGATGAAACGGAAATGCCGTGACTCGTCAAGGATTTCTGTACCGATGATATCTGATGGCATCAAATCAGGAGTAAACTGGATGCGGTTGTAAGTAAGTCCCAGTGACTGCGCGATGGTATTGACGAGCAAAGTTTTTGCCAGTCCGGGTACACCTACAAGCAAACAATGACCTCTGCTGAAAATTGAAATGAGTACATCCCGTACGACTTCATCCTGGCCGATAATGACTTTTCCAATTTCTTTACGAAGCGAATTGTATTTGACTACAAGGTCTTGTACTGCTTCGACATCACTTTTATATGTTGTGGACATAGGCTGAAGAGCTGTTTCCCTGAAGCGAAGGTTTCGCTTCTGAACTTTCTATAATGATTTTGGTGAGTATTCTAGAATTACTACTCGTTCACTTTCCAGTGTTTCAATACTTCACAACCGGCAAATTCCTGGTTGATGTGAAAATAAGTAGACTTTCTCTTTTTGTCGACCCATTCACTCAGCGTTTTGTTTTGTTTTTCCTGCAAAGCGACTTCCTGAATTTTCTGATAATCGTCTTTCAGATTCGCTTTGTGAGGGGTTGTCTTGGATTTCACTTTAACGATGCGATAAGCTGTTTTATTATCTGTGGTTGTCATTAACAGAGGTGCAGAAATACGATTCAATGGCATACTATCAACCTGGAAAAATAACATCCGGTCGATTTTATCCGGCGACAAACGTGTGGTGTTGGTTTCCGGATTCAGCATCAATCCTCCGTTATTCCGGGTATCCTCATCATCTGAAAATCTTTGTGCAGCATCTTCAAATGTGATAGTTCCCTTGTTGATTTCATTGCGCAGACTATCGAGGAAGTTCACACTTTTTACGAGATCGGCATCGTTTGTTTTGGGTTGAAGCAGGATATGACGTACATTGATTTGATCTGCACGACGTTCAATCAGCTGAAGAATATGGAAACCATATTTCGTTTCAATTATTGGAGAAACTTCACCCGGTTTAAGGCGAAACGCCGCGGCTTCAAATTCAGGAACCATAGAGCCACGTTCAAACAAACCGAGCTCACCACCTTTTTTTGCTGAACCTTGATCCTGTGAATACAGAGCCGCATATACTGCAAAGTCTTCTCCAGCCAGAATTTTTGTACGGAATTCTTCAAGTTTAGCTCTGACTTCCTTTTTCTCCGCATCACTTACAGGAGGGTTTCTGACAATCTGCGCGATCTCCATTTCCGCATCGATGTATGGAAGGCTGTCGGAAGGAATACTTTCAAAATATGAACGTACATCATTGGGAGTGCATGTAACGTCTTTGGTAATCTTGGATTGCATGGTTTGCACCAACAACTGATCATGGATCATATCCCGGAATTCGAGCTTTAACTGACGAATGCTGGAATGAAAATATGCTTCCAGTTGTTCTTCTGAACCGATCTGACGGATGTAATAGCGCATCCTCCTGTCGAGTTCTCCGTCTACCTGAGATTCAGGAACGGTGACACTGTCAATATCCGCCTGATTTAACATCAGCTTTTGCATCAAGAGCTGATCAAAGATGAGACAGCGGGTATTTTCTCCTGTTTCCATACCCTGAGCGGTGAACTGAACATATTGTTTTTCGATATCCGAACGAAGCAGAATTTTATCGCCGACTACTGCCATGACCTGATCAATCACTTCCTGAGCAGAAGCGGAATTGAAAATAAAAGACAGAAAAAAGAGGGAGGCACAAAGCCGTAAGCGAACAGTATTTTTTCTCACCAGATTAATTAAATTCATTGTTGAATGCCAAAAGTAATCATTTAAAATCTTCAATATACTTCCACATCACCGCTTTTTCGAGCTTCTTCATAGGCTTTTTGTTCCATTTGTTCGATCAGTTTAAGCTTCCGCTGATTAATGATCAGACTCCGTATGTTGTTGCTTTCAAAGCTCAAGGGAGAAGTGCTGTTTTTTATCATAAATCCTTTGATACTAACCAGGTATATATAACTGGAATCTTCTATTTCAATGTTTCTGTTATTTTGGAGGAATTGTTCTTTATCGTAGGTCTTAATTGGAATTTCTTTTAGTAAGTCATCAAACAAGAGCCATGTTTTATCATCCAGGAAATAATTAACGGCATATTGATGACAATATTCTGATAAATCTTCCCGGTCTTTTGCTGAGTTGCTCCGATACCAATCTCTCACTTTTCCCAACTTGGGGGATTTCTTGTTTAACTTGAGGTAAATTACTTTGATGATGTTGTCTTTCAACTCAAAATTATTCTGATTGGCCTTGTAATATTCTTCAATTTCATTGTCAGAAACGATAGTATCAAGTTTCTGGGCAATTAATTCCGTTTCGTATGCGTATGTGATCAGAGTCTTACGATAATCTTCCAGTTTTTTGTCTACGTTTTTACTCTCCTCATCCAGATTATTCTCTGCCTTTTGCAAAACCGCCTGCTGACGAATCCAGTTTTCGATAAATGATTTGGTGATATTAATGCTGTCTTGTTTCGAAGCTCCCTTTGTCACTACACCAGCCAGATCTTCCAGATACAGATAATTTCCATATGCCCGCGCAATCGCATCTTTCCCTCTGTCTTCCTGTTTTTTCTTAAAGTAAGAACAGGAGCAGAAAGTGAGTGCAGCGACTGAAAGTAGTATGAGCTTTTGTGGAGACAATTTTTAGGGTTTCTGGTTCCCGGTTTTTTGTTTCGGGTTTCGTGTTAAACGTTCCTAATACCTGATACTTAATACCTAATACCTAATACTTAATACTTAATACCTAATACTTAATACCTAATACTTAATACCTAATACCTAATACCTAATACCTAATACCTAATACCTAATACTTAATACTTAATACCTAATACCTAACACCTGCTATAACACGTACATAGTTACCAGGCAACAGGTAAATAAAGAACAATGGCGCTCTCTTATACAAGGGAACGCCATAGTGAATATTTAGCTGGACTGATTATTTGTTTGCAATAGAATCCACAACATTTTGTTCCACTTTCACGGGGTATTTCGCGCGGAGTGTTTCTATCCATTCCTTTTCCAGTGCATTCTGATAATCTGCGGTAACGAGTCCTTTAGATTCATCCAGTGTTTTCGGTTGGGCGGGAAGAACTTGTTTCACATCAACAAAAACAACCTGGTTGTCTTTCTGAATATCTTTTGTCATTCCAGGTTTCCATTCAATCTTATCGATCACATCGTTATCTCCTTTGAGGAATTTCGCTGATTTTACCTGGAGATTGAGTTGTGAACTCTTGTTGATTTTAGCCAGCAAGGTATCTACATCATCAATTTTCTTCATTTGCTTTCTCACCTCTTTTGCAACTTCCGCATTTGCACAAGTATATACAGTAGCATCCAGACGATCAGCCCACATATAATTGTTTTTATTCTTCTCGTAGAACGCTTTCAACCCTGTAGTGTCTTTTACGGCTTTTGACCATACTTTTTTGTCAGTGAGTTCGAACAGCAGGATTCCATCACGGTATTCACCCATGAGATTGCGGAAATCAGGATACAAAGAATCAAGTTTGGTTTCTTCGTAAGCAAGACAGCTTTCATTTACCCAGTCGTGGTACATATTACCGGCAAGGATTTTTGGATCCTGTCCTGCGCCACGCTTGCTTTGGTGATCTGCTACGTAAGTAGCGAAATCTTTCTGAGAATAAACCTTGTTACCCAATGAAAACATATTTCCCTTCAGCATCGCAGCCTGATCTGCAGACCATTTTCCTGCAGAAAGTGTCGTATCCACAGTTTTCATGAATTCGTCTTTTGCTTTTGGCATTTCTTCGAAACCATATTTACTCTTGATACGTGAGATCATGGAAGATTTACTCAATTCGGAGCGTGAATCTTTTTGAACTTTTGACTTAAGATCAGCCTGTAATTCTTCGTATGAACCCAATGGTTTTTTCTCAATCAATTTGATGATGTGCCAACCATAGCTTGTACGAACAGGTTCGGAATAGTCTCCGTTTGCTTTCAAAGCGAAAGCAGCCTTTTCGAATTCAGGAACCATACGTCCGGTACCAAACATTGGTAGCAATCCACCATTCTTTGCTGAACTTTGATCATCAGAAAACTGACGGGCAAGATCTTCAAACTTTTCTCCGGCTTTCAGCTTTCCATAGATTTCATTCACTTTCGCCACAGCTTTTGTAGAGTCTTCTTCTTTCGCGCCGGCAGCTACTTTTACCATAATGTGCGCTACTTTCACTTCACCCTGAGCCGGACGGGAATCTGTTACCTTAATGATGTGATATCCGAAACGGGTACGAACAGGCGCTGAAATTTCCCCGTTCTTTGTATTGAATGCAGCGGATTCAAAAGGATAAACCATTTGTAAAGCGCTGAAATAACCAAGGTCTCCTCCATTATCTTTTGCAGAAGGATCGTCGGAATATTTTTTTGCTGTGGCGGTGAAGTCTGCACCTTTCATTAACTCACCACGCACTTTCATCGCTTTGTTGTAAGCTTCAATTGTATCTTTTGGCAAAGCATTCTGATCGCATTTTATAAGGATGTGACTGGCGCGAAGATCAGTTTTCATCCGTTCGTATGCTTCTTTCAGCAATTTATCACTTACGTCTTTGTCGACAAGATAAGGTTGAGCAAGTTGTTTGCGGTAACCACCGAGTTCATCCACAAAAGACTTTGCAGTATCCATTCCCAATTCAAGAGCTTCGCGAACCTTCAATTTGTAATTGATATACAGCTGAAGATATTCATTCACCGCTTTTTTATCGAAGGTTGTTTCCTTGGTGTTATTCTTTTTGAACACACGTTCAAATTCACTCTTCGGAATATCTTCACCGGCAATAGTGAGAATAACAGGATCTTTTTTGTCCTGAGTGAAACCGGCCTGAGTCAGACTAAAAAATAAAGCGGCAGAGAGAAAGAGTTTTTTATTCATATTGGATTAAGGTATTTGGGAGCGCAAATTTAGCAATCAATCGTTTGTATCAAAACATGGCAAATTTGAATGAAATAGAGGACTTTTTTATGAAGTACGGGTGAAAACAGCCAAATTAGTTGATTTTAAAAAAATGGATAAAAAATTAACAAGCAGGTCAACCAATCACGGTTGAAAGTCCTGAAAAATTTTGGTTTTAAGTAAGAAAACTCCAGGGCATCAAGAGAAACACTGTTTCAAAATGAAAACCAGTATTTTTTTCAATTTGTGAATTCTCACCGGTGATAATTCGGAGCTTCTTTGGTGATGGCAACATCATGCGGGTGACTTTCCTGAACACCTGCAGCAGTAATCCGGATAAAATTTGCCTGTTGCAATTCATCAATATTTTTTGCTCCACAATATCCCATGCTTGCTCTTAATCCACCAACTAATTGATACAACTCCTCTCCCACCTGACCTTTGTACGGAACTCTGCCGACAATGCCTTCAGGTACCAGTTTTTTCACATCGTCAGTCTGAGCCTGAAAATAACGATCCTTGGAACCTTCGCGCATAGCTTCGATTGAACCCATGCCCCGGTACCCTTTGAATTTTCTGCCTTCGTATATAATTGTTTCACCCGGACTCTCTTCTGTTCCGGCAAGGAGTGATCCAAGCATTACAGTATCTGCGCCAGCAGCAATGGCTTTCGCGATGTCGCCACTAAAACGAATACCACCATCCGCGATCACACATACATCAGTATCTTTCAATGCTTCGGCAACCTGGTAGATGGCGGTAAACTGCGGAACACCAATACCTGCAATAACACGAGTGGTACAGATTGAACCTGGACCGATTCCAACTTTTACCGCATCAGCACCTGCTTTGGCAAGATAACGAGCAGCATCTGCAGTGGCAATATTTCCAACGATCACCTGTAGCTTAGGAAATGCTTTTTTGATTTGCTTCAATGTATCTACAACACCTTTGGAATGACCGTGCGCGGTATCAATCGTAATTACATCCACTCCTGCTTCCACCAGTGCTTTGGCTCTGTCAACCGCATCTTTGGTTACACCGATCGCGGCACCAACGCGCAGTCGCCCGAATTCATCCTTGCAGGCATTGGGTCTTGATTTTACTTTGAGAATGTCTTTGTATGTAATTAATCCAACCAGCTTTCCTTTTTTATCTACTACAGGGAGTTTTTCAATTTTGTATTGTTGGAGTATAGATTCAGCTTCTTTGAGATCTTTCACACCTGTTGTGGTGATGAGTTTATCTTTTGTCATTATTCTGGACACAGGCAAACTCAGATCCTTCACAAATCGGAGATCACGGTTCGTACAAATACCAACAAGTACATTGTTCTTATCCACGACCGGAATACCACCGATTTTATACTCTTTCATAAGGTCAATTGCTTCCCTTACCAAGGCATCGGCCTGGAGTGTAACGGGATTGGATATCATTCCGCTTTCACTTCGTTTCACTTTCTTTACTTCCGCTGCCTGTTGAGCAATGGTCATGTTCTTGTGCAACATCCCAATACCACCTTCCTGAGCAATGGCAATCGCCATTTCCGATTCTGTGACAGTATCCATCGCAGCCGAAAGGATTGGAATGTTCAACCTGATTTTTTTGGTGAGGTATGAACTGACATTTGTCTCATTCGGTAGAACTTCCGAATAAGCAGGAACAATTAATATGTCGTCGTAAGTGAGAGCATCGCCGAGGAAACGGCCTTGAGCAACTTTCATAGTGGATGGAGGATAAAAAAAAGTTGCACGCAAAGTTAGAAAAATAAGTGGAAGCAAAGGACAATCTATAATCTTCTGGTCTTATTTATTGAAAGAATAATGAACACTTAAGGTATTCCAGATTAGTTCAAAATTAAAAATTGGGGAAACCTGATACTGAGGCGAATAGGAATATTCAGACTTTACCGGATCAAGGTAACAGCTCCTACTTTTTTTATTTCAGAGCCATCCACCTTTTTTGCCTTAATCTGATAAATGTAAACACCTTCCGGCGACAATGCCTGATGCGATGTTCCATCCCAGCGGGCATTGGGATTATTTGTGGAATAAACATTCTCTCCCCAGCGATTAAAAATATCGAAAGAATAATCTTTAGTATCTACAAAACCATTATACGGACCAAAAGATTCATTGAGATTGCCACCGGGATGAAAAGCATTGGGAATAAAAATCACAGGATCCTGACGAAGACAAATTTCATTTGACAGGCTCGAATCAAGGAAGAAATAAGGATTGCCCTGGGCTTCGATCGCTTCAATTGTATAACAAAATTCACCATCACTGTAAAAATCATCAATCACAGTATCAGTATACAATTGTAGGTTTCCATTGATTACAGTAGCAATCGGCACAGGATCGCGAAATCCATTAACTGATCTGTAAATATTGTAATAGTCCACTCCAGTAGGCCATTCCAGAAAATCATCCCAGATCAATGTATTGGTATAATCTGAATGAGAAGTGCCTGTCAATAAAATGGATTTACTGATTTGCGAATCATAAACCTGCAGTCCGCAGGAATCAATGGTTGTCAGTTTGTAATAATATGCCTGTGCTGAAGTATTGACACTAAAATCAGAGATCGAAATATAAGGATTACCATCAGCAGGAAGCGAAGCAACAGAAACGAAAGGTCCGGCCGGACTGCCGGAACGTAATAATTCATAGCCGATCACGGCTGCAGCTGCATCCACATATCCATCAACCTTAATGGAGTTTGGACCTGTCACAGTAACTTTGCGTATATATGAAAATGTTGGTGGTGGAGGAAAGTTAGGAACGATGCAGGACTTATTTGAAGTGGAAGTTCGGGTACGACCAACATCCATGGCGCGTACGCGGTAACAAAATGTTGAACCGGAAATTAATCCTGTATCACTAAAAAAAGTATTTGTTGTTGTGCCCACAACACTTTCAGCGCCACCATTTACGCTCACAAGAATTTCATAGGTTGGTGGAAGGCTCCAAAAACTATAAGGCGTCCAGTTCAGGTTGATGGCATGCGCACACAATTCAAAACCTGTTTGCAAAAAGATGGTAGAATGCGGCGGACATTGAGCACTCTGATTGGCACAGCTGTCTATCGTGACGAGATCAATGGTTTGCATTTGAGCAGTAGCGGGAAGTACAGTGCTGTAATTTGTGGAATGAATTCCGATCACATCAGTTACGGGCTGGAAATAGCCATTGATATCTTTGTATTGTACCTGATAGATTTTTGTATCAGGTGAAGTTCCTTCAAACCAGGCTACCACCACATTTCCATTTGCATCCACACTCACAGAATCAATCACAGGAGGATCAGGAGCAGTCTGATCACTGAAATGATCTCCATCGATATTTGATACAGATTTACAACCAGTGGAGTCCCCTACTTCAATTTTATATTTTACAGTATCACTACAAATAGAAATTACATCAATGAATGACATCGTAGCCGGAGCTGTATTCACGTTGATGCTATCTATTAGTGTAAATATTCCCGCCGGATACTCCCGATAAATTTTATAGTAAGAATAATTTGTAGTAATTGGAGGAGAATGTGTGGAGTTCCAGCTGAGATTCGCTGAACTACCATTTGGAATTACATTGAGAAAAATGGCTTGAACGGTATCAGTATACAGATCAGGATCACCATTGTTACTCTTAAAAACGACATAATAAAATGCCAGGTTATTGGATGCTGCAGCGGCATTATCTGTAGAAGTTGTGTTATTAAAAACAAAAATGCTGTCGACAGGAGAATATGGACCGCTTGAAACGGTTGAATGGTAGACATAATATTTTTGGAAAAATGCACCCTGAAGTCCGTTTTTATCCCAGGTGATTGTCACACCTCCATTAGCCCCGACACTAACGCAATGGATTGAGAAGCAATGAGCCTCAAATCCGATGAAATTTAACAGAAAACCAATAAAAACGATGACCTTGAGTCGACGCATCCGGGATAAATTGCGCATAAATTTACGCTTTCCCCATGAGCAAGGCAATTATTTCCGACCTACAACAAGCTCATAAAACTCAGAAGAATTCAGGTATTTATTGGCCAGAAGGCGGATTTCTTCCGGTTCAATGGTTCTCACTTTTTCAAGGTAGTTTTGGTAATAATCATATCCCAGACCGTGAATGTGAATGGATCGGAAACGATCTGCCAGATGAAAGGCACTTTCGATACCCTTGATGAAAGTCCCTCGCATATAATTGCGCACCATTGCCAGTTCTTCTTCTTCCACGAGTTCGTTCTTCAGGATTTCTATCTCCTTGTATATTTCAGTGAGTGCAGGAGTAGTTACATCCGCTCCAACTTCTGTTGAAATGAAAAAATATCCTTCCTGTTTCATTGACACCAGTGCGGAGCCAATGCCATAGGTATAACCTTTGTCTTCACGAATATTGGACATCAATCTCGAACCAAAATATCCACCTAAAACAGTATTAAGAACTGCCATTCCCGGGTAATCAGGATGGTTTCTGTTAAAGAGGCGACGACCAATCCGTATCGCGCTTTGAACTGCACCCTCTTTTTCAATAAACTGTGTTTTGTCACCTACGTAATTCATCGCAGGTAATGCGGAAACACTTTTCGAATCTCCCTTCCAGCCTGCATCACCCAAATATTTATTTATCAGACTCAATGTTCCGTCATTCACTTTTCCGGAAACGATGATTGTGCAATTATCACTAATGTAATGTTTGCTATGATAGGCCTGCAAAACAGTTCTGTCCAGCTTATCAAAATCATCCGGAGTTGTGAAATATCCATACGGATGAACATCTCCGAATAAAATATTGTTAAATTTTCTTCTCGCGATTGAACCTACTTTTTCATTTTCAACAATTAATCGCTGCTTGTTATTTTGTTTGTAAACGCCCAGTTCAGATTCAGGAAAAACTGCTTTAGTGACCATTTCCCTGAGGAATGGTAAAGTAGATTCCAGATGTTTTGTAAGAGTGTACAGATTCACCGTACAGTAATCAGCATTTTCTTCCGTTTCATAAAATGCTCCATAATAATCGACACCGTCAGCAAGTTGTTGGGCTGTATATTTAGCAGTACCATCGCTCAGCATGCGGTTCGCCGCTGAATGAAGTAATGGATTCGAAGCATTGAAACTTTCATTCATGAAAAGCAATTCGATCTTAATCAATTCCTGAAAACCGGAATTAATATAATAGACCGGAATACCATTGTCAAGTTTCGACAATTTGGCTTCTTGTATGGTTACGGCTCCGATTTCAACTAAATCCGGCTGTATGGTTCTGTCGAGTGTAAGATTCATAAAATCAAAAATGATTTATTATTTTTTCTTTTGAGCGAGATAATACAAAGTGGAACAATTTTCATTTCTGAAAATTTTCCTCGCCTGATTTTGAATATCCGCTTTGCTCACTTTTTGGTACAAATTGATTTCGGTATTCACCAGATTGGCATTTCCCATGTATTCAGCGAATGCTAGATTGAGGGACCTGCTGGATAAATCCATTTCGGAGAACTCCATCGTTGATTCAACTTTGTTTTTTACTTTTTGCAATTCTTCATCGGAGACAGTTTCGTTGACAATTTTCTGAATCTCTTCCTGAATGCCTGCTTCAGCCTGTTCCATGCTTACACCTTTCACGAGTTTACCTTCAACAACCAGCAAGCTTTGATCGAAATCGGCAGTGTGATACGCATTGATTTCAGTAAAAAGTTTTTTCTGTTTAAGGAGTGAATTGTAAAGCCGGGAAGATTTTCCGCGGCTTAAGATGTCTGTCAGCAAATCCACTGCATAAAATTCCGGATCTAACCTGGAGCAACAATGGTATGCTTTATAAATTGCATCGAATGGAATATCTCTTTCTACGGTCAATGATCGCGCTTCTGTTTGTTCCGGTTCTTTGGGATACTGTGCACGAGGAGCGATATTTCGCTTAATTTCCCCGAACCATTTCTCCGCCAATTCAAAAACCTCAGAAGCTTTTACATTTCCTGCAACAGTCATGATCGCATTGTCCGGACAATAATACCGGAAGAAGAAAGACTTCACATCTTCCATCGTCGCATTTTCGATATGAGAGATTTCCTTGCCGATTGTAGCCCATTGATAAGGATGTACCTTGTAAGCAAGTGGTCGTAACAGTAACCAAACATCTCCATATGGCTGATTCAGATAGCGTTGTTTAAATTCTTCGATGACTACACTACGCTGAACTTCCAGACTTTTATCTGTAAAAGCCAGACTCAACATACGATCACTCTCCAGCCAAAAGGCTGTTTCAATGTTTGTAGCCGGAAGTGTTTCGTAATAATTGGTGATGTCGTTATTAGTAAATGCGTTGTTATCACCTCCCGCAACCTGTAATGGTCCGTCGAAGTCAGCGATGTTTACTGATCCACCGAACATGAGATGCTCAAACAGATGAGCAAATCCGGTACGTGAGGAATCTTCATCACGGGCGCCGACTTTATACAGAATATTTACATTCACCAAAGGCGTAGAAGCATCTTCATGAACGATTACTTTGAGTCCATTACTGATTGTATGCGATTGAAATTGTATCATAGAATTTCCGGGAAAGAAACACAAAGTTAGTATTTGTGAAGCAAATTAATTCGTAAGAAAAAAAATCTATTCACGGTCGGTCATGAATAAGTTTATTCCAAGAATTACTTGAATTGAAATTTGAAAAAAATCTTTTATTGAAAAAATATCAGTGAAGCTCAGCTTCTTAATAATTTTTTGTGTCCGTTAATTTTCCATTGATATAAAATTCCTCCCGGATCAATTTCCCATACTGATCATATGTTTTCCATGATCCGGTTTTTTTTCCGTAAAAATATTGTCCATCCGTTTCAATTGATCCATTTTCAAAATAAGTAATCCACCGGCCGTGTTCTCCTCTTTCATTGTATCGTTGCGTTGCCTTGATTTTTCCACTCTCATAATACAAGGTCCATTCACCGTTTTTCTTGTCATCATTCATGTACCCGATAATTTTTATTTTACCGGTCGGATACCAGGTGACAGTTTTTCCATTCGGCTTTCCTTCCAGGTATTCCACTTTCGTTTCAATTTGTCCGCTTTCATACCAGGTACGGGCAGTTCCTTCCAGAATTCCATTTCGGGTTGGAGTCACACTTTTTTTCTTTCCATTGTCCCAGTATTCTGTTTTGGCTGCATATTGGCCATGTGCAAATACACAGTTAAACAGCAAAAGCATCACCAAAAGAAATCGATAAAGAGATTTATACCAGGAACCCGTCATGCAAAAAATTGATTAATCTTAAACCTTGTCCCCTTAGTATTGCCAAACCTGTCTTCAAATAATACAAAATACGAATACATGTGTTTCGCAGGTGTAAAATCAGTATGTATCAAAAAGCGCAAATACAAATCCGAAGCGTTGAGAAGCAGGAAAGGCAAATATAACACCTAATGCCATATCCGCTTCCGAATCTATATTATTTCTGAACAGGACACCTTGTTAACTTCACGCTAAATCCCATTTGTTCCTAATTAAAAATGGATTCAGGGTTTAAGGGAATGGAAACATTGAAGAAAAAGCAAGGCAATTGGCTACAAAAATCGCGATCTTGAAATACTATCGTTAATCCGTCAAATGCACACGTACAGGTTCGATATTTATTTGAACATGATCATGATTCTCCGCGAGAATATACTCCAGATAAATTAAAGAAACATTGTTAAAAATCAGTGTCAAACTTGACTGTGGAATTTTGTTTCCTTTAATTCTAAGCTCCTTCGGTTGTACACCCTTCACTTTGCTTACCATTGTCATGGTAAATTCAAGAACTTTGTATGAGCTATCAACAGCGTTCAGTGTTAAATCACACTTTTTCAATTCTTCCTTACTCAGACTAATTCCTTCCCTTTCTTCAACCTGAATTTTGCCGCAAAAGGATGCGGCAGAAATCACGATTTGTGCTGATGTATTCACGCGAATGAGTACGGACAGGATTAAGCAAATACACGAAAGAATATGTTTCATTATTTTCAAATTGAAAATCAGCTGATGTTCAATTCAGACAATCTTATGGATGCGGCTTTAAATTCGTTCCACACATCCTGAACAATCCGGGCTGCTGGTTTTATATCCCGTACGAAAGCGGAAATTTGTCCGATCTCCAGTTCACCTTCATCCATATCCCCTTCAAACATTCCGCGTTTCGCTCTGGCTCTGCCCAAAATTGATTTTAGCTCTTCCACTCCCGCACCTCTTTGTTCAGCTTCGGCAATTTGTTCAAAGAATTTGTTTTTGATCAGTCGAACTGGAGTCAATTGTTTTAATGAAAGTACCGTATCCCCTTCCTGTGAGTGAATTACTTTTTCTTTAAAATGTATATGAGCAGATGATTCTTCCGATGCAACAAATCGGGTTCCCATTTGTACACCTTCCGCTCCCAGAGCAAACGCGGCAAGCATAGCTGTTCCGTCAGCAATTCCACCTGCAGCAATCAGTGGTAAGGAAGTAGCTTTGCGGATAGTTGGTATCAATACCAATGTTGTTGTTTCTTCTCTTCCATTGTGTCCGCCTGCTTCAAAACCTTCCGCAACAATTGCATCCACTCCCGCTTCTTCACATTTTAAAGCAAACTTTGTATTCGCGATCACATGAACTACAACAATTCCATGTGATTTCAAATGTGCGGTCCAGGTTTTGGGATTTCCAGCTGAAGTAAAAACAACTTTAACTTTTTCTTCAATGATAATTTGCATTATTTCCTCGACATTCGGATAGAGCAAAGGAACATTCACAGCAAATGGTTTATTCGTCGCATGTTTGCATTTACGTATGTGATCACGCAGAATATCAGGGTACATGGATCCGGCACCAATTATTCCAAGTCCGCCTGCATTGCTTACTGCAGAGGCAAGTTCCCAACCCGCACACCAAATCATACCAGCCTGAATTATAGGATATTCTATTCCAAACAGTTGTGTAATTCTGTTGTTATTCATAATGTTAATTTAATCCGGAAATAATGATACGTGGTGCCTCCAAAAGTAATACTTTTACGGCTTGGCAGAATTTGAAATTAGTGAGAAAGGAAACAGATAAATTTCTGTTTCTGTGATGCAAGATTAAAATCTCTGATATGAAAGTAATTATTCCTGTTGCAGGAATCGGAAGTAAGTTAAGGCCACACACACATACTCAACCGAAAGCGTTGGTACCAGTTGCCGGAAAACCGATCCTGTCGCATATTGTCGATAATCTGATTGAGGCCGGAATGCGTGAGTTCATTTTCATCGTCGGTTATCTCGGCGATAAAGTGGAGGAATACATCAAGACAAGTTATCCGGGAATCATCAAGACTTTTATTGTACAGGAACCGAGAGAAGGAACCGGGCATGCAGTGTGGCTTGCATGCAAACATGTGAATGAAAATGATGAATTAATCATCGCTTTAGGTGACACCATTTTTGATATACATCTTCGTGATATTATGGGTCAACCTGAATCTGCTCTTGGTGTGAAGAAAGTGGACGATCCCCGGAATTTCGGAGTAGTTGAACTGGATGAAAACGGTTACATCCGGAATGTGGTGGAAAAACCTCCGATCCCAAAATCCAATCTTGCTCTTGTCGGTATTTATAAAATCAAAGAAGGCAGGAAACTCATGGATGCACTGGAGAAAATGATTGACTCCGGACAAAGCAGCAATGGCGAATACCACCTCACTCAGGGAATTGCCATTCTTCTTGCTGAAGGTGCAAAAATGAAAACGTTTCCCGTAGAAAACTGGTACGACTGCGGAAACAAAGACAGTCTGCTTGAAACAAATGCAGTACTGCTGAAAAAGAATTCATCCAGTACAAAAAAATATGCTTTTGAAAATACTATCATTATACCCCCTGTGAGTATTTCCGATCATTGCAAAATCAGTAACAGCATCATCGGTCCGAATGTATCGATTGGTGATCATACAATAATTGATTATTCCATACTGCGAGACGCCATTATAGGTTCTTATTCTGAGATCAACAATGCGGTTTTACATCACAGTGTGATAGGAAGCGACGCTTCACTGCACGGACAAAGTCAGTCACTCAATCTTGGCGACAGCACAGAAATTGATTTTGGCTCCTGATCGCGTTCACCATTACAACTAATATCTATTCTATTATCCACTCTCTTTATGATCAAAGACACCGCAATATTTTCTCTCATAACAAAAGAAAAAAAACGACAGCAGCATGGCATCGAACTGATCGCTTCTGAAAACTTCGTAAGCAAACAAGTGATGCAGGCAATGGGTTCTTGTCTGACCAATAAATATGCTGAAGGTCTTCCAGGCAAGCGATATTATGGAGGTTGTGAAGTTGTTGATGAAGTAGAACAAATCGCGATCGACAGAGCAAAGATGTTGTTCAACGCAGAATGGGCAAACGTTCAGCCACATTCAGGAGCGCAGGCAAATGCATCCGTAATGCTTGGCCTGCTTCAACCCGGTGATTCTATTCTGGGTTTTGATCTTTCTCATGGCGGTCACCTCACACATGGTTCTCCTGTGAATTTCAGTGGTAAATTATATTCCGCGCATTTTTATGGAGTCCGTGAAGAGACCGGACAGGTGGATTATGATGCAATGGAAAAAACCGCGAAGCAGGTGAAACCAAAGCTGATTATTGCGGGAGCTTCTTCTTATTCACGTGACTGGGATTTTATTCGCATGCGTAAAATTGCCGATGAAAACGGCGCATTGTTGATGGCTGATATCGCTCATCCTGCAGGATTGATCGCAAGAGGATTGTTGAATGATCCTTTGCCACATTGTCACGTGGTCACAACAACCACACATAAAACTCTGCGTGGTCCGCGTGGTGGAATGATCATGATGGGAAAAGATTTTGAAAATCCATGGGGACTTAAAACTCCTAAAGGAGAAATCAAAATGATGAGTGCTATTCTGGATGGCGCAGTTTTTCCGGGAACACAGGGTGGTCCGCTCGAACATGTGATAGCTGCTAAAGCTGTTGCATTCGGAGAAGATCTCAGCGATGAATATTTAACATACTGTGTCCAGATGGTGAAGAATTCTCGCGCGATGGCAAAAGCATTTGTGGAGCTGGGATATAAAGTAATCAGCGGAGGAACCGATAATCATTCTATGCTTATTGACTTGAGAACAAAAAATCTTACAGGCAAGCTGGCCGAGAATACACTTGTAAAAGCGGACATCACTGTGAATAAGAATATGGTTCCGTTTGATGATAAATCACCTTTTGTAACATCAGGAATCCGTATCGGAACTCCCGCGATCACTACCCGTGGATTAAAAGAAAAAGATTGCGCGAAGATTGTTCAGCTGATTGACGAAGTGTTGATGAACAATGAGAATGAAACTAAAATTGCGGCTACGAAGAAAAAAGTAAATGCAATGATGGAAAAATTCCCGTTGTATTAAGTTTTGGATTGGAGAAAAACAGAGCCCATCTATTCAACAATGTTGAGTAGAAGTTTTATTCTTTAATCACTTTTTTAATCAGCTCACCTTTATTCAATCTTACTCTGACGAAATAAAGCCCGGGAGAACATTGTTGCATATTCAATTCAAAGTCTGAATCTCCTGTGTTTAGTATTGGGACATTTATTTTTTTCCCCAATATATTTTCTAAAAACACTGAAGAAATTTTTGAAAAAGGATGATCAATCTGAACAACACATTTTGATTGAACCGGATTCGGGAAGACAGAGACTGAAGATGATTCGATTTCTTCCAAACCAATAACACATGTGCTTAATTTTTTGAAGCATACCTGATCGATTTCCCAACCTTCATCTTGTACCGATGCATCCGATCCGAATCGAAATCTGAATACAGCATTCGCAGCGGATGGAAAATAAATTTCATGACGAGCCAATTCCCAGCCGTTGCTGCTTCCACTCCATCCCGGGACAGGCGGTAATTTCAATCCGCTGATATAGGATGAATTAAACCAACCCGGTTCTCCGCTATATCCTACTATTTTCCAACTCGAGCCATTATCAATAGTGTATTCAACTGTTCCTCCATCTTCAAACATTTCTGTTTTGTATCTGTGATAAAAACTCAATTCATAACATGCACCGGAATCAGCCTTCATTACAGGACTTATCAATGCTGTTGATGTTGCCGGTTGATAGGACATGAGAGAACCGGTTACCCAGGCAGCTGTACCATTGTAAACACCTTGCAGGAAATTTTGTGAAGGATTTCCCAAAGTCCATTGGTCACTTTGGAACCTGTTTGATTGCGGATCAATCGTTAACCAGACCGGAAGCGAAGAGTCAAAATCATCGCACCATGGATTAACATCGAGATCGGGTAAAGTATCCAACACTCCGGCAGGAGTACATTGCATATCATCCGATGTGAATTGATCAGGAATGTTACCCGGTGAATCTGTTTGCGTACACACCTCATGTGCTCCCGGTAACGGAGTCCAGACAGAACTAAACGTATGGAAGATGGAGTCGCCGCTATTCAGATTGAAAGGAAGATGCACACTGTCCCGACAAATCACCAATCCATCTACTATCAAACTGACTTTGAAATCCTGAAAAGGCATTTCGCCTGAATTGACAATAAAGCAACCTAATGATTGTGTAGTTGCGTTTGCAGTAAAAGGATCCTGAATATCCAAAGCAATGGATGGAGAAGCTGACCATGCAGGTCTTGATTCAATCCTGAATCCGTCAATTGCCCAACCGTTGGCTGTAACAGAATCGTTGGAAGAAAAATTAAACCTGAACTGCACTCTTCCTCCAGAGTAAGCGGATAATGCATCCAGATGATAAGAACTTTCGACATAACCGAATGTTGTTCCTGACCATGCCGGTTTATTGCTGCTGAAAATAGAAGCATTCGTGTACCAGTTATTCCCGGAAGGATCAGCAGATGTACCAAGTACAGACCAGTTGATTCCACCGTCTGTGGAGTATTCTACACGACCTCCATCCATACCGGATTCAGCATTTATCCAATGATTGAATTTCAATACCGGATGATAGGCGTTACTGAAATCAAATAAAGGTGAATACAAATATGCATTCATCCTGTTGCTGTAATCTCCATTTAGATTTGTTTTCCAGCAGTTGCTGCCATCAAAAGCACTGTTGATGATACTTGAATTCGGTCTTCCCCATTCCCATCCTGAATTCCCGCTTGCTGTATAGAAATTCTGAATATTTTCCTGCGAATTGGCAAATGGCGGAACGATTAATGGAACACCGAATAAATGTATTGTGCAAGAATCATTACTATGATCCAAATCATTCAAAGTTTGGATATGAAAGTTCAGGTCGAAATCGGATATTCTGTACAAAAATGTGTCAACGACAACATCAATTGCTTCTGCAGGTTGCAATGTTCCATTCCAGTTTAATGTTCGGGGAATTTCTCCACTTACTCCGTATGACAAAGTAAACTGATGGATATCTGTCATACCAAGGTTTCGAACACGGATCCTGATTGTATCTACAGTATTTTCCGGTTTGTTGCCTACAGGAGAACGAACAGCATTCAAACTTAAATCTGTAGTCGGTGCGGGCTGAATCCTGAAATCATCAATGGATACACCGTCTGAAGTGGTGCTCCCATCCGACTGGAATCTGAACCGGAACTGTACTCTGGCACCGGCTGAATTTAACGCAGCTAAAATACAGGAAGACTGTATCCATCCTCCTGAATTGCCATCCCATCCGGCATAATTTCCTAAAGCAGAAATCGAAGAATCATTGTACCAATTCAAACTATTCTCTTCTGAAGTTGAGCCAAGCAAAGACCAGGTACATCCGGCATCAGTGGAATACTCCATACACATTCCGTCGAATCCTCTCTCTGTATTTCTGTTTTGCCAAAATGAGAGTTTTGCATTCATCACTCCGGTAAAATCATAAAATGAAGAATACAAATAACTCGTTGCATGGTTGCTGTAAGCTGAATTCAAATTTAAATCCCAACACTTCGAACCGGAATAGCTTGAAGAAGTGGATCCAAAAGCAGGAGATCCATATTCCCAATGTGTACCGCTATAGGAACTATCATGAAACTGATTGTTGTTCACTTCAAAATCATCTGCAAACGGAATGGTATTGACAGAAATTCCTTCAATGGATTTGCAAACAGAATCATTCCAGCTGTTAGCATCACCTGCAAGTGCAGTAAACACACACATGGAATTGAAACCTGATTGCACAAACCATAAGGTAGAGAAGCGGAAAGTATCTGTTTCTGCAGGCAATAAATTTCCATTCCAGGTCTGACTGATAGGCACACCGCCATCAAGAGAATACGAAATGCTCATACTGTTAATCGGACCGGCACCATAATTTTTCACCAGCACCTGAATGGAATCAAAATTATTTTCCATAGCAAAAGGCAATGGAAAGATGACGCTCTCAATCCCCGCGTCAAGTGCCGGAGCCGGCTCGATAAAGAAATCGTCAATAGAAAATCCGTCAGCCTGAGTTGAATCGTTTGAGGTAAACACAAACCTAAATCTCACAGTGCCTGTAAAACCATTCAAGGGAACAAGTGTGTAAGAAGAATTGATCCATCCGTTTGAATTTCCACACCAGGCAGGTTTATTCGAGGATGCAATATTGTTTCTGGTATACCAGTTTGAACCATTGGGATCACCTGACATTCCAAGTGTAATCCATCCACCTCCATTCATAGAATAATCCAGACGGGCTCCATCAAACAGATCTTCTGTATTACAATTTTGCCAAAAGCTCAATTGAGCATTGTACTCGCCGTTAAAATCTATTGAAGGAGAAATGAGATAACTTAACGAAGAATCCCGATAAGCAGTATTCAGGGATACATCCCAACATGAACTTCCGGAATGTGTGCTGTTTGTTTGACCATAATTTGGCTGACCTTGCTGCCAGTCTGAACCTCTCATTGTTTGTGAATTCCACACCGATGAAGTGTCAAAAGTTTCATGAAAAGGGAGGGAATATCCGAATGTACTTACATTTCCCAATAAGAGATTCGCGATGAAGCACAGACAGAGTGCTGCATGGAAAGCTCCAAATGGAAACCGGTATTCGTTCTTTTTATGGATAAAACCGAATATCATCGTTGTCTATAATGTACGATGTATCCGATGCCAGGTTGATGAAAATCAACCTTATTTCATAGAAAAGTAAGCTCTGATCTTACAGAAAATATCAGTCACTTAACCATGATTTATAGTAATCTCCTTTGATGATTTTTACAGCATCTTGAGTGACCCACAAAGGTTTGAAGGTATCAATCATCACAGCTAATTCTTTTGTCTCGGTTTTGCCGATTCCTTTTTCAACTGTGCCCGGATGAGGTCCGTGCGGAATTCCACCCGGATGCAAGGTGATCATTCCGCGGGTAACGGATTTACGACTCATAAAATCTCCATCTACATAATACAACACTTCATCAGAATCGACATTGCTGTGATTGTAGGGAACCGGAATCGCGAGTGGATGGTAATCATACATTCTTGGAACAAAAGAACAGATCACATAATTTCTCGCCTCAAAAGTCTGATGGATTGGTGGAGGTAAATGAACACGTCCTGTAATTGGTTCGAAATCGTGAATCGACAAAGCCCAGGGGTAATGATTTCCATCCCACCCGATCGCGTCAAACGGATGCGTCGCGTAGATGTATGGATAAATATAACCTTCCTTTTTAATGTGGATATGGAACTCCCCTTTTTCGTCAATCGTTTTCAAATTAGCAGGTCGACGGATATCCCTTTCACAGTATGGAGAATGTTCTTCCAGTTGTCCGTATTCATTTCTGTATCGCTTCACTGTTTCGACAGCGGTAAATGACTCAACAATCAGAAGTCGGTTTTTTTCTGTTTTAAATTCCAATTGATAAATGGTACCGCGTGGAATCACGAGATAATCCCCATACGCAAATGGAATAGATCCGTAGATAGAATAAAAAGTTCCTTCACCTTCATGAATAAAAAGTACTTCATCTGCATCCGCATTTTTAAAGAAATAATCCTTCATCGATTTGCGCGGAGCCGCGAGAGAAATGTGAAGATCATTGTTCACCAAAACAGCTTTGCGGCTTTCGAGGTAATCGTCTGCCGGAGCAATATCAAACCCTTCGAAACTCTGATGCATCAGAGATCTCTGGTAAGCAAGTTTAGGTTCCACACTGTATGCAGGTCCCACTTCTTTAATCATTGTTGGTGGATGACAATGATAGATCAATGAATAGACACTGGAAAAGCCGTGCGTGGACACCAGTTCTTCGGCATACAAACTGCCATCTTTCTTTCTAAACTGAGTATGTCTTTTTGCCGGAACCTGGCCGAGAACGTGATACTGAGGCATGGGAGTAAAATTTATTTTTCAAAATTAATGAATTCTGTCGAACATGGAAATGAAATCGAAGTGTTTGATCATAAGATTTTTTTCTAAAATCATCAGTAAAATTAATTTTTTCAAACACATTTTTTTCTTGAATGTAAATGACCTGAAACGCTGCATGTTCATTTTCTTTCCTAAAATGAATTCCTGAAAAATTATTGTATCAATATTCAAGAAACCTTACGTCTGTAAGAGTAACGGGATAAGCTTGGAACTCTCACATGCGGTTTGCGATTAACTTGGTATCACACGGCTACGTGTTTCTTTTCGTGAACAAGTAGTTAAAAACAATGACCCATGAAAAAGTCTAAATTGCAGGTGTTTGTTGAATTTGCGGCGATTCTTTCACAAATACGGAACACCAAAAAAGGAAGCTCAAAGAGTTCGACTAAATCGAATTCCCCCAAAGGCCGTACTGCTATGGCAGTTCTACTTTTATTGCTTTCGTTCCAGGTTTCTCATGCAACTACGTATTATTCCAGAACCAATCTTGGTAACTGGACTACGAATGCTACCTGGTCAACCGTTGGTTATGGTAATGCAACCAATACAGGAACTTACCCGAAAGCGGGTGACGTTGCGAATATTGGGAATGGTTATACCATATATATTAACGCGGTAGTTACGTGCGCGACATTGAATATCGGTCAGGGAACTTCCGGTATACTGGAATTTCGTTCAACAGGAAATTACAGTCTTACAGTTACCGGCAACATTACATTGAATACAGGTTCTAAATTCTGGTACAATACTGCAACGAACAGAACTCACACTGTAATTGCCGGAGGTAACTTCGCCAATTTCGGAGCTGTTGATTTTTATGTTGCCGCCAACCAGGTGGTAAACATCATTTTCAACGGAGCCGGAAACAGTACTGTTTCTGGTATCGGTACGTGGGATTTGAATACTGTGACATTAAATAAATCAGGTTCAACATCCGCCATGCTAAACGTACAGGCGAATGCATTTGAATTAGGAATAAAAACTTTTGTCGGAACATTTGGTACTTATAACCATAACAATTCCGGAACATACTCTATTAACCCGACTGCCGGTACTTTCAACATCGGTCCGAACATGATATATAAAGTACCGCAAGGTACGATGTGGTTCGCTTCTGCCGCACCGGATGTATTGTTACAGGGTTCATTGTATGTCAATGGTGGTACTGTAAAAGTCGGAACAACAGCCGGAGTTCAGGGTCTTCGTTCTGATCAGAACGGAACATTTGTACCGTATCTCGAAGTGAGTTCAGGATCACTGATTGTTTATGGTGGTATCACTTATGGAGGAGGATCTTCAAATGAACCATTCAGTTTCAAGATGACAGGTGGTACCATCAACCTGAATTCAGGAACAACAGGAACCAACCGTCAGGTATTTGTAGTCAATGATAAAGTCGGAAGTGTATTCAATATGACCGGAGGAACAATCACTCTTGAAAAACCAAATATCACAGGTGTTTCAACGATTGACGTTTCCATTCCGGGAACACTCGGAACCAACACAACTACAGGTGGTACAATGGTCTTTGGTACTGCAGCAACAGCAAACGGAGCCATCTTCAATTTCAAGCCCTACCCGAGTGCAACGTATCCGAATTTCAAAATCACAGGAAGCGCTGCAAAAACCGGAACGCTTGCTCCTTCAACTGGAACTACACAGAATTTCAAATTGCTGAGTTTATATATAGATGTAAATAAAACATTTGATATTCGTTCAGTATCCGGAGCAACTGGTGATACTAAAACTATGACTTTGACATCTACATGTAATGGTGTGGACGCGTTATATAACAACGGTACATTCACTGCCCGTCAAAGTACAGTTACATTTAATCCTTCCGGTGCTCAGGCGATTGGAGGAGCCAATTCTACAGCATTTTACAATCTGTCGATTAACAACTCGAATCACATCACCCTGAATAAACCGGCTGTGGTCACGAATTTCCTTTCCATGGTAAATGGA
The DNA here is from genome assembly GCA_937871435.1 of uncultured Bacteroidota bacterium. GTDB lineage: Bacteria > Bacteroidota > Bacteroidia > AKYH767-A > 2013-40CM-41-45 > JADKJP01. Next base: position 9,728 of record CALMQM010000128.1, on the reverse strand, counting down.
AAACTTCTGACAACAAACACAAATGTGCTTACCTGTACCAGTGCGGCGAATGCCAACCTTGGATCGGTATCTTCTTATGTCGATGGTCCGATGATTCATACAATTGCAACAGCGGCGAATACAACCAAGACCTTCCCTATTGGAAAATCCGGAGCGTACCGTGCAGTTGTATTGACAGCACAACATACAAACGCGACATCGGTAACTTACCGTGCAGAGATCTTTAATTCTGCTGCTTCCGGTTTACCATACACTCTCCCACCTTCCATTTCAAATGTATCAAATGTACGTTATGTGCAATTCACCCGTCAAAACGTAGCAAATTTCAGTTCTGGTAAATTGCAGATGTATTACGATACTGATGATGGTGTAGCGGATAAAAACACTTTGCTCGTTGCACATGACAATGGTACAACTCAATGGCAAAATTTCGGTGGAGTAGCCACGGCGAACTGGTCAGGAAATATTACTTCCGCTACGTTCAACAACTTCCACACATTCTTTGCACTTGGAAATCCTCCGGGAGGTGGTAATCCGCTTCCAATTGAACTGGCTTCATTCAATGCCACTTTGGAAAACAAGCAGGTGAATGTAAAATGGACTACTCAAGCTGAGATCAATAACCACTATTTTACAATTGAACGTTCGGCTGATAATATTCAATTTGATGAATTAGGCCGTGTCGACGGTGCAGGAAACAGCACTTCAACAAATAATTATTCATTCATAGATTATCGCCCGCTTACCGGTGTGTCCTATTACCGATTGAAACAAACGGATTATGATGGCAAATTCGCCTATTTCCCTGTTTCTGTCATCCGAAATGTGCGTAAAGGATCATTCCTTGTATATCCTAATCCGTCCACTTCGCCGATTGTACACCTGAATTATGGAGATGATCAGCTGAAGTATTTCACCATCACTGTACAGGATGTTACGGGCAGGATTATCCCTTCAACGATTGTTCCTGAAGAAAACGGAAATATGCGCCTGATGATCGATGAGGCTTATGTCCGTCGCGGCGAAATGCTCATGATCGTTGGACAAGATGGACACGAAAGCATTCAGCAAAAGCTTATTATAGAATAATCGAGAAGATAGTTTTCATGGTTTAGTTTAGATTTAATGGTTAGTCAGAAAGGGTCCCCTGGTCAGGGACTCTTTTTGTTTTATTCCCTTTTCAGTCCTCCTTAAGGTTTCGTATTTTTGTCAGGAAATTACCTGCTTATGAAACTGGTCAGTTACAGTACCGACAATCACACACATCTTGGAATCTTTTATCAGGATAAAATTTACAACCTGGGAGAAAACGCTTTGGCTTTAAATCTGCCTGCTCTCCCGGATGAAATGACAGCCTTCCTTCGCCTTGGAGAAACCGCGATGAATGAAGCGAAAAGCATTGATGCAGCCATTAAAAAAGGGCATGATAAGGTCAAAGTTGCTGCGGCAAGCTCAAAAGATTTGATGGCTCCTGTTCCAAATCCTACCAGTTGCAGGGATGGTTATGCATTCCGCCAACACGTTGCAGCCGCAAGAAGAAACAGAAAGGTTCCGATGATTCCGGAATTTGATCAATATCCTATCTTTTATTTTACAAATCATAATGCCATACAAGGACCGGGAGAAATCTATTGCATGCCGGATCATTTTCAGAAACTTGACTTCGAATTAGAGGCATCTGTAGTGATTGGAAAAAAAGGAAGAAACATTAAAGCTGCAGAGGCGGATGAGTATATTGCAGGATACATGATCATGAATGATATGAGTGCAAGGACTTTGCAAATGGAAGAAATGCTACTCAATCTCGGACCCGCGAAAGGAAAAGATTTCAGTACTGTGATTGGTCCATGGTTAGTGACACCGGATGAACTGGAACAGTATAAAACTTCGGCAAAACCAGGACATACTGGAAATGCATTTGATCTGAAAATGACCTGTTATGTAAATGGAAAACTTGTCAGCGAAGGAAACATGAAAGATATGGACTGGACATTCGCTGAAATCATTGAACGCTGTGCCTATGGAGTGGATGTGCTTCCGGGTGATGTGATTGGTTCCGGAACAGTTGGTACAGGATGTTTTCTGGAATTAAATGGAACAGGTTTGCTGAATGATCCAAATTATAAAGTACAGTGGCTTCAACCCAACGATATTGTTGAAATGGAAATCACCGGGCTTGGAAAATTAAGTAACACCATCCGCAAAGAGAATTCAGATTTTTCATTATTTGCATTAAAGAAAATGCCTTTGGAGAGTCCCCAGAATTAATTTCAGAAAAATATTCACCCCCTCTTCTATTTCAATTGATGTCTGACACCGTTCCACATATCCAAAGCGCAGAAGCAGAAAAAGATCTGATTCTAAAAGCTTACAAAGAGCTGCTCCGTGCATTGCGTCCATCTCTTGCCAAAGGAGACAAGAAAATGATCCGGCTGGCTTTTGATATGGCTTTGGAAGCTCACAAGGATATGCGGAGAAAAACAGGAGAGCCGTATATCCTCCATCCTTTGGCAGTAGCGCAGATCTGCGCGGAAGAAATCGGTCTTGGTCCGTTGGCTATTGTGTGCGCGCTTTTGCACGATACTGTGGAAGATACGCACATGACTTTGGAAAATATCCGGAGTTCATTTGGTGAAAAAGCTGCTTCCATTGTTGACGGACTCACAAAAATTTCCGGAGTATTTGATAAAGGCACATCCTTGCAGGCTGAGAATTTCAGAAAGATGTTGCTCACACTTTCTGATGATGTACGTGTGATTCTGATCAAACTTGCGGATCGGCTGCATAACATGCGGACACTGGACTCTATGAAGCGGGAAAAGCAACTCAAGATTGCATCAGAAACCGCTTACCTGTATGCGCCGCTTGCTCACCGTCTTGGTTTGTATTCAATCAAGACAGAGCTTGAAGATCTGGCGATGAAATATACGGAGCCTGAAATTTACAACGAGATTACAAGCAAGCTTGCCCAAACTAAGAGAGAACGCACACGTTTTATCAATGAATTTCTTGAACCGATTAAAGATGAATTGGGAAAACAGGGATTTCAATACGATATAAAAGGACGCAGTAAATCCATCCACTCCATCTGGAGTAAAATGAAAAGACAAGCTGTTTCATTTGAAGAAATTTATGATCTCTTTGCAATTCGAATCATTATCGATTGTGACGAAGAAAATGAAAAAGCACTCTGCTGGAAGGCGTATTCCATCATTACCGATTTTTACCATCCGAATCCTGATCGTTTGCGTGACTGGATTTCCACTCCGAAAGCGAATGGATATGAGTCGTTGCACACAACTGTGATGGGTCCGGGAGGAAAATGGGTAGAGGTTCAGATCCGATCCCGGAGAATGGATGAAATTGCCGAGAAAGGATATGCTGCTCATTGGAAATACAAAGAATCAGCAGCTGAATCTGCCTTGGATGAATGGATCCAAAAAATCAGGGAGTTGCTGGAGAGTCCGGAAACAAATGCTCTGGATTTCATCGACGACTTCAAACTGAATTTATTCAGTGATGAAATTTTCATTTTCACTCCAAGCGGAGATATGAAAACGCTTCCTTCCAATGCTACCGCGCTTGATTTCGCTTTTGAAATTCATAGTGATTTGGGAAGTAAATGCATAGGCGCGAAAGTGAATCACAAATTAGTTCCCCTTTCACACAAATTACGAAGTGGAGATCAGGTAGAAATTCTCACATCGAATAAACAAAATCCGAAGGAAGACTGGCTCAATTATGTTGTTACTGCAAAAGCGAAGTCGAAAATTAAAACTGCGCTGAAAGAAGAAAAGAAAAGAGTTGCCGAAGACGGTAAAGAAATTCTTCAGCGTAAGTTTCGACATCTGAAAATTGATTTTAACAATGATAATATCAATGAGCTTCTTGCCTATTACAAGATTCCCAGTTCGATGGAACTGTTTTACAGGATTGCGAAAGATGTAATCGATGTTCATGATCTGAAAGAGTTCATTCAGGATAAGGGCACCATCAAAGCCAAAGCTCCGCAGAAAATTGAACCGCAATCTTTGGAACAAATCGTAAAAACAGTGCGTGGTTCAAGCGATCTTTTGGTGTTGGATGAAAACCTGGATAAAATCGATTACAAATTATCTCCCTGTTGCAGTCCGATTCCCGGAGATGATGTATTTGGATTCATCACAATTAACGAAGGAATCAAAATTCATCGTGTCAGCTGTCCCAATGCAATTCAATTGATGTCTAATTACGCTTACAGAATCGTTAAAGCCAAATGGACAAATCAACAACAAATTGCCTTCCTTGCCGGTATCCGGATGACAGGAATTGACGAAGTGGGAGTTGTCAATAAAATTTCAAAAGTGATTTCGAGTGAATTGAAGGTGAATATGCGAAGCATAGGAATCGAATCCAATGATGGTATCTTTGAAGGAACAATTATGCTCTTTGTGCATGATACACATCATTTGGATAAACTCATCAAAAAATTAAAAGAGATCCACGGGATCCTCACTGTGAGCAGAATTGATGGCGGCACAAAATGATTGGAAATATTGAAGGACTTAGTTGTAAATAAAAAGGCAGAGGAAAATGTCCAATAAGGATAGTAAACCGGAAGTAAGAAGAATTTTCACACAATACCTGGAAAAACACGGCCACAGAAAAACTGCTGAGCGTTATTCCATCCTGGATGAAGTGTATCAATCCAATGAACACTTTGATGTGGATTCCTTGTATACTTTGATGAAAGACAAAGGCTATCAAATCAGCCGTGCTACGATTTACAATACAATTGAATTGCTCCTCGATAGTGAATTGGTCACACGTCATCAGTTTGGAAAAAATCTGGCCCGATTCGAAAAATCATATGCGTACAAACAACATGATCACCTGATTTGCCAGGACTGTGAACATGTATTTGAATTCTGCGATCCGCGTATTCAACAAATCCAAAGTATGATGGGTGACATTCTGAAATTTGATATAACCCACCATTCGCTGAATCTTTTTGGGAAATGCAGAGAACTGGAAGAAAAAGGCAGCTGTAAACACAAGAAATAATTCCAATGAGAAGCCTGAAATCCTGCTGCAGGAAGGACTTTCCTGCGAGGTGAACCCTTTTTTTCAGAGTTGATTCAATCCTTTTTTTATAATATGCTGTGTTCATCACTCTGAATAACATTGTTTACTGACCTGTATTTCAAATAATTATACCCGAGAAGGATTGTAGATTATTTCGGGAAATTCCGGGATTCACTTACAGATTAAACTATTACCTTCACAGCCATGGACTTTACATATAACATCACAAACAAAGGCACATATGCCATTGTAGAAATGAGCGGAAACCTGATTGATAAGAATCAGGCGACTCCTTTACTGGAAGAGATACAGGAAACGATCAACAAAGGCATAAATAGTTTTGTCATTTCCATGGAGCATTTTCGTTACTTAAACAGCAACGGACTGAATGTACTGGTGAACATCCTTACCAAGAGCCGTAAAAACGGAGGCGACACAACGATTTGCAGTATCAGTGATAAAATTAAAGAGTTGCTGATCATCACCAAACTCAATACTGTTTTCACAATTACTGAAGATCTTCCAACTGCCATCCGGCAATTTCAAAACTAATGGATCACCCATTCATATAAAATCATCCTGTAAATTGCAGGATGATTTTATTTTTTTCAGAGTGGAATGAAAAATGAATACATTGCATCAATACCAATAATTGTAACCAACTCATCCACCATAATTTTTCTGCATCATGTCAGTTGACGTATTGCTCGGTCTCCAGTGGGGAGACGAAGGGAAAGGTAAAATCGTAGACGTTCTTACTCCAGAATACAGTGTTGTCGCCCGTTTCCAGGGTGGTCCGAATGCCGGACACACACTCGAGTTTGAGGGAATAAAACATGTGCTGCATACAATTCCTTCTGGAATTTTCAGACCGGGAACCATGAACATCGTAGGTAACGGTGTAGTGATCGATCCGGTCACCATGAAGAAAGAAATTGACGCCCTTTTGAAAATGAATGTGGATGTGAATCAACAGCTCTTCATTTCACGAAAAGCACACTTGATCATCCCGACTCACAGGATTCTGGATGCCGCGTCCGAAGCCGGAAAAGGCAAAGAAAAAATCGGTTCGACTTTGCGCGGAATTGGTCCGACTTACATGGACAAAACAGGCAGGAACGGCTTGCGTGTAGGTGATATCGAAGCGTCAGATTTCATGGCACGATATACACGTTTACGCGACAAGCATATCGAATTGCTGACACACATGAAGTATGAATATTCACTCGCCGAACTGGAAGCTCCATTTTTCCAGGCTGTTGAAGAGATGAAAAAACTGAATTTCGTTGACAGCGAATACCTGATCAACACACAAATTCAGTCTCATCGTTCTATCCTTGCCGAAGGAGCTCAGGGTTCATTGCTTGATATTGATTTCGGCTCCTACCCTTTCGTAACATCTTCCAATACTATTACCGCGGGAGCTTGCACAGGATTGGGAATCGCTCCGGGTAAAATCGGCAAAGTGTTCGGAATCTTTAAAGCGTATTGTACGCGAGTTGGTAGCGGTCCATTCGCAACTGAATTACATGATGCAACCGGTGAAGCTATCCGGCAAGCCGGTCGGGAATTTGGCGCCACAACAGGACGTCCGCGTCGTTGTGGATGGCTTGATCTGCCCGCTTTGAAATATACCATCATGGTGAATGGCGTTACGGATCTCATCATGACAAAGCCGGATGTCCTCAGTGATTTCGATACTCTGAAAGTTTGCACCGAATACAAGATCAATGGAAAAGTGATCGACTATATTCCATTTGATGTAGTGAATGCGGAAATTGAACCTGTGTATACTGAATTGAAAGGCTGGAAAAAAGATCTGACAGGAATTACGGAAGAAAAAGATTTTCCTGCTGAACTTTCTTCGTACATCCGTTTTCTGGAATCCGAATTAAAAGTTCCGGTCAGTATTGTTTCTGTAGGTCCGGATCGTGTCCAGACAATTCGGAGAAAAAGTAAGACTGCCGCAATGGTGGTTTGACGATTATTCCTCCCGTATACTCAATCCGTTTTCCAGCTTTTCTGAAACAGCATTCAATTCCTTCGTTAATGAATCTGAAACTGCTTTGTCATTTAACGGAATCAAATCCGGACTCCCGGCATTCACCCAGGCTGTGTACCAAAAACACCCTACATCCAGAATGGCAGCACGCAATCTTCTTTCCACCTGTCCATCCAGCTGAACATGAAACATTGTTGCATATTCCTGACTATAGACTTTGGACGTAATTGCTCCTTTTGTTTCGTTTGAATATTTTCTGTCTTTCGGAAAGGATTCATTCAATTTTTTCTCAAAAGACAACACTGAGTCCAAAGCGGAAAAGCTGTCTTTTACAAAACGCCAGATATCCATTTGAATATTTTCGACATACTCTGCTCTGCCCAGAAAATAATCATAATCATCGCCAAATAATTCCGGCAATCTGCTTTCCCAAAATCCATGTATTCCCGACTGATTCGTCATTTGACCATTGTAGTTTTCTGTACAATGTAAAGGCACATGAGCATCCCCGATGTAATGACCGATGTTGGCAGAATAATACAATATCCGGTCTACATCCATTGTTTTGAATGCTTCCGTAAGTCTGAACATCATCGCATTAATATGCCAGGGCACAATCCCGTATGATTTCAATGTGTCTTCCGTGTATTTTGCTACTGCATTTTTCCAGAATTTAGGAACCGAATCGAATGGATGAAGTCCGTAGTGATCGATGTCAATATAATGCCTGGGCGGCTCCTCTTTATCCGAATATCTTCTTTTATCAGGATCAACAGCATGTTCCGTGAGAAAATCTATATGTTGTTTGTAAAAGCCAAAAAGTTCAGGGGGCAATGTGAAGCAGGCCATGTAATTTATTTTCCGGTGACCATAAAATCCCCAGGCGAAATTGCGTGTTGGAATAATCAACAGGCAAACTATGAATAACAAAGCAGATCTGTGCATTGCACAAACCTAGATTCCTCAAGAATCAGAAACAAACTGTAAAAGCAGGTGATTTTTTGAGGGAAAATAAAATCACTTCATTTGTCCACCCACCCGCTCGAGACTTTCAGTGCTTTTGAACAACAAATTTCCGTCGGCATCCATGGTATAAAAGCAAGAACGTTCACCTCCTGTAGGACAACAATCCGCGTCTGTGATCAGATACAATTTAAATTTCCGGCGGAGAACTTTTTGATTTTCCTCGACAATCCATTGTTCATTTCCACGGTATCCTTTTTTCATTGCATCAGTCATCGCAGGAAGCAGGGTTTCACGAATGACACCGTTCTTTTTTATTTCATAAGAATACAACGAACCTGTTGCTCCGGATGAAACAATAGTATTAGCCGTAGCGACATTGAATTCGATGAAGTCATTGGAGTTCAGGTCAGAAACAAAACAAGTAGCCAAACGCTGACCACTGCATTCACGGATATAAGAAGGGTAAACACTGTCGCCTTTTTGTACACTCACATTCAATGAATTTTTACCGGCTCCGGTCAATTTTGCCGTTAACTTATATTCTCCAAATTCAATATGCCTGACATAATTAGTGTCTTCAGGTTCTTCCTGGTTTGAAACTACAGGTTGACTGGAATTAGCGAAAGATTGTTCAGTAGCAGATTCCACCACAGCCGCTTTTTGATTCCCTGCAGGTGTGCAGGCAATGATAAATAACAACAACACTGAAAGGTAAGTTCTCATGTTGTAAAGATGAAAAAAAATCAGAAAAAAAAGAAACCTGAAATGGCAGACGCAGAAAGATAATTTTTCTGAGCTCTGGCTCTAAATTCAACTTTAGACTGTCCGGGAATCCGAAAAATAACCGCAAAGTCAAATTATAATTGAATGGATGAACTTACTTTCTGAACACACTGAAAAATGTATCCGCATAACTGTTACCGATGGGGATTTCTGTACCGGAAATTGTGATGATCCGGTTACGGACAGAATCAATCCTGTTGAGCGGGACAATAAAAGACCGGTGGACTCTGAAAAATGTATTGTTGTTCAACTTTTCCTGAATTGATTTGAGCGTCATCCTTGCAACAACTGTTTTCTGTTTATCAATATGAATTTTAATGTAATCATCGAGGCCTTCAATGAACAAAATATCCGCAATGGGAATTTTAAGAAGACTATAATCAGCCCGAACAAATAAATACTGTTCCTGAAACGTTTCTGATTGAGTGGACAAAGCCTGAAAATCGTTTGCCTTCTTGATTGCCTGCTGAAAACGTTCAAATGAAAATGGTTTCAATAAAAAATCAATAGCATTAAGATTAAATCCTTCCACAGCATATTGACTGTGTGCGGTGACAAAAATTACCATTGTATCCTGTTTCACGGATTTGATAAAATCAATTCCGGAAATTGCGGGCATGTGTATATCAAGAAAAATAAGATCAACCGGGAATTTTTCCAGGTATTTCATCGCATCGTCTGTCCGGGTAAATACTTTCAGCAAAGTGATTAGTTCCACTTTGCTGCAATATTTCTCCAACACCCGAAGTGCCGGTGGTTCATCATCGATAGCAATAGCTCTGATCATGCGAGTTCAAGAGATAAAAATACCGAAAAATCATTGGCATCATTCTGAATTTTCAAATTGTACTTTCCCGGATAAAGCAATTGGAGTCTTTGACGAACATTATTCAGACCTAATCCTGAATACGCT
>CALMQM010000127.1 GCA_937871435.1 uncultured Bacteroidota bacterium | reverse complement strand
GAGGACACCGAGGTATTCACAGAGGAACACAGAAGGTTTTGTTGAATGGCAGATTGTGTACTCAACAATCCTCTATGCTTACTCTGTCCAACTTTGTAGTCAAAAAAACTCACTTAGCGAAAGCACTTTTGTTAAGCATTGAAACAATTTTGAAATGATTTCTCTTTTCCGCTTTCCGAATAAATTTATTGAGGAATCATAAAATTTCTTACAGTTTTATTTTTTGAAATGGCGCAGCTGTTTTCTACTTAAACTGAATTTTCATTTTGTTTTAAATCTTTTTCTTCAAATCCGCTTTCACATTTACTCAAATCTTACAGTTTGTAAGAAATGAATTATTCTGTTCAGGCTCCGGGTTTTTCTTCATCCCGATTCCAGAATTACAGAAAAAATGTAAGTAATCCGCCATTATCGAAGTATCGTTGAAGGCTCTTCCCCGTTATTAGTATATCATGTTCAGCATCGCATCAATTCGCAAATTGTTCAGCGCCAGACACATTTTTGTGGCCGGGGCGATGCTGTTGTTTTCACTTCAGGCAAAATCCGCTTCTTACGGTATCCAGACTTCTCTGGTGCGTAACAACACAATTCAAGATGCGAGTGAAGTTGCTTCAAATGTTTTAAAAATCGCGAATTACACAGGAAAACCGGTTCGTTTTCATTTGGATTATTCGCTTCCTGCGGGATGGCAACTTCTTGGCGATCGTGAACAAAACTTGGAACTGGAAACCAATGATTCCATTTTTCTTCCGGTACGTGTGATTCCAAATAAACTTTCCAAAGGCGGTACCAGCTATATCATTTCCATTTTGCTTGTGACAGATAAAGGCATGCAGTTCGCCGCGCAAAACTGGTACGTTGATATCAAAGCGAATTCGCAATGGAAAGCGTTTCTTCCGCAGAAACAAATCTATTTCATCAATCATGTTGATTCAAGCGGATTCAGTATCCGTTTGCAAAATCTTGGTAATGCGGATGAAAATATCCGCGTCACTATGTTGCCCGATCGTCATCTGCAACTTTTATCTGCGGATAACAACCAAGCTGCATTACTGTCATTCACCGTTCCACTTGCTGTTGGAGCCGATACTTCGATACTCTTTACCGTTCATCGCCTTGCAGAGAAAAATGCTTACGCTTCTAAGAAGGATGGATATACTTCTACTTATAGTCCGCGTGAAATTTTTCCGATTCAGGTGTTGGCAAAAAGTACTTCGGGGCTGAACAATCAGAGCTGGACAAGTACAGTTCAATTTAACCGTGTCGGGAACAGAGGACAAAAAAATGAATTCAGTCACACCGCGCTTCCACTCACCCTGGAAGCGAATGTGTATGATATCCTGTCTGACGGTACTACGATGTCGCTCGATGCGTATGGTAGTACAAGTTTCGGGGAAGACAAATTTCTTACCTATCGATTGCAGTCTGTATTTGTAACAAACTTCCTGGATGAAAACAGTTATCTCGGAACAAATCATTACATCGGGTATTTCTCCGACAAGATGACTTTCGAAGCAGGCGAAGTAAATGGATGGGGCAGAAGTTTGCTCAGCGGTCGTGGTTTCAAAGCTTCCTATACTCTTGGGCGAAACACCATAGGCGCCATGATTGTCCGCTCACCGTATTTCTTCCGTTCACATCAGTCGGAAGGATATGGTTTGTACCATCATCTGCAAACGAAATCTGTTACCTGGAGCAATTATTTCAGTCAGCAAAACAACACGGCTTTATCCATCTCGAATAGTCTTGCAAATACTTTTGCCAGCTGGAGAGTAAACGCGCATCACCAGGTTTCTGCCGGTGGTGGATACAACATTGAAAGATGGACTCCTTCATCCGGTGCGGCGCAATTCCGCCCGGGATATGGATTTGATCTGAGTTATACCGGAAGTACACGTAAATTGAGCTTTACAGCTTCCACAATGCAGGGTTCATCGAATTATTCTTTGGCACGTGGAGTTAAGATGTATGCGACAAGAACATCGTATACGCTCAACCGTCAGAATAATTTTGCATTCAGCACACAGAATTTTACTCAGACGCCTTCATTCTATGTAAATGGAATATTGCAGTCGGGGAATTACATCCGTTCTGACCGTTATGAATTGCGTTGGGGAATCGGAACTCCTGCCGCGATGATGGCTGTGAAGCCTACATATATAGAAGAAGAAAATTCACTTCTTCGTGTGAATACTATCGGCTCCGGTTTTGAATACAGTGTGCGTAATTCCGGTTCAGCAAAGTTTTCTTCGACCTTATTTATGGGTTATGCCACTTTGCCGGATTATGATATTCCATCTTTCTTTCTCGCTCGTCTGAGTTTGCTTGCGCGCTGGGAGAAATTTTTCGTGAACGTACGATACTTCTATGGTCCGAATCAGCTTTCGGAACAGTTGCGTTTTACAAATCACAGAATCAATCCGCAAACGGTACATGCTAATGCGGCATATGACTACTGGTTTGGAGAAGGAAAATTCCTGTTGACCACTACCAGCAATATGCTGTACGAAACATTTTACAAGAAATTCAATTTCCGTTTGAGACCCGAACTGTTTTATTTCACGAAAAGCGGATTCCGTTTTTCTGTGTACGCTTCTTTCTTCAGCAATTCACAGGGAGCAAATCCGTTGCTGGACGATTTGCAAAGCAGGGAGCCATTCGAAAAACTCAATCAGAAGGAATTGAATATGGGATTTGGTGTAAAGAAACAAATTGGTATTCCGATTCCGGGTAAGAAATATTGCAGTGTTCGTGTAATTGTTTTCAAGGATTTGAACGGAAACGGCAAGCAGGACAACAATGAAGAAGGAGTGGAAAACATGCTTGTGAGTATTCGCAAAAAGAATCCACCGACTGATCGTCCGGATACATTAAGTATAGGGAGAGATGAATCGGAAGAATTCGTAACGGATCTGAAGGGTTCGATTTTTTATGATAATGTTGCTCCGGGAGTATACCTGATGAAAGCAACACCACTCACTAACCAGGGAGAATGGTTTGATGTAAACAGTGTGGAAGTGCAGATTGACAAGAAGAACACAATTTATCTTCCGTTGAGCAGAGGTATCAAGCTTATTGGTTCGATTCTTATTTCACGAGATAAATATTCGAATGAAGAAGCCAGTCTGGATTTGTCCCGCATTCGTGTTACTGCAATTGATTCTGCAGGGAAGACATTTTCATGTCTGACCGACCGAGCAGGACAATTCTCTCTCTTCCTGCCAACAGGAATTTACACGCTTGCCATCAATGACGCGGCTCTCGGCAGCAAATTCGTTTTCGTACAAAGTAAAATGAGTGTGGATTTGACTCATCCGGTCGATAACTACAACGTCACATTCAATGTAGCGGAGAAGCGGAGAAAAATGGAAGTAAAAAAATTCACAAGTGACGGAGAATTGATCAAATAGTCTTGTTTTTATTAAACCTCAGAGAAAAAAGTACGTTAAAAAAGAAGAATCTAATAAACAATCACCAGACCATGAGTTCCAAATTGCGATTAAATCTGACAACTATGATTGCTTCGATGATCCTGATGATCGTCGGTACACAATCCTTAAATGCACAAAGTGTTTCAATTTCTCCCAGCCGCCTGTATTACAAGGTAAATCTGGGTGAATATAAAACACAGGAAATTACTGTAACAAATAATTCAAAAGAACGTCAGTCGTTCACTGTCTCCTTTTCAGATTTCGAACCGGCAGGAATAGAAGGGAAGAGTCGTTTTATGGATGCCGGCGAAAGTCAGAATTCCTGTTCACGTTGGTTAAGTGCGACACCATCATTCTTTGAAATCGATCCGGGACAGACACAAAAGATCCAGGTATTATTACAGGTGCCAACTTCTCCTGAAGCGAATAAAGTGAAATGGGCAGCGATGCGCATCAAGCTGACGAAAGAAAAGAAGGCTGCAGAACTGAATGATAAAACCGCGATCGGTCTTGGTGTGAGTGAGACATTCCAGTTTGTCGCTCACATTTTCCAGACACCTCCGTCGGTGACGATGAAGAATGCGGAAATAGAAAGCTTCAAAGAAGTAGTGTTGGATGGAGACAAAGGAAAGATTCTGGTATTGAAAATGAAAAATACAGGAGAAGCCATCCTCGACTGCGCATCTTATCTTGAGTTTACCAATCTTCAGTCAGGCGAAGAAGAACGTGTAAAGCCAACAGCATTTACTGTATTGCCGGGCGGATCGAGAGAAATAAAATTCAGTTTGCCAAAAACACTCAACAAAGGAAAATACTCAGTACTCGGTGTTGTCGACTTCGGTAGCCGCGAAAATGTTCAGGCTGCAGAGTTGCAGATGGTGGTGGAGTAGATGGGTGGGTGTTTGGTATTAGGTATTAGGTACTAGGTATTAGGTATTAGGTACTAAGTAAGTAGTAAATAGTGAAGAGTGAAGAGTATGACACGAAACTCGAAACAAAGAAATAGGAGCAAAAACTGTATTCACTATGAATAAACACTTTTTCTGTAAGGAATCAACAGAAATCGGTCAACTCAAAATTCTCAGTGACGTTAATTTGTAAATCAAATCACCCTAATAATTATTAAAACAAATAGCCAAATGAAAAAGATCGTACAAAAAACAATTCTGTTGACAGCTATAGCCGGCGTCTTCAGTACTGGACAAACAAAAGCACAGCTTTCCGATCAGGAATATGTAGCTGTTACCATGGACCTTCAAGGTATTCTGGAACTTACAATGACTACTGAGCCTCAGGTAGACTTTGTATTCAACACAATTCAAAAGTATCAGGTAGGTATTACTAAATACAATGCTACCCGTTTGGAAGTAGAAGCTACTGTTCCATGGGACTTGTATGCTCAGCCAAGCACTGAGTTCTGGACACAACAGATTGCTTATGGTGCAGGTACTAACGGTACAGGTACATTGCCTTCAGAAATTCTGGAAATGCAATCAATCCAGGCCAATGCTGTTGCAGCTCCATTGACATTTGACAACTTTATCGGATTGTTCAGTAACCTTGGTGCAAATACTGCGTCTTTGACACCATCGTTGAACACTCAGTTCCTTGCCGGTGAATTCGGTCAGGGTGTAGCAAGCAGTTATGGTCCTGCTACTTCAACTGCAAGTCCGTTGACAAACAAATTCCTCGTACACTACCGTATCAAACCGGGTGTGCCTGCGAACTTCCCGGATTTGACAACACAATATCCTACTGTAGCTGCTGCAACATTTACAGTAACTAATCCTTATGCACAACCAGGTTTCTATGATCTTGAAGTTGTGTACACATTGACTGAAGACCTTTAAGAAAAAAAGGCTTCTGGAAAAAGCAACTCCCAACAGGAGTTGCTTTTTTGTTTTTTATGACCTGTAACATTTAGCGGTTAAATGAGTAAACGAAAGTTGAAAAAAGCAGACACTCATTCCGCTCTTGCTACAAGAGTTCAAATGAGACAGGATGGTTATGCAAATCACTATGCGCGGCAGCAGGAAACTTATTTATCTCCTTTTCTCTTTCCTTATTCACACAGGAGTAAGCCGGGCTCAGACTGTCGATATTATTCTTGCCTCCAATCCGAATGTTGAATTTACGTTTAACTCTGTCGCCAAGTTGGTGAACGGGATAGTTCTTCCAAATGCTGTTACAGTGAATATAGAAGCTGTAGGTACAGGATGGGATTTGTATGCCGGCTCTGTTACTTCGACTGCAGGAACCTGGGACAATGCACAGTATTATACGAGTTCAGGTGACGGACTTCCACCGGTGAGTTTATTGCAAATGCGTGTACACAACCTGAGTAATACACCTTTGATTTCCGGGTATGTTCCGATGCAGGATGTCGCTACATCAACTTTGGATATTATCGGAAATCATAATGTTGTTGATGCGGATATTAATTGTTCGGATCCTTCACCAGTGGGTACGAATACTGCAGGGAGTTATACGACCGACCCACAGTGTTATCAATTTAAAGTGGACCTTAAAATTGTGCCCGGAGTTAGTTATCGTCCGGGAATTTACACCCTACAAATCGAGTTCATCGTCGCCCCGGATCTGTAGATCGCCATAAAAATTTTTTCATAGACCGGAATTTGTTAAATTAGGACTGTTTTCAACCTGATTTATTCCGGAATGAAGTTCCCCCGATCATTCATTGTTTTTCTTATTACCACTATTCAGTTTGTGCTGAATGAGGGAGTTTCTTTGTATGCTCAGCCGGGATGCACAGATCCGCAGGCCAGCAATTACAATTCATCCGCTACACAAAATGACGGCTCTTGCGTGTATGCAGCTACCACTTTGTCGCTTACCCGTCTGGCCGGACTGGATACACCATTACTTGATGAAAGTTCCGGTGTGTCATTTTTTAATGAGGAGTTGTGGACGCATGTCGACAATTCAATTCCCAATTTATACCGTATTGATTCGACAACAGGATTGAGCAGTCAGGAGATCACTTTGTCTAATGCGCTGAATACAGATTGGGAAGATGTTACTTCAGGCGGTGGGTATACTTTCGTTGGTGATTTTGGAAATAATTCCGGTAACCGTACTGATCTGAAGATATTCAGGGTACAGCAATCATTGATGAATGATACAGTTGCCGCATTAACAGCAGATACTATTTCTTTTTCCTATCCGGATCAGATTGATTTTACTCCGGCTCTGAATGCAACACGATTTGATTGTGAAGCGTTTTTGTATTTGCAGGATTCTCTGCACCTGTTTTGCAAGGACTGGGTAAATAAAAGAACAAGACATTATGTAGTTCCTGCAGTTCCGGGAACCTATGTAGCAGAGCTGCGCGACAGTCTGGATGCGAACGGACTGATCACCTCCGCTGCGATTGCTTCGGATGGTGCGATTGTGTTGCTTGGATATGACAATGTATTTCCTGCGCCTTGTTTTATGTGGCTGTTGTATGATTATCCGGGCAGAAATTTTTTCGACGGAAACAAGCGCAGATTTTCTTTGGGTTCTGCTTTGACTGTTGGACAAGTAGAAGGAATTTGTTTTCGCGAAAATCATTATGGATACATTACCAATGAACGATTCCAGCAAGCGATCTTCAACGTGGATCCGCAATTGTGGAGCTTTGATTTGGGGCCATATATTCAATCCATAACAACTTCAATCCATGAATCTGGTAATTTGAAAAAGCATATCGGAACATCTCCTAATCCATTCCGGTATGAAACTGTTTTGCGTTTGAAAGACGATGTACTTTCCGGTTCCCGGTTTATTCTGATGAGTATGGAAGGAAAATCTCTTCGTGAAGAGATTGTTGGCGGTGAAGAAATAAGAATCAAAAGAAAAAATCTGGCATCAGGCATGTATTTATATAAAATTATTCAGCCGGATGGAAATTTCTTTCAGGGAAAACTGAATGTTGAGTAAACTGTATTTTTTTATAAAGAAATTTTTTCTCTTCTGTTTCTCCGGATATTATTCCCGGAATTTTTGTTCTTTTCAATTAAAATTTAACACTTAGTCTGAGGAGAATAAAGTTTTTCGGGTGATTTCAGTCATTTGATTCACAATTTTAAATTTTCGTTTACGTTCTAAATCAGAACAGACTATTCCAACAAATTTTGAAGTAAAATTTCAATTGAGTAATTTTATCACACACACATGATTGATTGAAATGTGTAAAAATATTTTAGCCATGAAAAAACAACTCTTTCTTCTTCTCATCATCTCAGGAATTTTTTCTTCTCTATCTCAGGCTCAATTCCGCATTGGACCGATGGCAGGGCTGAACTATGCGACACTTAGCGGAACAGAACTCACAGTGGATTCTAAACTGAGCTGGCATGCGGGATTATTTCTGGATTTATCCCTGACCAAACATTTCAGTCTGATGCCGGCTGCATTGTATTCCATGAAAGGATACAAATATGAATACATTTCCAGTACATCCGCACAGCCAATTGATACCACTACCGGAACAACTGTGATTACTGCTGTAGCGGATGTCAATGCAACACTCGGATACCTGGATGTTCCGGCATTGCTCACCTGGTATTCCGGTGAACACAGCGGATTCATGATTCAGGCCGGGCCTCAACTATCATTTCTGATTACGGATAATGCTTCGGTGAATACTACCGCTACGATCAGTACAAATGGACAATCGCCGCAACCTACAACTCCGACAACTTCAAACAAACTTGAGTTTCACAAATCCGATATTTCTCTGGTTGGAGGAATAGGATACAAGTTGCCATCACTGCTCATGGTGTATGCACGGGCAGCTACAGGTTTTGGTAAAGTTCAGGATGGAGATTTTATCAAAGATGAAAATGCCGGTCATAATTTTGTGATACAGGTGGGAGCCGCACTTGTTTTTGGTCCGAAGTAAGGGTAAAGTTAAACGTTGGTTTTAATCTTCAGCAGATCATCCGGAGTATCGATCGCGATACTTTCGAGTGATGTAATTTCCGCTTTGATCACGTAGCCATTTTCGATCCAGCGCAATTGCTCGAGAGATTCTGTAATTTCCAGATTCGTTTTTGAAAGATTAGAAATTTCCATTAAAGTTTCGGAACGATACCCGTAAATACCTATGTGTTTGTAATAGGTAGAATATTTGAGCCATTCTTGTTCCGGGAAATTTCTGTTGTAGGGGATCGGAGATCTGCTGAAATAAATTGCCTCTGCCCGTTTGTTCATCACCACTTTCACATTGTTGTGGTTAAACAATTCATCGGTAGAAGTGATTTTTTTAACCAGTGTGGCGATTTTTGTATCCGCCTGATCAAAACAGGAAGCAAGTAAATCGATTTGTTCCGGATGGATAAATGGTTCGTCGCCCTGAATATTGATGACTGCATCCCATTTCACGGATGGGTCGTTGGAAATAATCTCTGCGCAACGATCTGTTCCGCTTTGATGCTGAGGCGAAGACATGATTGCATGTCCACCGAATTCAACTACGTGATTGAATATTCTTTCATCGTCTGTAGCGATAACGACACGCGACAGTCTTGTGCATTTTACACATTGCTCATACACACGTTGAATCATGGATTTGCCATCGATGTCTGCCAATGGTTTGCCGGGAAAGCGTGTGGAACCAAAGCGTGCGGGAATAATTCCAATAATATTCATCTCTGATCAGATAACTGTGGACTTACAAAAATAGGAACAAAATGAATTTACCTGTGGATAATTTTCAACAGAAACCCTGATTTATCAACGGTTTACAGGGTAAGCCCAAGTTGCAGAAGAAATGTTCTGGGCGGTTGCATGTCAGCCGGTCTCTGCATGTAAATGTAATTCGTTGCATTCTTCACAACAAATGTAGCCCGCAGTGAAGGGTTAATCTGAACACCTGCTCTCACATCAAGAATGAAATCCCAACGTTTGTGTTGATCTCTGTAATGTGTTATTCCCAATCCCGGTGGTGAGATCGCGTCAAACAAAGTTGTCGCAAATACCCAGTCGATATTTTCCATCCGGCTGTTGCAACGCAGACTTCCTCCAAGAGAATATTTCTTGTAGCTCAGTTCGAGATCAGCTTTTCCCATATGACGATAACGGTATTTCAGAAAATCGGTTGAGTCGCTTCCACGGTATTGCGCATTGCTGGCTTTGGCAACATAGGCGCTGTCGTAAGTTGTTTGTTTCGGATCAAGATAGGTATAAGCCAGCATGATGGCCGCCTTCAGGTTTCCGGCGATTGTCCCCTGAGCCATCAAGGACGCATCTACTCCTTTGATTTTAGTATTGCCCACATTCACTGAACTAAATCCGAGTCCGTTTAACGGATCTGAAGGAGTTCCCCATATAGCAAACACAAATTCCATCATGTTTTTATACTGACTTTGAAATCCGGCAGCATCGAGATAGCCTGTCCAGCTACCGAACCTGAATAATTGCCGGAAGCCGATTTCTGCACTGTAGCCTTTTTCAGAAGTCAGGTTTGCATTTGGATAAATATAAAGAGAGCCTACATTAGTTCGGATATAACGTTCCGCTACAGAAGGAAAGCGATAGCCTTGTCCGAACGAGGTACGCAGATAAGTTCCTTTCAATACCTGCGCGTTAATTCCTCCCCGAAAAACGGGAGTCCAGTCCTCCGTGATGCTGTCGACTTTATTTTGTTCCGCTCTTGCGCCTGCGGAAAATGTGAAGCGTTTCCACTTGAGGTCACCCTGTACATAACCTGCCAGCTGATCACCGCTGTGATCCAGATACAGTTCGCTCTTCACTTTGTTTTTCTGATCCACAATTCCCGCAGTTACAGTGGCTTTGTCGCCAAATCGTTTCTGGTATTGATATTCGGCGTAATAGACATTTCCTGTTGATTCCTGATTGGTGTTGTTTTCATTTTTTGAATTGAACCAACGAGTACGCAATTTATGTGAGCTGCCTTTCTTACCGATATAGGTGATGAATGGGTCTATATTGCTTCGGTATGTTGTATAATCACTCAATGTATTTGGTGCCGGCTGATAAGCTCCGGAGGAATCATTTTTCCAGAGAAAAAATAATGTTCCGGAAGTCATCATTACATTGGCATTTACGCCTGCGGAGAGCCCATCTATTTTTTTGAAACGATATCTTGTATTGATATTAAATCTGCCATGCTGCTCATTTTCTCCTTCTCTGTATCCTTCGTCGATCAGGAGGTTTCCGCCTGTAACAAGATCAAGGTTGCCGATTTGCCGGCTGTGTAAAAAACTCATCATCCCGTTTTTGTTCCGGATATTTCCTTTCGGATAGAGATCAAATTCCGCGGTATCGAATTTCACACTGGCTCGATCATACAATCCGGTCATGAAATTGATTTTAGTTATCGGTGTGTCCCGTGGGAAAGCCGTACGTAAGTTAATGGCACCATTGAGTGCGGAAGATCCGAACAGTACAGAAGAAGCTCCTTTGATCATTTCCACCTGTTCCAGATTTTCTATCGGTAGAAAACTCCATTTCGCGTCACCGGCATCCGCAGTGAGCATCGGCAAATCGTCAACGAGTACCTGAACACGACTGCCTGCACCATAACTCCAGCCGCTTCCTCCGCGAATGTTTGCTTGTCCGTCGATGATGTTTACGCCCGGAACATAATCAATGGCATCTTCCATAGTCGTTGTCGCGCGCTCTTCGATTAGTCTTGGTTTGAGTACTTCTATCGAAACAGTCACGTCTTCAATTTTTTGCTCGAATTTCCCCGCGCTGATCACAACCAGTTTCAATTCACTCGAAGAGGATTCAAGTGTGACGTTGAGCAGTTTGTTTTCTCCTGCAGTAAGAGTGACAGGAATAATTTTTTCTGTAAATGAAATGAGTCGAATCCTGACCCGATAAATCCCCGGTGAAAGTTTCAATTCATAATTGCCATTCACATCCGTACTGGTGCCTGTTGTGCTGTCTGCAAGTATCGTTGCGCCGGGCAGTGATTCTCCCGTTGTGCCGGAAATTTTTCCATGAAGAACAGCGCTTTGAGCGCTCGTATAAAACGGAATCAGGGAAATGAGGCTGATGAGAGCAAAAATTCTCATCTTATATTGGATTGTGAAACAGATGTTCATGTTGTAATCTTGGCGGAACAAATTTCCGAATGAAATTCAGACGAACAAGTATACTGGAAAATTTTCAGATGTTCTATTGAATTGCCTTGATTATGAACCATCCTGATGAATTATTGAAAATGCAGATCACACTGAGTCTGCTCCCCGGAATTGGTCCGGTGCTGGCGAGAAATCTTGTGAGTTATTGCGGGAGTGTTCCGGAAATTTTCAGGAAGAAAAAATCCCATCTGGAAAAAATTCCCGGTATCGGCAGTGAACGTGCTGATCTTATTCTCAAACAACAATTATTCGGAGAAGCTGAAAAAGAAGTGATGTTCATCCGTAAACATTCCATTCAGCCATTGTTTTACCTTGATGCGGAATATCCTTTTCGTCTGAAAAATTGTGAAGATGCGCCGGTGATTTTATTTTACAAGGGAACACATTCGCTCAACACTCCGCATTGTGTAGCGATTGTCGGGACAAGACATATCACGAGCTATGGCAAAGAAATGACGGAGAAAATAATTGAAGGTTTGGTGAAATATGAAGCATTAATTGTCAGCGGAATGGCTTACGGTGTTGATATTGCGGCGCACAAAGCGGCATTGAAAAATGATTTGCCAACTGTTGCCGTGACTGCACACGGTCTGGACCGGATCTATCCTTCTGTACACAAATCGACTGCGGAAAAAATGGTGCAGAAAGGCGGGATCCTCACGGAATACCTTAGTGGCACTGTTCCCGACAGGGAAAATTTCCCCGCCCGCAACCGTATTGTGGCGGGTATGACAGATGCAACCATTGTTATCGAATCAGCGATTCGTGGCGGAGCTTTGATTACGGCAGAACTTGCCAATTCCTATAACCGGGATGTGTTTGCATTGCCCGGAAGGATCACCGATACATATTCTCAGGGATGTCATCTGTTGATTCGACAGAACAAGGCGATCCTTGTGGAATCAGTGCAGGATATCGCGCAGGCTTTGAATTGGGATTTAGAAGAAGAGCGAAAAAAGCAATCGCCGCAAAAGCAGCTGAATATGTTTGTTGAATTGAATGAAGAAGAAAAAAAAGTAGTGAATGTCCTGATAAAAAGAGGCCAGTTTCCAATCGATCATTTGTCATTGGAAGTGCAGATGCCTGTGAGCCGGGTAAGTGCCTTGCTGCTCAACCTGGAATTCGCCGGTGTCATTCGCAGTCTGCCCGGAAAGGTCTATGAACTGGTGTGAGAGCAGGAATTGGATCATTTTCATGTGGTTCAGGCATTCGAAGGGATGGTCTAAGTACCGGATTTTTTTCAGACTTTTGCATTTCATCCGAACACTATGTATGCAACCTTAAAACCTGTTCTGGAAAAAGAACTTGAAGAGATAAAGTCAGCGGGTTTGTTTAAAACAGAACGCATTATCTCCACTCCTCAGGGCGCGGTGATTACCGCAAATGGAAAAGAAGTGATAAACTTTTGTGCCAACAATTATCTTGGTTTGTCTTCTCATGCCAAAGTAATTCATGCTGCCAAAAAAGCGATTGATTCACATGGCTACGGGATGTCCTCCGTTCGTTTTATTTGTGGAACACAGGACATACATAAGGAATTGGAAAAGAAAATTTCCGCTTTTCTTGGAACCGAAGATACTATTCTGTACGCGGCAGCATTTGATGCGAATGGCGGAGTGTTTGAACCCTTGTTTAACGAACAGGATGCCATTATCAGCGATGAACTCAATCACGCTTCGATCATCGACGGTGTTCGGTTGTGTAAAGCGCAAAGACATCGTTACAAACACAACGACATGTCGGAGCTGGAGAGAATTCTGCAGGAGACTCAATCATTACGTCATAGAATAATTGTTACTGACGGAGTTTTCAGCATGGATGGAACCATCGCGCAACTGGATAAGATTGCTGAGCTTGCTGAGAAGTACAAAGCCTTGATCATGATCGATGAATGTCATGCTTCCGGATTCATGGGAAAAACAGGACGTGGAACTCATGAATACAGAGGAGTGATGGGACAGATTGACATCATCACCGGAACTTTGGGAAAAGCATTGGGCGGAGCAATGGGTGGATTTACTTCCGGAAGAAAAGAGATAATCGAATTGTTACGTCAGCGATCACGGCCTTATTTGTTTTCCAATTCACTTGCTCCAAGTATCGTAGGTGCTTCCATTGCGGTGATTGATATGCTTAGTGAAACTACTGCGCTTCGTGATAAGCTGTGGGAAAACACCGCGTATTTCAGGAAAAAAATTACAGAAGCCGGTTTTGATATAAAACCCGGCGAACATCCTATCGTACCGATTATGTTGTATGAAGCAAAACTTGCTCAGGAGTTTGCAGCGAAATTGATGGACGAAGGAATTTATGTGATTGGTTTCTTTTATCCTGTCGTCGCGAAAGGCAATGCCCGGATCCGTGTGCAGATTTCCGCCGCTCATGATCGCGAACATCTCGACAAAGCCATTGCCGCTTTTACCAAGATTGGCAAGGAACTGGGAGTCCTTAAAACGGAAGGACAAAAAGTATCGTAAGTGAATTTTCTTATTTAGTATAAATGATGAAGCAAAAAAGATTTCTTGTTTTGAATTTATTTTTTTGGAGTGTGTTGATGACTCATGCTCAGGGAAATTTGTTTCCTGTGAAGATGAATAACAAATGGGGTTTCATCGACAAAGCCGGGAAGATGGTTGTGAATCCTGAATTCGATGCTGTAGGATCATACAGTGAATCATTGATCCCGGTTAAAATCGGGAATTCCTGGGGCTTCGCGGATGCCAACGGTAAGTTGTACATCAATCCTCAGTTTTCTGAAGTACGAAATTTCTGTAACGGTTATGCCGCAGTCCGATTGAACGGAAAATGGGGATTCATCAACAAACAGTCGAAGGGAATTGTCACACCGCAATTTGCAGCGGTGGAAGATTTTTCGGAAGGAGTAGCCGCTGTGGAGATTTCCACTTCATGGGCTTTCATTGATACACTTGGTAAAATTGCCATTAATCCTCAGTTCAGCCGCGCGAGAAAGTTTTCCGGCGGACTCGCGCCTGTTCAAATTGGTCTCGCATGGGGTTATGTAAATAAAGCAGACAAATACATCATCACGCCTCAGTTTGAAAAAGCGGAGCCTTTCAGTGAAGAGTTAGCGGCTGTAAGGCTGGATGGAAAATGGGGCTATATCAATAAGGAAGGAACCATAGTGATTCCGTATCAATTTTCAGAAGCGCTTGATTTTCGTGAAGGTTGTGCGGCAGTCAGGCTTGGAAACAAATGGGGATACATTGCAAAAGACGGTTCCTATCTCATCAATCCAAAGTTTGAAGACAGCATGCAAAGTGACGATAGCGACAAGCAATTCTCGGAAGGACTTGCTGCGGCGAAGATGGATGGGAAATGGGGGTACATCAACAAGAGCGGCAAATTCATCATCACGCCGCAATTCAGTGATGCCGGTGCTTTCGTGAATGGTGTCGCTCCGGTCAGGTTGAATTCCAAACGCGGATACATCGACAGAAATGGCAGAACCATCTGGATGCAACTAAACTGAAAATGATTTTTCTTTAAGAGAATATTCACATATTAAATCTCCCGGTTTGATTACAATTTATACGGATGGAAGTTCCCGCGGCAATCCTGGTCCGGGTGGTTACGGTGTTGTTTTACTTTCCGGTGAGCACCGCAAGGAATTGTCGCAAGGATTTCGCCTCACCACGAACAACCGGATGGAGTTGATGAGTGTAATTGTTGGACTGGAAGCGTTGAAAAAGGAAGGACAACAGGTTGTCATTTATTCTGATTCCAAATATGTCGTGGATGCCGTTGAAAAGAAATGGGTTTTCGGTTGGGAGAAGAAAGGGTATTCAGGCAAGAAAAACCCGGATCTCTGGCAACGCTTTTTACGCATTTACCGCAAACATCATGTGAAATTTCACTGGGTGAAAGGTCATGCCGACACGCCTGAAAATAATCGCTGTGATGAATTAGCTGTGGCAGCGTCTTTTAGTTCGCATCTTTTGATTGATCACGGATATACCGGGACTGAATAATTTTTCAATATTTTCAATAAGGAATCAATCTTCCGCTACCGGTAATATCTTCGTGGATTCGCAATGGGTTCCCTGTATAATAGATATTCCCTGTATATCTGATTTCTACATTCAATTCTGATTTCGCACACACCCGTATATCTCCGGTCGAATTGTTCCTCATGTAAATCGCATCGGAGATCAATTTGCCGGCATCCAGCGTAGCGACATCATTGAATGCAATGTAACTAACTCCTGCTTTGCCGGATGCGCGCATGTCAATTCTTCCGGTGTTGTTGTTCAGGTGACTGCGTTCGCAATTCAACAGGAGATCGATACTTCCGGAAGCGTTCCATGAATCGAATGTAAATTCATAAGCAGTGAGACTATCCGGGCATGATATACTTCCGTTTCCGTAAGTCGATATGGTTTGCAAACTATCTACTCCAATTTCTACAGTGTATTTGTTTTTAAATGATCTCACCCAATTGCATTTGTTTTCATTTCTGATGTACAAAGTTCCGTTGTCGAGTTCAGTAATAATTCCATCGATTAGATGTGAACCAGCGGTGACTTTGATGTAATGTCCGGATGTTTTACGGATCACCAGATCCACATGATCCTTCATGTTTACATGGCTAAACCATCCTGCTGTACGGTATTCGGATATTTCTTTTCCGGTGCTTGTGAAGCAATCCATCATGTGATCTTTTTTGCATGTGCTGAATAAAAAAATGAGCAGCAAAAGAGCAATGACTCTGATTGATTTTCCTTTGAAGAATGAAATATTGTTTTTCAAAAATTCTGTCATGTGATCTCTTAACGTTTACCAAATTTCCATCCGAGTCCCCATTCGATGAAGTCGGCTTTCGCGTAATGTGTTTTTAAATTCATGCAAACAAGGAAATTGTTGATATAATATCGGAAACAAATGCGATGGTAAAAATTCCCATCACCTTTCCACCTGGAATAAGGATAAAATCCCATGTTGAACATCAGACCCAATTTTCCTGTTGCTACCTGAAATGCTCCATAGATTCCAGGTCTGACATTGTCAGACTCACTGATGTTTTCCTGGTGATCCTGTTTGAGTTTTTGGAAGATACTTTCATCGTAGAAAAGATCCGCACCGATACCCCAGTCGCTGCGGGATGAAATAGCCTGTAATCTGGCCACAGACAATGTTCCGGCATAATAAGTCTTCCCAAGCGGAGGATGAATTTTCTTAAAAGCTCCGGCAACATAACATTCGATTCGGCCTTTTTTTGTAACCGCACTTTCTTCCGGTTTCACGTGTGGCAAGTGATTTCCAAAATAATGTAAATAACCAAGATGCGCGGTAGGAATGTTGATGCCAAGATTTGGCATAGCTGTACTTCCATTCGAATAATGTGTTAATCCGACTCCGAGATTAATAAATGAATTTGTGTTCAGTTTTTTTCTTGAATGAAAATCAAAATGCAGTACTCCGTTGAGATGAGAACCGATCGCTCCGTTTTTTATCCGGTCAGTTGCATTGAATGTTTTTTCTATCCAGCCT
Source organism: uncultured Bacteroidota bacterium (assembly GCA_937871435.1). Classification (GTDB taxonomy): domain Bacteria; phylum Bacteroidota; class Bacteroidia; order AKYH767-A; family 2013-40CM-41-45; genus JADKJP01. The sequence continues at coordinate 21,474 of CALMQM010000127.1, read as the reverse complement.
AACCCCATTCCGTAGCGAAAATGGATTTGCCAGTCATCGGAACGATTCAACGGAAAATTGATGAATGGATACACGGCAATACCCATTCCGAGATAATCCGGACTGCCGAGATTAAAACCGGCAATCGTCAGACCTACATCGGGATAAAGGAAGTTTTCTTCCCAAAATCTTTTTCCGGTTGTTGGGCGAAGAATTGCAATTTCGAATCCTTCTACATGGGCTTGTTGTAATGGAAGTACGGCCGGACGATGTGCAAGAACAAAACCGTAGTCGATTTTAACTTCAATAGCTCTTGTGCCGGACGTAGAGTCATTCTGAGCCCAAGACGAAAAAGTCAGGCTGCAAAGCAGGAGAAAAACGGGGAGGCTTACTTTCATTTTTTTCTGGTGAAATGAACCAGGTAAAGGTGCTCGTAAAATACTGAAATTTCTTTTTCAGAAAGAAAGTGTTGTAAACGCTCATAGATTCCGTTACAGGAAGATGAAGCTTCGCCTGATGCGCCTATCAGGTAGATGTCGTTGTATTGTTGCAGCAGGGTGGAGTCCACATGTTCAGCCTGCATGATTGGAAAAATGCGTTGAGACGAAAGCAGGGAATGTAATTTTTCGGGTTGTTTGAACCAGTCAGAATTGTAGTAGTAAGTAAAATTCAAATCGAAGTAATCAGGATAGATATAAACCAAAGATTTCTCGTTCAGCATTGGTCTTATTTTCTCTACCAGTTCTTTTACATTTCTTTTCTTATCAGGATTCAGATTTAAAGTGAAGGCCATACTCAAGGGTAAAACGAACATCATTGCATATCCAACTTTATTTTTTTGTGTAAGATGTTCCACTGATGACGCAACCATCATGTAATAAAAAAAGGAGGTAAAAATGATGTAACGATCAAGAAAGAGCGGTGTGTGGAATGAGAATAAAAATATTCCAATGTAGGGAATGAAGAAAAATAGAATAAGAGTGCGCGTAATCGTTTTGTTCGTACCCGACTCAGATCCATTTTTCCGAAATGATAGAATAACAAACACAAGTAACAGAATAGCCATCACTACCGTCAGAACAGGTGCGTTGGAAAATCGCCACAACATGGTGTACAAATCTGAAAGCAGAGGAGCAGGAATCCATTGTGGGTTGACTGAACTGGATGAATAACGATGGAACAGAACAGGCAGATAAGGTAGAAAGGCAAGAAGGAGAAAAGAATTTGAAATCAGGATTTTTTTCAGAATTGTTCTTCTTAACTGTGGAACAATGAATACGCATGCAAATTCTGTTAAGACAAATACAATTCCAAAAAAATGCGAGTAGAGAAGAAGGAAGTTAATGAGAGTGAGAAATACCAACAACTTGTTGCTTCTGCTATCTATGAACAGATCTAAAAAATAATACACGGAAGAAACTGCAAGCAGGAAAAATAATGAATAAACACGCGCATCGTGTGCATAGTACATATGCATGGAAGAAAAAGAGAAAAACAAACAGGCAATCAAACCTGTTCGTATATTCAGGAAACGATGTCCGGTCAGAAAAATCAATACTGCTGCTGCTGAACTGAAAATGCAGGAAGGCAAGCGGGCGGCAAATGCTCCAATTCCGAATAATGCTGTCCAGACTTTCATGAAAAGAAAATACAATGGCGGATTGTTCTCCTCCTTCAGCATTTCAAAGATTCCGGAGAATGATTTTTGTGCCTGGAATAAAGTGAAGGGTTCGTCCAGCGCGATGTCATGGCTGTCGAGGAATAATAATTTCAGCACAAAATTGAGAACAAAAATTCCAGTACAGATCAATATCAGTTTTACTCTGTCTGCCTGTCCTTTTTTCCAATTCAATTCCCGGTTATTCGTTTGCATTGCTTAGTTTGTCCTGGGCCGAATTGATTTTTTCTTTCAGTGCATTCAGATCTCGTAGATCTCTTTCTAAACTTCCACGGTCGGGTTGACGAACAATATCTTTTTCTGTTTTTGACAGTTGTTCCTCAGTTTTTTCTTTTCTGTTCTTTATTTCTGCAAGCACTGATTTGTAGCAATTATTGATTGTGCTGAGCAAGTATTTCTTCTTCACATTTTCACTATAGGATTCGAGGATTTCAATTCCATCGTTGATAACCGCTTCTTTTTGCAAGACAAGATATTTTGCAAAATTATTTATCACCTGATAGCGATCCCATCCTTTGCTTTTTCGAATGGCTTTTGAAAAATAGGATAAATGGTTACTGTTGGATTCCGTGCAATAAAAAGTAGTTAGGGTGGTGAAAATATCAGAGCTGGAATCAGCTTCCATTGCGACAGCGAGGTCTTTCGCTTTGTCAGGATCTTTCTCGGAGATAATTTTAAACGCTCTTGCCTGTACCATGTAAGAAGGATCTTTCAACGCGACAATAAATTCATTTGTATGATCCTGAAAGCGATAATATTTCCCGATGGTTTTGTAGGCGGCTTCTCTCACATCGGAAACACTGTCGTGTTGCGCCAGTTGCTGCAGTTTGGGTAGAAGTGAATCAGCATTGTTTTTTGCCAACTCTGAAATATTATCGAGAGCCGTGAGTCTGATTTTCCAGTATGGATCATTCAACGCATCCATCACCACCTTAGCTTCCGGTGTGCCTGTGCGGTAATTGTCAGCAAGCTTGGTCAGGGACTCAAAGCGATCCAGATACAATGGAGCATGATAAAACTGAAACAAAAAAGCCGACTGATCTTTTTTATCTGTTTTGGTACAAAGCAACATTTTTTCGGCATCTACATTTACCAAATCCGGTTTGACAGGAAGTGTGAATGTAAATTCCTGTTTCGCGCTGTCCATTACAATTCGCTTGCGTTCTACTTTGTTGTTATAATAAAAATCTACATCCAAAGGAATTCTGTAGAGAGTGTTTTTGCTGAAATCCTGTGTTTGCCGGAGCAAAATGCTTTGTTGAGAATTCACTTCATCCCATGTATATGAAATTGAGAGTGATGGTTTTCCCGGAAATACAAACCACTGATTGAAATACCAGTTCAGATCTTCACCTGTAATTTGTTCGAATGCCATCCGTAAATCATTTACTTCGGCTGAAGAAAAACGTTTAGTATCGAGATACAATTTCAAACTGGCAAAGAAGGCTGAATCACCTACATATTTTCTGAGCATGTGAAGTACTCTGCCTCCTTTGTTGTAAGAAATTGCATCATACATATCTTCCTTATCATCATATGTAAAGCGAAGCAAAGCCGGTTCATCTTTCGCGGTGGCATACATATAAGAAGCCTGCTCCGACTGATTCTGCCTGTCGGCATCATCGCGACCGAATTTGTGTTCCCGCCACAAATATTCAGAGTAATCGGCGAAGCCTTCATTCAACGTGAGGTTAGACCAGGATTCACAGGTAACCAGATCACCAAACCAATGGTGGAACAATTCGTGTGAAATATAATCTTCGTAATTCCCGTCGATGTATTCACCGGAATCCTGTTGAATTGAAGTTCCATGAACGACGGCTGTGGTATTCTCCATTGCTCCGCTGATATAATCATGAACAACGATCTGCGCGAATTTTTCCCAGGGATAATCTACTCCAAGTAAACGGGAAAAAAAGTCCATCATCTCAGGAGTATTTCCGAAGATCATCCTTGCGTATTTTTCATAAGGAGGATCAACATAATAGCTCAGCTCAATTGATTTCCATTTGTCTTTAACGATAGCATAATCTCCGGCAGCAATCATGGTGAGATATGGAGCAGCAGGCAGACTTTGTTTCCAGTAATCTGTACGCGTGCCGTCAGGGTGATTTGTGGAAGAAAGCAATAATCCGTTGGAAAGAGTTTTGTAATTGCTGTCAACAGTGATGTAAATTTCCTGTGTCATCTTCTGATCAGGAGATTCAATTGTAGGAAACCATACCGAATTGGATTCTGTTTCACCTTGTGTCCAGAATTCTTTTGGTTTATCCGGCAACTTGCCATCCGGGTTGATAAAATAGAATCCTTTGTCGTCACGGATGGCTGCGCTTCCACCTCCTTTCACCTCTTCCGGTTTAGCTGTATAATCAATGAACATTAAGAAATCTTCATCCTTTGTATACATTCTGTCAAGCTGAATGCGCAACATATTATCAGCATAGGAATATTTCAATGGAATTTTTTGTCCTTCTTTTTTCAGTAAACAAACTTGGTGAATATCCATTCCTTTTGCATTCAATCGCACACTGTCGCTCGTATAAAAATGTTGCTTCAGCTGAATGGTTGCTTTGCCTGCTACTTGTGTTGTTTTCCAGTCTGGAGTAATTTCCAGTTTTGTGTGGATCAAATCCGCATAGCGCGTGTAGGTTGCCCTGTAGATTTGCGGTACGGCTTCAATTGCTTCTTGCAGGGAATCATTTTTTGCAGAAGAATGAACAGAAGTTTGTGTCGTACTGCAGGATGTCCATCCCAGAATAGCAATTAACGGGAAAAAGAATTTTCTCATCACGTGTTGATCTCGCCAAAGATAGAAATTGCCCCGATCCTTCCTGCTTTCAAAAGCTGCTAAGAATGGGAAAAATTGTACATTTGTTTCATGTATAAGGTTCAGGTAAATAATCAGGAATTTAAAGTTGAATATGACTCTACGCATCAATCGGTAAATGGCAAACCATTTCAGGCTGATGTACTGGAGTACGCAGAGGGAAAATTTCATATTCTTCGCGATAATAAATCGTATGTCGCGGAAGTTATTGAGTTCAAGCCAGAGGAAAAATCCTTTGTCATCAAGGTGAATAATTCTGTGTTTACACTTTCTGTAAGAGATAAATACGATGATTTACTGAAGGAAATGGGAATAGATATCAGTGCCGGACCGAAGTTGAATGATATGAAGGCTCCGATGCCCGGACTGGTACTGAATGTGCTGGTAGAAAATGGCCAAAGCATTAAAAAAGGTGACGCGATCGTCGTTTTGGAGGCCATGAAGATGGAAAACATCCTGAAATCGCCTTCTGATGGAACTGTTAAGAAGGTGCATGTGAGTAAAGGAGATAAGGTGGAGAAGAACCAGGTGATGGTCAATTTTGGTTAAAATTGTTAGTTTTTTGGCTTTTTTGATTGAACTTTTTATAATTTTTCAGGTAAAATATTAAACGGTGAACTGTTGTCATATGGATTCACCTCAAATTGACAGGTCACAGATTCAAAAAATGATGTCTATTGTTTTCTTCGGAAACATAGATCTGATTTTGGAGAAAAAATATTCTCTGTTTTAGTTTCCTGGTATGTGTTTAATTTCTTTCATCGAATGAAACGATTGCACCGAATTTTATTTCTGAGCTGTATCCTGATGCAAGTGTCGGTATACGGACAAACTTTCAATGGAACAGGTGGTTCCATTATCACTCTTACCGATACTTCACGGTTCAATATCAATGTTAGCGGATTGTCGCAGGCAATCGATTATCACTTCGGATTGGAATCCGTACGCATCAGCATCACACATACACAAGATCGCGATATCGATTGTTTCCTTGCGGCACCGGATGGTACCTTGATTGAACTCACGACTGATAATGGAGGAACAGGCGACAACTATACCAATACTGTTTTCAGATTTGATGCATCGCAATCTATCACTTCGGGTTCTGCTCCGTTCACAGGAAATTATTCACCTGAAGGAATTTTGTGGAGAGTCAACAACGGACAAAATGGAAATGGAACCTGGCAGTTGCGGGTGATCGATGATTCCAACAATGGCATCACCGGTTCAGTTGTAAGCTGGAGTATTACTTTCAGCAATTCCCCTGCTCATCCGTTTATTTTCGAAGAAAGTAATCTTCCGATTTTTGTCATTAATACCAATGGACAAACTATCAGCGATTCTCCTAAAATTATTTGTGATCTCGGTATTATAAACAACGGTACAGGAAACAGGAATCATACGAGTGATGCTTTCAACGGATACAATGGGAAAATAGCGATTGAAATCAGAGGTTCCAGTTCGCAGATGTTTCCCAAAAAGTCCTACGGATTCGAAACTCGTGATGCTTCAGGAAATGTAAAAAATGACGTGTCCATCCTGGGAATGCCTGCAGAACATGACTGGATTCTTAGTGCAAATTATACGGATAAATCTTTTTGTAGAAATGTGCTTTCCTATCAGCTCGCCGCTGAAATGGGGCATTATGCAGTGAGGACTCATTATGTCGATCTTGTCATCAATGGTGAATACAAAGGCATTTATGTATTCATGGAAAAAATTAAACGGGATAAAAACAGAGTGGATATTAGCAAGCTGTATACTTATGAAACTACTTATCCTGATGTTTCCGGTGGTTACATCGTGAAGATTGACAAGACAACAGGAACCGGTGGTTCAGGATGGACTTCTAATTATGCACCGCCGAATCATAGCAATGGACAGACTATTTATTACCAATATGATTATCCCGATCCGGATAGTATTGTTGCTCCTCAGAAGGCTTACATTCAGGCATATGTCGACAGCTTTGAACGAGCGCTGAACAGTTCTAATTTCATGGACAGCAGTCTGGGATACGCTAAATTCATTGGCAATACTTCTTTTATAGATTATTTTTTCTCGAATGAAATCAGTAAAAATGTGGATGGGTATCGCATCAGTACGTATTTGTATAAAGACAAAGAAAAAACACTGAAGACCGGTCCGGTTTGGGATTTTGATATCGCGTTCGGTAACGCGAATTATTGTGGAGGTGATGACACCACCGGTTGGGCTTATCAGTTCTCCTGCACAGGCGATGGCTACCAGCCTCCGTTCTGGTGGCAACGAATGATGCAGGATTCTAATTATACTAATCAGTTGAAATGTCGCTGGCAAAATCTACGCGCAACAGTTCTTGACAAACAACATATTTATTCGATCATTGATTCTATCGCGAATATTCTCAATGAAAGCAAGGATTGGAATTTTACTGTGTGGCCGATACTTGGAACTTATGTGTGGCCAAATCCATCTCCTTATCCAACAACATACGCCGGAGAAATCCAGAATCTGAAAAACTGGGTAAATACACGACTCACATGGATGGATAACAATATTCCCGGTCATTGTAATTGTACTGTAAGTTCAGGTCAGCAAAATGTTTCTTGTGTAAATGCGTGCGACGGTGTGGCATGGGCAAGCGGTACCAGTCCTTATCAGAAAACATTTTCATGGGACACCGGAATAAGCAACGACACCATTTCTCTTCTTTGTCCGGGAGATTATGTACTTACCATGGAAGACGCGATCGGATGTACGCGTACGAGAACAGTAACGATAACTGAGCCGACTCAACTTCAGGTTTCCGTTTCTGCAACTTCAGCGAGTTGTACCGGCAATGGCTGTAATGCTTCCGCGACAGCAACAGGAAGCGGTGGAACAGGACCTTATTCTTATCGCTGGACAGACGGACAAACTACTTCCACAGCAACAGGCTTGTGTGCCGGAACTGTTCGTGTTGTCATTACGGATGCGAGAGGATGCAAAGATTCAACAGATGTAACGATCAGTAATCCTGTAGCGCCATCTGTTTCGCTTGCATCGATGAATAATGTTTCCTGTCATGGTGGAGCAAATGGCAGTGCGGCGGTAAATGTTTCCGGAGGAAATCCCCCATATACATACTCCTGGTCACCATCCGGAGGAACACTTTCAACAGCCTCCGGTCTTTCAGCAGGTTCTTATCAGGTAACTGTAACAGATGTGGTGGGTTGTGAAGGAAGAGTGGATGTGAACATTACTGAACCAGCTGCTCTTACTGCAAGTGCAAGTGGTACTTCGTTGACATGTTTCAACGGAGGAAATGGAACTGCATCAGCAATTGCCTCCGGCGGCACATCTCCTTATTCTTATCAATGGTCACCTTCAGGTGGGACTTCAGTTGTGGCTACACAATTGCAGGCAGGAACTTATACAGTGAGTATCAGTGATGGAAATGGATGTGTTGCTACTTCTTCAGTCACAATAACTCAGCCTTCCGCCGTGGTGGCCAATGTTTCTACTCAGAATGTTTCCTGTTTTAATGGAAGCAATGGTAGTGTCACTGCGTTTGCTTCTGGAGGTGGCGGTGGTTATACTTACTCATGGTCACCCGGCGGTGCAACATCTTCAGGGATTAGTGGAATCGCTGCAGGAACTTACACAGTAACTGTTTCTGATGTGAACAATTGTACCGGATCGAATCAGGCTGTCATCTCTCAGCCAACTCTGATATCCATAAGCACAGCATCCACACCTTCTTCCTGCGGACAGAATGATGGAACAGCATCCGCTTCAGCGAGTGGCGGAACAGGAACATATCAATATGTGTGGTCACCATCCGGAGGGAATTCTCAAAATGCGATGAATCTTGGTGCGGGCAGTTATACTGTTACTGTCACTGATGTAAATGCGTGTACTGCTACCGGTTCAGTAACTGTTGTCAGTACTTCAGGCCTTGCTTCAGTCGTCGCATCGCAAAATAATGTGACCTGTTTTGGAGGCAACAACGGAAGTGGAAGTATTTCAGCCAGCGGAGGCATAACTCCTTATTCATACCAATGGTCTCCTTCCGGAGGAACAAATGCAGCCGCAAGTGGACTGAGCGCGGGTGTGTATACTGTGACGACTACAGATATGAGTGGTTGTTCAAGTGTACAACAGATTATCATCACGCAACCGACAGTGTTGCAATTGAACACAGGAAGTGTTCCGGTTTCTTGCTTTGCAGGAGTCAATGGTTCCGCCACAGTGACAGTCAATGGAGGAAATCCTGCTTACACTTACAGCTGGTCACCATTAGGAGGAAATGGACAAACTGCTACCGGATTGCATGCAGGTACTTATGTAGTTACTTGTACAGATGCTTCAGGTTGTTCTTCTACAGCTTCTGTAAATGTACTGGAGCCGGCAATTCTTTCTGTGAATCTAACAACAATGGCTGCGCGTTGCGGACTGGACAATGGTTCTATTTCCGCATCAGTGAATGGAGGTGTTGCTCCTTATCATTATACCTGGAGTTCTTTGAGTGATACTGTTCCTTCGGTTCTGAATCTTGCAGCCGGAACATATACTGTAACTGTTACGGATGATCATGGATGTACAAAGACTTCTTCTTCTTTTGTGAATGCAAATACGTCTCCACATGTAAGTGTGTCCAGTCAGGTAAATGCAACGTGTAACGGAAATTCCGACGGAGCACTTGCGCTTGCAGTTGCCGGCGGAACGCAGCCGTTTACTTATTCATGGACACCCAATGTTTCTTCCGGAGCGGTGGCGAATGGATTGACTGCCGGTTTGTATAGTATTGCAGTTACAGATGCGAATGGTTGCGTAGACTCCATCGGATTGTTCCTGGATGAACCTGCACCACTTGCAGTGCTGATGTTTGCAAACAATGTAAACTGCCATGGCGCGATGGATGGATTTATTTATGCTGATGCAGGTGGTGGTACTCCTCCTTATTCTTATCAATGGAATCCCGGGGGGCAGACCGGTGATTCGGCTGTTCAACTTGCGGCAGGAAGCTACGCTGTGATTGTAACTGATTCGATGGGTTGCTTTACTACTTCCTCAGCATCCATTTCCGAACCGGATATGTTGACAGCAACTGTAAGCTCCAATGATGTCACTTGTTTCAGTGCCTGCAATGGTTCCGCTTCAGTAAATATCAGCGGAGGAATTCAGCCGTATTATCTTAACTGGTGCAATGGTGATACCGTGATGATGCAAAATAATTTGTGTCCCGGAACATGTCAGGTTACAATTTCGGATGGAAATGGTTGTTTCATAGACAGAACATTCACGATCTCTGAACCCGCGCCAATTCAGGTGAGTCTGCAACATGTGGATGCGAGTTGTCAGGGTTGTTCAGATGGAAACGCGACAGCAACAGTTTCCGGTGGTTTGCCTCCTTATGTTTATCAATGGACTCCAACCGGACAAAGCACTTTGCAGGCTACAAATTTGCACGCCGGGCTTTATACATTTTGTGTTACTGATAGTGGAAATTGTACACAATGTGATACAGTGACTTTGATGGATGGTATTATAGGAATAGAAGAAATAAAAAATACGACTCCTTTGTACATTTTCCCGAATCCGTTTAATGAGACAACGACTTTTGTTTTCGGTTTGAGCAGAGCACAACACGTATCCATTGATATTCTTGATCTGGCAGGGAATCTAATTCAACAGATTACTGATTCTCATCTTTCATCCGGACAGCAACTGATTCGATTCGATGGAAGCCATCTCAGTTCAGGCATCTATATTTATCGTTTTATCACAGATGAACGAATACAAACCGGGCGCTTGTCGGTGAACAGGTAAATTTTACCGGTTTTTCAGATTTCATTAGTCCTTCGATAAAAATTTTATCCGAAGCTGTTTGTTATTTTTCTGATTCAATTTTTTCGATTTAGAATACAAGTCTGTTTTTTTATCATTTTCCGATCTGATATTATTGTGATTTGATTTTCACCGTTTAATTTATGGTCTTTACCCTGTAATGGAGGATCGGAAAGGGAATTATTGTCTATCTTCCTCGCTCATTGAACCAATGCAAGGATTAAACCCTGCAAAAGAGTTTCAATCAGAAGGGAAACAGATAAAGTATTTCTTCTGATATAATAAAATAGCGAATTCTTAATCCGGAAAAATGATTAACATGAAATTCAATTTCACACTCTGCAAAAAAATGATGAATAAAATTTTGAAAAGGCTTCAGACAAATTCTTCCGGGAAATTGTCAGTACTGTTTGTACAGTCAAACAACAGAAGCCGGATAAGACAGATTCAGCCGGGAGCAAATCGCAGGAAGAAATTGTATTTTGTCTTCACGTTATTCCTCGCAAGTTCAGGAATGGCTCAAAGCCCTGCCATTACAAGCTGGTTACAAAATACCAGTGCCACCGGGAATTATTATGTGAGTGGAAATTCAAATTTGATCCCAAACAACATTGTGGTGAATTGTCAGCTGGTTCAGTATTCAGCGAACAATGTTTATGTATCCACACATGGCATTCCGGCATATCCGACAGGTCCGTTTCTGGATGGAAATCCATCGCAAGCATCCGATCAGAACGCGATCTTTAAATTCCCGCTGGCTCCGGTTCAGAATACTGGTACACCAACAGCTACTACCGGAGGAGATATCGGTGTATTCATTAACGGAGTCGCTTTATTTGATTATCGTGACGGAGTAGCCTGGAACAGCAATACAAATGCTCTTTGCGGAGGTCCGGGAAATCCTCCTTGTCCGGGTGGAATGGGAGCAACGATGGACTGGAACCGCGATGCCATTGTCGCAGAGCGTGCCGGTTTTGATTGTGCGAAAGGGCATCCTGCTATGGGTAATTACCACCATCACCAGAATCCCAGCGCATTCAAACTGGATCTTACAGTAATTTCCAATGTGTGTAATCTCTACGATGCTGATGGATTGTATGCCATCGACAGCACACAGCATTCTCCTCTGATCGGATTTGCGTATGACGGTTTCCCGATTTATGGAGCATATGCCTATCTAAATACAAATGGAAGCGGAGGAATTGTGAGAATGAAGTCCGGTTATCAGTTGAGAAATATCACAACCCGTACAACTGACCCGAATGGAAATGCAGTGAGTGCAGGTCCGGCTGTGAGTACTACTTATCCATTGGGCTATTTCAGAGAAGACTATGAATTTATCGCTCATCCGAGTGATCCGGATTACCTCGATGAGCACAACGGAAGATTTTGTGTAACGCCTGAATATCCTTCCGGAACTTATTGCTACTTCGCTACGGTAAATGATCAGTGGAATTCTGCTTATCCCTACGTGGTCGGACCAACTTTTTACGGAGTATATGCAAACCGTAAAGTTACTTCCGTAACAGAGCCAACTACAGTATATGTACCAACGACTTCTATTGCAGTGAATTCAGAAGCATCTCCTTTTTCTCTTTCAGTGTTTCCAAATCCGGCCAGTGATTTATTGGTGATCCAAACGAAAGAATTAGTTTTAACCGGAATGGAAATTCAACTGATTGATATGAACGGGAAAGTAATTTCAAGTACCAAAATTAATCAGGGCAGCACCATTGCATATTTTGATCTTCGTACGGTGTATGATGGAAATTATATTGTGAAAGCAAGCGATGGGATTCGTAAGTATGTTCAGAAAGTTGTGTTGGCAAGAAAATAAATATTCCCGTGATTCTTTGAAGGACTTAAAGTCTGAGAAAATGAAAGTTGTGCTGAGATTCATTGTGTGCTTAGTGTTTTGCTTTGTTTACGAATTTGGACTTTTTGCCCAGACGGATAATTCAGTTCAGGTTCGGATAGTTCCTGTTTTTGATGGAAAACCAATTGAGCTGGATAGTGTTTCTTATGCCATTCGGGCAAAAGACAGTGTAAAGTTTAGTTCTCTGCGATTTTATATTTCTGCTGTGCAGCTATTTCAGGATAGTTCACTTGTGAAGTCTGAAGAAAATAGTTTTCATCTGGTTGATATCACAAATCCGGAATCTATGCAATTTCTGATTCCTGTTACAAAGGAATTCAATACGCTTCAGTTTAATCTGGGTTTAGATAGTCTTGTAAATGTTTCCGGAGTCAGAGGCGGCGTGCTTGATCCAACCCAGGGGATGTACTGGACCTGGCAAAGCGGATATATTAATTTTGAACTGACAGGAGTTTCTCCGAATTGTCCTGAGCCCAGACATGCTTTTGATTTTCATCTTGGAGGATATCAATATCCATTCAAAACGATTCAGGTGATTCGAAGCAGAACAGGACAAAACAAAACGATTTTAGTATCTCTTGAAATCCGGAAATTTATTTCGGAAATTGATTTACAGAACAAAAATCATGTGATGTCCCCCGGAGCTGATGCAGTAAAATTGTGTTCCCTGCTCGGATCTTGTTTTTTCATCCAATGAAAAACATGAAATCAGCAGTTCTGATCTTTTCTTTTTTGTTTCTGTCATTTTATGCAGAGGAAAAATTATTTGAAGTTCCGAAAGGCTGGCCACAACCGGTTTACGATTTTTCAGGTAATCCTCTGACGAAAAATAAAATTGAACTGGGAAGAGCTTTGTTTTATGATCCTGTTTTATCTGCTAACGGAATAGTTTCCTGTGCCAGTTGTCATTCTCCTTTTTCAGCCTTTACACACAATGACCATGCACTCAGTCATGGTATCCATGACAGCATAGGTACACGCAATTCTCCTCCGTTGATGAATCTCGCATGGCAAAAGCTGTTTATGTGGGATGGTGCCGTCAATAATCTTGATGTCCAGCCATTAGCGCCAATCAGTCATCCTGCAGAAATGGGAAGTTCGATAAAGGAAATTGTGGAAAAACTTAATGCTTCTCCATTCTACCGGGGATTGTTTTACACTGCTTTTCATGACAGCATTGTTACAGGCGAGCATACATTAAAAGCGATTTCGCAGTTTTTGCTCACCCTGGTAAGTGCCAATTCTAAGTACGATAAATTTATGAGAGGGGAATTGATTTTTTCCGATCAGGAAAGCAATGGATATAAATTGTTTCTAACAAATTGTGCAGCTTGTCATACCGAACCATTGTTCACTTCTTTTGAATTCGCGAATAACGGACTTCCTGTAGACAGCTTCCTGCATGATACAGGAAGAATGAAAGTAACACAGAATGCAAAAGATTCTCTCAAATTTAAGATTCCTACACTTCGGAATATTGAATATACTTATCCATATATGCACGACGGCAGATTCAAACGATTGTCGGATGTTCTCAAACATTATACAAGCGGAATAGTACATTCATCCACACTATCGGAAAAGCTCGAAAAACCCGTCGTTCTTTCCTCTAACGAAAAGGTTGATCTTATTGCATTTTTACTTACTCTTTCAGATTCGACTTTTGTATTCAACAAGGAATTTCAGTATCCGAAAGAACTTTTCTTCCCATCAAAATAAGATTACATCTTTCAATTTATTTCGGCGGATTTATTTCGGGCGAATCTTTTTAGGAAAATTATTCATTCCTGAATTCAGTCGGTATTTTAAATAGATTGATCAACAATTGGTCTGTCAGTCTTGTGTTGAATTAGTGTATGATTTCTCTTTTCTTGCTTGTGTATTTACGGGCAAACCCGTAGGTTTGAATAACCTAGAATTTAACCTGATGAAAATTGTATACCGCATTCTTTGTATCGGTTGCTTCCTGCTTTGTTCTCTCACCACATTGGCCCAAAAAATCAGCGGAGTGATTCGCGATGGTAAAACCAATGAACCAATTGTTGGTGCCATAGTTTCCATCAAAGGATCATCAACCGGAAGCACGACAGACTTAGACGGGAAATTTGAATTGATGATTAACCAGTCTTTGCCGGTGACACTTCTGGTTTCTTTCATCGGCTATGAAGCGCAGGAAATAAAAATTTTGTCTACAGATAAAGAATTGAACCTGAAACTCAAATCCAAAGATGTTGAGCTGAAAGGAGTGGAGATTACGGGAAGCAGGATTTCGGAAAAACAAAAAGAAGCTCCGCTAACAGTAGAGTCGATGGATATCATTGCGATTAAAGAATGCGCTCAAACAAGTTTTTATGAAGCGTTGGGAACATTGAAAGGTGTGGATCTGACAAGCGCGAGTCTTGGTTTTACAATCGTGAATACGCGTGGATTCAACAGCACATCACCTGTTCGTTCCCTGCAAATCATTGACGGTGTCGACAATCAGGCGCCCGGTTTGAATTTTTCTCTTGGAAATTTTCTTGGCAGCTCTGAACTCGATGTGTTAAAGGTCGATCTGATTGCCGGTGCAAGCTCCGCGTATTATGGTCCAAATGCGTTTAATGGTGTAATCAGCATGAACACCCGCAGTCCGTTTGTGAAGCCCGGATTGGAAGTTGAATTGAAAACCGGCGAAAGGAGTTTAATGCAGGCAGCAATCCGCTGGGCACAGGTATTCAAAAACAAGGAAGGAAAGGATAAATTCGGTTATAAGTTGAACGCGTTTTATATGCAGGCGAATGACTGGGAGGCGGATAATCTGGCTGCGACACCTCAATCCAAAAACAATGAAAAGAACCCGGGAGGATATGATGCGGTAAACAGATATGGTGACGAATACAATAGCCAGAATGATGCTTCAGCAATTGCTACTCTTCGTCCCGGACTTGGAATCTGGTATCGCACAGGATATGAAGAGAAAGACATTGTGGATTATGGAACGAAAAATTTAAAACTCAATGCAGCACTTCATTACAAAGCAACGGATAAAATCGAAGTGATTCTTTCTTCGAATTTTGGGAATGGTACGACGGTGTATCAGGGTGACAACCGTTATAGTCTGAAAGACATTTATTTTTATCAGCAACGTGCGGAAGTTAAGCAGGACGGGAAATTTTTTGTACGGGCCTACATGACAAACGAAAATGCGGGAAATTCATACGATGCATTTCTGACTGCATTGTTGTTGCAAAATGCTGCCAAGAGTGACGGTAGATGGGCGCAGGATTACAGTAACCATTGGAACACAACTTATGGAAATAAGATCAGGAATTTCCCAGGTTATCCTACGCCCGGTCAATATCCGACTTATACAGATTATGTAAACGCGATCAATCCATGGTTGCTCGAAAATTATCCGGATTCTCTTTATAAATTTCACGATGAAACCCGGAATTATGCTGACACGGTAATTTCATCGGCAGGATTATATTCACGCTTTGTGCCGGGAACCGCCGCGTTTGACTCTGCTTTCAAAGCTATCACAAGCACTTTGTACACAGATGGCGGCTCACGGTTTTATGACAAATCCGCATTGACACATATTCATGCTGAATATAAGTTCACACCAAAAATCATGGAAATTACTGTCGGCGGAAATTTCCGTGAATACAGACCCGATTCCAGAGGTACGATTTTCAGAGATACAGGCGATTACAAAATCCGCAACAGAGAGTTTGGTATTTATGCCGGTCTCGAAAAACGGTTGATGAATGATAAATTGAAAGTTGATCTCACTGCACGCCTTGATAAGAACGAAAACTTTAATTACCTGTTTTCTCCTGCACTAAGCGGAGTATATACGATTAACCCGACTCAAATCATTCGTGTTTCACTTTCTTCAGCAATTCGAAATCCTACACTTGCAGATCAGTATTTGTACTACAATGTAGGCAGAGCGTTACTGGTAGGAAACCTGAGTGGTTTTGATTCGCTCGTCACCATAGAAAGCATGCTGAACGCTTTCAATACACAGGATCCGGATACATTGCGTTACTTCAATGTGGATCCAATTCGACCTGAAGAAGTAAAAACTGTGGAAGTCGGATACAGAACTACTTTGTTCAGGAATTTGTATGTAGATATGGTAGCATATTACAGTTGGTATAAAAAATTTATCGGATACAAAATTGGCGCTTCCGTAGACTATGTACCTGCAGTGAATTTATTTAATCTGAATAATATTTATCGTGTTGCCACGAATTCGAAAGATGAAGTTACTACACGGGGAGTTTCGGTTGGAATGACATATTATTTCAAGAAATTTTTTGCGCTCAATGGGAACTATTCCTACAATTTACTTGATCGTATGAACTCCACCGACCCGCTCATTCCGGCTTTCAATTCTCCTGAACATAAATACAATGTCGGATTAAGTGCGCGGGATCTTGATGTGTATGTGTTCAACAAAGTTCACATTCGCAATGTTGGTTTCAATATTAATTACAAATGGATACAAGGATTCGATTTTGAAGGATCTCCTCAGTTCACCGGATATGTTCCAACTTATGATTTAGTGGACGCTCAGGTAACCTATAAGATTCCTAAAATTCACACCACACTTAAACTTGGCAGTTCCAACTTGTTTGATAACCGCAAGTTCACAGTTTATGGCGGACCGACCGTCGGTAGAATGGCTTATTTTTCTGTCCTCGTTGAACTGACGAAATAAGTTTAATCAGGAGTTCCTGATTTTTATTCGATTTGATTATTCAATCAAATTCCGGATAATGAATGTGATTGTAATTTTCACATCACCTTTTTGAAAAATTCGTCAAAGTATTTCTCCATTCTACGTTTCAATTTTCGAACGATTGGGAGAGAAAATGTAAAGGAACCACTGTTTTTGATTGACATTGGTTGTTTTACCGAATTTCAGTTCAATTTTTTGCATTTGAATTCAGATAAATTTCTGTTAAGTTTGTGGGAAAGAAAAACACCATGAGAAAACTATTACTTGCACTACTTTTTATAGTGGGCTTTACCGGTTTTACCGGAAATGTATTTGCCCAGCGCTTTGTCAGTGAAATCTTCAGTTCGGTGAATGTGACAAACAATATCACATACGGACAAAATATTTCTTTTCTGACCGGAACTGCCGATACTATCGATTTGAAAGCGGATGTATATGAACCTGTTGGAGATACAATGGGTGCACGTCCTACCGTGATCATGATCCATACCGGAAGTTTCCTTCCTATTTTTTACAATGGACAGGCTACCGGTATCAAAACCGACAGCACAATTACTGAAATGTGTCGCCAGTTTGCACGTCGCGGTTATACTGCCATCGCAATGGATTATCGTCTGGGATGGAATCCTGCAGCATTGGGTTCAGCCGGACAAGATATTCGTACAGGAACATTGCTTCAGGCGGTGTACCGTGCATTACAAGACGTAAAAGCATGTGTTCGTTATTTCCGTAACGATGCCAACAATGCCAATACCTATCACATCGACCAAAGCCAGTTCATCCTTGGTGGTGCAGGATCAGGTGGTTATGTTGCCATGGCATATGTAACATTGAATAATGTCGGACAAATTTCTTTGCCGAAATTCCTCGCTGCTACAACAAACGCTTCTTACGGTTTCACTGCCGGACAATCTTATATCAACCAGGCGATCTGGGGTGATTTTGATGGATATGGCGGTGCTCCGGGTTACAATCTGGCTACCAACACTCCAGGTGTTGACAACAGCGTCGCGTTTGTCATCAACATGGGCGGTGCGCTCGGTGACAGTTCCTGGCTTCAGGCAGCTCCAACAGTTCCAATGTGTGCATTCCACGTTGTGAGTGATCCATTCGCTCCTTACAAAGATGGTCCGGTTATCGTTCCAACAACAGGTGATTTCGTTGTGGATGTCAGCGGCAGCTGGAGAGTAATCCGCATCGCTGATTCTCTCGGCAACAATTCAGCATTCCAAAACAATACCTGGACTGATCCATATACCACACGCGCAAATCAGGTAAACGATGGTTACGATGGCTTGTTCCCATTTGAAATGCCGGGTTATCAAGCCGGTCCATGGGAGTGGTATGATTCCACTACTGTTTATATGACCGCGATGTTCGGACTCGGATTTACACAGGGACATTGTGATACCATCTGGGCAAACTCACTGGCTACAAATCCGGACATGAGCCGTAACAAAGCGTTGGCTTATATCGATACCATTATGGGATATGTGAATCACCGCATTGCTTTGTCTCTCAACCTTACTACAGGTATCGACAATTCTTCGCTCTTGCGAAGTACTCTCAAAGTATTCCCGAATCCTGCTTCAGAATACATCACTGTAGATGCTTCTGCCGCAGCTTCACCGGTACGCAGTCTCAGTTTGTACGATGTTTCAGGCCGACTGGTGCGTTCATTGGAAAGACTGGATGATACGAAACTTATGATTGATGTTCGGAGTCTTGATGCCGGATCTTATTTTATGAAAATAAAATTTGATTCAGGTGAAGTGATTGAAAAAATAAGTGTTCAATAAATAATAAGAATTTCTTTGAACGGGCCGGCAAGTAATTTTGTCGGCCCGTTTTTTATTTACATTAATGGTCAGGGCGGAATTGAGCAATGAGTTTGTTCATTTGAAATTAATAGATACCTTTCAATTAAAATAATACTCATGCGATCAACGGTTCTGTTTCTCCTTCTTCTTATTTTGAATTCTTCCGGCACATTTTCACAGTCGGGTCTTGTGTGTGGCAATGGACGTTATGACACAGAAATTTTTTCTACCGTCAAACTTACTTCCAATATCACCTATGGTTCCAATGTAGATTATACCGGAGCAAGCACAACGCTGACGATGGATATTTATGAGCCGGATTCAGATACCGTGGCGGTGAGACCGCTCATCGTTTGGGCGCACGGTGGAAGTTTTATGGGCGGAACAAAAAATGATGCGGATGTAACAAGCTTGTGCAATCATTTCGCGAAGCGGGGATATGTTTGTGTGTCGATAAACTACCGTTTAGGAATCAATATTCCTCCCAACCAGACCGGAGCCACACAAGCAGTGTATCGCGCGGTTCAGGACATGAAAGCTGCAATTCGGTTCATGAGAAAAGATGCTGCAACAAGCAATGTGTATAAGGTGGATACGAATTTTATTGTTGCCGGAGGAAGTTCAGCCGGTGCATTTACCGCGTTGCATCTCGCGTATCTGGATGATGTAAGTGAATTGCCAGCACAAATTGATACAACAGCTTTGGGTGGGATGGAAGGAAATAGCGGCAATCCCGGCTACTCATCGCAGGTAAATGCGGTTGTAAATTTATGCGGGGCATTGGGAAATAAAACCTGGCTGCATCCGGGCGATGAACCACTGTGCAGTATGCATGGTACCAACGACAATGTGGTTCCTTATGCTACCGCTATGTTATATCTCCTGAATATCTGGTCTATCATGGTAGTGGATGGAAGTTATTCTGTAAATGATTACGCGAATACCGTTGGTCTGGATAATGTGATGTATACTTATTACGGACAGGATCATGTTCCGTATGCCGGCAGTTTGGCTTACATGGATACAACAGTACGTTTTGTCAGTAATTTTCTCTATCGTCAATTAGGCTGCACACCTTCTGATCCGTTGCCATTGCCAAATACTTTTCCATCCACAGGTGTTTCGGATTTGATTTTGGATAATGGAAATATTTCAATTTATCCGAATCCGGCTTCAGAGCAGATCACTATAGAACTGAATCAGGCTGATGAAAAAATAGAACATATTCAATTCTATTCTTATCAGGGGAAATTACTAAGTGAAAAAGATGTTAGTGCGAATAAAATCTCTATTCAACGAAATGAACTGCCTGCAGGGATGTATCTGTTGCGAATTCGTTCGAAAGAACATACCTGGAGCAGACGTGTGAACTGGAATTAAAAAAGAACATCCATTCGATAGGAATGGATGTTTGGAAACTTTTATTTTTCAGATTGAAAAAAAAGAATGCAGTGCTCCGATATTCAGTAACAAATCAGGACTTGTTATTGATCTCTTGTTTGTTTTGAGAAAGCAAGAGGATTTGCATTCACTTCGTCGTACTCTTCACGTTTTTTAAGAATGTCAATCGCGGTATAAATCGAATCACGCAATGATTCTTCATTCGCATTGCCTTTTCCTGCGATATCATATGCGGTGCCATGATCAGGAGAAGTACGGATGACAGGAAGCCCGGCAGTATAATTTACTCCTGTAGAAAAACTGATTGTCTTGAATGGTACCAGACCCTGATCGTGATACATCGCGAGAACGGCATCAAATTTCTTATACGATCCTGAACCAAAAAATCCATCCGCTGAATACGGGCCGTAAACAAACAAGCCTTCATCAAAAGCTTTTTTTACCGCAGGCTGGATAATGTCCCTCTCTTCCGCGCCGATCAATCCGTTGTCGCCGGCGTGCGGATTGAGTCCGAGAACCGCGATACGTGGTTTGCGAAAACCAAAATCCCGCTTCAGAGATTTATTCATCAGGTGAAGCTTCTTTAAAATTTTCTCTACACTTAAGGTGGAAGCAACATCTTTTACAGGAATATGTCCGGATACAACTGCTACACGTAGTGAATCACTCACTAAAAACATAAGATGATCCGGTGCATTGAACTTGTCACTGAGATATTCCGTGTGCCCTTGAAAATTGAAATCTTTATTTTGAATACTGTGTTTGTTGATCGGAGCAGTAACAAGCACATCAATTTTTTTATCTCTTAAATCCTGGGTTGCTGCATCGAGTGATCTGTAAGCATGCATTCCTGAAACCTCCGTAGGTTTTCCCCATTCAACCGGAATTTCTTCTTCCCAGCAATTGATCACATTTGTTTTCCGCAAAATAACTTCATTGCTGTTCTTTACAGTTTGATATTGAAAATCCGAAAGATTGAGCAATTTTCTCTGGAGTGATACCAGCTTGTTACTTGCATAGATGACAGGTGTGCAAACCTGATGCATACGGTTGTCAAGAAAAGTTTTCATCACGACTTCAAGTCCGATGCCGTTAACATCGCCACAGGTGATTCCTACTTTTATGCGACCTTCTTGTTCCGGATGATTCATGATAAGCTATTAATTATACAAAGGTAGGCAAAAGAGTGAATAGTGATGAGTGAATAGTGAGGCGTGTTGATTGTATTTGGTGGATAATATTTTTATTATTTAAAATCTAAATTCTTGAATTAGATTTATCTATTCTAATCTTTAATTCCAACAACCAACAACCAACAACCAACAACCAACAACCAACAACCAACAACCAACA
>CALMQM010000126.1 GCA_937871435.1 uncultured Bacteroidota bacterium | reverse complement strand
CAACGGTAAAATCATATACCAGGAAAACGGGGCCACCGATGCGCCTTATTTCAGTGAATCACTCAGTACCCACTCTCTTCCCCGCGGAATCTATCTCGTCGTACTCGAAACCGAAAGAGAAAAGCTGGTTGGGAAGTTTGTAAACTGAAGATAAATACATCGCTTCGAGCCTTTGCGAGAATATTTTTCACGCAAAGACGCATAGAGCGCAAAGTTATTGTTCCGGGGAATCCGCTAACTCCAGATTTTCAATCGCCACTTTGGCCAGCATGTTTCCAAAATTTACAATCACAGTATTCTTTTTTATATCTTCCACTGTTCCTACCTGTTTGCCTTTAAGCATCCTAACCTGACTGCCGATTTGAATTTCTTTCTTTAATTTTTCGATCAGTGCTTGTCTTCGTTTTTCAACTTTCTCAGGTGTGTTATTTGCTTCTTTCTTTTTCTTTTCCGCGGTCATCAAACCAACAAATTTTTTAATGATCGCTTTCTTGTCCTTTGTTTTTTCCCATTCCTCTGTCAGACTAAGCATTCTCCTTCCGAGTTCATTCACTTTACGAGTCTCTTCCCGTTTTGAATTTTCAAGTTCCATCCTCGTTTCGAGTTTCTGACTAAGCTGTTCAAATTTCGCCGCGGCATTGGAAGTTCGGTCTTCCTTGTTTTTCAATGAACTCAGTTGTTGTTCCAGCTTCACTTTCTGAGAGTGAAGAGTCGATAACATCTGGTTCAGCTTTATTTTATCCTGCTGAACTTTTTTCTTTGCCCTTTCCAGTACATGTTTGGGTAATCCAATGCGTTCCGCTACTTCAAAGGTATACGAACTTCCGGGCTGCCCTGAAATTAATTGGTACCTGGGTTGCAATGTTTCAGGATCAAATAACATCGAGGCATTCCGTACCCCTTCCAGATGATCCGCGAGCAATTTGATATTGGTGTAATGAGTCGTAAACACACCATAGGCTTTGCGTTTGTTCAATTCCTCAAGTACAACTTCCGCAATTGCTCCTCCCAATTCAGGATCTGTACCGGTTCCGAATTCATCAATCAAAATCAAAGTACGGTTGTTGGCGACACGAAGGAATTCATTCATTCGGATCAATCTCGAACTATAGGTACTCAGAGCATATTCTATAGACTGACTATCTCCGATATCAGCAAGGAGGTGATTGAAAAAGCACATCTCCGATTTTTCTTCTGCCGGAACCAACATCCCGCTTTGCAACATCAGCTGTAACAATCCGACTGTTTTCAAAGTGATCGATTTTCCTCCTGCATTCGGCCCGCTGATAATCACTATCCTGCTTTCCTGACTAAGCTCCAAAGTGAGTGGGATCACTTCTTTGTGCTGCATTTTATTTTGCAGATAAAGCAAAGGATGATAAGCATTGTACAATTTGACGACAGAATTTTTGTTGAGCTGAGGTAAATTCGCTTTCAATTCCAAAGCCAGCAATGCTTTCGCTCTGACCACATCGAAAACAGTGAGCATCTCATGGTATGCACGAATCAGAATGCTGAATGGCCGAAGTGTATCAGTAAGCTCCCTTAGCAATCGAATCACTTCATAGCGTTCATCCTGTTCCAGCTCAGCAATTTCATTATTGAGTTCTACCAAAGCTTCCGGTTCCACGAAAGTCGTTTTTCCACTCTCGCTTTTTCCGTGAACAATTCCTTTGACCTCTCGTTTGTACTCTGACGGCATTGCCAATACCCGACGATTGTTATAAAAATTTTCTTCGTTGTCGCGCAGCCAGCCTTTCTTTTTTAAATCCTGGATAAATGTTCTGAACCGTTTGTCTGCTTCCCGTCGCTTGGAACTTAATTGAGTTCGTATTTCCTGGAGCAGAGGAGAAGCATTGCTTTTTACCTGGGCATGCGCATCAATGATTGTGTCTATTGCCTGAATGATCTCCTGAGTGATGTACACCTGACCGGTTAACAACAGAAGATTCGGATAGGAGTTTTTCCTGTCTTCTAAAAACTTAATGATCGCATTAACAGTGACAGAAGCGGATCGTATCCTGCTAAACTGAACCTCCAGCAACATGGATCCGGCGATCATCAGGAGATGGGCTTCCTCTTCGAAATCCTCAAATGACAAGTCCGGAAAATAACCCTGCTGATTCAGTGTCTGTTTGTATTCATCTACCTGTTTGAGAACAATAGTAAGGGTGTCACGATGCTTTATGGGAGCTAATTCCAACGCTTTACGTTTACCTGATGCAGACCGGCAGTGGAATTCCACCCGTTCCCTTATCCGGTTGAATTCAAACAATTCCAAGGTATCTTCCCCGTACAGTTTCATGTTTTGCAAAGATTTGTTTTTTCAGTTACATAAACCAGCCTTATCTGTACTTCTCCCGTATTCTTTGAATAATATGTGATGCATGAAGATTTTTATAATTATGGATTTATTTGTCCATTCTGATTTTCACCAGAATGAAACTAAAATCTTGGTATTCTATTCCCATCAAACGAGAATAGAATTATCTGTTTGGATGACAAAACAATTTCAGATATTCGGGCACGAATGGAAGGGAATCGGAAAATAATTATCGTTGGAGGAGGAGCAGCAGGATTTTTCTCGGCTATCACTGCTGCAAGAAAAAATCCAGAAGCCCGTGTAAGCATATTTGAGAAAAGCTCAAAGTTACTCACTAAGGTCAGTATCAGTGGCGGTGGACGATGCAATGTGACTCACGATTGCCAGGATCCGGATAAATTAATCGCTTTTTATCCTCGAGGAAGCAAAGAATTGTTGGGGCCCTTCCACAGATTTTCTCCTGCACAAACAATCGAATGGTTCCGTGAATGTGGCATCGCGCTCAAAACCGAAGCGGATGGAAGAATGTTTCCTGTTACCGATAATTCTTCCACAATCGTGAATTGTTTACTCAGTGAAGCTCGTTCTGCCGGAGTAGAAATAGAGACGGGAATGAAAGTCAAAAAACTCATTCCTATTGACACAGGACAAATCCGGATCAGAATCGAAGATAAAGAGGATTGTATTGCTGATGCGGTATTGATTGCAACCGGAGGAAATGCTTCTTTGTCGGCATTCATATGGTTGGAAGAATTGGGACATCACATTCTTACGCCGGTGCCATCTCTGTTTACTTTCAATATACCCTCTCATCCGATTACCGCCTTGATGGGACTAAGTGTTTCCGATGTCCTTGTAAAAATTGCCGGAACAAAATTTTCTCAGCAAGGACCCTTGCTGATTACACATTGGGGAATGAGTGGTCCGGCTGTATTAAAACTTAGTTCTGTTGCAGCCCGTGCACTGGCTGAAAAGAATTATCAATTTGATATATTAATCAATTGGTCGGGTGACTCACAGCTGGAGGAACTGAAAGAAAAGATCCAAATCCTGCGAAAGAATAATCCATCGAAAGTAATAATTCATTCTCCATTAACGGGTGTTCCCAAAAGGCTCTGGGAATATTTGGTAGGCAAAGCCGGAATAACGAATACTGTTTTGTGGGCAGATCTCTCTGCAAAAAAACTTCAGGAACTTTCACAGATTTTGTACTCAGATCAATATCATGTTTCCGGTAAAACTACTTTCAAAGAAGAATTTGTTACCTGTGGTGGTGTTTCTTTAAAAGAGGTCGATTTCAAAACAATGCAGAGTAAAATCGTTCCCAATTTATATTTTGCAGGAGAAGTATTGGATATTGACGCACTCACTGGCGGATTCAATTTTCAGGCTGCCTGGACAACTGGGTTTATTGCCGGTGAATCCATGGCATACGATAGAAGCTGAAGAATTGTGAAAATTTTAATACAGAAGATGTTGAAATTCAAATGCTTCCTGCATGAGGATTTGTCTGTGTAAACAAGTGGATTTCAAATTCTTCTCTTAAATTTGGCTCCTTAAGAGCTTTGCTTTTGAATGCAAATCATGGGAAAGAAATTGATCCGGCATATCGCTTTAAGTTTGTTTGTATTAATCAGTATACAAACAGGATTACTTAGCGTTCTGCAACTCATTTTTTTTGAATCCAATATCTCCTGTGTGCATTCAACGGCAACTGATGATGAAAGGATTTTCACTTATCATTTTTCCAATTTACCGGTAATGGTGAAAGAAGGCTTTTTCTTTTCCGGAAAATTGGAAGCGTACATCGACGGACATTTGACTGATGTAATAAAAACAGAACACAAAGGCGATAGTGTGATAGTTTACATTCAGGAAGATCATCGGGAAGAAGCCTGGATAAGTCATCTCGGATTATGCCAGATGAATAAGGATCGAAGTGTGATGGAGAAGAATTCACATATTCCGGTCTTCCACAAAATGTTTTGTCCTGAAACAGATACTCCCTCTGATTTATCCTTTATCAGTCTGGAAAATTTTTCGGGCGTATTCACATATACGCACCAGCTCCCTCCCCGGATTCAAAGCGAAAGGGAAGGTCCGCCGCCGGATTTTTCATGTTTCATTTGATCCAATGAATTTTATTTCGAAAATCATTGCTTTTATCAGCTGAAGATTCATCATGCTGTTGTTGATTTTTGATATGAAATAAATTCTATTCATTAATACAAATTACCAAACGAATAAATTCAAAAATATGAGAAGAACTATACTCTTGTTCTCTTTGCTGTTCTACAGTCTTGGAACAATGGCTCAACATACTGTCAGCGGAAATATTTCTGACAGCAAAGACAAAACCAAATTGCTTGACAATGTCGCGGTGTACATTCCTGAATTCAACAGTTTTGATATTTCGAAAGAAGGAGGAACATATATCCTCAGAAATGTCGGTGTAGGTGTTGTAAATATTCAATTCACGCGTTTGGGATATAAAACTGTTGTGAAAACTATCAACACGAAAGACAGCGCCACCGTTGTGAATGTGGAAATGGAACCTTCCGCCATGGAGTTGGAAGAAGTTGCGATTACCAGCAACAGTACAAAGCTCCCCGAACAAATCCCATATGCCGTCAGTACATATTCAGCGAAGGAAATGAACAGATACGGAAACCTGGGACTTTTGCAGGGATTAACGTATGAACAGGGAATTGACAAAATCTCTCTTGGAAACGGAATCACCAAACCTGTCATTCGTGGTTTGTCATTCAATCGGCTACTCTTGTATCAATTTGGAACACGCATCGACAATCAACCCTGGGATGACAGACATGATATGGGCATAAATGAAAACGGAGTAGATAAAGTAGAAGTCATCAAAGGCCCCTCCGCTCTCATTTATGGAGCTGACGCAATGGGTGGAACACTCGTATTTGTGGATGAAAAGCCTGCAATCAATGGTACTGCTGTTGGTGATGCGAATCTTGCGTTTCATACAAACACATTGGGAATTGTAGGTGATGTAGGAGTAAAAGGAAGCGCGAAAAGCGGATTTTTCTATTCCGTTCGTCTTGGAGCAAATTCACAAACCAGTTATGTGCAGGGTGAAGGCGAGGAAGTAAAGAAAAACACCGAAGACAAAGAGTTCGCGGCCAACTCAAAATACATGACTACGAATGGTAAACTTGTTCTGGGAATGAGCAAGAAGTGGGGAATGAGTAAGCTGACCTATTCTTTTCAAAACCAACAAATCGGAATCATTGAATTGGAAAACGACTCTTCGTTGGAACCCGGCGACCTGAACGAAGAACAGCGCGACCGCGAAATGGAAGCACCTTATCAGGATGTCACATCTCATATCATTGCGCTTGAAAATACAGTCGTATTGGGAGCTTCCAAAATCAATTTTAATCTTTCGTATCAGCTGAATGACAGAAAAGAATTTGAACCTCTTCCTAACAAAGAAAAAGAAGATGCCATCGGCTTGAAGTTAAATTCAGTGACCTATGATTTGAAATACTCTTCAAACTCTGAAAAGAAATTCGGCTACACTATTGGCTCCCAGGGCTTGTTCCAGGACAATAAAAATTTCGGTCTGGAAGGATTGGTGCCTGATGCAAAGGAAACAGACATCGGTTTTTACGCTCTTGTACGATACGATACCAAGAAATGGAATTTCCAGGCCGGTGGCCGCTTTGATGCCCGCACGCTGGAAGTAGAGAGCTATGAAAACGAAGCGGAAATGGATACACTTGAAATGCGCCCGGAAATAGAATTGGACAAAGAATTCTCATTGATGAATGGTTCCATTGGTGCTGCATTTCATGCAACCGAACATCTTACATTGAAAGCGAATGTGTCATCCGGATTTACAGCTCCGAATTATGCTCAACTGGGTGTGTATGGAAAACACGAAGGAACGTATCGCTTTGAAGCAGGAAATACCCGACTTGATCCCGAACAGAATGTACAGGGTGACCTCGGAATACTTTTGGAAAGCAAAAATCTTGATGTTCACCTCGAAGGATTTTACAACAAGATCACCGGATATATCTACATCGCAAACACAGGCGGATTTAAAGAAGTTTCAATTGGCGGAGTGGATTCATTGCTTCCATTTTATGAATACCGTCAGAATGATGCTACACTCTCCGGGGGAGAACTTATGCTGGATATACATCCTGAAGCTGCCAATTGGGTTGACCTCAGACTGTCCTATGGCATGATGAAAGCGGAGTTGGACAAAGGAGGAAATGTTCCTTATATCCCTGCAGATAAATTCATCGCTGAATTGAAGCTTAAAAAAGCAAGGATGAATTATGTATACAATCCATACATCTCCTTTGTGTACAGCAATTATTTCGAACAATCTGAAGTAGCGGCATTTGAAACCAAAACCGAAGGCTACTCCTTGTTTGATTTGCATTTAGGAGGAAGTTTCAAATGGGGCGAGCATTATTTTGATTTAAGTATCTCGGCAAACAATTTATTAAACGAAGGATACTTCAATCATCTATCTTTGATAAAAAATATCAATGTGAGGGAAATGGGAAGAAACGTTTGCGTAAACGTGCATGTTCCCTTTGGAGTCAGGAAAGCAAAGTAATTTTGATTGCTTTTTTTCTTCATTTCTCCTTCAGCTTTCAACGCCGGCTTTTGTTGATAAAAGCCGGCGTTGTGCGTATTTTCAGGGGAATTACTTTGAAAATTGCTGCAGCTGAATTTGTCATCCCGTTGAAAGAAAAAAAAGCATTCACATTATTTAACAAGATGCTGCGTATCTTTGCAATTCTTTAATCTATCTATGAAAACAACCATGAGTCAAACCTTGATTGCCCGAGTGATGGGAATTTCCCTGACAGCAATTGCGTTCTTTGCCAACAGCGGGAATGTTACCGCTCAAGCTCTTCAACCGAGCAAAATGGATTATGCGCTGGAAATCATCAAGTATTATTATGTCGATACAGTAAATGATCACAAACTTTCAGAAGAAGCTTTGAAAGCGATGGTCAAGGAATTGGATCCACATTCAGTTTATATTCCCCTCGAAGAATTGCGTGAAATGAATGAGCCATTGGTTGGAAAATTTGAAGGGATCGGTATTCAATTCAATATTCACGAAGATACTATCATGGTTACTCAAACTATTCCGGGTGGTCCTTCTGAAAAACTCGGAATCCGTGCCGGTGATCGTATTGTGAATATCGACGACAAGTTAGTTGCCGGTGTTAAATTCACAAACAATGATGTACTCAAGAAATTGCGTGGCGATAAAGGAACAAAAGTGAAGGTTTCCATTTATCGTCGCGGCAATCCCGAACTTATTGATTTCATGATCACCCGCGATCAGATTCCACTCTTTAGTGTTGATGCTTCCTATATGGTAACACCACAGATTGGTTACATCAAGATCTCCAGATTCGCGGACTCTACAGTGGATGAATTCAAAAAGGCATTGAGTAAATTGAAAGAGCAGGGTGCTACAAGTCTTATTCTTGATTTGCAAAATAATGGCGGCGGATATCTCAACCGTGCTGTTGAATTGTCTGATGAATTCCTGAGCGAAGGAAAAAAGATAGTGTATACACGCGGACGGAACAGTACTTCTGAAGATTTCACTTCTACGACAACAGGAGGATGGGAAAAGGGAAAACTTGCCATTCTCATTGATGAAACTTCCGCTTCCGCCTCTGAAATTGTTTCCGGTGCTGTGCAGGACTGGGATCGCGGTTTAATCATCGGTCGCCGTTCATTTGGAAAAGGCCTTGTACAAAAACCATTTCAGTTGCCGGATGGATCAATGATTCGTTTGACTGTTGCACATTATTACACTCCTTCCGGAAGATGCATTCAGAAACCTTATGTGTTGGGTGAAGAAGATGAATACGATTCAGATCTGAATGATCGCTACAAACACGGTGAATTGTTCAGTGTTGACAGCATTCATTTTTCAGACAGTACGCAGTATTTCACGAACGCTAAAAGAATAGTCAAAGGCGGTGGCGGGATTATGCCTGATGTATTTGTTCCGCTGGATACAACAATGGGAAGTACTTACTACAGCAACCTTCTCAGAAAAGGTGTGTTGAATGATTTCACTCTGACATTTACTGATAACAACCGCAATCAATTGAAAACAATGTATCCGGATATTCGTCAGTTCAGAGAAAAATTTACTCTGGATCAGAAATTCATGGGCGACTTTTTTGCATTTGCGGAAAAACAAGGTGTGGCCAAAGACAGCGCCGGACTTGCTTCTTCAGAGGCTTTGATCAAACTTCAGTTGAAAGCTCTGGTAGCCCGGAATTTATGGGATACCGATGCTTATTTTGAAGTCATCAACGACATCAACAATGCTCTTCAAAAAGCTATTGAAGCGATTCAAAACAATACATTCGAAAGATTAAAATTGGCAGGTAAATAATATCTGATGATGTTCAAAAGGCGTATCTTCTTTTTAATGAGTGTTGCAGTTCTACTGAATACTTCAGTAGGTGCACAGGTTTCATCCGTGAAAATCATGTGCTGGAATCTGTTGAACTGGCCAAATACGTCTTCTGCAACTCAGGACAGTACAGATCGTTGCCCGGATTACCGTTCTGTCATTCAATACGAAGAACCTGATATTCTGGTAACCGAAGAAAATACGAGCACCTACAGTACAACATGGTTTTTGAATCGTGTAATGAATGCCTCCGGTCCGGTTTACAGACAAGGAACCTATATTCAGGGTGATGATACCAACAATGGAATTTTTTACAAGGATTCTTTGTTTGGGTTTGTCAGCAATGTCAGAATCCTTACTTCCTTGCGAGACATCAGTCAGTTTACACTCGTATTTCTTCCTACGGGAGATACACTCCGGATTTATGCAGTTCATCTGAAAGCAAGTAGTGGTAGTGCCAATGAGCAACAACGGGCAAGTGAAGTGGATGCGCTCAGAGCTGTGACCGATGCATTACCGTCAGGCAGCGATTTCATTGTGTGTGGTGATTTCAATATTTATGGAAGCTATGAAAGTGCTTATCAGAAATTACTGCAGGCGCATGCGGGAACTGATGGTAAATTTTATGACCCGTTGAATTTATCCGGTACCTGGAACGACTATTCGTACAGAATTTACCATACCCAGTCCACACGCCTGAATTCCCTGAATGGTGGCTCCTTTGGCGGCATGAATGATCGCTTTGATATGATCCTGATGTCACGTGCAGTAACTGAACCTACAGGGATTTATTATCAGCCGGGTTCACTAACTCCTGTAGGAAACGATGGAAATCATTTTGATGAATCAGTTAATTATGGATTCAACTCTGCAGTGCCGGCAAACGTTGCCGATGCTCTCTATTATGCTTCAGATCATTTGCCTGTATATGCATGGTTTGATATCGGACCAACCAGTGGAGTGGAAGATCTGCACAATTCACTATCACAATTGTCTGTATACCCAAATCCATTAAGCAGAAATGGAAAAATTATTTTTCAATTAAGCCAGGCTGAAAAAGTTCATTTTAAAATTTACACAATCAGCGGTAGTTTACTCTGGGAATCCACTCCTGAATTTTTTGTAAGAGGAAGGAATGAAGTGGAAATTCCAGCAAATATCAGTCAGGTTCCCGGCATTTATTTACTTACAGCTGCTACCGATAACGTTTTGATAAACAATAAGATAGTTGTAGCTCAATAATTTTTTTTGTTGTTTTGAAACGAGTATTCCGGTTCCTCCGTTAGGATAGGAACTTTTACTGCATTTTAGAGTTAAACCTATTCAAATGCCTTTCCCTTATGGCCAAGAAAAGCAGCCGAAAACCCAAACCAAAAGTTGGTGCTTTGCTTATTTCTGAGCCCTTCAACCCTGAACCTACTTTCAAACGTTCTGTGGTTTTGATAAGTCAGCATACAAAAAAGGGATCAATAGGTTTTATCATTAACAAACCAACACCATTGCTTATTCATGAAGCATTGGATGACTTCCCTGAATTTGATGCACCTGTCTATTGGGGAGGATCCTTACGACTGGATTCAATTTACTATGTACATTCTGTTCCTGAATTAGAAGGCAGCCATAAAATAGCTGAAGGCGTGTATTGGGGAGGAAATTATCAGCAATTAAAAATGATGATTGAAGCTGGAGAAATAGGACCCGACAGGATCAAATTTCTCGCAGGATATTCAGCATGGGATTCAAAGCAACTGGAAGAAGAGATCAAATCAGAAAATTGGTGGGTAACAGATGCCGATCAATATAGCACCTTACTCGAAGAACCTACTGTAGTCTGGGGAAGTGTTCTCAGAAAAATGGGACACGTTTACGGCATCCTGAATAATTTCCCTGAAGATCCCGGAATAAACTGAACCGATATTCAAAAAAAAAGCTCACCTGTTCAGTGAGCTTTTTTTTCAGCAATTTAATCAGGGGCGTAAGTGGAAGGTTACTGTATTTCCGTTTTTGGTAACTGTCGCCAGATCATCACATCCACCATTTCCAAAATCAATTGTTCGTACGATTCCATTGGGAGGTGTGATCGCAATAGTTCCGCTTGTAATCCAATAGCAGGAATTGTCACGAATCAGATTTGTTATATTGGCATTGAATACATCTCCATTGTTATTGGTGGAAGTGGCTGTTCCATTTACTCTGTATACGTCATTGATGTAAAGACTGTCGCCATATCCCTGGATCATTTCGCGGTTCCGCTGACTGTCCCATGTTCTCCATGTTCCATCAGGTCGGGTAACTTTCATGTTTACAGCGTTGATAGTCCAGTTCATGTTTCCACCGCTGTTAAATCCATTGTTGGTAACTGTTCGTGTTCCTTCAATATGTCTGCCATTGACATAGTAGTTATCAAACGTAATGACCCATGAAGCACCAGGAGTGAAGTATCCACCTCCTGAATAGGTGACGATAACTTTTCCGCTTCTCAATCTTCCGTCGTGACCGGTGCATCCTGTTCCGAAATCAATGGTCAGGGTATGCAATACTGTATCTCTTGTCACAAGAGCGCATCCGGTAAAATTAAATTGAAGGTCTTCGGAAGGTGTTCCTGTGCGTTGATCGATACCTCCGGTTGCTGAAGCCTGCGCCACCATATTATCCACATCTGAATAGATATTTTCAGATTGACCCATGTCAGCGGCTGAATTGGAGAAATCATCTTTGTTGTCGGAAAGGTTGCTGTCTTTTTTACAACCTCCTGTAAGAAGAAGTGCACTGACTGCGATTCCCGCAGTGAGTAAAGTGAGAAGATTTTTTTTCTTGTTCATTGTGTATAGATTGATAAGGAGTTGAATGAATACTTGTTGCAGATTTATCATTAAGACCTGCGATGATAGGCATGGTTTAAACTGACTCCTTTTTTTTTAAGTTGTTTCATTTTTTAACCAAAATCCTCTGAAAGGCTCATGAATTCGGGCCTACAAAGAAGTTCCAGGGACAACATATGCAAAGTGATGCGAAGTAATATTGAAGCCTGATTTCAAATAGAGCCTGTGAGCATCATACCTTTGAGGAACACATCCGGAATCAAGATGCACCTGATCACAGGCATTCTCTTTTGCAATGTTAAAAATATAGTTCAGCAGGGCAGAGGCATATCCTTTCCCGCGACCTTCCGGAACAGTGCCCAGATCATCAATATAAATTGCTTTTCCCCAAGCCAGATGCTCTGTAAAGCGATATCCACTAAATGCCGGAACTTTTCCATTTTCATCTTTGACATAGATTAAAATGTATCCCCTCGATATCATTCCGTTGATCAGTCCAACAAAAGTGTCCTTTTTCAGATGTGGTCGGAGTGATTGCATAGCTTCAAAACAAAGAAGGATTTCCTCTGCATTTTTAGCTTGATAAACCGTTGGTAAATTTTTTGTTGTCATTTTTAGATGTATAACGAGTATTCTTTTGCCATTGAATTTTATACGACAACATATCAGGTGTTATGCTAATTCAAAGACAAGTAATGTTGAGTTCAGATATGACTTGTTTCATGATCACAGTGCTCTGACAACTTTAAGATTTACTTCATCCATATTGTTGTCCTTCTCAGTCTCCATGACCTTTGGAAGATGAGAAAAATGTTTCATTGCATATCGAAAAGCAGCTAAACCGAGTTTCCCTTTCCCGATATGTTCATGCCGGTCTGTTCTGCATCCCAATTCGCCTTTGGAATCATTGAGATGAATTGCATGTAAGTGTTTTAGTCCGATTAATTCATCAAATGATTCCATCACTGAATCAAATGCTGTGATGGTTCTCAGATCATAACCGGCGGCAAAAGCATGACAGGTATCCAGGCATACGCCAATCCTGTCGGATGAAACTCCTTGCTGCATCATTGCCAGTTGTTCAAAGCGATAGCCCAGACTGGTGCCCTGACCGGCAGTATTCTCTAATAATATTTTTACTCCGGAATGTGAAGTTGCTTTTAGAACACTTTTCAGGCCTTGAACAATGTGAGCAATTGCGTGTTCTTCCGTTTGATTTTTTGCAGCACCAGGATGCAACACACAAAAACTCAGGTTCAGATCATGACATCGGTTTACTTCTCCTATCAATGCATCCACTGATTTCTTTCTGAGTTCAGATTCTTCACTGGCCAGATTCAGGAGGTAAGAGCAATGAGAAAATACTATTTTTACTTTACTCTTTTTCCAGGCATCCTTAAAAAGATGCTCTTGTTCTTTTTCAATAGTTTTGTTCAACCATTGTCGCTGATTCTGTGTGAAGATTTGAAAAGTATCTATGTCCAAAGTGGAAGCCTCTTCGAAGGCTTTGTATAAACCTCCGCTAACGGAACAATGTACCCCGAGTAATTGGTGAGTCATGATAACACGTAGCTTCAAAGGTATCCGAAATTCTATTTCTAAGCATATGCTACCAGCCTTGTTTGCTTTACAAATTGATCAAATCGTAACGATCACAAAATTTAAGTTTCATTCGATCCTGTACCATTGTTGAAAACTAATAATCACGGATTTTCTCCTCTGAAAGTCATCTCTTTTGTCCTGAGAATCAGGACTCTGAATTGACAATCTATGCATCGATAAAAAAGCCTGAAATTTGAAATATTTTTACACAAACTATTGCAGATTCCCGAATAATCCTATTTTTGCACCCGCTTTAAACGAGTAGGATTCCGTAGCTCAGCTGGTAGAGCAATACACTTTTAATGTATGGGTCCTGGGTTCGAGTCCCAGCGGGATCACTAAATCACAAAAAGGAACTCTCGGGTTCTTTTTTTTTTCTCTGTCTTCGTAGCTCAGTTGGTAGAGCAGCTGACTCTTAATCAGCGGGTCACAGGTTCGAGCCCTGTCGGGGACACTTATTTTGATTGCACTGAATGATCTATTTTCAATTTTATCAAATGAACCGGATTTGAATTGAATTAATCGAATTGTTGATGATTAAAGAACATCAAAACATCTTCGGAAAAAAATCGTAAACGGCTGCAAACAAGCGAATCAGTTTCATGTCAAGATTCCACATATCATATGTATTTCTGCTGATCGTGGTCACATGTTGTGCTGCATTTTCCGATAAATCCGCTTTGTCAAAAAAGACCCTGGCAGACACTTATCCGGTACCACCACAAAATGATCGTTCCTTGTTTTATCTGCAAAGAAGTAAGAACACGAATGCTATCGTTTATGAAGTCAATGTCCTGCCTTCCGGAAAAATTGATGCTGATAATCCATTAAAAATTTACTGGATGCAGTATGCTACAGACAGCTCCATGGCAGAATTGAATTATGTGCAACGACGTTACGCATATGGAATCAATGCTGTTCCTGTGAATGGCCATCCCGGACAATTCGTTCTGAATTTTGTTTCTTATGAAAAGAAAAAATTCTATCTGATCAGTGATCCTGATGGAAAAAGATTCAGAACATTCGCATCCATCAACGGCAAGATGTCAGAATTAAAACGCATTTTTATTCATTTGGATGGAGGAACCTTTTGGTTTCCCAATATCACCGATGTTGAAATTGTTGGCAAAGACCCTTCAACTCAACAGTTGATTGTGGAGCATTTTAAGCCCTGAGATTTTTTGCATACACCCGGATCAAAGCATGGGATGTCTTTTGAATTCAGCATTCCTGTCAAAAAGGTAACGATAGGTAACCAACGTACGGCTTCTGTATGTTCCCAGGTTCTCCGCGATGCTGACCATTTTCGGATTAAAATCACCTATCCACTGCATTTCAAAGTCCTCGTATAATTTCTCGTTCTGAATCAATGTGGCTCCTTCAACAATCATAAAACTATCTACACCTTTTCCCTGATGTTCCGGAACAATTCCAAATACAAGTCCAATGAATTTTTTGGTTGTTCTTCTTTTTAACATCCAGATGAATCGAAGTTTTTGTATTAATCCCAATTTACCCTTGAACTTTGCAAAAATCTGATTGATGTCAGGCAGATTTACCCACATCGCTACAGGCTCATTTTTATAATAGACATACCAGATTACCTTCTCATCGATAACTGGTTTCATGGATTTGAAAAATTTCTGTACCTGTTTCTTCTCAAGGTCTTTTCCGGCACCATGTTTTCCCCATGCTTTATTGTATACAGTCCTGAAGTCTTCAGCATACTTATCCAGCTCGGATTTTCTCAGATACTTTGCCTGATAATCCGGATTTGCCTTTATCGTTTTGTGTCGTTCGTAAAATTTTGGTAAAAGTGTACTCATCACTTTCAATGAATAACACCATTGTTCAAAATAGGTCTTGAACCCATACGTCTCAAAAAGATTCCTGTAATAGGGTCTGTTATAGTTCATCTTATATGGAACAGGACTGAACCCATCGATAATCAATCCCCACCAACTGTCGCGTTCACCGAAGTTGATAGGTCCATCCATGGCTTCCATTCCACGTTCCATCAGCCATTTTTTAGCTGTATCGAAAAGTAAATTTGCAGCTGCCTGATCATCTATGCATTCAAAAAATCCTATTCCACCTGTATACGGGTGATCACGCTTTGCAAGTTTATCGTTGATAAATGCTGCAATTCGACCAATTACTTCTCCGGCATCATTTCTTAACAGAAATCGTGTACATTGACCGTGGCGGAAATATTTATTTTTGGCCGGATCAAATACTTCAAGGATATCTTTTTCCAGCGGCATGATCCAATTGGGATCATCCGCATAAATACGTTCAGGAAAGTCGAGAAATGCTCTTACATCGACGGGAGAAAGGACTTCGGATATTTTCATGGGAAATGACTCAGGACAAAAATATAGTTTTTTATACAGCTTGATTCCTCTTGCAAAGTCTGTTCATCGTTCAACTTCGATTTTGATTTAGATGAAATGATCCAATCTTCTCAGCATCAATAAAAAAGCCGTTCTGAAAATTCAGAACGGCTCATAGTCGTTTTTGGTTAGTATTTTATTTTCCGTTGATGCTGATTTTCTTTTGCAATTCAAGCACGCTGGCTTTAAATTTCTTATCAGTTTCAATGAGATTATTTACTGTACGGCAGGCGTGAAGCACTGTAGCGTGATCTTTACCACCACAATGGGCGCCAATGCTGCTAAGAGAGGATTTAGTCATGTTTTTTGCAAAATACATGGCTATCTGACGAGCCTGAACAACCTGACGTTTGCGGGTTTTTGATTTTAACATTTCGATTGGGAGATCGAAATAATCGCACACCACTTTTTGGATATAATCGATAGAAACTTCGTGAGTAGTATTTTTCACGAATTTGTCGATCATCTGTTTGGCTAACTCCAGGGTTACTGCTTTTTTATTAAGCGAAGCCTGAGCCAAAATGGAAATCAACGCGCCTTCAAGTTCACGAACATTGGAAGTGATAGAGTAGGCGATGTACTCAACAATATCTTTCGGAAGCTCGATTCCATCCAGATACATCTTTTTATTGAGGATGGCAATGCGAGTTTCCAGATCCGGCATTTGAAGATCCGCAGCCAGTCCCCACTTAAAGCGACTGAGCAGACGTTGTTCCATACCTTGCAGATCCACAGGGGCTTTATCCGATGTCAGGATAAGTTGTTTACCGGTCTGGTGGAGGTGATTGAATACATGGAAAAATACATCCTGTGTTTTTTCTTTGCCTGCAAAGAACTGAATATCATCCAGGATGAGTACGTCAATCATTTGATAGAAATGAACAAAATCATTTTGCTCATTATTTTTCACAGCATCAATAAACTGATGAGTGAATTTTTCGGAAGAAACGTAAAGAACTGTTTTTCCGGGATGTTGATTTTTGATCTCAATACCAATTGCATGCGCAAGATGTGTTTTTCCCATACCCACACCGCCATAAATCAGCAATGGGTTAAAAGATGTTCCACCGGGTTTGTTAGAAACCGCATATCCTGCAGAACGGGCGAGCCGGTTGCAATCACCTTCGATAAAATTATCGAACGTGTAATTCGGATTTAGTTGAGATTCAACATTTACCTTTTTCAAACCCGGAATGATGAATGGATTCCGGATCGTACTGTTGCTGTTCGCGTTCAGCGGAACAGTTACAGGGCTGTTTTTCAGATCACCATGAGTCCGTGTAGGGATTTTCACAGTGTAAGGTTTTGCATCCGCATTCGCGTGTTCCATCACAATGCTGTACTCCAACCGGCCTTCGTTGCCAAGTTGTTGACGGATTGTTTTGCGAAGCAGGGTAATGTAGTGTTCTTCGAGCCATTCGTAAAAAAACTGACTGGGAACTTCAATGGTCAGTATTTTGCCTTCCAGCTTTACGGGTTTAATGGGTTCGAACCAGGTTTTGAAACTTTGAGCACTTACGTTGTCCTTAATGATCTGCAGACATTTTTTCCAAACACTCTCGCAAGTTTTCTCCATAGTTGTCTCCAAGAAAATTTTTTTTAATGGTTGTGTTTCGTTTTCCAATTTCTTTTTCCCTTTCCCTCGAAAGAGGAATTTCTGAGTGATAAATGAGTGTTGAAATTCGCTAACAAAGATTCTTCAAAAAAAAATAAAAAAAAAATTAAACGGCTATTGTTTTTCTAGAAATTTTTACACTTGAGCCGAATGATTCTTTTTTTCCTGAACGAACATCAAAGTAGTAGTCGATGCGACCTAATCGTATACCAGCCCATCCTACTTGTGCAACCAGCACTTCTTTTCCCTCTGTGTTTTTGTATTGAACGGGTTCATCCAGGAAGGTGTGTGTGTGACCACCTAAAATTAAATCAATGTTTGAAGTTTGTTGTGCGAGAATTTCATCTGAAATTTTTTTCTCGTTGTATTTGTAACCCAGGTGTGACAAACAAATTACCAGTTGACAATTTAGTTCTTGTTTCAACAACCGTGCTGTGGTGTTTGCATGTTGTACCGGATCTGTATAGCGTGTGTTTCCGTAAAGTTTTGCGTCGACCAGTCCTTGTAATTCAATTCCAAGTCCGAAGACGCCAATGTTCAGGCCTCCTTTCTTAAAGATGTTGTAAGGTATGATTTTTCCTTTC
The DNA here is from genome assembly GCA_937871435.1 of uncultured Bacteroidota bacterium. Lineage (GTDB taxonomy): Bacteria > Bacteroidota > Bacteroidia > AKYH767-A > 2013-40CM-41-45 > JADKJP01. The sequence goes on along the minus strand of CALMQM010000126.1, from coordinate 12 downwards.
AATACTGTATCA
>CALMQM010000125.1 GCA_937871435.1 uncultured Bacteroidota bacterium | reverse complement strand
GCTCAGACTATTCCTTCACCTGTGATTGACTCAGTACTTACTGTTGATCATGATTATTTTTACAATGGGGAAATTATTGTTCCATATTCCACCGGACATGTAAGCGTTACAAATTATGCGAATGTTCAGATTCATTCCACCATCGATGTCGATCTCCTGTCGGGCTTTACTGCTTCGGTGGATTCAGGGTGTGTGGAGTTTGTGGCGGGGATAAGAGAATGTCCAGAAATTATAGTAAGTAAAAGCATTCAACCAATTTCATGTTCTGGGAAGGCTGATGCATTTGTTAAACTTCTACCCTCTGGCGGTATTTCACCATATCATTTTAATTGGTCAAATCGAATTGGAAACCAAAATATAGCAAGAAACCTAGATTCGGGTTCGTATTTCATTCAAATTACTGATAATTCCAATTGTCATATAAGTGATACAGTTACAATAGTCGCCCCCCCTCCAATCTCGATAATTTCTCAAATCTCTGCTTCTTCTTGTCTAGACTCAAACGGATCTGCTCATATAATTCCATCAGGAGGAAGCCAATCTTTTAGTTATCATTGGCTACCTTACGGAGGAAATAATTCAAATGCCAATAATTTAACTTCCGGATCTTATACAATTTTAGTCAAGGATCAATTTAATTGTGCTAACACCATTTCAGTATTCATTCCAGATTCTAATGGTACCCATATTGAAATAAACAGCATTCAAAATGCAACATGTGCGGGAATAAGAAATGGTTCAATTGAACTTATTAATGACCTAAGGTTTAATAAATTTAATTGGTATGGGTTGAAAGATTCTACAAATTATATTTCTGAATTAGGAGCAGGTAGATATTATGTAAATGCAATTGATACGTCTGGATGCAAGAGTTTTCTAGAAATTGATGTAACTGAACCTCCTCCAATATCTATATCATTTGTAACTACAAATACCACATGTTTAGAAGACACTGGGACTGCACTTGCAAACGTTGAAGGCGGCATTGAGCCTTATACATTTCAATGGTCTTCTGGAGGAAATGACAGCTTTGATGTATTATTGCCAGCAGGGAATGATACATTATTTATCGTTGATCAAAATGGTTGTCAATTTTGGGGTGTAGCTCATGTTCAGGCAACAGATGCGATTCAAGCTAATTTAAATAAAATTAATGACCTCACATGTTTTAATTCAAATGATGGATCTGCAGAAGCAATTGTTACATCAGGTACAGGCCCTTTTAGCTATTTGTGGCTACCTGATAGTATTACTTCATCTATAGCTACTAATTTGACAGCAGGAATCCATAATATTATTATTTCCGGTTCGAGTGGTTGTGCATTTGAAGACACTATATTAATAGACACCCCTCCTCCATTAGAAGTACATGTTTACACTCAACTTCCTACCAGTGATACTACCTATAATGGACAATTTATTTCAGATGTTCAAGGAGGTACTACTCCATACAATTACAATTGGATTGAACATAATAGTACAAATTCATTTCTGGATTCTTTAACTTTAGGTAATACCGATAGTTTAATAGTTATTGATGGCAAGGGATGCAGTACTTCAGGAAGGGTAATGATTTCTTCAATCGCAAATCCTGTTTGTTACACTGCTAATACAAATACGTGCTTACCTACGCCTGTAGTTACCTGCCCGGTTGGAACACCATGTATAAAAGATATCGTTGATGATTTTGGGGCAGACCCTACAGGTAGTATAAACTCAGATTGCGCTTTTGCGAGCGCTACTGATTTTTTTAACAATAGAGGTGGGGAAGGGATATTAACCATCCCTCCAGGTACTTATATAGTCGGAAAACAAAGCTATCATGCTAGACCCTTGGACCCTTCTTATCCTTTTGGATTAACTGGAAGAGACATTTTTTGTTTTACGAATTGTAACAATTTAATTATTAGAGGAAAAATTGCAGCCTCTCCTCCAATAATTAAGTTTGATGATTGTCTAAAATATGGCATGTTTGATGAGTCATTTCAAGAAAGATATCTTACCCAATGGATGGCAAATAGTGTTTCAGACTATTATAGATTAGCAACTACGGGAAGTTTTCTTGTTTTAAATAATTGTGAAAATATTACAATTGAATCATTAATTGTTGACGGAAATTCGGATAATTACATTTATGGAGGTTCATACTCAGATGGTATTCAAATTCCTTCAAATGGAATAGAAATTCATTCTTCAAATGATATCACCATCAATGGGGTTTATATTCACCACTTTGGTCTTGAAGGAATACTAATTGCTGATGAGTTAAACTTAAATCCAACAACATTTGCTATTAATATTTTTAATTCAAAATTTAATTGGAATGGAAGAGATGGAATTTACTTTAAAGGTGGATCTGGTGTCAATGCTATAAATTGTCAATTTAATTATAATGCAATGACTCGGTATGGAATGGGTAATGGTGCGGGAATGTCTTTTGAATACAATGGAGGATATCTTCCAAGTAATAGTACATTTATTAATTGTGAATTTAAATTTAACCAAAGGTATGGAATACTTTGTGCACCACCTGATCAGTTTCAGCCATACAATGCATCTAACTTTACATTTAAAGAATGCGAAATCGTTTCTGCCGAATACAATCTATCAGGAAATGGAATTGCATCACATGCAGCGTCATTATATGGCCCACAATTTCATTTTAGAAAATGCAATTTTTATGGTCAATGCATTCAGGGCTTTCAAGAAGTGAATGCTCATAGAGATTGGGGGTTAGAATTCACAGAAGATGCGTCAATTACATTATCGCATATTGGTTGTGGATTTTACGAAGATTACAACAATTTTAGTCATAATAGTAGCCTTTTGGATGAATGTAATACAGGATTATTGAATTCTGGCCCAATTTCATACCTGGTAGAACTTGGTCCAATTGGTAAGGCTCTATTTCGTTATGCCAAAATTATTTCAAATAAACAATTGAAATTAATGCATATGACCGGTGGCACTCAACCATTAAATAAAATTTTATTTGAGAACTCAGAAATTAGAAACTATGGATTAAATGGGCCGGACAGAACTCTTGGAAGCTTAGTTAATCATATACAAAGAAATACTTATTATAAGTTTGTCGACCCTGCGCTATTCAATGGTGTTTATTTTGTCATGTATGCTCAACCAACTTTAGATCAGAATTATGTTTTTAGAACACTTACTCCTGCAAATTGTTTACCCAAATACAGAAACCCAATTTATCCTAATGCAGTCACAAATGTTTGTGTGTGTAACAGTTGTAACCCGATTACCCTGCCTTATTCGTGCCCAAGCGATTGTGACCCTTGCCTTGATGCAAGAATTTCATTTGAATCAGAAGAAATGAATGAAAAGGATGAAATCATCCTCAACCCTAATCCAGTAGTAAATATGCTTCTAATTTCAAATCTTAGTAGCGGTAAAAATATTTTTTGTTATAATTCTGTCGGTCAATGTATCTTTACTAATACTTCGACAAGTAATTATTTCGAGATTAATTTAAGTAATCTTCAGAGTGGAATGTATTTAATCAAAGTCGATGGAAAAAAATCACAGAGATTTATCAAACTTCAGGAACAATAGATTGGCAATAAAAAATCTATTTGCACTTTCTGTATTTGCTTTATTCCAGTTTTCTGGCTCACAATTACACGCTCAATCTCCGGAATGGTCACATTGTTATGGGGGCTCAGAATGGGAATATGCACTCGATTTTGAGAAGAACTATGGAAATGAGTATTATCTCATATGTGTAACTGTGTCTCATGATGGAGATATCAATGTCAATCGAGGTTCTTCGGATGCTTGGCTTCTCAAGCTTGACAGTTTAGGTAATATTATCTGGCAACATTCATATGGGGGTTCAAATGGAGATGGCTTAGCATCTTCTTGCCAAATAAATGATCATGAACTGGTATTTGCCGGTGGTTCTAATTCGGTTGATGGTGACCTTAGTTCAAATAATGGAATCAATGATTATTGGATTGTAAAAATCGATGCGAATGGAAATAAACAATGGGACAAAACTTACGGCGGTTTATTAGCTGACGACCTTTATGCTGTGGCGCAAATGAAACGAGATGAGCTTTACCCTCATCTCTCCTCGAATTTGTGAATATCAACCCGCTTTATTTGTCGTCTCGCAGTTGTTCCATGACCTGTAAATCCTTATGCAGGTTGCGGAACCTGAGAACGATGCTG
>CALMQM010000124.1 GCA_937871435.1 uncultured Bacteroidota bacterium | reverse complement strand
CAGAAATATTGTATGTGTAGGAACCAGGCGCTAATCCAGTAAATGATCCTGTTCCTGTATATGGAGCTGTACCACCTGAACCGCTCACTGAAGCTACTCCATCGGAACCTCCGTTACAAGAAACGTTAGAAACAACTGTACAATTGGCAACCAATACAGCAGGCTGTGTGATTGTTACATTACAAGAAGCTGTACATCCGTTTGCATCAGAAATATTATACGTGTAGGAACCTGCGGCCAAACCGCTAAATGTTCCTGTTCCTGTATATGGCGAAGTACCACCTGAAGCGCTTACGGAAGCTGACCCATTTGCCCCCCCCGGACAGGTAACATTGGAAATAACTGAACAACTTGCAACAAGTAATGCAGGCTGCGAAATTGTTACTGAATTACTTGCAGTACATCCCAAGCCGTCTGTAACAGTTACAGTATATGTACCGGTACTCAATCCTGTTGCAGTTGCCGTAGTCTGAATATTAGACCACAAGTAACTAACATATGTTCCATTACCACCGGAAGGAATTGCCGTTGCGGATCCATTTGAACCGCCATTACAACTCACATCCGTATGAGTGAAAGAAACTGATAAAGCCGGATTGATGCTTACAGCAGATGTGGATGTCGTACTACAACCATTCGTAAGGGTTGCAGTTACCGTGTAGGTAGTAGCAGAAGATGGACTTGCAGTAACCAGGCTACCGGTTGTTGCGCTTAATCCCCCTGCAGGTGACCAGGAATAATTTACAGGATGCGTGACATTGAATTGAACATTATTTCTTGAACTATATGAAAAATTTACAGTGCTTGAAAATGCATCCACTGAAGCGGCAGTAACATTATCTGCGCGATAGAAATTAGTTGCTGTGTATCCAATTCCGGTGTTATAAGTTGCTGTATTCAGTGTACCGGAAGCACCTGTATTGTTATTACTGAAATTGAATTCCAGAATCAGGGAACTTGATCCATCCCAGACAATTGGTGTGGAAAATGTAAATGTGTTTATACCAACTGATGGTGTATAACTTTGAGGACCAAAGATTGTTGTCCATCCTGAAGTAATTGGTGTGGTTGACAAAGAAGTAATTGAGGAAGACAATTGATATTTAATTCGGTAATTCAAAAGTGCATACGTTGTATTTGCTGCGTTAAGATTGATAGTTACAGAATTAATTATTGATCCATTCACCAACCCCAGGGCTGACAATTCTGAAGCACGCCACATGGTTTGTTCTTTGCTACCGCCATAATAATTTTGAAGTGGATTAGGCCCCAAATTAGAATTACTTGTATTCGAAGATGTTGTTGACGATCCTGTTCCGGAAGTATAGGTTGAATTGAGAGATCCACCGGATGCATTAAGAGACACATGGCCTCCCGGACAAATTGTTGTTGACGATGGTGTTACTGAAACGGCTGAAGGTGCAGAAATTACAGTCACTGCAGCAGTATTTGTATTGATACAACCATTAGCATTTGTCCCTGTAACAGTATAAGTGGTATTTACGGATGGAGAAGCAATTACAGTTGCCCCGGTTGATACATTGAGACTACCGGCAGGAGACCATGAATACGTTGATGCACCTGATGCTGTAAGTGAAACCCCGCTTCCAGCACAAACATTTGGTGCGGAAGGTGAAACCGAAACAGAAGGCAGTGGATTTACAATAACGGAGTAGGTAGCAGTTGCTGCTGTACAAGGACTCCCTGATACAGTCATGGTAAGAGTAACGGTATTACCGGCATCTCCTGACTGAGAAGTATAAGTTGGTGATGTAGTAGTTCCTCCGCTTGTAATAGACCCGGCTCCATTTTCTGACCAGGAAATTGTTCCGTTTGCAGCCGTGATTCCGGAAACTGTAGCTGTTCCTCCAACACAAATAGTTTGGCTGCCTCCTGAACCTGTTGCTAAAGGTTGAGCAACAACATTCAGATTTTTAGAAGCTGTTGTTGTACCACAGGCACCACCACTGGTAGTGAGAGTCAAAACCACTGTTCCAGTATAATTGCTAAGTGGAGTATATGTTGCATTTAGTGTTGTTGCATTGGGACTGAACGAACCCCCCAATGCGCCATCCGACCAGGTGCCACCTGTTGCTGTTCCGCCAACACTGCCACCCAGGGCCGCTGATGTCCCACCCTGACAAATATTGCTGAGAGCAGCGCCTGCATTTGCTGTAGGCGCATTCACAGTAATTGTACCGGTCGCAGTACTGCTTGTACAGCTTCCGGTTGGAGTTACCGTATAATTAAAAGTTCCGCTCACAGAAGGGGAACCACTGATTGTTACAGTTCCCGAACTGTACAAACCGGTTACACCAGTCGGTAAACCTGTGACGTTGGCCCCGGTAGCACCTACTAAAGCATAAGTAATATTTGTGATCGGACTGGATTTACAAACCGATTGAATATTTGTTCCAGCTCCTGAAGTCAGTGTGTTTGAACAAGTCCATGTAATGATTACCTGACCTTTTGCCCCATCTCCGCCACTAGAGTTGTTATCACCTGCACCACCACCTCCACCACCGGGAACAGTTCCATTCGAACCATCATTTCCGGAAGTTCCTCCATTACCACCAATACCTCCTCCACTTGGAGCAGCACCAGCTGTTACTGTTGTCCAGGTACCTGCACCGGATGTACCTGCTGCAGCTGTGCCCGCAGAAGATCCTCCTGGACCACCTTGTCCGCTATTATTATTCCTTCCGGCTCCACCGGTTCCACCTGCAAATTTAGTTGTTCCTACACTTGAGGTACTTGAACCACCGGCGCCACCAGCACCCGGATTACCTCCTGAGACAGCTCCTCCGCCACTTCCACCCTTGGCCATCACTGTACTGGAATTTATAAAATAGGAATCTCCGCCTGCAGATCCACTTCCGGAACCACCGGAAGCACCATTTCCAACATTTACAGTATAACCTGTACCAGGTGTAACCGAGATTGTAGCTTTGGAATAAGCTCCGCCACCACCTCCGCCGCCTCCATCTGAGTTTGATGAGTTTCCTCCACCGGCACCTCCGCCACCCCAACATTCAACAACAACTGAGGTCACTCCTGCAGGAGCTGTAAATGTTCCGGAACTGGAAAAGGTTTGAGTTTGCGCAAAGCCAGCGGTACTCCCACACAGGAATACGGCCAAGAAGCATAACTGTTTAAGCATTTTGTAATTGTTTTTCATGAGCGGGGGCATTGAAGAATTTTCGTTCGACGTATGTTGATTGTTTGATTATGAATTAATTTTATTTGAAGAAAGACTCCGTGTTTGTACAGAATTTTTCGATTTTATCTTAAGGCAGGGCAAGATATTTCTACCGCTACCCCTGAACCAAATTTTCTTGTTTATGCAATTATTAACAGTGGCGAATGCCTGTATTTACATGGCGAACGGACTGAGAATATTCAGGACTTTAAGCACATTCTCTATGTGGCATACTCCTGTTATTATTTCTTATCAGGTATTGACTCAAAGTATGATGAGGCTTTGATACCACGTCAAAACCATTAAGAAATCGGAATTTTTTTGAACCAAAAATCAGAATACGTGTTTGAGAAATATGCCACTGCAAATTGTTGACATTTATGTCAACATGGTCGAATAAAATTTTCCATTGAAATGCTCGGAGCAAAGTCATTTGAAAATATTTTTTTATACTCTTTCATGGTCTGAAAACTGCGCCAATTAAGGCTTTTCAGAATAGAAAACAAACATAAGCCTTTGAAAGCCGCTCTGGTAGCGGTTTTTGGCGAATGGGAATGAAAGCTTGGCGAAAAAATGTTAAATAAAGAACCTGTTACAATTTAACAGGTTGAACAGAAAATAAATTTCCAAAATATATTAATGATTCTTTTTTCTCAACCAGCGAGTAAGGAAAAAACCTTTACGGTCCTCGTTCCAGCGTTTTGAAGAATGATGGCTCTTTCGCATCATTTTGCGGGTATTCTTGCTTTGATTTTTCAGGTGTTGCTTTCTCGCTTTCTCAACAGATTTTTCAAATTTCTTTTGTTTGATTTCTTTTTTCTTTTCAGCAGCTTTTTGTTGCTTTCCCACTGGAGCAGGTTGGGGAGAGCGTGCATCAAGATCCTGAGCATGCAACGCTTTCCCCATAAAAATCATGATTACAAAAAAAAGGATTTTTATTTTTCGACCCATAATGAATATAACGAAAATCTCCGGTAACTATTCTAAACGTCTATACGAAATTAATTTTCCTGTCCGAAAAGGTTAGCTTTTTACCTGTAATTCCATGCCGCATTGCGGACAGGTTCCCGGTTTATCCGAAATAACATCCGGGTGCATCGGACAAGTGTATTGAATTGCACTGGTTGCTTTCGCAGTATCCACAGGAGCTGCAGTACTCGTAGAATCAGTTGCTGTTGCATCCGACTTGTTTTCATTACCTTTACAGGCTAGAAAGATGGCAGGAATTGCCAGGAATAAGATTATTTTTTTCATAGTTGTTGGTTTGAATTACAAAGATATATAATGCGAAAAAGACCATCTCCGAACGTCTTATTTATTATGAACAAATTTATCTGCTATTTTTCATTAGCTTGTATTCTGATTTCTGTGAATGCCTGTAAAAAAAGTAACGGAGAAAACAATATTCCAAATGTGAGTGTGGATCGCGTTGTTTCCCTTGGACTTCCACAATATGCAGCTTTGAACAGTATTGGTAACTCATTGGCAATCGATGGTGGTGTTAAAGGAATTATTGTTTACCGGAGAAGTATTGATGAATTCACCGCCTCTGAACGGGCTTGTCCCTATGACCCTTCTGTTAATGCTGCCATCATCGATATCGATACCAGCCAGGTAATTGGAGTTGACAGGAATTGTGGTAGCCGCTTTAGTTTTGCTGATGGATCAATTATCCAGGGTCCGGCAACCAGATCGATGAAACAATATGTTTGTGAATATGACGCAGCAAACCAAACTGTATATATTCACAATTAATCTTAATCTGAAGAAAATACTTTTCCCTTGTAAGATTCGATTTTAAAAATCAGGAATTCTCGGTGTTTGCCTGGTTCAGAAAAACCGACAATGATGGATATGCAAATTCACTTCTATTGTTTTTTACAATCTCCAGAATTTTAAAATTTAACTCTTCTTTCACCTGCAAAAATTCTTCATAAACAGGAGTCATTACAACATAGATAATAAGAATATCGAGAGAATTATTATTGAAATGTTCGAAACGAACTACAGGATGAGGTTCCAGGGAAGCATGTCCATTCAGCAACTGACGAATTTCTTTTAGAATATTCTTCAATTGATTTTCAGTTGTGGTATACATCAGACCAATGGAGAACTTCGCCCTTCTTACTGAACGTGCTGTTTCATTTATCAGTTCCGCATCTACCATTTTTTTATTCGGTACTGTGACCATCATTTTGTCCAGTGCACGAATCCTTGTAGATCTGAATCCGATACTTTCTACCATTCCTTCAATACTCCCGACCTTTACCTGGTCTCCAACTATAAAAGGTTTGTCGAGAAAAATTGTAAATGAACCGAGTAAATTTTCAAGAGTCTCTTTTGCTGCCAGCGCGATTGCAAGTCCGCCAATTCCCAGACCGGCAACCAAAGACAAAACATCCAGATCAAATGTGACGGCAAGCATGATGAGAAATCCGACTCCGGCAACAATCACCTTGGCGATTTCTTTTACAAAAGGAACCAGTTGATCATCCAGTTTGGATTCCGTTTGCGCGGCACGCGATTTCATTACCAGACCTATGAATTCTATAACACGAGTCGCTATCCAGGTAAATGCAAGCACCATTGCTCCCTGGAATACCTGGATCAACACAAACCGGACACCAAAAACATTTTCCGGATCGAGGTTCCATTCTCTTGGGAATTTCAAGCGGTCACAAGAAAAATAGACGATTACAACAAGCAATAAAAACCCAACAGGTGCCGAAAGCAATGCAATAAATTTCTCTACTCCAACATGCTTTCCATAACGTCTGAAAACCCGGTAAAGTAAACGGCTAAGAAGCTTGGATAGAAATTTTTTCAGAATCAATCCTGTCACAAGAATACCTGCAAACCAGAGGTAGTCGGCCAGACTATTATCAAGAAATGACTGCTGAAGTGAATTGTCCCATTCTTCCATATGATGAATTAAATAGTTTACAAAACTAATTCATGCTGCATGAAACAACAAACCCGGATCTGAACGAAAAATATTACCTAAAAAAAGAAATTCCTTACGAATAGTTCAAATCAGTTTACCGATAGACCACTCCAAGGCGGCCTGACTGAGGTGAGTTTCGTCGGAATGCCGACTCGCAACTTCTTTCAACGCATCACTGATACATGCTGAAACATCTGAAAAAATTGCTTTGTCAGAAATTTCAACCTGATCTCCCATCAGGTAACGGAAGACTCTTGCCATTCCACAATTCGCAATAAAATCAGGAATAACTGTTACCTGTGAATCGGCATATTCAGCAATTGGTCCAAAGAAAATTTCATTGTCAGCAAATGGCACGTTGGCTCCGCAAGAAATCATTTCAAGTCCCTTCCCTACCAAACTTTTCACATGATCTTTGTGGATCAGTCTTGAAGCAGCAGCCGGAATAAAAATTTCCGCTTCAGTCGTCCAGAAATCTTTTTTAATCTCTTCAGTAGGTAATAAATCCGGAGACTCTAATTGATTGCCGTTGCGATTTAAATATAACTTTTTAACTTCTTCAAATGAATATCCTTCAGGATTGAGTAAACCGCCACTCCTGTCGAGCACACCCACAATTTTCACTCCCATTTGGGCCAGATAAAAACCGGCAGCTGCTCCAACATTTCCCCAGCCTTGAATCAATGCCCTCTTTCCTTTCACATCCGAACCCTGGAGTAGATATTGATGCCGTACTGATTCTGCAACACCGTATCCTGTAATCATGTCAGCCACTGTAATATTTCGGGATGAATCTGGTGAAAAGCTGGAATCGTCAAGACGTTTTTTTACCCCTTTCCTGAGCTGATCAATGATGGCTGCTTTTCTTTCTTCGGAAGCATTAAAATGTGCAACTACAGTCCCTTCCTGCGGATGTCGCAATCCGTATTTTTCAGTAATCGGAATTACTTCGTGAATCTCATCCACATTCAAATCTCCCCCGGTACCATAATAAGTTTTCAGCAATGGCATTACTGCCTTGAACCATCTTTCAAGAACACCTTTTTTTCGTGGGTCGGCCGGATCAAAATTGATTCCTGATTTGGCCCCACCGATCGCCGGACCACTCACAGAAAACTTGATTTCCATGGTCTTGGCCAAAGATTCAACTTCCCGCATATCCAGGCCTTTACGCATCCGGGTTCCCCCTCCTGCGGAACCGCCTCTCAGGGAATTAATTACTATCCACCCCTCCGCCTCAGTTTCAGGGTCCTTCCATTCAAAGACAATTTCGGGACGCTTTTCTTCAAAGCGTCTGATCAGTTCTTTTAATCGGGCAGATTCGAATGTCGCAGTTTGTTGACTCATGGCTTGTAAAAGTGCCGCAAACCTACGGGAAATCAACCAAAAGCCAAAGTTTGACAAGTTTTATTCGTCAAAACCTGACTGGAGTCATCTTCATCCAATGCCAGTTCGAACGTACGTTCTTCTGACATTTGTTCTACCAAATTGCCTCTTAACCGACCATTTCTTAGTCTCAATTACTACCACTTTCAATCTCTACTTTAGAGAAAAGATCTCCTGAGCTTTTAGAATATGATAAGTACAAAATCCCGCCTTCAAAGAAATTGCATATTTTTTTGGAAGAAATTCATTTGATATTGTAAATTTGAAGATCACCATCTAATATTGCACCATCGTCTAATCAAATTCAATTCACCAGCCATGGCAACCAAAAAGAAACCAGCTAAAAAATCATCTGGAAAAAAACCAGCTAAGAAAAAAGCTCCTGCTAAAAAAGCAACTAAAAAAGTAGCAAAGAAAAAACCGGCTCCTAAGAAAAAAGCTGCGAAGAAACCTGCTGCGAAAAAAGCAGTTGCTAAAAAACCTGCTCCGAAAAAAGCTGCCGCGACAAAAGCTGCCGCGAAAAAACCTGCCGCGAAAAAAGCTGCACCTAAAGCTGCTCCAAAACCTGCCGCTAAAAAACCAGCACCAAAAGCTAAACCAGCTGCAGAACCAAAAGCAATGATTACTAAAACTGAAATTTTAGAAATCACTCCAATCGTTCCGGTTGATATAGATAGCAACGAGGATATGGATCTTCCAATGGAAGAGGATATCAAAGGATTTGACGATCCTGCTCCGATGAGCGATTTTGAAGACGACGACGACGACTTTTAATATTTGGGATTTTCTTTCGTTCTGCTGTGGCAAATTTGTTGCGCGCAGATGGTGAATATTGTCCCAATGAAAATTTAGAGCATTCTCAAATGAGGATGCTCTTTTTTTTTGCAACTCACAAAGAGTTCAATAATGAAATATCAATTTATAGAATCAAAAAGATTTTTTACCATAAAAATCAATCTTCCCGCTTTCTCGATCAAAAAATTGTAATTCTATTCTAAAAAAAAATGTGATGCGTATTCGAACTCTGTATTATCTGTCTATCGCAGTCGAGCAGATTCAAAGAATAATTAAAAAAAGAAAACAGATTACTTACTTACTCCCGGCAACCAAATTACTCCTCCGGAATGATTGTGTCGGGCACCGGTAACTGATGATAAACTATTCGCTTTATTCGTCCATCTAAGCAATCCAAGAAAAGCAAAAATCAAGGCTTCTTTAAAATTGATAATCATCGGATCGGGAACAACTATTTCTGAAAGTGAATGATGCCTCAACCTTTCAATTAAAAATGTATTGAATGCTCCTCCTCCACTCACCAACATTTTTCCGGGCTTTACATAGTTGGAAATCTGAATCGCTATATGTTCACAGAAGGTTGCAAGCAAATCTTCCAGCGGTATTCCTGGCTTATCCATCATCGGAAAAATATCTGACTCCATATCTTCTCTGCCCAAACTCTTTGGAAATGGCTGACTATAATAGGGCAAAGAATTCAGTCTTTCCAGCAGTTCTTTCCTGATTTTTCCTTTTGCTGCCATTTCTCCTCCTGCATCATATGCTTTATGCACACGATTTGCCAATGAATTCAACACCTGATTGCATCCACAGATGTCAAAGGCGACTCTCTTCACACTCTCATTAGATGAAATATTGGCAATGCCACCAAGATTCAGACAGTAGTCATAATCTGAAAATAACATCTGATCACCAATTGGAACCAATGGCGCTCCTTGTCCACCCAAGGCTACATCGAGAGTCCTGAAATCGCAGACTACAGGATAGCCACACGTTGCAGCTATCATTGCCCCATTTCCGATCTGACTTGTGAATCCGGCACCGGGCTGATGAAAAATCGTATGACCATGAGAAGAAATATAATCAGGATTCAATTTATTTTTAGTGCAAAAATTCTTCACCATTTCTCCAAATAATTTTCCAAGCATCGCATCCGTTTGTACAAATATTTCCGCAGAACTCACAGGAAGCGAAAGCAGACGTTTCTTCCATTCATCTGAATAGGCTATCGTTTCAGCGTAACTGATTCTGAAGCTCCATCCTTCGGAATTATTTTCGAAATGACATAAAGCCAGATCTACTCCATCGAGGGAAGTTCCTGACATGATTCCGAGTACTGAATAACTTTCCATCAAGGATCCTTTTGTCTTTTTGAATTATCTTTCTGTGGAAAGAAGAAGCTTGCCCTGCATAAAATCTCCATTCGATGATCTTGCAAAAAGGAAATATGCTCCGGAAGCAAGAAATGTCAGATCGATCGCATCACTGCATTTATCCCGACGATAAATTAATTTTCCACTCACATCTCTCACTTCCATTGAAAATAATTCTGCCGGCATAAAATGAAGATGACCATTGGAAGGATTCGGGTAGAACCGGATTTCATTGGGTCGTTGTTCTGTTAAGGTTCCGCCTAATAAAATACCTCCGTTCGCATCGGTTTTCACCAGATAGAAAAAGGGTAAGCCGGTCGACAATCCGGAACTACCAACAGCAAAATACCCTGAGTCGCGTGTTGAACAGACACTTTTAGCAAGAGCATCACCGGAATTGTAATCATGGATCCATTCGGCATTCCCCAAAGTATCCGTTTTAATCAATTCAAGATTAGATTGAGCATTGCCACATAAAATGTAACAGTTGTCAGGAGTACCGGCTACATCAACTATTTTTTCATCGGCATTAACCGAACCAATTCGCCTGGTCCACAGTGTATCACCGTTAAAATTTGTTCTTACTAAAAAATGATCGCCGGCTAAAAGAGAAGAATATGAAGTTGCTCCGGCAATTAATAATCCATCCGGTAAAATCAGAATGGAATTTCCTGTAGCCCATCCTGAACCAAAATATTTTTTTGTCCAGAGTGAATCACCTGCGGCATTTACTTTCATGAGAAACATAGATCCGCTTGTATCACCGAAATCAAGCAGGTAACCGCAGAAAAAAACAGAACTGTCAGGTGATTCCATTACCGAATTAATTTCGCCGAGTCGGGTCCTCCACTCCTTTGACCAGGATACCACCCCGGTGGATTGTAGCAATTCCGCCTTCAGATAATAACTGTTGGTCTGAATTCTGACCGCTCTTCCTGCTGCAACTATATTTCCTGATTGAGTTTGTGATAAAGAATTGAAGCGTTCATTGCTTAGAGAAGTTCCCTGCTGATGTCTCCACAAAATATTTCCTGCGGCATCCAGTTGCATGACCAATGCATCACTGCTGGTACTATCTTCAGCACTACCTGCAACAACTATTTCTCCGGATACTTTATGTAACGCATCGTAGGCTTTTTCACGTAATGTAGGAGGTTGCAGTTTCACACTTCGCAAAGTGTCACCATAAGGATTAGTCCAGAGCAGGCAAATTTTCTGTCGTGTACTACTGTCGGCAACACATCCGACAACAAGCAATGAACTATCCGGCAATTCCATTCCTTTTATTCCGGTATGAGCTGCTCCGGAAATCACATCGAGCGAGCGTTCAAAGCTTGTTTGCGCGAATCCATTTGAGATCAGTATCCCGATTGAAAAAAAGATATGGATTCCAGTTAAAAAAGTGATACGCAAACGTGATGCGACTTTCTCTTTATTACAGAAATTCAGACAGTTACTTGCAAATGTCGCGCTCAGACTGAAGGTCATTTTTCCTTTGGGAATCACGTGCAAATCGTGTAGGTTTGTTCGCTCAAATAAAAGTAACAAATCCTCCCGGAATCCTGAAAAACAGGAAACATTTCAACAAAAGCACACGAATATGAATTTCGAATTGAGTGAAGAACACCTGATGATCCAAAAAGCGGCACGCGATTTTGCCCAGAACGATTTGAAACCGGGTGTAATTGAAAGAGATGAACACCAAAAATTTCCTGCTGAACAAATCCGAAAAATGGGAGAGCTTGGATTTCTTGGAATGATGGTAGATCCAAAATACGGTGGTGGCGGAATGGATACCATAAGTTATGTGCTCGCAATGGAAGAAATTTCCAAAGTAGATGCTTCCGCCTCAGTTGTCATGTCAGTGAACAATTCATTGGTTTGTTGGGGACTCGAAAACTTCGGAACAGAAGAACAAAAACAAAAATACCTTGTTCCTCTGGCTAAAGGAGAAATCATTGGTGCATTTTGTTTGTCAGAGCCAGAAGCAGGCTCTGATGCTACCTCACAACATACAACCGCCATCGATGCGGGAGATCATTATGTATTGAACGGTACAAAGAACTGGATCACGAATGGATCAACAGCATCCGTATATCTTGTGATTGCACAAACAGATGTTGCAAAAGGTCACAAAGGAATTAACGCGTTGATTGTAGAAAAAGGTATGCCAGGGTTTACTGTGGGACCGAAAGAAAATAAGTTAGGTATTCGTGGAAGTGATACACATTCATTGATGTTTACCGATGTGAAAGTTCCAAAACAAAACCGCATTGGTGAAGATGGATTTGGTTTTAAATTCGCTATGAAAACTCTCACCGGTGGAAGAATCGGTATCGCGTCACAAGCACTTGGCATTGCATCCGGCGCTTATGAACTCGCTCTTCAATACAGCAAAGAGAGAAAAGCATTCGGAGTTCCGATTTCACAACACCAGGCTATTCAATTCAAACTGGCAGATATGGCAACAGAAATTGAAGCTGCCCGCTTGCTGTGCCTGAAAGCTGCCTGGATGAAAGACCAACATCTGGACTACGGACTTTCTTCTTCAATGGCCAAATTGTTCGCTTCAAGAGTAGCAATGGAAACAACAGTTGAAGCTGTTCAAATTCACGGAGGATACGGATTTGTGAAAGAATTCCATGTCGAACGTCTCATGCGCGACGCGAAAATCACTCAGATTTACGAAGGAACTTCAGAAGTTCAGAAAATTGTGATTTCCCGTTCCATCCTCGGAAAATAATTTTTATTCATACAACCTTTGTCGATGTACCGTTATACTCTGCACATCTTTTTAATTATTGCCATCAGTGTGCTGGCCGGCTGCACGTCACAAAAAAAGCTCATTTACTTTCAGGGTGCAATTCCCTCTTTGAAAGAATCTGATGCATACAAACTGCGGATTTATCCCGGTGACATTTTATCCATCAACGTTTTCACAATAAACACCGAGGCTTATCCTTATCTGTCAGTTCCTGCAGACAAACCTTCCAGTGATAACCGTTCAGCTTATGAAAAAGGGTATGTGGTTAATGAACGTGGAGAAGTAAAATTACCTCTTGTGGGTTCGGTTACATTGACCGGAAAAACAATTTCCGAAGCAACGCAGTTGCTCGAACAGAAATTCAAAGACTTCATGGAAGACCCGATTGTTACATTGAAAAAATTAAATTTCAAAGTTACAGTATTAGGTGAAGTCAACCGACCGGGAACTTATCCGATACTGAATGAACATGTGACTCTTCCGGAAGTATTAGGAATGGCCGGCGATCTGAGTATTTATGGCGATCGTCAGCATGTCAGAATAATTCGTGAAGAAAATCAACAGACAAAAGATTTTTATCTTGATTTGAGCAGCGCGGCCAGTCTGTCTGCTGAAACCTATTACCTGCATCCTGATGATATCGTATATGTTCAGCCGCTGAAACGCAGAGCATTTCAAAATATCAGTCCTTCCGTGACCATTTTCACTTCAATTGTCACCACTGCCGTGATTGCACTCACTTTTATTATCACTCAAACAAAGTAAGACATGCGTACAACAGAAGGAGCACAACGCCGCAATGACGATGAAATTGATTTGCGTCTGTTGTTTTACAACATGCGGAGAAAATGGCATTACTTCCTCATCTCCGCTGTACTCTTTTGTATCGGCGCTTTTTTATACATCCGATTTACTCTCCCTGTATTTGAAGCACGCTCGAGTGTACTGGTAAAGGATACAAAGAATACATCCAACAATATTGAAGACTTTCTGACCGGCGACCTTTTTGGTAATACCAAGAACATAGCCACAGAAATCGGAATTCTGAAGTCGCGCTCCGTTCTCGAAGAAACAATTAACGAATTGAATCTTGGGGTGAGTTATTACGGCAAATCAACTTTTTTCAAGTATCCGCTCTATAAAAACCAGCCTTTTCTTGTCAGGCCTGTTCGAATGACAGAAGGGATTTACGATGAGTATTTCCACATCAATTTCCTTGATAGCAATTCCTTCAAGCTGGAACTCGATGCCGACAATCACATTCTCAATGGATATTCTTATTCTGAAGTACACCATTACGGAGAAGAAATTCGTAGTCCATATTTTACAATTATTGTAGTAAAAAATGATTCAGCAATAAATGCGGTTTCAGATGAAGATTTTGTTTTCACAATCAATTCCATGAATAAAATGATTGCATTTTATCAGGAAAAAATGAAAGCGGAACCTCAAAACAAAGACGCGACTATCGTTGAAATTTCTGTGCAGGATAAAATACGGGAGCGGGCGACTGATTTCCTCAATACACTTGGAAAAGTGTATATCAACAGGGATGTGAAAGACAAATCATCTGTTGCAGGATTGACGTTAAAGTTTGTTGATCAACAGCTGGAAGAAATCAGCAAAACACTCAACGCGACAGAACTTGAATTGCAGAAATTCAAAGAACAAAAAGGCACAGTTGATTTGAGTGAGGAGTCGAAAGCATATCTCGAACGCGTTACCAATATTGATCAGGATCGTGTAAAAGCGGAAATTGAACTCAAGTCATTGGATTATCTCTACTCCTACGTAACCAACAACAGAGACATAGAGGAATTTGCCCCAAGCAGCTTAGGCAATCCGGATCCATTACTGATTGACCTTATCACTAAACTGAAAGAATTACAAAGCAAGAGAAAAAGCCTGGCCTATGGCAGTAGCATGCAATCTCCGGCTATCAAGGTGATAGATCAGCAAATAGAACAGACGAAGAAAACACTTGTTGAGAATATCAACAATCTGAGAAATGTCACGAAGGTAAATTTATCCAGCATCAACTCGGAGTTGGTTCGCTACGAAGGAAGCATCAGGAAAATACCGAATATCGAAAGAGAACTTCTCGGCATACAAAGGAACTTCAGCGTCAACGAAAATATTTACCTGTATTTATTACAGAAGAAAGCTGAAACAGGTATTGCCAAAGCCACAGCAGTATCTGACAACAAGGTATTGGATGAAGCAAGTATCAATGATATTCCTGTAATCCCGAATACAAAGGCTGTCATTATCATCACGCTGATGCTGGCACTCATTGTGCCTGTTATCCTGATCATCCTCCAAGGCTATATCAAGAATACAATCAGCAACAAAGAGGACATTGAAAAGATGAGCAAAATTCCGATCATCGGAGTGGTTGGTCATCATAACACCGGAGAAAGACTGGTTGTATCCAGTAAACCCAAGTCGTCGATTACGGAAGCATTCCGTTCCATCCGGGCAAATCTCATGTTTTTCGGGCTGGCAGATCAACATAAAATTGTCCTGATCACTTCTTCGGTTGGTGGTGAAGGAAAATCATTTTCCAGTCTGAACCTGGCAGCGGTATTATCATTGCAACACCACAAGGTGATTATTGTGGGAATGGATTTACGCAAACCGCAATTGGTGCAGGATCTTGGAATAAAAAATGATATTGGAGTAAGTACCTACCTGATTGGCAAAGCAAAACTGGAAGAAGTGATTCAGCGAACTTCCGTTGAAAATCTTGATATCATTCCTTCCGGACCTATTCCACCGAATCCTGCTGAGTTGCTTGCTAAAAAAGAAACGAATTTATTACTGGATGAATTGCGAAGTAAATACGATTACATCATTATTGACACACCTCCGGTTGGCATTGTAAGTGATGCGATGATGCTGATGAATTTATCGGATATTAATATTTTTATTCTTCGTGAAAATTATTCGAAGAAGGAATATATGAAAACCATCAATGAGTATTACACTCAGGGAAAAGTGAAAAATCTTTGTGTGTTATTGAATGACGCGGGTACAAATCATCATTATGGTTATGGTTATGGATATAGCTATGGCTATTATGGACATGGTTATTATGATGAGGAGCATTCGAAAAAAGGAATGTTCAGCCGGTTCACAAAGAGCTCGCGTTCCTGATCAGATAGAATCCAGGATTTTTTCCATCCGTGTACTTCTCGAACCTTTGATGAGAATATTCTTGTTGCTAAACGGATGTTTTTTCACCCAGTCCGCCGCTTTGTCTGATGTTTCGAAATGCAGACAGGGGATTTGTCCGGAATAAACTCCGAAGTTTTTGCCGACTAAAATTATTTGTTCGTTAGGAATGTTTTTCAGCATCTCAACTATTCGACCATGTTCTTTTGTTGTTTCCTCACCGAGTTCAGCCATATCACCAATACAAATAATTTTATGTGAGGAAGAAAGTGAAGCAAAATTTTTCAAGGCCGCTTCCATACTTGTAGGATTGGCATTATATGCATCAAGAATAATGGTGTTCGTACCTTTGGTGATCACCTGTGACCTGCTGTTATCCGGGACATAAGCCGCAATTGCTTCATCGATATCATGTGCCTCCACGCCGAAATAGTTACCGATACAAATAGCTGCGAGCACATTTTCAAAATTATATCTGCCGATAAGTTGCGAATGGATATGTCCTGAATGTTCACCCTGTTTCCATTTCACTTCAAGAGCAGGAGAATCACTGACCAATTCACCGCAACAATCAAAATTGGAATCGGTACCATAAATCACCTGATATTGTACTTTGTGCTCTTTGGCCATTTCCGAAAGAATGGAATTATTCCCATTGAGAAATACCGGCTTTGCCTGCTGAGCAATCCATTCATACAATTCCCCTTTCCCTTTCTTCACTCCTTCGAAACCCCCAAAACCTTCCAGATGAGCTTTGCCAACATTGGTGATTAATCCATAATGTGGTTCAGCAATCTTACAATACGCTTCTATCTCATGCTGATGATTGGCTCCCATTTCAATCACAGCAAATTCTATTTCATTTGTGATTGAAAGAAGCGTAAGCGGAACTCCGATATGGTTGTTCAGATTACCTTTTGTTGCGAGAGTCCTGTATCTTTTTGCAAGAACAGCTCGCACCAATTCTTTTGTAGTAGTTTTCCCATTCGAACCGGTAATTGCAAGAACAGGAATTTTCAACTGATGTCGGTGATAATTCGCAAGTTGTTGCAAGGCTGCAAGTCCATCTTTCACCAGCAGACAACGAGGATTTTTAGCGTAAGCATCTTCATCAACTACAGCATAGGCTGCGCCGAGGCTCAATGCCTGTTCTGCGAAAGTGTTCCCATTAAAGCTCGGACCTTTCAGTGCGAAAAAAATGGACCCCGGAATAATGGCCCTGCTGTCTGTACACACCTGAGGATGTTGTAAAAACAAGGCATAGAGTTCTTCGATGGACGTCATATTGCAAATGTATGCGACATGAGCCGAGTCTGGCTACATTCATTCAAAGAGATATAAAATGCACCGGTTCAATTTTGTTCAATTTCAGGGATAATTCCAGCTTTAATTCTGAACGAAAAAGCAGCAACATGTTGTTAATATATATAATTGATTTTCAATATTTTATTTTCCAAATATGACCGTAATTTTATACAGGAATTTACTAACAGGTCCGGATTTTTTCAAAAAAAGGAGTACTTTTGCGCTCTCAAAATAAAAATCTAAAAATCTACATACCCAAATCATGGCGAATATTGGAAAAATAACCCAGATCATCGGACCGGTTGTTGACGTAAGTTTTGATGCTGAAAACACAGCGCTTCCAAACATTTTGGACGCGTTGGAAATTGACCGTCCCGATGGCGGAGTGTTGGTGCTTGAGTGTCAGCAACACATTGGAGAAGACACAGTTCGTGCAGTTGCAATGGACTCTACAGATGGTCTGACACGTGGTACAATCGTACGCGCAGTTGGTGCTCCAATTCAGATGCCTGCAAGTGATGCAATCAAGGGCAGACTTTTCAACGTTGTAGGTGATGCCATTGATGGTATTGGTAAAGTATCCAAAGACAGAAGCGTTCCAATTCACCGTCAGGCTCCAAAATTTGAGAACCTGTCAACTGAATCTGAAATCCTTCTCACCGGTATCAAAGTAATCGACCTGATTGAGCCATATGCAAAGGGTGGTAAAATCGGTCTGTTCGGTGGTGCCGGAGTAGGTAAGACAGTTTTGATCATGGAATTGATCAACAACATCGCGAAATCATACGCAGGGTTGTCAGTATTCGCAGGTGTGGGAGAACGTACACGTGAAGGAAACGATTTGCTTCGTGAAATGATCGAGTCTAACGTAATCCGATATGGCGATGATTTTAAACACAGCATGGAAAAAGGCGGATGGGATTTGGCAAAAGTTGATATGGCAGAACTTGCCAAATCACAGGCTACCCTGGTATTCGGTCAGATGAATGAACCACCGGGAGCGCGTGCTCGTGTTGCTCTTTCAGGTCTTACTGTTGCTGAATATTTCCGTGACGGAGATGAAAAATCAGGCGGACGTGATATCCTTTTCTTTATCGACAATATCTTCCGTTTCACTCAGGCAGGTTCAGAGGTATCCGCATTGCTTGGCCGTATGCCATCAGCGGTAGGTTACCAGCCGACACTTGCAACTGAAATGGGATTGATGCAGGAACGAATCACATCTACTAAACGTGGCTCCATCACATCTGTACAAGCCGTATACGTACCGGCGGATGACCTGACTGACCCGGCTCCTGCAACAACTTTCGCTCACCTTGACGCAACGACTGTATTGAACCGGAAAATTTCCGAGTTGGGTATTTATCCTGCGGTTGACCCGCTCGATTCTACATCACGAATCCTTACTCCGTTGGTGGTGGGTGACGAGCATTACAATACTGCACAACGCGTGAAAAGCATTCTTCAACGTTACAAAGAATTGCAGGATATCATTGCGATCCTTGGTATGGATGAATTGAGTGATGACGATAAACTGGTTGTATCCCGTGCACGTCGTGTTCAACGTTTCCTTTCACAGCCATTTAACGTAGCTGAACAGTTCACCGGCCTGAAGGGTGTGATCGTTCCACTTGAAGAAACAATCAAAGGATTCAACATGATCATGAATGGTGATGTGGATGAATATCCGGAAGCTGCTTTCAACCTGGTTGGAACAATTGATGACGCGATCGCGAAGGGCAAGAAACTGTTGGCAGAGTCGAAGTAATTGGTTGGTGGTTGGTGGTTAGTGCTAAGTGCTTAGAGTTTGGAATAATTCAAAGTTTATACATCAACAATCAGCAATCCAAAATCAGCAATTCAAAATCTACAATCAGCAATCATCAATTAAAACGTCCATAACTTATCTAGAAGAATAACATGCAACTTGAAATAATTACCCCGGATAAAAAAGTGTACAGCGGAGAAGTGAGTTCCGTTTCCGTTCCGGGCGCGAAAGGTCGCTTTGAAATGCTCAACAATCACGCGGCTGTTATTTCTACTTTACTGAATGGTAAAGTAAAAATAAAAGACAAAGAAGGAGTGAAATCTTTTGATGTAAAAGGTGGCGTAGTGGAGAATTTGAAAAACAAAATTATCATCCTTGCCGAATCGGTTTAAACAAATCAGGCAAACAATAAAAAAGGACAATGATTAAAAACATTGTCCTTTTTTATTTACAGTAATTTATCTCCGGTATGAAAAGTATCAGGAATTACTTCAAAGCCTGTTCTATTTCTTTATCGGGAAGAATCCACAGCACAGCAATGAATATAAATATTGCTCCGGAAATAGCGGGATGAACATAGGCAAGAGGAATCGCCGATGCATAAGCTACTTGCGAAATAATTCCTTTCTGGGTGTGCTTTCTAAAAGCGTGACCCAGCTTTTCATCTGCAGGAGTACTTTTCTCAATCACTTTTTGCAAAATAAAATAGGCAAAACCGGAGATCAACAAATTGGTCGCGTACAAAGCAACCGGATTCGGTTCAAAATGATTTTCTCCCATCCATCCCGTCGTGAAAGGAATCAGAGAGAGCCAGAAAAGCAAGTGAAGATTGGCAAGAATAATTTTACCATCAACATGCTTTGCAGTATGCATCAGGTGATGATGATTCCCCCAGTAAATGCCGATGTAAGCAAAACTCATGATATAACTGACGAAGACAGGAAACAACGCGAACAGATCATTCCAGCCTGCTCCATGCGGCACTTTAATTTCTAAAACCATAATGGTGATGATGATCGCAAGTACACCATCGCTAAATGCTTCAAGCCTTCCTTTTCCCATAAAGTGCAAAGTAATTTTTTGGTTCTGCTATGAAAATTCTCCTGACTAAAATACATAAATTCGGAATTCAGTATGATAGTATCTGAATTCATTCAAATACCTGATGAAATTTACTGGCCAATAGCCCTTCGTATCCCTTGTTTGAGGTAAAACCAGAAATATAATTTCATTTTGATTTTCCGTCAGGATAGGTATATTTGTTCTTCTCCCTTCTTGTTTACTTAATTTTAATCACATGAAAAAAATCTACCACCTTCTCATTGTTTCAATCGTAGTAATTGCTGCGTGTAACCGAATGGATGATAACAATCCCGTCCCGCAAATTAATCAGGATACTCCGGTGTTGGTTCAAAAAGCCAATCCTGTTTCCGTTCCAACTGAAGCTGCTTATTCTAAAAGCGACTTAGACAACAAAGTTGTTGCTCTGCAAGCTGACCGTCATGATTTTCACTGGGAATGGACAGACATGCGAACCATTTGGAGTGCTGCATTGCAGTGCAACCAGGTGGCCGTAGGTTATCAACCTGCGAATCTCACTTCAATTGAACCGATCATTCATCAGATCAATATTAAAGACAAAGAATGGAAATCTGTTCATGATGCTTTGCTGGAGTTGGTTTTGAAGGGCCTGAACAAAAATGGAGCACAATTTACTCTCAATGACATCATCGTAGAAGACGATGCCGTCCTTCCTATTCTCATTCTTAAAGTGAGTGACAAGGATGTTCTTACACAACTGACCAATCTGAAAAATGTCCGCTATCTAGAACCATATGGTTATTGGCCCGCTCAATGGGACAATCGTTCTTCATCAGGTTGCAGCGGATCTTCCACGGCTGTGAATGCAGCTGATTATACGACAATCACACCCGGATGTAAATTGCCATGGGATTTCAACAATGTAAATATTCCGAACGCATGGAACACTGCTCAGGGAGAAGGAATTAAAATCGGCGTCATTGATGCGGGAATCAGCTCCAGTCAGACTTTGCTGGGAAGTCAGTTTACTGATGGTATGAGCAATAACAATCGAACAATTACCACCGATTATACATACGGAAACACTGCATACACAAGCTGCGCACATGGAACTTCCATGGCAGGATTAGCTGCCGGTCCACGCAATGCTCAAAATGCAACTACAGGTGTAGCGTACAAAGCAAGTCTGCATTTTATTCGTGCTTGTGATGATGTGGTGCTTGACGCATCAGCTGAATTATCCGGTGTAAAAAATGCCTTGATCCGTATGGGTGATCTGAACGATATCAAAATTATCAGTATGTCTGTAGGTACTCCATTTTCAAGTAATGTCCTGAAAGACGGAGTAACTTATGCTTACAATAAAGGAAAATTGATTTTTGCAGCTGCAGGAACTTCATTCTCCTGGACAAGCTGGTGGGGAGTTATCTATCCCGCAGTGTGGACACAATGCCAGGCAGTGACCGGAGTAAAAGAAAGTAATTCTACCTGTAACGATTGCCATGATGGCAGTCAGGTTGATTTTACAATTCCAATGGAAAGAAACAGCAATTCAAACAGAAATTCATTGTCACTTGCGCCAAGTGGATTTAATCCTACCTACATCGGAGGATCATCTTGTGCGACTGCAATCACAGCCGGTATAGCCGGTCTGATCTGGTCAGTAAAACCCGGTCTTACCAGAGCTCAGATCATCACAGCCATGCAACAAACTGCACAATACTACCCCAATCCGAATTCAAGCCGGGGTTTTGGGAATGTCAATGCAGCCGCCGCGGTTGCACTTGCCGCGACATATTAAAATTCTCAACATCACGAACGCGAAAAAGGGATTGACATTCAATCCCTTTTTTTATTCTTGTTTATTTATATTTTTAACAAATCCGTTTTAAAACTTCTTACAATTCTCTTCAGCAATTTCCTTCATTAGAACAGGACAATACTGTTAAAATAACGCATTCCGGCAGCAGATGAAACTCTGAGTTGTGTCGTCCGTAAAACGAGAATTATCATGAAGCAGATTTTTATAAGGTTTGCATACATGAACGTCATTCCCCCGGCTTCAGTGTATGACTGCGGTCATTCGTCTGAAAATTAAAACAAGTTAACTTAGATTGATTTTCCTTCGGATGAATAAATATTTTACACTTCTTACTTTACTTCTCATCATTCTTGGCTGCCACGATGCACAGCCGGAAATTGATTACAATGAGCTTGACAGAAAAGCCAACGAAGCGTTGGTTCAGGAAGCAAATAAATATTTCCAGCCTTTGCCTCTCGAGGTGTTTCAATACGATCACTCTTCCAAAGCTCTTCAGGTCAATCTGGGAAAGATGCTTTACTATGACCCACGCTTGTCGAAATACGGAAACTACAGTTGCAACTCATGTCACAATTTAGCGACTGCCGGTGTGGACAACAAGCCTACCATTGCAACCGGTTCCAAAAAAGAAATTGCACGAAATGTTCCAACAGTATTGAATGCGATCATGAATCATATTTCATCCTGGGATGGTACTTTTG
This sequence comes from uncultured Bacteroidota bacterium, assembly GCA_937871435.1. Classification (GTDB taxonomy): domain Bacteria; phylum Bacteroidota; class Bacteroidia; order AKYH767-A; family 2013-40CM-41-45; genus JADKJP01. The sequence goes on along the minus strand of CALMQM010000124.1, from coordinate 33,195 downwards.
AAGAAAGTGAAAGTGAAGACAGTCTTGCAATTCCGCATCAGGATATTCTCGCAAAACGAATTGTAAACATTCCTGAATACAAATCACTCTTTGCAGAAGCTTTTCCTGAATCTGACACACCTCTGACTCTTAAAAATCTCCAACAAGCAATTGTTTCATTTGAACGAACTCTTCTTACTCCATCATCTTTCGATAAATTTCTGCAGGGAAATGTATTTGCGTTGAATTATGATGAACGGGAAGGACTTCGTTTATTCATTCAAACAGGTTGTACAGACTGTCATTCAGGAACAATGCTTGGAGGATCTATGGTGCGAAAGTTTGGTGAAGCACACGACTACCATCCACTCACAGGCAGTTCACATCACGATGAAGGTTTAAAAAACAAAACAGGAAACGAACTCGACAAGGATAAATTCAAAGTTGCAGGATTAAGAAATATCGGCAGAACTTATCCTTATTTTCATGACGGCACGGTTGAATATCTTAGTACTGCTGTAAAAATTATGGCCAAGACACAATTGGACAAAGAACTTGATGATGAACAAATCCGGTTGATCGTAAATTTTCTGAATGCACTGAGTGGAGAAGTACCGGCAGATGCTCAAAAAGCTCCGGTAAGTCTGGCTACACAATAAAAAAAGGCGTGCAATATCTAACTGCACGCCTCTTCAAAAATTAATTTCAGGATTAATATCTGTAATGCTCAGATTTAAACGGACCGTTTTTCGACACTCCGATATATTTTGCCTGCTCGTCAGTAAGTTCATCCAACTGAACACCGATTTTCTTCAGGTGTAAACGGGCTACTTTTTCATCGAGGTGTTTTGGAAGTGTATAAACTTTGTTTTCGTATTTGCTGTGATTCTGCCACAATTCCAATTGCGCCATTGTTTGGTTCGTGAATGAATTCGACATCACAAAAGATGGGTGACCCATTGCACAACCAAGATTCACCAAACGTCCTTCTGCAAGGACGATGATATCTTTTCCGTCAACAGTGTATTTATCAACCTGCGGTTTGATTGTATCTTTTGTTGAACCATAATTCTTGTTCAACCAGGCCATATCAATTTCATTGTCGAAGTGACCGATGTTGCACACAATTGCATTGTGCTTCATGGATTTGAAATGACGATCCTTGATGATATTGTAATTACCTGTAGCGGTAACAATGATGTCTGCCTCTTTTACTGCTTCATCCATGCGTTTTACTTCGTAGCCTTCCATAGCAGCCTGAAGAGCACAGATTGGATCGATTTCAGTTACAATCACACGTACTTTCGCGTCTTTCAAAGATTCAGCTGAACCTTTACCAACGTCACCGAATCCGGCAACGACAGCAATTTTACCTGCGAGCATCAGATCAGTTGCACGACGAATCGCGTCAACAAGTGATTCACGGCAACCGTATTTATTGTCGAATTTGGATTTCGTTACAGAGTCATTGATATTGATTGCGGGAATCGGAAGAGTTCCGTTTTTCACGCGTTCGTGCAAACGGTGAACACCAGTAGTTGTTTCTTCGGAGAGACCTTTGATTCCCTGAACCAGTTCAGGATATTTATCCAACACCATATTGGTGAGGTCACCACCATCATCCAGAATCATGTTGAGTGGCTTGCGATCTTCGCCAAAGAAAAGTGTTTGCTCTATACACCAGTCAAATTCTTCAGCATTCATACCTTTCCAGGCATAAACAGAAATTCCGGCAGCCGCAATCGCTGCAGCGGCGTGGTCTTGAGTAGAAAAGATATTGCAGGATGACCAGGTCACTTCAGCTCCAAGTTCAACAAGAGTTTCGATCAAAACTGCAGTTTGAATCGTCATGTGGAGACAGCCGGCAATGCGTGCACCTTTCAGAGGTTTCTGTTTGCCATATTCTTCACGAAGGGACATCAAACCGGGCATTTCTGCCTCAGCAAGCTGGATTTCTTTACGGCCCCACTCGGCCAGGGAAATGTCTTTTACTTTGTATTTCACAAATTTTTCAACGGATGTTGCGTTTGCCATGATAAGATAAAGGGTTTTTGGATAGTCTTGAATTTCAGGCTGCAAAGATAACCAAAGCCTCTCTTTTTTCAAAGAAATCATTGGAATTCCTTTAGAGCCCCGATTTAGGGTATGAAACAAGAATTTGGGGGGAATTGTTTTGAAGGAGGAGTCGAGGGACGGGGGACGAGGGACGAAAGGCGGGGAACGGGGGATGAAGTAAGTGGAGGTTTATTCAAATGTCAAAACAGGTTATTGATGCACTATAGAAATCCTGGAGGTGAGTAGTTTTGAGTTTTTGAGAATTATCAGGAAATAAATACCGGTGCTGATTCCCGTGAGATCGAGCTTGTTTTTTTGGCTGGAAGCAGACCATTGACGGATCAATCGACCGGTTGGGTCGATGAGTTGGATGCTTATTGACTCTGTAATCGGGCTATTCAGCTCGACATTCAGATTAGCAATCGCCGGATTTGGATAAACGACAGGTTTTTCTGCTTCGTCTTCCAAAGAAGCTATACCGACATTATTCAAACAAACATCAAGAATGAAAACGCTGGTGGCTGCGACAGAATCACATGGCAGATTGGCGATGCTGTCGTAGCTAACATCCGGATTGCATTGATAAAAACCTCCGATCAAAGCTCGATCCTGAACACCAAAACACATCATCCCGGGAGCAAAACCCGCCAGACTATCTTCGTATTCAGAAATCCTGGTAAGATTAAAACTGGTGTCAAGGATCGCAAGGAAGAGTTTTGCATTATGATTCGCAGAATAGAACGAATGATTTCCTATAGACATGGAATCGGAATATCTTCCCGACAAATACAAATTATTTTCAAAACCCTGCAGGACAGCAAATGTCGGAGATGGCGGCGCTCCTATATCCATATTCAAAGACACCAATGAATCTCCGAGTGGTGAATATTTTGTGATGAAATCGTAATTACCATCCAATGCATAAACATTCCCATGTTCATCGCCGGCCGTTTTGATGAAGGCAGTGGAAATTCCATTCTTTGCCCAACGAATAAAACCGCTCGAATCATAACAAGCTACAAAAGAAGAATTGTTAGCTGCATTCAATACAACACTGTTTCCGAAATTTAAGGTATGACTATAATTCCCACTGATTGCAATTCCATTTTCACCAACAGTACTGAGTCCATATGGAAGCGAACCATTGGGTGTACTTGCTTGTTTCGCCCAGACCACATTACCGAGTGGATCCATTTTCATCAGGAAGACATCCATCGTTCCCGAACAGATCAGCGTAAACGTTCCCAGTCTGCAAAACCCCCAGAACCCGCCGGTGAGTAGCAGATTCCCTGAATTATCGAGTTGCATTTCCCGGCATATATCCGAGCCGTTACTTCCTCCGCGAAACAACCATTGACAAGTTCCGGTTGATGCATTTAATTTTGCCACATAGATATCCCAGATCCCTAACGTTGAATAAGAAAATCCATCTATTGAAATGCTGTCGATAAATGATCCCGCTACGTACACATTTCCATCCGGAGAATACAGCAAACGACAAGTAATGTCATTCTGATCATGAGCATAAACCCGGATCCAACGCAAATGTTGTGCTCCATCAAGGGAAGCGATGTAACTATTGTATTTTTGTCCGACGATGCTTTGTCCGCCTAAATTTAAACTATCCTTAAAAAAACCGGTGATAAAAACATTTCCACTGTCATCGGCAGCCAGACCATTGATATTATGCTCTCCGGGAAATCCGGCTCCCATAAATTGGTCGCAGGAAATCTGAGCAGAAATATTTTTTACAAAAAAGAATAGAATCAAAAATAGAAAAACGTGTCTTGACATAAGGTCAGAATTTAAACAAGCTTAGAATTTTAAAATAAAATTGCAAATTATACAACAGTCTTTGTGTTGCAAATTTATACCAAATAAGTCCAACACTTTCCTCTCTACATCTTTTTTTAGAAATCCGGACTGATTTAACCTACATTTGAAACTTTAATTCTCCCTGGTTCTTATGCCGCTGACTTATCATCACAAAACCCATCAGCTTCAACTGGGTATATGGAAAAGCTCCGAATCCATGGAAGAGCTGGAGCAACTGGCAGGGCTGAGGGAATCCGAAATCAGGATGGTTCAAAGCTTTAAAAGCGAATTAAGAAAAAAAGAGTTCCTGAGCGTACGCGCTCTGCTTCATAACTTACATCCAACATCTTCATTGGTGATTCAGTATGACGAGAACGGAAAACCATATCTCGACAATATGCTTTCGTTGTCTATATCACACACGCAGGATTATGTTTCGGTTTTGTTCTCTCCTCTGCCCTATGTCGGACTGGATCTTGAAACCATTCGTCCGCAGATTGAAAAGATTGCCCACAAATTTGTCAACGACGAGGAAGCAAATTATATTGATGAAAAAAACAGACGTCAGCATTTACACATTCTATGGGGCGCGAAAGAAGTCCTTTATAAAATTTACGGAAAAGGCAATGTTGATTTTCGCGGGCATTTGTATGTAGCTCCTTTTAAATGTGCCGACAAAGGAACCACCGAAGCAACGATCCGCATGCCTGATTTTGAACGAACTTTTCTGATTCATTTTGAAAGAACAGAAAACCGAATGCTGGCCTATGCCACCGGTGAATGATTCAATGCTTCTTTGTATCTTCGTTTCGAACATTTAGCTCATGAACCAGATTTACAATCGTATTCTCGCCGGCTGTGAAGGACGTAAAAAATCTCTTGCGGTGCTTGTTGATCCAGACAAAACATCCTTAGCTGATTGCGAAAAACTCGCCCATAATGCACTTGACGCCGGCGCTGATTATTTTTTTGTAGGAAGTAGTATTCTCACTCACGGAGATCTGGATGCATGCGTAGAAGTACTGAAAGCAAACAGCAATATTCCGGTGATTTTATTTCCGGGAAATACGATGCAGATCTCTGATAAAGCCGACGCGATTCTTTTTCTTTCACTTATCAGTGGCAGAAATGCTGAAATGCTGATTGGCAGACATGTGATCTCTGCGCCTATGCTCAAAAAAAGCGGACTGGAAATTCTTCCAACCGGATACATGCTGATCGATAGCGGAGCTCCTACTTCCGTCAGTTACATGAGCAATACTTTTCCCATTCCCCACGATAAGGATGATATCGCTGTTTGTACAGCTATGGCAGGCGAGATGCTGGGATTAAAACTTATGTACATGGATGCAGGTAGCGGTGCACGATTTCCTGTACGTCCTTCCATGATTGCTTCAGTTAAAAAATCAGTGAGTTCACCTGTCATCGTTGGTGGCGGTATTCGTACTCCTGAAAAAGCGATTGACATTTGTCAGGCAGGTGCGGATGTAATCGTCATTGGTAACGCCATTGAAAAAGATCCTGCGTTAATAGGCGAAATGGCAGCAGCCATGCATGGCATACTGAAATAATCATTTACTCAGAAGCATTCTGAAGATTTAATCTCAAATCAGATTTTACACCAGCTGACTCTTATTTTGTCTGACAGCATTTGCATTGGAACCAAATTTCATTTTAAATCTCCTGCTGAAATAAGCAGGGTCCTTGAATCCAACCCGATGAGCGATTTCCTGGATATTATCAGGCTGGGTGCGTAGTAAAAACATCGCGCGATCCAGACGTTGATTTTCGATATAATCCTGCAGATTTTTTCCTGTCAATGATTTGAAAAACTGTCCGACATAATCTTCAGACACATATGCAATATTTGCAATAGTTTTGTTCGACAAATCTTTTTCCAGATTCTCCTGAATGTATTTGACGATGTCAACCAATCGACGGTCAGATAAAAATTCCAGTTTGTCTACATACTTTTTAAATTTCTCCTGTGATTCAATGTAGCGACACATGTGAATCATAATTTCTTCCATGTAGTTCCGGATCAACTTATCTCTTCCGAGTTTACTTTGTTCGTTTTCCAGAGCGATGTGCTTAACCAGAAAACCAAACTCTTCGTCTTTCGTAAGCGCGAACGGAGGCATACCAAGTACTTCGAAAAAAGGAATGGCATCATACAAAGTAACATCGAATGCCAGAATGGTAAACACTTCTTTCAGCTTACTGAAATCTTCCAGTCCGCTAATAGTCCGAAGAAAACGAGAACGGTGTTCATCGTCGATGAATCCATCCGGACCGAGATCGTGATGATTGCCCATCGCATGCTTGACAAAAATGGGCTGACCTGCAGGAAAGAAATAAAAACTATCCTGTGCCATCATTTCGTCTTCTGCTCCGACCGATAAGTTCCCTCTGTTTAGATGAATGATCACATTGTGTTTGTCGAAACTGCCATTTAATTTAACAGGATGGACAACTTCCCTGAAAGCAGTGCGATAAAGACGCACATTCAAAGAATCGATGAACTTGCTAAGTAATGCCATGATAAAAACCCCCGATTAAAAAGATTATTCTTACTTGAATAATACCCCCCCTTGGTATAATACAAATGTATCGAACAATATTATTTAAATACAAGTGTTTTCGAAATTTCCTGACAGTACAATGACCGAATAACCTGTATACATCCATTTTTTTTCAACAAATGCCATTTTTTACTCATTCAGGCTCTTATTATAATCCAATTAAGGTCGCGGATAATGGCTGTTTTGCATATTTGCAGGATGAATGAGGAATTTACTACTCTATTAGGGCAATCAACTTCATTGTTGGAAATAGCTGCCATGTTAACCGGAATTCTTGGTGTATGGCTTACTGTTAAACATTCAGTCTGGTGTTTCCCGATCGGTATTGTAAATGTTCTTTTGTATGCATGGTTATTCTTTTCTCCTTCGGTAAGATTATATGCTGACACTCTGTTGCAGTGCATCTATGTTGTTTTGTTGGTATATGGATGGATGCAATGGAATAAAAAGGATAATACAGAAGAAGAATTTTCTCCGGAAAAACTTACGATAAAAGAATGGAAAAACTGTATCTTACTTTTCGTCGCGGGATCAGTTACACTTGGATATTTCTTCATGAAATTTACTGATGCCGCCCTGCCCTGGCTTGATTCTGCTCTCACTTCCGCCAGCGTGATCGGACAATGGATGGTTGCCAAAAAGAAAATTGAAAACTGGGGATTGTGGATGCTGGCGAATGCCATCTACATTCCGCTTTTCTACATAAAACATTTGCCACTTACTTCGTTGCTGTATTGCATATTTTTTTGGATGGCAATTTCCGGTTATATGGAATGGAAAAAACTTATGCGAACAGTTTCATGAAAAAAGATATCCTTCGTGTAGCAGTCATTGGTCCTGAGTCTGCAGGTAAAACAACTTTGTGTGATGCGCTGGCAAAATATTACCGGACTTTATGGGTGCCGGAATATTCGAGAGATTACATTTCCGCTTTGAATCGTCCGTATACAAAAGAAGATATACTATTTACGATCCGTGAACAATGTAAGTTGGAGGAAACTGCACTGATTCAAACTGAACACATTCTTTTTTCAGACACGGATCCGATTATTGCTTCAGTCTGGATGCAGGATGTGTATCACGAAAAATCAGAAGAAATAGAAAACCTTATTGCTGATTATCCCTATGATTTGTATCTCCTGCTAAGCCCGGACCTTCCATTTGTAGAAGATCCTGTAAGAGAAAATCCCTTGCGACGACAATATTTTTTCGACTGGTACCAGCGGGAATTAGAAGAAAGAAAACTGAACTATGCAATTATCAAGGGGCAGGGAGAAATCAGAATTCGTTCAGCAATAAAAGAGGTAGACAAACTGTTAAGAACTCAGCGGAAAACGTAGCGTACCGTGACTCCGAAATCAATCCATTCCGGTCCGGGATTGTAAAACTCATAGTATGGAACCACATCTATACCAATTGTGAAAGGAGCAATTTTCTTCACCTGATATTCAATCTGTATTGTTGCATCCACACCGGCACTCATGACACTTTTCTCATAGTAAACCGGTTCACCGTTACGTCTTTTGTAATAACCTTGTTTATTATACGGGAAATACGCTCCATGTACACCTCCGCCATAGATAAAGTCCAAAGGCAATTGCACGATAGGCATTTTGAAAGGAATCTGTTTAATAAGTATTGCTTTTATCGTGTAGCCTTTGGAAGCAATATTCGTGTAATATCCGTCAAGCAACAGTCCGGTAGCATTGTCGGCATTAAAAAAAGATTTGATTGAGATACCGGTATTGAATTTACCTGCGCGAGCTCCTACTCCGAACACATACAGTTGCGCATGTGCTGCTGAAAAAAACAAAAAACAGACGAGGGATAAAATTATTTTTTTCATCGTATTTCAATTGGTGACCCAAGTTAAATATTTCCCCGATCATTTAAAGGGGAAAAAACAAGTATTTTCATATGTCATGTAAGAAAAAATATTGTTGCTGAAATAAATTTATACTTTTGTTCCATCAAACTGGGGTGCTCCTGTTCTACGGGGCTGAGATTATACCCATCGAACCTGTTCAGGGTAATGCCTGCGAAGGGAACGAGGTAAACACTATTTAATGCATGCATTCACCCGGAAGTGCATGCCTTGTTTAACCTTAAATGAATTGCCATGCGATTCTTTCAGCGACCATTCACGACCATTGGGAAAATCCTGATATTCCTGATGATTATTCTCGTCCAACCTGTTTCCGCCCAGCAATCCGTCCAAGGAGTTGTTGTGAATGCCGAAACAAAACAACCCATCGCCGGAGTTGCGGTGCATCTGGAACATAGTTTTCTTTCTGTTCTCAGCGATGATGCAGGAAAGTTTTCGTTCTCTGATATTAAAACTCCTGATGCAGATATTTCCCTCAGGCATATTTCTTATGAACCAAAAACCATTCACGTAAATGCACCGACAAATAATCTGGTCATTGAATTGGTGGTAAAGAATTATCTATCCGAAGAAGTGACCATCACTTCAACCAGGATGGACACACGAAACGGAATTGCTTACTCTACACAAAACAAAGAAGAGCTGGAAAAAAGAAATCTTGGAACAGATCTTCCTTATTTGCTTCAATTGACTCCCTCTCTTGTAGTCAATTCCGATGCAGGAAACGGTGTTGGTTACACCGGTTTGCACATTCGCGGCAGTGATCCAAGCCGGATCAATGTCACACTTAACGGAATTCCTGTAAACGATGCGGAATCCCATCAGGTTTACTGGGTGGATCTTCCGGATATAGCTTCCTCCTGTGAAAACATACAGATTCAACGAGGAGCCGGAACATCAACCAATGGTGCCGGAGCATTCGGTGCCAGTGTGAACATTTTATCTTCTACTCTTCAGTCAAAAGCTTTCGCTGAAATAAATTCCTCTGTTGGTTCTTTCAACACCTGGAAAAACACTTTAGCTTTCGGTACAGGTTGGATTGAGAACAAATTTTCCGTGGATGGACGCTTTTCAAAAATCAATTCTGACGGGTATATCGACAGGGCCAGGAGTGATTTGCATTCACTCTTTCTTTCCGGCGGATACTATGGCAAGAAGAGTTCTCTTCGTGCAATTTTACTTTCAGGAAACGAGAAAACATACCAGGCATGGTACGGAGTGCCGGAGGACTCTCTTGTTTCCAACCGGAAATTCAATCCGGCAGGAATGTATTTTGACAACAACGGTTCGGTACATTATTATGAAAACCAAACCGACAATTACCAACAAGATTATTATCAACTACTGTATGCTACTTCATTAAACCCTTTCTTCACACTCAACACCGCTTTGCATTACACAAAGGGGAAAGGATATTATGAAGAATACAGTCAGGGTGACAATCTTTCAAAGTATGGTTTGCCTGTAGTCATTACATCAACAGATACCATTGAGGAATCCGACTTCATTCGCAGACGTTGGCTCAACAATGATTTTTATGGAATCACCGCTGACTTACACTATGCAAAAGAACAGTTCAACGGAATTATCGGAATTTCCGCGAATGAATACGATGGTGGACATTTTGGTGAAGTAATCTGGTCGAAGGATGCTTCCATTCCCAATGGGAAACTTCAGTATTACGATGATGATGCGATCAAGAAGGAAGCCAGCGCATTTATTAAAATCGGATACAGTTTTAAAAATGGCATTTATTTATTTGGTGATCTGCAGGGCAGAACGGTGAATTATCACTTCATAGGTTATTCAAGGGAAGGCAAAAACTTGCCACAGGAAACACGCTCTGTATTTTTTAATCCGAAGGCAGGATTTTCGTGGCAATTGAACGAGCATCAATTTGTATACGCCTCTATTGCAGCAGCTCACAAAGAACCGGTTCGCGACGATTATGTCAATTCATCTCCAGACAGCAGACCCACTCCGGAATCGATGGTGGACATCGAAGCAGGTTATCGTTACAGCAGAAAAAAATTCTTTTGTGCAGCCAACTTCTACAGAATGTCGTACTCAAGTCAGCTTATTCTGACAGGAGAAATTAATGATGTCGGTGAATACACCAGACAGAATGTAGCCGACAGTTACCGTGAAGGAATTGAACTGGAAGCCGGCTGGAATGTGAGCAGCAAAGTAAATTTTTCAGGTAATATCACATTTAGTAAAAATAAAATCCGCCGATTCGAAGAATACATCGACAACTACGATGATTACACACAGCAAAAAAATTCGTATGAAAATACAGACATCTCTTTTTCTCCGAATTGCATCGCGTCGGGTATTCTTCTCTGGTCACCGCTAAAAAATATGGATCTGGAATTTACAGGGAAATATGTCAGTCAGCAATTTCTGGATAATACAATGAATACAAAAAGAAAGCTGGATGCATATCTGCTAAATGATTTTCGATTCTCGTTTACATTTCATCCCAAATTATTTTCAGAATTAATTTTCACCGCAGCTGCTTACAATATTTTTGACCGAGAATATCAATCCAATGGATATACATACAGTTATATTTATGGCGGAAGTCTTTCTACTTTCAATAATTATTTCCCTCAAGCCGGGGCGAATTTTATGCTTGGAATTAAAATAAAAATATAAACCAGGGCTGATTGGCCCGGTAAACAATGGGTAATTGAACATGACTGGTCTGGAAAAACAGCCCGTACATCTATTTTAATTTTCCATTCTTTCTTATGAATAAAAATTGCATATTTGAGTAACCTATTTATCTTCATTCCATGAAAAATACTTTTATCCTTATTCTGCTTTTCATCTCCATTCATTCAACCGCACAGAATACCTGGTCAGCTAAAGCTTCTTTTCCGGGGAACCCAAGAGCGGGTACTGAGTTTTTCGGTATCAGCAGTTATGGTTATTTATTTGGAGGGATAGATAATTCTGCCAACATCTACAATGATCTATGGAAGTATGACCCGGGATTGGATCAGTGGACACAAATGGCATCTTTGCCCGGACCAGGACGCTATTCTCCAACCAAACTTGTTTTGAATGGAAAAGCATATGTTGGTGTCGGATTCGATAATGTTACCTATTATACCGACTGGTATGAATACACACCAGGAACAAATTCCTGGATTCAAAAAGCATCCTTCCCCGGTGCATCCAGGTACCATGCTTTTGCATTTGGATTAAATAACAAAGCATATTTCGGACTTGGAAAAGGCAGTGGTTGGTACAACGATTGGTATGAATACGATCCTGCTCTTGATACATGGACAGCAAAAACAAGTTTTCCCGGCGCGGCAAGACAAAATGGAATTGCATTTGCAATTGGATCCTTCGGATATGTTGGTCTGGGCGCTACAGATGTTGATGTTTACAATGACATGTACCAATACAATCCAGCAAATGATTCCTGGACACCAAAAGCAAGTTATCCTGATGCTGATGGACGTTACGCGATTCCTTTCTTTGTACTCGGTACACACGCTTACGCCTGCGGTGGCGTAAATTACACTACAGGTTTTCACAGCGACGGTTATGAATACGATCCGGTATCAGACAGCTGGACCGCAATCGCTGATTTCTCCAACGCCGGTCCCGCGAGAGCAACCAAGGGCGGATTTTCCGCTCATGGAAAAGGTTATATCGCGATGGGGGAAGATGGTTCAAATTTCCTTAATGATCTTCTCGAGTACAGTGCCAAAGGAGTCGGGATTCATGAAGTAGAAACTGTGCATGATTTTATTTCTGTTGAATATAATTCACACAGCAATGATTTGTACCTGAATAGTGGCACACATCAAATTCAAAAGATGCGCGTTTCCATTTATACTGCAACGGGACAACAACTCAAAGAACTTGTACTGAATGCCGGCGATGAAAAAACAGTTCATCTTCCTTCACTTTCTGCCGGAGTTTATTTCTATGCAGTAATCATGGATGAATCAAAAATTCAGCAGGGAAAATTTTTCAAATTATAAAATTCAGAACTGAGATTAAAGAAAAAAGAGAGTTCTACTTTCTTGAATTTTATTGGAATGATGCCAGGGCATTCATATGTTGATGGACTTTCAATTCTTGCAGGCACAGCTGGGCGACATGTACACTTTGGCAGTTTTCACAACGAGAGAATCAATTCTTGCCTGTTGTTCATCAGAAAAAAGTATACCTCTTAATTCAAGCATCTTCAGGTTTCCAAGATTTCCGATTTCATCGGGAACATCCGCCAGTTCATTGTCCCACAATTCCAATACTTCCAGTTTTTCCAACTTCCCTATGCCTGGAGGAAGTGACTCCAGCACATTTCGATTGAGTCCCAGATAAACAAGGTTTTTCAAATTGCCGATTTCATCAGGAAGTGCTGTCAGTTTGTTATTCGCCAGATTGAGTCTGACCAGGTTGCTGAGTTGACCAATTTGCGGGGGAACTGAATCAATTCTGTTTCTGCTCAAATCCAACTCAACCAGATGAGTAAAAAGAAATATGTCGGCAGGAAAAGTATCCAGTTTTGATTTGCTCAGATTGAGCCGGTAAACATTTTCAGGATTTTGTCTGGCTTCCTTCAGGCTCCTGTATATGTAGGTGGAATCATGCAATACAACAGCAGTCTCTTGTGCTCCGGCTTTAGACAGAAGCACAAAAAACAGGAAGAAAAAAATGTATGTGTTTTTGGAGAAAAACAATGGGGTGTTTTATTCAGAGAAAACGTCAGGAAAGCAATTTTGTTGCATTCCGCAGGTCTTCCTTCATTTTTTCTTTCAATTGTTCGAGGTTTTCAAAATGCATATCCCCCCGAATACGCGTTTTGAGATAAACTGTGATGGATTTACCATAAATATCTTTGTTAAAATCAAGGATATTCACTTCTGATGTGTGCTTTTTCCCGTCTACTGTCGGACGGGTTCCAAGGTAGAGCATTCCTTTATGAATGACTTTGTCGACTTCAACAAGTACGGCGTAAATCCCGTCATCCGGGATGAGTTTATAACTTTCCTGAATGCGGATGTTCGCAGTCGGAAAACCGAGGCTGGTACCGATTTTATCTCCTTTGATCACTTCTCCGTGCAGGGTAAATTCATGTCCGAGTAATTTGTTCGCTGCTTCGACATCACCTACCTGCAATGCTTTGCGGATTTTAGTTGAACTGACAGCGACTTCATCAATTACTTGTTTGGAAATTTCTTCAAGTCGAAAGCCATAAATGGAAGCCATTTCTTCCAACTCCTTGTACGACCCTTCCCGATTCCGTCCAAAATGATGATCATAACCTATCACCAGTGTTTTCATTCCCATTTTAGAAAGCAGCACATCGCGTACAAATTCTGTGGCAGAAATTCTGGAAAACTCCTTACTGAAAGGCTGTATGATCAGGTGGTGAATTCCATTTTTTTGAAGCAATGACTTACGCTCTTCCATCGTCGTAATCAGCTTTAAATCACTGTCATCCGGCTGTAACACCATGCGTGGATGAGGAAAAAAAGTAAGCACTACCGTTTCACCGCCAGTTTCTCTGGCCACTTCATTCAGACGATGTATGATTTTCATATGTCCGGTGTGCACACCGTCAAATGTACCAATCGTTACTACTGCGTTTGGCAAACCGGGAAAATCGTCTACTGATGAATATACTTTCAATGGAACCGAATTGAGGGAGCAAAAATAAGATTCCCCCTGAAAATACAGTATTCCTTGTCCCAATAATCAGCATATTCCGGTTTTACCAGAATAATTTGAAGAAGCTGTCAAATGATTCACATCGTTTCATTCTTCTTTTATAATGCTTAATTTCGGCCTCCATTTTTAATTCAATCAATACTATGTCTGGAAATAAAATCACCATGTCAGGCGGTAAATTACTGGTACCTGATCAACCTATTATTCCATTTATCGAAGGAGACGGAACAGGCCCTGATATCTGGCGTGCATCAGTACGCGTGTTGGATGCTGCAGTAGAAAAAGCATATAAGGGAAAGAAAAAAATTACCTGGATGGAAGTGCTGGCAGGAGAAAAATCATTTAAGAAAAACGGCAACTGGCTCCCAGATGAAACTCTGGCAGCCTTTAAAGAATATCTCGTTGGAATCAAAGGACCACTCACAACTCCGGTTGGTGGCGGAATCCGGTCCCTCAATGTAGCCTTGCGCCAGATTCTTGATTTGTATGTATGTCTTCGTCCCGTACGTTGGTTTGAAGGTGTTCCTTCTCCGGTGAAGAATCCCGGAGCTGTTGATATGGTCATCTTTCGTGAAAACACAGAAGATATCTATGCGGGAATAGAATTTGTAGCCGGCTCTCCGGAAGCACAAAAAGTATTGGACTTTATTGCTAAAGAATTTCCAAAGGATTTCAATAAAATTCGTTTCGGAACAGAAGATAAAGGCAAAGCATTTTTACAGGAATCCGGCGAATCAGACAATGCTCCTGTTTCCGTTGGTATCGGGATCAAACCGGTTTCGAAAATCGGTTCTGAACGATTGATTTCTTCCGCGATTGAGTATGCTATCATGCACAAGAAGAAATCGGTTACCATCGTTCACAAAGGAAATATCATGAAGTTCACCGAAGGTGCTTTCCGTGACTGGGGATATGCAATTGCTGAGAAAAAGTTTGGCGACAAAGTATACACCTGGTCGACCTGGGAGAAGACGAAGAAAGAAAAAGGAGAAGCAGCAGCGAACGAAGAACAAAAAGCCGCACTTGCGTCAGGACGAATTCTTGTGAAAGACGCGATTGCGGACATAACTCTGCAACAAGTACTCACCCGCCCTGAAGATTTTGATGTCATTGCTACACTCAACCTGAACGGAGATTACCTGAGTGATGCATTAGCCGCGCAAGTCGGTGGAATTGGAATCGCTCCCGGAGCCAACATCAACTATGTTACCGGCCATGCTATTTTTGAAGCAACACATGGTACAGCTCCCAAATATGCAGATCAGGATAAGGTAAATCCGGGTTCTGTAATTTTATCCGGCGCTATGATGCTTGAACACCTCGGATGGATAGAAGCTGCTAATCTTATCTATTCCGGAATGGAAAAAAGTATTGCTAAAAAACGTGTGACATACGATTTTGAACGACTCATGGAAGGAGCTACTTTGCTCAAATGCTCTGAGTTTGGCAACGAAATCATTTCTAACATGTAATCATTCATAAACGATTTGTTGAAAAGCTCCGGTTTCCGGGGCTTTTTTTTGATTCATTCCATACCACTTGGTTTTCTTATTGAGAATAAATTCAAAAGAACGCGCTGTGATATGATCCGGATTATCAGGTATCACTCCTTTGAAACTCGCATTCTTAAAGATTTAACTGATTCAAGAATTTGCTTAATTTGTGCCCTCCCAAAGCAAATCCAATCCCGATAATGCCGTTAATTGGAGCTCTTATAAAACAAGGTTTGAAGTTGAGTACCCGGGTAAAACTCCGGGATTATACTCCCATTCAATACCAGCGTAAAGAGTTACGTAAACTTATGCGTAAAGCGGAGAACACTGCATTCGGAAATCATTATGGTTTCAGCAAAATGCTTGGTTCCAGAAATTTTGTTCGGGCGTTTCAACAGGATGTCCCGATTTGCAATTACAATTCCATTTTCCAGAATTGGTGGCACAGATGTCTGGCTGAAGAAGAAAACGTCTGCTGGCCCGGCCACGTCGATTATTTTGCTTTAAGTTCGGGCACTTCAGAATCTGCCAGTAAACATATTCCTGTAACAAATGACATGGTGAAAGCATTGCGTAAAGCAAGCATTCGCCAGATTCTGACATTGAGTAAATACGATCTACCGGCAGCATTCTTTGAAAAAGGAATTTTGTGGCTCGGCGGGTCTACTCAACTCAACCGTCATGGAGGATATTACGAAGGAGACGTGAGTGGAATTTCCGCCCGCCGTGTTCCTATCTGGTTTCAGCGTTATTACAAGCCCGGTAAAAATATTTCTAAAGAAAAAGACTGGAACATCAAGTTGGAGGAAATCACCAAGCAAGCTGATAAATGGGACATTGGTATCATCACAGGTGTTCCTTCATGGGTTCAGTTGCTCATGGAAAAGGTGATTGAACGATACAAACTGAAGAGTATTCACGACATCTGGCCTAACCTCCAGGTTGTTGCACACGGTGGTGTGTCGTTTGAACCTTACCGAAAAAGTTTCGAACGCTTTTTCTCCAAGCCTGTTCACTTCATCGAAATGTATCCGGCATCCGAGGGATTCATCGCGTTTCAGGCGGAGCCCAATGTCCGTCACATGAAACTCATTTTGAATAATGGATTGTTTTATGAGTTCATTCCTTTCAACGATGAGAATTTTGATGCGAATGGAGATCTCATCGCAAACCCACAGAGTCTGCTCATCAATGAAGTAAAAGAAGGAGTTGATTATGCGTTGCTGCTGAGTACCTGCGCGGGAGCATGGAGATATATGATCGGTGACACAGTACGTTTTGTCAACAAAGAACAATGCGAAATTGTCATCAGCGGCCGTACCAAACATTTCCTCAGTCTTGTTGGTGAACATCTGAGCGTCGACAACATGAACAAAGCCGTCGAATTTGTTGCCCGGGAATTGAATGTAGAAATTCCGGAATTCACTGTCGCCGGAATACCGTATGAAGGATCTTTCGCTCATCATTGGTTCCTCGGGGTAAATGGAAATCTTGACCGGGAGAAAGCAAAATCAATGTTGGATGAAAAGTTAAAGGAACTGAACGACGACTATGCAGTCGAACGAATTTCCGCCCTCAAAGAATTGATCATCGACACTGTTCCTGCCGGAATGTTCTACACTTACATGAGTAATAATGGACGCCTTGGCGGACAAAATAAATTTCCACGGGTTTTGAAATCTACTCAGTTACAGGAATGGAAAGAGTATGTAAGTAAACGTTGATTTGCTTATGACAAGAATTATCTCACATCCTGCAAGCAGAAATATAAATGCCAATGCTTGAACCCGTTTTCAGCGGATTTACCTTCGGACTTTTACTGGCCATTATGCTGGGACCGGTTTTTTTTGCGTTGCTTCAAACAAGTTTACACGAAGGATTTAAAGCCGGAGTTCACATGGCACTTGGCGTCTGCATCAGTGATGCTACTGTAATTGCTATCTGCTATTTCTTCGCGGCGCAACTCAACCTGATGGAACAAAACAAATCTGTTATGGGATGGATTGGTGGTTGCTTGCTGATTGGTTTCGGGATTGTAAATTTCATTAAGAAAACAAAAGTCAAAGAAGTCGATGACGATAAAAAAACTGTGCATGCAAAATTCATGCTTCAGGGATTTTTACTCAATATACTTAACCCTGCCGTACTGTTGTTTTGGTTAAGTGTAATAGGGATAGTCAGCCTGAAAGAAAATTACACCAAAAATGATCAGATCGCTTTCTTTGGTTCTGTATTACTCACTGTTTTGGGAACGGATCTTCTAAAATCTTTTGTTGCAAACAGAATAAAAAATCTTTTAAAGCAAAATGTAATTGTTTGGGTGAATCGTGTGATAGGATGCGCGCTCATCGGATTCGGCATTCACATGATCTGGAAAGTGATTTAATATTGATCGCCGGTTTCAAAGAAAAAAATTCAATCCGATTCTGATTAAAAAGTGGACGCTACAGGATTCGAACCTGTGACCCCTACCCTGTCAAGGTAATGCTCTAAACCAACTGAGCTAAGCGTCCATTCAATGAAAATCAGGAAGGGCGCAAAACTAAAAATATTTGCTGAGTTCACGATCATTTTTTCATTTCAGAACTGTCGGAATCGTTCAAAAATGCA
Organism: uncultured Bacteroidota bacterium; assembly: GCA_937871435.1. Taxonomy (GTDB): domain Bacteria; phylum Bacteroidota; class Bacteroidia; order AKYH767-A; family 2013-40CM-41-45; genus JADKJP01. The sequence goes on along the minus strand of CALMQM010000124.1, from coordinate 15,079 downwards.
TTCTTCAGATAATTCCCAAAGAATGCAACTATGGACTGGTATTACAAAACCCGTTGCTTTGCAGATGAATAGCTGTCATGCGACAAATCCAAATCAACAATTCATGCCTTAAATAAATTTGTAGATTTGTCAGATCAAGCTAAAATCATTGAGTTCTACTACTGAAAATATTTTCCGAAGCCGCAACCACACGGATGCTTCGTCCATCATTGTTTTGGATGAGAGCCTTGAAACTCGTTCAGCCGGACGATGCGATTTGCTTGTTTCTGTTGAGCCACACGGAATACAAATTGCGCTGAAAGAAAGAAAGGAAAACCGATTTCTTGCACTTGAATCATTTTCATCAGATTCATCCGGCGGTGAAAATTACTGGACTGAATTGCTGGAAAAAGTATCAGCGAACAGCAGTTTGTTACGCAAATATGAATTCGCAAAAGTCCTTGTCAATGTTCATTCTCCAACTTTCACTTTTGTTCCGGACAGCCTGTTCAGAAAAGGTGATGAACTTGGTTATCTTCAATATCATTTTACTCTGGATCAGGATGCTGTAGTATATGCAGAACCTGTATCTTATTTCCAGCTCTACTCCATCTTTGCATTGCCATCTTCATTGGTAACGGAACTGAACCATTTGTTTGAAGACCCTGAGATCATTCATCATTCAAGGTCTCTCCTCGAAAGTATCAGCATGAATTCCCGGAATCAAAATGAAAAACAACTATTCCTCAATTTTTATGGGAATGATTTTGATGCTGTCGTAACAGAAGGTAAGAAACTGATCCTGATGAATTCTTTTTCCTGTAAAGGAATTGAAGACAGTTTGTATTTTATCCTTTTCTTACTGGAGCAATTGGAAATGAATCCTGAAGATATTTCTGTTCGACTGGCAGGAACAATCGAAAAAGAATCTGCTCTTTACAAGCTCTTGTTCCGCTACATTCGTAATTTATATTTCAGCGAACGACCGGCTCCTGCGGAATACAGTTATGGTTTTCAATCCGTACCCGGTCATTTTTATCACCCTTTATTGAGTCTTTCCCTGTGCGAATCATAGGAGGAAAATTGGGCGGAAGGAATATCATTGCTCCAGCTTCTCTCCCGGTGCGACCAACGACTGATTATGCAAAATCAGGACTGTTTAACATCCTTTCAAATCAACTTGATTTTGAAGAATTGTCTGTGTTGGATTTATTCAGTGGTGCCGGTGGGATCAGCCTCGAATTCGCCTCCAGAGAAGCACGGAATGTTGTTTCCGTCGATATTCATTTTCAATGCGTGAAATACCTGAATGAAACTGCGTCAAAATTTGGATTAACGAATCTCAAATGCATCCGATCAGACGTTTTCAGGTTTATCAAACAAAATTCACAGCAATTCAATTTGATTTTTGCGGACCCGCCCTTCGAACAGGAAGAAACAGATACCCTTCCTGCATTGATCTTTGAAAAAAATATGCTCAAAGCCGGAGGAATGCTCATTGTAGAGCATCAGTCGAACCGACAACTTCAAACTCCAATTCCGCTTTCCGATATCAGAAAATATGGAAATTGCGGTTTTAGCTTTTATAAACAAACTTAGAGTATGAATAATGTAATGAATTACATCCGGCTCTGCTATTCAAGAAGGATATTTTGATTAAAAACAATTTCATACTTTTAATCTCTCACTTTCAACAATACAAAATTACATGCCTGAAAAGAAAATAGCTGTCTTCCCTGGTTCTTTTGATCCAATCACCAAAGGTCATGAAAGCATCGTCCACCGCTGTTTGAATTTGTTTGATGAAATCGTGATCGGGATTGGTTACAACTCCAACAAACATTATTATTTCTCTCAGGATCGTCGTGAACATTTCATCAGGAAAACTTTTGAAGGAGAATCTAAAATTCGTGTAGAGCGATACAGTGGACTGACTGTAGATTTTTGTAAATCTATCAATGCTCAATATATTCTTCGTGGTCTCCGAACCTCCGCTGATTACGAATTTGAAAGAGCTATTGCACAAATGAACAGAGCATTGGTTCCTGCTATTGATACAATTTTTGTCGTTGCGGATCCCGCACTTTCACACATCTCGTCTACCATCGTTCGGGATATTTTGTTGTATCAGGGCGATGTTTCCAAATTTGTACCGGATGCAGTTACAATGTAAATGATGAGTTAAATTATTTTTGGAATTAATAGTTCATTAATAAATCTCCTCCCTATTCTTCATGATCCAAAATGCACCTCAATCCTTCATGAGAAGAAATTGTCTGATGATTTTAAAGATAGCCGTGTTCATTTTGTTTTGTTCGCTCTCTTCAACTCAGTCACAAGCACAAAAGGGAGAATTGATTTTCTGCGATAGCGTAACTGCTTCCGGACAAGCCATTGGTGAAATGCAATCACTGATCATGGATCCGGGCGGTTATACAGTTAAACTTTATTACAAATCTTCAACCGGACAACTAAATACGCGCAAAGTAAAAATCACTTTTGAAAAGCTCGTTAAAAGCGCCTTTCAAAAATTTGATGAAATCTCATTTTTCTGTGAACCCAAGCAGTCGGGAATCGTCAATGATTTTCATGTGACAAAAAGCGGAGACTACCGTATTCGCTATTACGACTATGACAATCAACTGATGGCCGATGAAATTCTGAGCGTTTCCGATGCTATGCAGGAAAGTGATTCACAACATGAAACCAATGTGGTTGCGCTCGCTGCAGACTCTGTTCACAGCACCCAGATTCTTTTCTCAGACGGTTTATCCGGTGACAATACAACACAAAACACAGAATTCTCTTTTCGAGCAACAAGAGGTAAATTGTATTTGCATATTGAGCCTTTTGACGCGACAAGCCCCTCGCGAATTGTGGACATCTGGAAAAAAGAGGGAGAAGAGTATAGCAGATTTGTTACTTCCACAACCGTAAAATTTTCACCGGAAAATTCTCAAGGCGTCGCCGCAGTTAATTTTCCAGAGCCTGCAGCATACAAGGTCACACTCTATTCCACTGAAAATATTTTAATCACTACGAGTTTCGTGGAATTAAAATAGAGAAAACTAATTTCCAAAATAACTTTGCAGCAAACTCCGGATGGAGTTGTATGTTTTTGGATAAACAGTTTTTTTAATTTGCATTTCATCCATCCAGACTGCTTCCAGAATATCTTCTTCAAGTTGAGGCACCAATGGACGTTTATCTCTGCTTTCCATGAGATACCAATGCGTCTTTTTCAATATTCTTTTTCCTCCTTCAGGATATGTATGAAAAGTAGTTGGCAGATTTTTTACAATTTTTAATTGCCCGATTCCGCATTCCTCTTCCACTTCACGCACACCCGCCTGTTCCGGCGATTCTTCGTAGTCAAGTTTTCCCTTGGGTAAATCCCATTTCCCTCTTCTGTAAATGAGCAGATAATTACTCTGATCATTTTTTACAAGTCCACCGGCTGCTTCAATCAATGAATAAGCATCAACAAATTGCCTCCATACTTGTAGCGGAGAGTCACACAAATAAATTACTGCCTTCCATTTCTTGTTTCTTTCCAGATCGCCAATTGCCTTACTCAGTTCAGTCGTTGATTCGCTGAGTACCTGAACATCCTCTTCACGAGCAGGCTCAGACTGATACACTTCCCGGATGATGAAAGGCTTGTCATTGACGAAGACTTTGTATTCTGTTTGTTCTGTTTTCATACATCTGCCGGATTAGCCAATGATTGCAAAGGTACAACCTGTAAAGTCTAATTCACAGTGCTGATTTTCGGACAGCACTAAAATAATACGAAATGAAATTTATCAGCTTTGACAAATGGGAGAAATCGTGTACGTTTGCTTCATGGCCGTGAAAGACGAAACCGCATCAAGTATTGCGGAATACCTGCTTCAGATCAAAGCAATAAAACTCCAGCCCGATCGTCCATTTACCTGGGCTTCAGGATGGAAATCACCCATTTATTGCGACAACAGAATCAGTTTGTCGTATCCAAAAGTACGGACGTACATCCGTCAGGCTCTTGTGAAGGCAATTGAAGAAAAATACGGAAAGCCGGATTGCATAGCCGGTGTGGCCACAGCTGCAATCGCACAAGGAGCGTTGGTCGCTGAGGCGATGGGTGTACCTTTTGTGTATGTTCGTTCTTCTCCCAAAGATCATGGAAGAGAAAATCTGATAGAAGGTGAAGTCGCTCCCGGACAATCCGTAGTTGTGATTGAAGACCTGATTTCAACCGGAAAATCTTCCCTGAAAGCTGTACAGGCACTCAGGGATGCCGGATGCAAAGTGAAAGGGATGATTTCTGTTTTTACTTATGGATTTCGAGTAGCTGATGAAAATTTTGAAGCAGATAATTGTCCTGTCGTATCACTTTGTGATTATGAAACTTTGCTTGAAAAAGCCCTGGAAGCAAAATACATTTCAGCAAACGATCTGAACACACTTAGAAAATGGCGTGAAGCTCCTGAGAATTGGAATAATTAAAATTTCAACGTATAAAATTTTATTCAGTAGAAAGTAATACCAATGACACGAATCGAAAGTGATAAAGTAATCGTCAACAAAACACCGGTTGAAATCTTTAACTTCCTGAGCAATTTCAACAATTTTCAAAAACTCATGCCTGAGCAAGTGACGAACTGGCAATCCACAGATGATGAATGCAGTTTTACCATCGCCGGTATGGCAAGTTTAGGAATGAAGATTACTGAAAAAATTCCGCACTCTCTTATCAAGGTTACTCGCAACGGAAAAGCTCCTTTTGATTTTAATCTGGATTGCGCCATCAGGGATATGTCAACCCAAAGTGAAGTTCAGCTTGCATTTGATGCCGATCTCAATCCGATGTTGAAAATGATGGCAGTAAAACCGTTGACAAATTTTCTGAATCTACTGGTACACAAACTCAATGAGCTTCCGTAAAAAGCAGGATCTAATCTATACTTTTTGTTGAATTTCAACTTTCACGAAATAAGCAGGTTTTCACATGTGCCTGAAGTCTGAATTAACGTAGAAATTCAACTGTCAATTCATCTTATAAATATACTTTCCGTTAAACTTTGTTAGAGTTTGCAAAAATTGCTTTTTGCTTTTTTTCTTTGCGGATATTTTAAAACCCCTCAAATGAAAAAGTATACTCTCTTCAAATTCTTCTACCACCAATTTCTCTACATATTATTTTGTGCATCTGCTGGATTTGCCAGCACACCACAATGGACAGTATTGAATTCCGGAACAACAGAAAAATTGCACGATGTGAATTTTCTGAATCCGGATTACGGTCTGGTTGTCGGAGACAATGGAACAGTTTTGCTCACCACTGATGGCGGAAGCTCCTGGTTTAATATTAATGTGCATTCATTTTCAGGAAATGTTCATTCAGGATTGATCCTGCACCGGGACACTATTGTAGTAAGCACTTTTGACAACAACACTTTTACCGGTGAAACATATATTACGTTTAATGGTGGTGCAAACTGGACCACCATCGGCAATGATCCCGGCTCCTCCCATTCGACTCAACTGACTACTCCGGATCATTCCATTCTGTATTCGGTTGGAAGCAGTTTATTGAAGTCTTCCAACCTCGGTACAAGCTGGGATACAATTTTTGCTTATACAGGAGGAATAAACTCACTTAGCCAGATACAATTCGTGAACTCTATGGCTGGAATGGCAGGTGGATTGAATTCAGGATTTTCCACTTACTCAGCCAACATGGCTCGCACGGAAGATGGAAGCACATGGTATTCCGGTGATGTATTTTCCTTTCCGAATGCGGATGCATATACAACCCTGGATTTCCCGGATCCTGATACCGGTTTTATGTTTACCAACCATTACAATGGATTTGTTCCATCCAATCAGAATGCTTTGTGGAAATTAAGCGGATTTAATCTTGTTGTAAATTTTCCGGGAGATACCAGTTATCATTTCACGAGTCAGATTGTAAACTCTTCTACTCCGGGTTACGGATTTGCTGCTGACTTTTTGAATACACAAACAGGTTATGGATTATTCGGTGGTGGACAAATTTTCAAAACAAATGATGGTGGAGTGAATTGGGTCAATTCCTACTCTTCCACAGCTGATACATTGTCAGACATCCAGATGTTCGAAGACAATGCCGGGTATGCAGCAGGTGATGACGGGACGATTCTGAAATATTCTGAAAGCACAGCTATTCCTTCCATCCAGGCATCTGATCTTATAATCCTTTTTCCAAATCCTGCTTCAGAAGCTATAGCAGTTCATTGTGCTTCATCAAACAACAAGAGTACCTATCGCATTTTGGCAAGTGACGGGAAAATGTGTCAATCCGGACATTTACAAAACATCAACTCTATCATCGATCTTGAAAAACTTTCAAGTGGAATGTATAGTCTGGAAATAAGCAATGAAAATGGAACCTGCCTGGAACGAAAAAGGTTTATCAAACAATAATATTAATCCGGGAGAGTTCAGGTTTTTATCAGACAAACTGAATTTCTTTTGTTTCGAAATGCTGAATTCTCCCATCTTTTCTTTCCAGAGTCAATCTACCATGTTGATCAATTCCTGTGATTTTACCTTCAAAATTTTCTCCGTTACTGGTATAAGGGAACCACTCTTCAAAACGGTAGAGAACTTTTAAATAATCGGAATTCAGCGCATCAAATTCCCCTCTTTTTAACTGGAGGTACCTGTATTCAATGAAATTACAGAGTGAAAAAATCTCCTGTTCGAGAAGCAGTTCTTTACCGAGTATCTGGCATACCGAAACTGCCTGTGTCAAATGATCCGGAAAAGTGTCCTGGTTAAGATTCAAACCTATCCCCAGAATAGATTGATTTACAGAACTGCTGTTAATTTGGTTTTCAACAAGAATTCCGCAAATCTTCTTGTTTTCCCAGTAAATATCATTGGGCCATTTGACTTTCACTTTTTCACCGAGAAGATGAAAGGTGTAATCGAAAATACCCAGGGAGTATGCTTTATTTAGTAGAAAAATGTCTTTTACATCCAGAAAAGAAGGGTAAAAGGCAAAGCTAAGCAGCATATTTTTCCCTTTTTCACTAAACCAACGGGAATCCCCTTGCCCTCTGCCCGCGGATTGAACGGAAGCCTTAAGCAAAGTTCCTTCCGGCATCATGCGCATTTTCAACAAATCCGCCAGATAGGAATTGGTAGACATTACAGTTCCCAACGAAATGAGCTGCCTTCCTGTGAATAAGGTTGTTAACTCTTTTTGCATAAGACAATAAAGCAAGGCTAAGGAACGGAATACCTTTAAGTGTCGACAATATTTTCAGTACTTTTGCGTCCTAAATCCTGATAACCACTTAAACTGAAGAATGATCAAAAAGACTAAATCTCCTTCGCGAAAGGTAACAAAAAAACCTGCGAAAAAGATAGACGAATCTGAGCGCATGAAGGATTGGATAGTGGAAGGCATGCAGGAAAAAAAAGGGAAAGACATAGTCTGTATTGATCTCCGAAATTTAAAAAATGCTGTGGCTGATTTTTTTGTAGTCTGCCACGCTGATTCCAGGACTCACGTCGATGCCATTGCGCGTTCTGTAGAAGAATTTGTATTCAAAAAACAGGAGGAAGATCCACTTCACCGTGAAGGAATATCAAATTCCGAATGGATTCTGCTTGATTATGTCAACGTAGTCGCCCACATTTTCCGTCAGGAACAACGGGAATTTTATGGTATCGAGCGGCTGTGGGCAGACGCCGAAATTCAGCGCATTGCAAGTAACTATTAATCCTTAACTTTGTTAAAGATGACGAATTGTCGGATACCGTATTGAGGTATCATGTTTGTCATTCGTATACGATTATATTTTCCATGAGCGATAACAACAGAAGCAACGAATCACAGGGCGGTCAGCCTAAAGGCGGGAAAGACGGAAAAAAATTTCCAAATTCTCCCCGCTTCAACTTTAATTTCTATTGGATCTACGGTATCATCATTGTCATCCTGATCATCACACAGTTTTTTCAGTGGGGAACAGCAGAGCGTAAAATTATGTTCGATGATTTCGAACGTACTATGCTCATGACAAAAGATGTAGATAAAATTGTTGTCACCGGCGATGTCGCGCACATCACCATTAAAAAAGACAAGCTTAGTGATCCGAAATACAAAGATGTCCGTTTTAAAACCTGGGGCAATGTAGAAAATCCCGGACCGCATTATTACCTCAACACAGGCCCGGCTGAACTTTTCGCCAAGAAAGTGGATGAAGCCCAGAAATCTTTTGCGCCTGAAGAAAAGATCAGTATTGATTACGAGCAGGACAGCCATTCCTATTGGGACATCATCCTGAACTGGTTGTTGCCGATCGGATTCTTCATTGTTATTTGGGTGTTCATCATGCGACGTATGGGAGGTGGTGGTGGCGGAAGCCAGATTTTCAATATCGGAAAATCAAAAGCTCAACTCTTCGATAAAGACCTGCAGGTTCGTGTTACTTTCAATGATGTAGCAGGTTTGGAAGAAGCAAAGGTGGAGGTGATGGAAATCGTCGACTTCCTGAAGACCCCTAAAAAATACACTACACTCGGAGGAAAAATTCCACGTGGCGCTTTGCTTGTAGGACCTCCTGGTACCGGTAAGACCTTGCTTGCAAAAGCTGTTGCCGGTGAAGCACAAGTACCTTTCTTTTCTCTGTCCGGCTCCGATTTCGTTGAGATGTTTGTGGGTGTAGGAGCTTCCAGGGTTCGCGATCTTTTCCGTCAGGCCAAAGAAAAAGCGCCTTGTATTATTTTCATTGATGAAATTGATGCAATCGGAAGAGCGCGCGGCAAATCGCCTTCTTTCTCCGCGAACGATGAACGGGAAAGTACACTCAACCAATTACTCACCGAAATGGATGGTTTCGGAAGCAACTCCGGTGTGATCATTCTTGCCGCTACCAACAGAGCGGATATTCTGGATCGCGCATTGCTTCGTCCCGGACGATTCGATCGTCAGATCTATGTTGAACTTCCGGATGTCAACGGAAGAAAAGCAATTTTCCTTGTTCACCTGAAGCCTTTGAAAATTAACGACACGCTTGACATTGATTTTCTTGCACGTCAGACTCCCGGCTTCTCCGGTGCCGATATTGCTAATGTGTGTAACGAAGCTGCTTTGATCGCTGCACGGAAAAACAAAACCAGCATCGACAAACAGGATTTTCTTGATGCGATCGACAGAATCATCGGTGGACTGGAAAAGAAAAATAAAATCATCTCACCGCAGGAGAAAAAAGTTATTGCCTACCATGAAGCCGGACATGCATCGGTAAGCTGGTTGCTTGAACACGCGCATCCACTTATCAAGGTAACGATTGTTCCACGCGGGAATTCTCTCGGAGCTGCCTGGTATCTTCCGGAAGAACGACAAATCACAACCACCGATCAGTTAATGGATGAAATCTGTGCAGCTTTAGGCGGACGTGTTGCTGAAGACATCATCTTCGGCAAAATTTCTACCGGTGCTCTCAGTGATCTCGAGAAAATCACCAAACAAGCGTATGCCATGGTGACGATTTACGGATTGAATGAGAAGATTGGAAACATCAGCTTCTACGACAGTTCCGGTCAGCAGGAATATAATTTCAACAAACCATATAGTGAACAAACCGCGGAAACCATTGACACGGAAGTAAAGAAAATGATTGACTTTGCTTATGCAAGAACGAAAGATCTTCTGTTGCAGCATAAAGAACAACTGTCGCAGCTTGCAGGTCGTTTATTGGAAAGAGAAGTTATTTTCAAGGAAGATCTGGAACAGATTTTCGGCAAACGGAAATGGGAAGACAAACCTGAAATTCCTCTGCTCTCCGCTTCAACACCTAACGGCTCTTCCAATGGGAAGGAAGAAAAACCTGCTGCCCTCCCTCCTGTCAATCCACCTGCTGCCGTAGATGAAAACAAAGAACCATCCTGATCTCTTATTCACGTAATTTGTAAACGGCATCAAACACAAAGCCAACATCGACCTTCTGATTATGCAGGATAGTACAACACGTGAAAAGATACTTAAGAAGATTCGACAAGCGTTGATTCATAAAACCAATGCACGTTTCCCCAACATTGACTGGGATAAAAATGTGTACAGCACGACCAATGAGAGTCTGGAAGAACAATTTGCACGCTCTTTTTCTAAAATTGGTGGTCAGTTTGTTTTTTGTGAAACAGAACTGGAATTCCTCGAACACCTGGTAACACTTGCACAAGAGAAGGGCTGGAAAATGATCCATTGTCGTGAAGAAAAAATTACGAAGCTTATGGATCAGGTTGAATTCCCTTACCTGAAAAACAGTGTTGATTATCCGGAAGGTGTTGTTGCTGTTACTTCATGCGAAGCATTGGTAGCGCGACTCGGTTCAGTTATTATTTCTTCCAAATTAGGTTCCGGGCGACAGTTGTTTGTTGTACCTACCACACACATTATCCTTGCTTATACTTCTCAGATTGTTCCTGAGTTGAAAGATGCTTTGCAAAAATTAAAAAGTAAATACGGGGAACAACTTCCATCCATGATTGCTTCTCTTACAGGTCCAAGCAGAACAGCGGATATTGAGAAAACACTTGTAACACCCGCACATGGCCCGAGAGATATTATGGTTTTTCTCGTCGATGATCAGACTCCTCCGGAAAATTAAATTATGGAAAGCGGCTGGGAATGCATTTATTCAAGCGACAAGCTTCACATGGCGGAGATTGTTCAGGCCGTTCTTCGTGATGCCGGAATTGAATCGGTATCCGTTGACAAGAGAGACTCCAGTTATATCACCATCGGTGAAATTGAATTGTATGTGACGGAAGAAAATGCTATTCTTGCACGGAATATCATTGAACAAAATCAACTGTGAGCAATTTTTTTCAAAGACTTTTTACTGCTCTTATCGGTTCCGCGATTGTAATTTTCGCTATCCTTTACAGTGAATGGAGTTTTCTTTTACTCCTCATGCTGATGGTATTTCTCGCTCTTCGTGAATTTTATTCGCTTACATCCGGTGAAGGAATAAAACCGCAGAGTACTTACGGAATTATTATTGGACTTGCTCCTTTTCTTTCTCCGTTTTTGAACAGCAGTTTTATGATTCAACTCAATTTACTTCCCCTGCTCTTCATTCTGCCGTATTTTATTTTTATCCGTGAATTATTTACCAAAGCGGAAAAACCGTTCAGCAATATTGCCTATACACTACTCGGTATTTTTTATATCGCGATTCCTGTATTTATGTTTTATCTCATCGCTTTCCAGGGACATGATAAAGAAAATTACCACGGAACAAATATTCTTGGATTCTTTCTGCTGCTTTGGGCCAACGATACCGGTGCATACCTGGCAGGTCGTTGGTTAGGTAAAACGAAATTATTCGAACGTATTTCGCCAAAGAAAACCTGGGAAGGAGTCGGCGGTGGTGTTCTCCTGACTGCTGTTGTAGCGTATATCATCGCGATGTACTATACCAACCTGGATCCATTGAACTGGTACATCATGGCAGCAATCATCATCGTGACCGGCACACTTGGTGATCTCGTTGAATCATTATTCAAAAGAAGTATCCAAATCAAAGATTCCTCTTCTCTCCTGCCGGGTCATGGTGGAGTATTGGATCGTTTTGACGGTTTGTTTATCGCTGCGCCATTTGTCTTTTTCTATCTGCTGATGTTCGCCTGATTGACAGATCGTCATTTCGATTCTTGTACGGCTTTCCAAGCGCTTCAATTCCAAAGAATCACATTTTTTCAATGAAATTCAAATGCTTTGCTTTCAATACTATCCGTAATTCGCCACAAATAGTATCTTCGTCCGCGAATAGCGAAAAAACCCTTTGAACACATGACCATTCACAAAGAAGGATATGCGTCCCTTGCCATTACACTTGTAGTGTCGCTTGCATTGAATCTGTTGGCATTACAATTTCTGGAAGATTACCCTTTCATCAGAACATGTATATTGATTGTAACAATTGCATTATTTTTAATCGTGCTTCAATTTTTTCGTCACCCTTCACGAAACCTTATTTCGAATGACAAACTCGTGATCTGTCCGGCTGATGGAAAAGTAGTAGTGATAGAAGAAACTGAAGAAGGCGAAGTATTGAAGGACAAAAGAATCCAGGTGTCAATCTTTATGTCGCCCATCAATGTACATGTGAATCGTTATCCTGTGAGCGGAAAGATCACTTTTTGTAAATATCATCCCGGCTTATATCTGGTTGCATGGCATCCAAAATCATCTACTGAAAATGAACGAACAACAGTTGTGATTGAAACACATTCCGGAGTGTCAGTTCTCGTTCGACAAATCGCCGGCGCACTCGCCAGAAGAATTGTATGTTATCCCAAACAAGATCATGTAGTAAAACAAGGAGATGAACTGGGATTTATAAAATTTGGTTCGCGTGTGGATGTTTTCCTGCCATTGACTGCCAAAATTAAAGTGAACATGGATCAAAAAGTTCGTGGAGGAGAAACAATCCTCGCAGAGCTTTAACCCTTACATTTCCTAAGTAACAAAAAAGCGGATGCCATTTGGTATCCGCTTTTTTTTCAAGCTTTTTCCGGCTCAGCAGAAACGAAGTGAAAAATACTTTCCCTTCTCTGAGTCCTTTTGTGCGTCCTCTGCGTTCCTCTGTGGTTTAATATGTAGCCAATATAATAGGATAAATATTTTATAGGTGAACTTCAATTTAAATAATATGTCTAATCAATCAATTTAGTACTAAAGTCATGTTTTTTCAGTAGTCATTGTATAAATACGATCCAAAATTTATTCTTCGAAATTTCTCCCAATAATTTCACCCTTTCAGGGTTTTGTTTCCTTTTCTATTTATTTTCTATAATAATTTCATCCTTTCAGGATTTACGATCATTGGAAAGCAAAGAATTTTATCGTAGTACAGAAATTCACAACTAATATTTTACATTCAAAATGACTTTATATTTTCTGGGAATTTCATTTAGAACGATTATACCATAGAATCGTACGTAATAATTTAACATTCCTCTGAATTTATTATTCTTGAAATTCATGCATTTTTCGCCATCTGTTCATAACTATTTATCGTTTCGTTTCGCACACTATTGATTTATTGTTTGGTAGATTTAAGGTTCTAATGCAATATAGTATTATTTTTATGTTGCATTAGAACCTTGAATCTACCATGTATGATATTTTTGGGAAGCAAATATTATGTGGAAATATTGTTGCCAATAATTCTATGATCAATTTAGAAAATTATCCAAGTGGTGTTTATTATATCACAGATGAAAAAGGAAATAGTTATAAAATTGTAAAGCTATGATGTCACGTTTGATAATTTATACTGGGCGTAGGCATACTTTTTTGGGATTTGTCATATTTTGTTTTTTCTGTACCCTTTATATCAATGGGCTTTCCGCTCAATCTGTTGATTGGGTTAGAAATTTTGGTGGTAGTAGGGATGATTTTGCATATGCTGTTTGTCAGGCACAAGATTCAGGATTTGTTGTTGTTGGTTCAACATCATCAAGTGATTTTGATGTGACAGGATACCACGGTGGGAATTGTGCCGCCTTTCAATGTGATGATTTTTGGATATTCAAAGTGAGTAAAAATGGATCTTTGGAATGGGCTAAGACAATGGGAGGTACCATGCGTGATATGGCTCTTTGCGTTATTACATCTGGCCCTAATTTTATTATTGGAGGTACCACCTTTTCAAGCGATGGGGATGTCATTGGAAATCATGGAGGAAGTGATGCATGGTTGATAAAAATGGATGGTTCTGGAAATTTGTTGTGGCAAAAATGTATTGGAAGTTCGGGTTATGAAGGTTTTTATTCTCTGCTTGAGTTGAGTGATAAATCCTTAATTGCATGTGGTGGAACTACATCCAATGATTCGCTTGTCCCAGGGAATCATGGCTCTGAGGATTATTGGTTAGTAAAAATGGATTCAATGGGTAATGTACTGTGGAGTCAATGTTATGGAGGATGTTGTTATGAAAATGCGAATAAAGTAAAACAAACCGCTGATCAGGGATTTATATTAAGCGGGACTGCAGAAAGTAACGATGGACAAGCGCAATTGCCATTGGATAGAGGTAAAGATTACTGGATAGTTAAAACAGACAGTGTTGGATTATTTCAATGGTCCAGATTTTATGGGGGGAGTCTTTATGAAAGAAATTCCTCATGTTGTGTTTCAGATGATTTTGGTTTTGTGATAACTGGTCGTGCTATTTCTTACGATGACGATGTACTAAATCGACATGACCAATCAGCAGGAGACGGATGGACTATTAAGACCGATAGTTCGGGAAGTATCGAGTGGCAAAATGCTTATGGTGGCACTTCTTGGGACCAGATGAATTCAGTGATTAATACAAGAGATAGTGGATATGCATTGACCGGTTTAGCTGGTTCCAATGATGGTGATGTTATTGGGAATCACGATTGGGATATTTGGTTTTTAAAAATAGCTGCAAATGGAATAATTGAATCACAGCTCTGTGTCGGCGGGCCATTTGGAGAGGAAGGTTTGGATATTCTTCAATCTTACGATAGAGGATACGCTATAGTGGGGTATACAACAGGCTTGGGAGGGGATGTTCCAGGATTCTATGGAGGATACGATGTCCTCGTTACAAAATTAAACCCGATTGTCAATTCACTTTCTGAGATTACAAATCAAGAGTTGATTTTTTTTCCAAACCCAGCACAGAACTATATGTGGCTTATGAATTTACACAAATCTCAATATGCCAATTTATATTCACAATCCGGACTAAAAATCAAGCAATTCGAATTAAAGTCAACTGAAGAAAAACTGGACATCTCCGATCTTTCTCCCGGTGTTTATTATATAAAAATGGAAGATGGTACTGTTGCTAAGTTGTTGAAATATTGATGGAACTATAACATTTTCTGCTTGGACTGATTTGTTTTCACTTTCAATTAAGCACACGACGTTTCTTCACCGGACGAATGTCAATCGAAGCGCTTTAAATTTTTTTTATATTTAGAATATGAATGCCTACGACAATTGGTTAACAAATCCGTCGTAGTGAGAATTAGCGATCGCTTCATAAGGAGATGCACACATTAAAATTATTTCCTTCTTGAA
>CALMQM010000123.1 GCA_937871435.1 uncultured Bacteroidota bacterium | reverse complement strand
AATAATTAAAATGAAAGTATGTTTCATTTATTTTAATATCACAAGCTTCTGAATCACTCTTATTGAATTGCAATTTATTTCCATCAAGTACACACCTGAATCAAGACCAGACAAATCCATAAAGTATAGATTGTTGAGCTGTTCCCATTTATCGGACACAGTTAATTAGAGAAATCGGACTTATTGAGGTGTACCCATTTATCGGACAAGCTTAATTAGAGAAATCGGACTTATGAGGTGTTGTATTGCAAAAAAACGAGAAATAAAACGATTAAATATTTCATGATTCTGGATTTAAAAAATGAATAAATAGTCTTTAATAAAAAATTGCATCATGAAAGTAATCCGGTGAAATCATACTTGCAATTATTTCAGGAAAAATCATGAAATATTTTTTCAGTAATCCTTGAATTTTTAAAAATATTTGAAAATTTATTCAAAATAAGCCACTATTGAAATCTGACAATTGTCAATTCGTTAAATTAACAAATTCAATTTATTTGGAGCTAACCGTGTCTTTCCCTTACTAGTTTGGTCCCGTGTCATTCATTAACCTAACCCCGGGATGAGCATGCGCAGGCTTGTGTGTGAGCCGGCGAGGCACGGGAAAGGCTATGGCAGAGAGGGAGAACCTTTCGTTCCAAATTTTTATAAAAAATAAATGCTCTGAAACGGGCTCTGGGTGAGGTTTTCGGAGCTTTGTATTGGGGAGTCTGGATAATTTTAGTATCTTGACACGAAACCACACTCTGCTTTAAACTTTACAGGTATGAAAAAAAATATGATGTTAGTCGTATGTCTGTGCGCTGCACTGCGATTTTCATACGGGCAGAATTCCCGGATCTGGGCTTCTTATTACGGAGGCAATGATCTGGATGTCGCGTACAATATCACGACGGATTTGAACGGTAATGTATACGTGTGCGGGGAAAGTTCCAGCGCGAATGCTATCGCGAGCGCGGGTGCATATCAGTCGACAAACGGCGGAGGAACGGACGCGTTCCTCGTGAAGTTTAATCAGGCCGGAGTACGACAGTGGGCAACATATTTTGGCGGTGCAGGATCTGATTATGGTTACGGAGTAAAGACAGATGGTTCGGGAAATGTTTACCTGACCGGTTATACATCGAGTTCGGGTGGGATCGCTACTCCTGGAGCCGCGCAGTCCGCGCTGAATGGAATGGTGGATGCCTACCTGGCGAAGTTCACGCCTTCAGGAAATTTATTGTGGTGTACTTATTTTGGCGGTAGCGATTACGATCAGGCACAAAATGTGGCGATTGATCCGCTTGGCAATGCATACATTACAGGTTTCACAGCGAGCGCCACGAATATTGCATCTCCGGGATCGCATCAAAGTTCTTTCAACGGACAAACGGACGCGTTCCTTGCCAAGTATGATGTCAACGGCAATGCTATGTGGTCGACATATTACGGCGGATCTGATTTTGATTACGGGATGGATGTTGCTTCAGACGCTTTGGGCAACGTGGTGATCAATGGAACCACTTCCAGTTCTTCGGGCATTGCTTCAGGTGGTTTTCAAAATTCTCTCTCCGGATTACAGGATGCATTTGTCGTGAAATTCAATGCTGCCGGAGTCAGACAATGGGCAACATATTATGGTGGTTCTGTGGGCGAAGAAGGAACAGGCATTGCATGCGGTGCAGGCGGAAGTGTTTTTCTCACAGGAAGAACAACGAGTCCGGGCGGTATCGCTTCGGGTGGATTTCAAAATACATCCGGTGGAAGTGATGATGCTTTCCTGGTGAAATTTAATTCCGCCGGTTCTCGTTTATGGGCTACTTATTACGGAGGAGCTGCAACGGAAGAAGGATACGATGTGGTGGTAGACGGATTTGATAATGTGTTTATCGGCGGTGATACATATAGCCCAAACGTTAGTAATTGTATCGCGACACAATATGGTTTTCAGACGAGTCTCGGCGGTTCGGAAAATCATTTCATCGCCGCTTTTACGACCAATGGTATTCGTCTCAGCGCGACATATTACGGAACCCTACATGAGGAAGAATGTCACATCGCGGTTACAACGATGGGAGGTGTGTACGCGTCCGGATTTACGAACGCGACAACCGGAATTGCTTCCGGTGGTTTTCAAAACAGTTATGGCGGAAATCCTTACGATGCCTTCCTGGTAAAATTTTCTCCTTCCGTTCCGGATACGGGCGTGATTGTAAACGGCCCGATTTTTCTTCCGACAGTTACTTCCACTCCTGTAGTGATTACAGGAGTATCGATTTTCAACGGAGGAGGTATTTCGATTTCCAGTTGTTCACTGCGCAATTTTCCTCCGGGAATTCCTTTGCCAACTTCGGGATCTGTTTTTCAAACGATCGCTTGTGATTTCACTGGCATGTATTCCAATGGCAGTCCGGCAACACTTGTAACATGTCCGGCAACTCTTACTGTGAAAACAACTTATGCAGGCACACATGGTTCTACTAATGTGTACGACGCAGAGTTGATGCAACTTGATCTTGCCGCAGGTGTTTTGCCTTCCGGGATCATCCTGCGTGAAAGTCCGACACGTGTTTCTTCCGGAAAGATTCTGAGTACATCACTCGGTAGCGGCGCCTATAAAATGGCGTGCTACTTTGAAGCGAACATGGAGCTGAGCAC
Source organism: uncultured Bacteroidota bacterium (assembly GCA_937871435.1). Taxonomy (GTDB): domain Bacteria; phylum Bacteroidota; class Bacteroidia; order AKYH767-A; family 2013-40CM-41-45; genus JADKJP01. Next base: position 74,647 of record CALMQM010000123.1, on the reverse strand, counting down.
AAACTCTGGCGCTTCCTGGATCGAGGGAGAGTCTCCTTCTTATCTGCGATTGAGCACGACAACCAGTGCGGGTATTCCTACACTTAGCACGTGGGGATTGATTGCACTCAGTATGCTGTTGATGGGATTGGGTGTTGGAATGTTGAAGAATAGTTAAGGGTTTAAAATCATTTTTTCTTTTGGATTCAGGAATTAATTTTAGGTGAATTACATTGTAAATAAAAAATGAGAGAAAGGATGCCTGGAATTATTTTTCTGTAAATAATCAAAGTTGAGAATAATTTGCGCTTATTTTTTTTGAATGAGTGTGAGTCGATTCGTCTGGATAATTTCTAATTATTTAACCAGTCAAAGTTGGTTGTGAGGTTGAGCAGTCCAAACACATTTCCGGTAACAGGTTCGTATTTTATTTCAACGGGTAACCAGAGATCTTTTGTGATACGTAATCTCAGAATACCGTTCGCGGAAAGTTTGTCTTGTTTCTCATCCGGATATTTTTTTCCGATTAATGTACTTCCTTCTCCTTCCGCCTGAAGCTCAAGGATGGATTTTCTTTCCTTTGAGTCTTTCAGAATGATCCAGTTCAGTCCGAATGAAAAACTAAATTCCCTTCGATCGAAATCCTTTTTGCCGGCAGTGGATGTATCGTCATTCAGTTCAAGGTGAGCTTTTGCATTTATCTCCAGGTTCATGGCGGAATTTCTTTTCACGATTCCTTTCATAAACTCTGTATTAATTTGCAGTTGTGAAAACAATTCTTTGTTTTCGTTCGAAGTGGATTTCGCTGAAAGAGTCCAGAGCGGCTTGTTTGCGATTTCTTTGTTGATTACATCCATAAGTAAATCCATGGTATCTCTGTAATGCTCCGGAGTAAAGCCATGAAAAAATGTATCCGTATTCATTGCATTTAGAAATGCCGTTCGAAATGTTTCCGGAAGGCTGTTAAAGTCAGGGTTTTCTCCGGTAAAGAAATTATTCGCGGCTTCTCTTTGCCCCGCGTCCGGATGAGATTCCAGGAATCTGGTCATCGCATTTCCCATCACACGCACCCGTGCTTCGCTGTATGCACCGAGTTCTTCGGAATAATCAAACACCGTAACATCCCGCTTATTGACGAGTGCATATTTCAAAAACAAGGAATTACTTTTAAAGCGGATGTTTTCGTCTATTGCAAGATCGACACCGATCACAAGGTTGCGGGCAAAATTCCTTCTCAAATAATTTGTGTCGACCCAAACACCGGGATCTGTCTTCGCAACAATTCCGAGTAGGGATGATTGAAACTGAAGTTCGTGACCGGTTCCAATCAGGTCCTTTAATGCAAATTGGAAAAAACTTGTGAGTACATCCTGACTGTTACCGCTTTTCATTTCTGCCGCTTGTGTTGCAACGGCCTCGACATTTTCCGCAAGAGACTGAGCGAATGTGTCGACCTGAATGAATAAACACAGAACAATCAATACTACGTGTGGCTTCATATGTTTTCGTTTAGATCGATTTCAATCACTTTTGAAAAATGTCCGGCTGAAGTCACTCTCTTGGTAATGATCCTGTCATCGTTGATGGTCGCGTTGATTTTTGTTCCTCCGGCTGGAGAAACTCCGTCTATATAAATGGTATATATTCCCCTTCCAAGCTGAAATTCATGACAACCGGAAAAATCCTGCTTATAAATTCCATAATTTGACGGAACCAGATTGACATAGGCGTAACCCTTCCCGCCGGAAAACTCAAAACATAAAGTGATTTTATTCATCGTTATTTATTTTAGTGAGAAGATTGTCCGAAGAAATAATTAAACACATTCTTAAATTTCAAATGGACGTTGTTTGTTGAATGCTGCATTGTGTTTTCCTATCAGATAGTGTCTTGGTGTTTGATCCGGTGGCATCTGGCGACGGATATCGCGAACAAATTTGGTGTAGGTTCCGCTATAGGTTGCGTTGTTCCAGATTTGCAGCAGTGTTCCGGTGAACAATCCGTTAAAATCTCCGTCGGACGAAAGCTGATTGTCCATGCATCCTGAAATCAAACGCACAGATGCTTTCAACGTGGCGGAAAATGTCTTCTTTTTAGGGTTGTTATCTCCTCCGGCTTGTTGGGTGAGAATTTTATCGTAAAACTTTTTGTTTTTCAGGTACGTTCTCAGAGCTACAGATGAGGGCATAAACCGGTATCTTCTTTTTTCCGATCCGTAAGTCCGCATATAATGTGCGTCTCTGCTAACAGAACCGCTGTGACAGCTATCGCTCAGAATAACGATTCGCACTCCATCGGCAAATTTGGAATACAGGTTGTACAATTCATCATCCACAATTTCTCCGTCATACAATACCCACGTTTCATCCTGATGATCATTTTCATCATTGTTTTTATCGGGGAGTTGTCCGCCATGACCTGAGTAAGTAAGCAGGAGAATGTCTCCTTTTTTCATTGCTTTACTGAGCCGTGTAAGCTCCTTTGTTACCGCGTTTCGCGTTGCCTGTTTTGTCAGCAGTATTTTTCTTGAACTATAGCCCTGGCTTTGTGCAAGGCTATGCATATCCTGTGCGTCGTTTTCGCAAGCTACGAGTTGGCCATCCCAGCCATCATAGTGGTTCGGGTCAACTGAGTTGAGACCGATGTGTAATGAAAATCCTTTTGCCATTTGTTTAACGTTTATGAGGTTAGATCAATTCCCGCTGTTCATTTTTTCTGAAAACAATTTTCTCTTCTCAGATTTTGAGGCTGATGAGCGGCCAATTTTAATATCTCCTTTCGGTGCCGCTTTAAGAATGAGCGACAATGTTTTTTGCAGACAATTTTTGTCGTCATCGAATCCTCCATGTTCTTTTGTACTGCAAGCAGGTGGCTGGTTTTGAACATCCGGAGATAAAAAGACACGGCAATTGTTCATTTCGTTCAATCGCTTCATCCATCCGGTTTTGTTCAGCCATTTTTCCATTCCAAAAATCGGTTCTGAGCCACGACCATCCGGTTTTGCTTTCGCTTCTTCGAAAGAATTGCTTACCAGATAAAGCAGGGACTTGCGATAAATTCCTCCGCAATTATCGTCCTGCTCTGTTTTATCATCGAGAACAAAAAGATTGAATTCCGAGATTTTTTTGGAAGCAATCAGCGGAGCATATGTTTTTTCAAACAACGCGGTTGTAATCGCAGGAGCCCAGAGTGAAACAGTTTGCACCGGCATTGCCAGTCCGTTCAATCCTTTCATCGGGCCATCAGGAATCGTTCCGGCTCCCGCCCACCATTGTAAAAACGGTGCATGAAAAATACTTCCTGCACTATGTCCGATAAAATGAAATTCTACGTCTCCGCTATGTCTTGCGTAAAGTTTTTGCAAATGGGGAATAATTTGTGCGATTGCTCCCTGAGGTTGTCTTGTAGATGCTTGTATCGCATTTGATTTCATTTCAGACCACAACTTGTTTCCCGGTGCTGAGCTGATCGCTTCAAGCATGGTGTCTGTTTTGTCGAGGAACGCGTCCCATGTATCATGGAGAAAGCCTTCTGCTTTTCTTCCCTGCAAAGTATCTGCAAGAATATTTTTTATTGTTTCCCAAAATCCGGTATGCCAGATAAAGCTCACCGGATAAATTTCGTTCTCAAGCAATGTTTGTCTGTAATCCGCTAATCGTTGTATCGCGGATTCCTCGTTCACCAATCCACCATGTGCATAAAACAAAATTCTTTTTTTCTTCCAGGATTTTGTGATCGAGTCAAATGTTTCGCCGAACATCACATCCAGATCATCTGCGGTCGTACTGTAACTTCCACGTGTACTCAGAATACCGTTGTTCTCAATTGAGATGACGTGTGGTTTTAATACCTGAATGGAAATTCCGCTTTTCGCACTGTGCGCGGAAGAATATTCTCTTGAAATCATGGAAGATTCACTTTGCTCCACAGGTGCTCCCAATCGTGCGACCCAGACATCCCATCCGTTGCTTAACCAATCGTCATAACAGATGTGTCCATAGCCTTTCTTTCCCCAGTTTTTTGTCCATGAATTCTGAAACCAGAATCCTTTTTGATCATACCCTACCAATGCAACGGCATGTCCACCTCCGGAAATAAATTTATCCGCGTCGAACTTTACGATGCCGTCGGATTTTACATTGTCCCAGCCTTCATGTGTATCAAGCGTCACGAACAAAATGCCCGCCTCCGTAATGGCGGAGTGCATCGCGACAAGATCTTTGTGATTCACACGGAAGTATGCTCCGAGTGGACGGGTCAGCGCATCATGTGCAATCGCTCTGTCTAACCGTTCATCTTTTTTTGTAGATGGCCAGGTTGACTTGCTGCACACTCCATGCTTGTGCCAGGCTTTGATCGCTCCTCTTGCGCTGCTGCCACTATAGTGAGATCCGGGCCACTCATCGTATTTCTTTGCAAGTGTATACAGCATATGCGGACTCACTTCAACTGCATCCGGCACAATTTGTCTGGTTTGTAAAAGATAATGCGCAACTGCTGCGAGGGCATGTCCTGTACAGGATCCTTCAAATTGTTGATTAAGAATTGGAATTTTTCCCTTGGTTTTCGCGAGGTGACGATCGAGTGAATATTCCTTTGGCACTTCTACCAAAGTCGGAACATACAGCTTGTCGCGGAAGTCAACAAGATCACGGTAGGTAGACCCCACCAATGCCTGTGGTTTTGCGCTGCTCTTTACCGGCTTTCTTGTTTTCGCGGCTCTTAGCGCTGTAACGGCATCGGAGATGGAACACAATATATCGTTTTCATTTACCCGTGTTCCATCCGGAATAAAATCTGTGGGTTGTCCGTCGCAGGTTGCATATTGAAATTGCCTGTCCCAGTCAAATACATAACCGTATGCTTCTCCTGTTTTAATCCAATTGCCATTATTTAACTGCATGCGATAAAATTTTCCATTTGCATCTGAAAATTGATTCCTGTTCATGTCTGTTTATTTTTTAGTAGTAACGTAGTGTGAGTCGGATTCCATGAATTGGTAATTCATGATTACCATATGATAAAAAATAGTTAAAGGATGGTGCGAAGCGGCAGGATAAATATTTTAATTCCCAACCGATGCTTGTCTCCGCGGTGAACGCATTTGTGTTGTTATAAAATGCAATACCTTGCTCCTGATTAATTGCAAGTCGGTCTTTTATTGTACAATGCAACCCGAATAAACCGGATTGTTCATTGTAGTTCATCGCATCAACATATGTATAGCGCAGACTTACACCGAGCCAAAGAATGGATTCGATTTTCTTGCTAAAGTCTCCTGCTTCGAAATCTGTTCCCGGTTGTGGTTTCAAAAGACAAAACCCTAATCCGATCGCTGCGTGTGCACGATCATTTCGTGCATTGCTGTTTCTGTTTATGCCATATCCAAATCCGCTTTCAAAATATTTTCCGTTTTTTGATCCGTGTTTCAATGCAATCAGTGTGTCATATTGCTGAGGATTCAGTGGTTTAGGAATAAATGCAAAAGCAGGACAGGCTTTCACGAGAGAATCCTGCCAGAGATTTTCAGGAATGCGGTTATTAACCAACTGTTGATAGAGGATTACTGATGAAGAAGTCTGCACCAATCCCTGCTTTTTCTCTTCATTAATTTTTTTATAGGTTTCTCTTTCGCGCAGAAATACGGACCACAGGTTGTTGAGTGACTCTAAATTCGCTGCTCTTGCATGATCGAAAGTTGTCTTGTCATAGAAATTGTCTCCATACGTCTTCCATTTTTCGTTTCGTTCATTCTCCACTTCAATTCCAACTCTGCAATAAAAATCGTGGATACCGTTGTTGTCAAGTCCGCTGGAATTTCTTTTCACAGGTAAATGTCCTCCTGCAAATGCATCCTGAATAAAATGATCCCCGAAACCATTGAGTAAAAAGGCTATGGTAATATATTTTGCACTCAATGAAATGCTGTCTTTCGCGCTGAACTTTGCCGCGTTCTTCATCGCGTCCTGAGCGAGAATATGCAGCAAGGCGTATTTGGATACATTGTTGAGTTCCAGAATTTTTTTGTCAAATTCTTTTCTGAGTTGTAGAACAGCCGGGGAACAATCCCGGGACGCGTCAGTCGATTTGTATTCATCTACCACCTTGATCAATTCGGGATTGATCATTCTGAGCATTTCTTTCAAAGATTGTGGCGGTACCTGAAAATGACTTTTGTCTTCGCCCGCAAGCAATACATATGTAAGTGAAAAATAATCTCCCTGGTTTTTGTGATTTTCAATTCCACGGTAATGGCTGTTCAATGCTTCCTGAACATCTTTTCCGATTTTGCCGAACAAACCATCCGGACTCAGGTGTTGAAAGAGTGCCGACCCCTGAATCAGATTCTGATACAATTGCGCGAAATCAACAGAATGATCCGCGGCCAGGCCACACAAATCACCATAGGAATATCCTTTTACAGAATCCATGATCGCATACATTCCCTGGTAGTAATCAATAACACAACAGTTTTTGACAAAAGGTACTTCCATGTTTACTCCGTATTGCCGGTAATGCATGGTGTCAGAAAAAAATTTCTCGAGATGATTTTGACTGACAAAATCCTTGAATGCCATATCTCCTATATACTTGTGCTCAAAAAACCAGCCTCCTTGTGATTCTTGAATCAAAAGCAAAAAGAAAACAACTATGAATAGTCCGGTTCGTTTCATGATCTCCTTCCCCATCCGTTTTGCAAAACCCGTAATGCATTTTTTGTAAGAATTTTCTCTATGTCATCCGATTGAATCCAGGGTGTCTCGCGCAACCGTCTCACCAGTTCCTGAAAATAGCCCGGATCACGTAAGTCACAGGGTGAATCAGCCAATCCGTCAAAGTCGGAACCGATAGAGATATAATCAAAACTTCCCGTTCTGTCTTTGATGTGTTTTATTGTGGCGATAACATAATTGAGTCCGTTTTTAAATTCTCTTCTTTCACAACCTTGCTCATGAGCATCACATCCTGTGAGCCAGAAATTCATAAAAATAATTCCTATAGTCCCTTTCGTTGCCGCGATGATGTCAATCTCTTCGTTGGTCGGACACATGTACTGATAATTTCTGTTGTGTTCATTCACAACGAAATTTTCAAGTACGCCGGAATGAGAAAACACCAGCGGGCGATTGTATTTTTTATTTATTTCATACACATCTTGCCGTGCGGCCGGAGTAGAATGCATCAGGTCGACGATCATTCCACGTTCCAGCATTCTTTCAACAACTCTCTTTCCTGTTGCCGTGAGTGGCTTATTGTCTTCTTCCGGAGAATAAGTCCAGCGCAGACCGAGATCGTTTTTCATTGCCGGAGGAATACCTTCAACAGGATACACCACTTCATTGGGAAAGAAATGCGCGAGCGTCATCATACATACGCCTCTGTCGATAAGATGATCAAGATGTTCTATATACTGATCGCGTGAATCACAACAAAGATCACGGCCCAAAGCATGTGCTCCTTCTATAGATTGCGCGACAGCGATCTTTCCCTGTTGAATCAGAGAATTAAATTGTTCGTAGTTTTTCGCGATGTAAATCGGCGTTTCCGGATTTTTTGAATTTGCCATTTCGATATGGTATTCAAATTCATCAATCATGGTATTAATCTGCCGGAAATTTCCTCCATCACCTCGCTCAAGTTTAGCAACAAACACAGGCAATAGTTTTCGTAACCAGGGAAAAAGGCTGCGAATAGTTTTCGCTTGTTCATATAAACCTCTCTCCGGCAAATAATGAACCGCGACAAGTCCTTTCACATTTCCTTTCTTCAGATGGTTCATGTCCACCTGCATGTTTACACTGTTCGAACCGCTGTGTGAAGGATGCCAATGCCACATTTTTTTATCCCACAAGTAGTTCTTCAATGGCGGATGACAATGCAGATCGATCACTGGCAATGCAACTTTGTTTTCTGAGTTAACCTGTCCATAAATATAATCCGGCACCATCGCCGAAAAGGCGGTGATCGCTGCCAGCTTTCGCAGGAATTCTCTTCTGTCTTCCATTTCAAAAAGTTTTAAAAAACCAAGACAACAATTTCTTATTTCAGCAATTATTTCACTTCGCCCGTTTTAAACATTGTCAACAAACGGAAAATAATCGGCACGCCGGTTCCCAGAGCGGTGAGTGTGGGTAAAATATTCCCGAACTTCTCCGGATCACTGTATAACAACAGCCACACAAGGGAGGCGGCAACTATTCCGATCGGATACTTATAATTATTCCAGTAACTGTTATCGTCTATCCCGGTTACCAGTTTTTGTTTATCCTCCGTCGTAATTACAGTAAGCAAAAAGTTACGAAAGCTCAGATTGAACAATTGCATTTTACCATCAACCATACTAATAATCCCTTTATCAATCAATAATTTCAGACAACCGGCATTGCTGGTGTTCAATATTCCGTCTTCGGCCATATCTATCAGAATAATTTGTTCTTCTCGTGTCAGTGAGGCCCACAGGTACTGGTAGAAATGTGTAGCAAAACCCTGAATTTGAAAAATTAATTCTATCGCGGAAATGGGCTCTTCTTTCCTTACTCTCTGTAGTTGGATCGTTTTCTCCATCTCCTCCCTGAACGGTTGAAGAAATTTTATTGAGCCGCATTCGTTTTTTAATACGTCTTCTATTGGGCTATCAAGATTTATTGCAGCGTGTTCAAAATGAGTATCGAGAGGTAAATAAATATTGGCAAAGTTTCCCAGTAAAACTCTCCAGCGGTGAACATCCTCAAATATTTCAGCACGTTGGCTTTCATCCAGAACCAGATTGTTCTCCATCGAATAAATAAATTCTCCGAGGTCTATCGTTGATACGATCACCAGTTTGCGTTGGCCATGATCAATCAGTAATTTTTCAAGGAAATTCAATTTTATTCTGTTGGTTGTAAGGTCCCGAATGTTGTATTCAAAATGGTTGATGAGAATGCATTGTAAATTCTTGTTTTCAAGAATCTTTGTGATTTTGTATCTCCAGAGTGGAATATTATCCGATTCGGATGAGTCCGGAATTTCCAGTAAATCAATGATCACTGCATTTGTTGTTTCATTGATGTCTTTTTCAGACTTTGCAAATTGGTACTTCTTTGTTACAGTAACTTCCTGTACCGTACCATGCTGATCAGTTATTTTTTCTTTTGTACGGTAGCGCAAATACTCTCTCACAAATTGCGTTTTCCCTGATCCAGGCGGACCCTGAATAAACAACAGCTTTCGCATTTCTGTTTCCAGAATTTGATTGCGTAAAAAACGAGAGGGCATTTCCGGAACAGAATATTTTCCAAATATTTTCTCAGTCGTATATCCAATCAGAAAAAATAAAATAAGCAGTAACACAATTAATACAACAATCAGGATCACCTCATTTAATTTGTTTGAATTCGTCCCAAACAAGCTCATCGACGCAAATAGATCTTTCCCTGTATAGAATATAGATTGGCTGCCCGGTGTATCACAAATCGAATTGAATGTAGGCCTCATGTTTAGCATGATTCCATTTTTTGTTTCTACAAATGAATAGGACCCTGTGTCTGCCCGTTGTCCATAAGAATAAAACCATGGATGTTTGCGGGTTTTACTAATGGCCATCGCCTTTCGCATGGTGTGAAGTTGCAATTGCTCCATGTCCACACGAAACTCATCCGTTCCTGGTTTTGATTCGTAGCGACATGTATCAGAAATCCAGAATTGATCAAAATAAATACCGAGAAACTGGTGGATTGGCATCGAACAGTTTGCGGGATATAATACCGGATCGAGATTACTCTTGTTGTATCGATTTACCTGTTGCGCAAAAACAAATAGTTTTTCTTTCGCTTCATTTCTCAAAATCAGATTGTATCCACTGCAATAAAAATACATAACCGGCATTCCGCATGTCAGGAGAATTCTGGAAAATACGACCGCCGAATAGCTCCTTCTTGCACTTCCTGCATCTGGAAGCAAACTGTTTCCTCTGTATGTGATTCCGTTTTTCAGCAGAGAAAAATTCAGAATGCAAATTCCAAGTGTTATTCCTGCCGGCCCAAGAGTCCTCAACAACGCCCGTGAAGTGCAGGGTTGAATCGCTGAATGAAACAACATAAAAAACAGGATGAGCATAAACGACCAGAACAAAAGTCCTTTCTTTCTGTTAAATTCAAATTTTAGTTTGTTCTTTTCACAGCTCACTAAAGTGTAAAACAAGGTCGAAAGCAAAAACGTTGTGATTAATGATTTCAGGATTAACTCTACGTTGCCATTGAGAACATGGGTGAAATAAAGCGGCAAGATTATAATCAACAGGCCATTGGTAGCAGTAATCATCCAATATTTCTGGCGCTGTCCCGTCCGTGGAAAAATCCAGTTAAAATTGAAATCGTTTTTCTTTAGTACCGATCTGTTATAGCCATTGAACGACAACAACAGGATTTCTCCCAGCATCACAACAAGCAAACTGCCAAATAAAATCAACGCATAAAACAACGCGGATACATACCGGCTGCTTTCATAACTTCTGTCTTCAAATACTACAAGTACATATGGCAATCCTTTAATTTTTTTTGCATAAGCAGAATAATTACCGCCTGAATATTTCGTATTGAAATGACGTGGGACTTCCGTCAATTGAATTCCACTGATGACTGATGCGGCGTCACTTTCATTATACATATTCTCCCTCAGGTTTTTCAGTGAATCCGAATGAGCAAGTACTTCTCCACCTTCATCAAGCAGGGCAAAACTAATTCCGGGTGGCAGCGTTGTCCGTATCAGAGAGTTGAAATAGCATGACATACCCGTCGCAGCAAAGTCTTTATGAATGGATGGCTTTGATATCACAAGCTTATATTGCTTGTCAGACCAGGAAATTACAGGCTGCAGATAGTAGGGTTGTGTGATATCATTGTCTAAATAGTAGAACTGCTGCTCTTTAATTGCAGAAAAGTATTTTCTATCATCCACCATTCCAAATGGAGGGTTGGTAGCCGCTTCAGTCCAATTAATTCTGATCTTTGCATTCGGATCAATCCAATATACCTGAGAAATGCGGATGTAATTGTCTTTGATAGAATTGAAAACATTTTGTAAAAATTGATTTTGATTTTCTGTCTTATCAGTTTTCTCTGTGGAATTATTTTTATCGGTATTTTTTTTCTTGTCAAAATTAATTTTGTCCTTGTCATTGATAGAAACCAATCCCCACTGTTGCTCAGCAAAAGATTTTTTCTGAGTGGTCAAACCATTTTTCGTGTCGTTAACTATACTATCAAGATTTGATAAGTGTCTGAAGGCGGAGTGTACTTCTGTGTTGAAGTTCGACTCGATTTGATTGCTTATCGTTTCCAGATGTTTGTTCGTTTCATTATCAACCTGCGGGGAATATCTGCAAAGAATCAGAATGGTCGTTCCACACAACATCATTAGCGAGATATAAGAAAACAACAAATCAACAAAGCGCATGCGCTCCGCTTTACCCATCAGCATCAGTTTCAATAGTGGGAAGAGCAAAAGAATAGAAAGCAGAATGTAAAGAATTGGTGTAATCAACGCCTCCGGAAGTTGTCTGACATTGGCATTAAAATTACCCGTAGTCAATAATCCAACGATGACAATTTCACTTCCGGATAAATTTCCCAATGGCTGTAGAAACATTTTGTAACTAACTCCGCCGATTTCAATGTCTCTTAGCTTGCAGTAATGAATGGTGGATCTTGAATCGAATACCGAGTCCAGTTTTTTAAATGACATTCCGGAAGGAAAAGACTCAAACAACACTCCGCTATCCGACAATATCAAATAGTTATCAAAAAGATCATTGGTCAGTAGAGGGCGGATAAATTCTTTGAAATTATTTCGCTGAGAAAACTCCAGGGCGCCATTTTCAGAGCAGGTATAAACGATCTGCTCCAACTGATTGTTTTGAATATCCAGGATCGTTTTCGCAGAATCCTGTGGAATTATTTTCGAATTATCTGTTCGTCTTTTTATTAGTATTTTCTTGTCTTCGTCATAATAATTCCCCCCTTCTATTTTCTCCCGGATTTTCTGAGAATTCCAGAGGTCTGAGTCAAATACATAGGAACGAATGTATTTCTGATAGGACTCTATTTTGTTGTGAATATTTTCATCAATCCTGCTTAGAGATCTGAATTTTTGTTCCACCAACCTGTTTTGCTGACTGGGGATATAAAGCATATAATAATACCCTACCAATACAAGGATTAAAAACAATACAACCCATATCTCCGCGTGTGATCTTCTCTTATTCGACAGCTTGAAAATATTTTTCATACGCTCATTCTTTAATTTAGGCTAAATGGTCCTGAAAATTCTTTTCCAGAAAATCTTCCATATTTGAAAACATAATTTTATTTACCAATTCCTCCGGTGTGTAGCCATACATATAATTCTTGATAAATTCCGGTCTTAAATTCAATTCAGGAATAGGCGTTTTACTGAGCAGAAAATCACGCATGTCCTCTGCAAGTTCATCCATGTATGTGCTGTCAGGATAAATGTCCATAGGATTAATCAGTCCGTCCATATCAGAACCAATTGTGATGATATCCCAGGCATCAGGTTGCCTGATATAGCGTACGAGGGTAAAAATATTGCCCCACAGAAGTTTCATGTATTCTTCCCGGACCAACCATGGTCTTTCCGGGTCATTCGACGGTTGCGGCTGCTTCTTTTTTGCAAGAGTAAGTTTCGTTTGCGCCAATCCTCCTCCCAGTCTCTTCTCATCCAGTTGAATTCCAATCAAGCCTCCGCTCCTATAGATATTCAATATATCCTCCTTGCACAGATTAATGGACCAATTGTGCAGATAATTATTCGCGTTAGCTTCTTCTGTATCCTGAGGTTCCGCAATGATTCTGTTCAACGTTTCCCGTTGATCCATAATTCCGGTATGACTGCAGATAATCGGAATTTTCTCTCCGGAAAATTCTGTCTTCAACATTCCGTAGAAGTCTTTCCTCGAGCGGGCCGACATATGTTTGATATCAACCAGAATTCTTTTTCCATTCTGATTACTCAGCAATTCCCGAATCACATGTTTTCCCAATTCATTCAACCCTTCATTCATGTGATCATTTTGATTCACGACATCACTGAGTAATCCGGAAAGACTTCTGGCATGTCCTCCGAGGTGATTCCAAAAATGATGTTGAAGAGAAATAAAGAATGGCGGGAATTCCCAGACATTTTTCACATGTGCTATTCGCTCTGAATACGTTTTTAACCGTTCAGGTGTAATCACAGAATCATCTTGAGAGTAGGCTCCAAACACATGGGCTCCTTCAATCGTATTGATCAATGCGATTGTATCCGGTTCGGCCAGCACCGTTTTTAATTCTGTAAAATCTCTTACAAATTTCGCTTTGGTGTTCGCTTCCGGTGTTTTTGTCTGAGCAAGCATGTATTGATACTCCTGCTCCAGAAAAGGGAAATAATCGTCTTCTGTATTTCTGATAAATGCTACCTTGTCTTTTTGCACTCCTGCAACCGCTTCTACCAAATGAATATCATCATACCCAAACAAACGCAAAATCTCTCTTTGTAAAAATGGAGCTTCTTGCAAATCCACTTTTGCAAAACCTTTTTCGAGTGGATAGAGCGAAACGCACGCCACACGCACTTTTCCAAATCGCATCCGTTCAAGATTTGATTGAGAATAAAAAATCACCCCCATATGAGCAACATTTGCAAGCCATCGCAAAAAATCTTTTACTCCCGGATTGTCGAGATCAGCATATATATTTTTATTCGCGTCCGGAAGTGGGTGGCCACTATGAAACGGTTTTAATCCGGGATGTACATGAAGGTCTGCAAACATGTCTCAGGTTTTAATAATCGATTTATGGTGCCGTATAAAATTTTGAGCTCAAAAATTTCTGTGCATTTGTTGTGGCAGATTTCAAAAACAGCGTATGTAAATTCTGCTGGATCATGTAGCTGCGAAAATCGTTTGCAAGTTCATTTTCCAGTTTTGCTTTACTCACCACATAATAGTCTGTTCCAAATAATACACGATCTTCCAACACCGGTGTTGAAAGCGATTTTTGAATTGCCGGAAAAGTCCCCGTGTTTTCGATAATGTAAGACATATCCGTATAAACATTCGGATACTTTTGAATCAAAGCGTTGATTTCTTGTGGCCAGCCTTTTCCTGCTATCAACTCTTTGTCATCACCATAGTGCGCGAGGCATATTTTCAGATTGGGGATCTCGCTCAAAATGGCTGAGTAGTTTCTGGGCTGAGTAAAGTTTCTCTGATAAATTTTCGGATCACTGCTGTTGTTATCCGCGACATAAGGAACATTGCCGGGATTATTTACAGGAGGTAGCGCGGAAACATCTCCACGATAATGAATCACGCCGGTAATACAGTGTGTGATAATCGGTACACAATTGTTGGCACACCACCGATACAATGGAAACATTTTCGCGTCCTGTGGAAAATATCCGAGTGCCGGATACAACTTAATTCCGATGAATCCATATTTCTCGAAATAAGGTTTCACAAAATCAACAATGGAATCGCCATTCAGATAACGGGGATTTCTCGGGTCAATACAGATAAAAGGTAAAATCCTGTCCGCGTTATTCCCTTTACTTCGCAATCGGATGATTTCATCAAGTTGTGTGAGCAAATTACTCGGCACCGGTCCGCCCTGCATCATTTCCATGTCCATCGTGAGAACAACAAAACGCACATCTCCCCAGGGAGTGTAATAGTCAACCAGTTGATCAAATATTTTCTCCTGCGTGGCCGCAAGTCCAATTTTTGCAAATGTGATAACTCTGTTTGCTCCCGGCCAGCCTCCAAATAGTTTTCCTGCGATATTCAACACCGCTGGATTCCATCGTGAAATTTTGCGTATGCTTAAAAATTTAGTCAAACCTCCAAGATGATCCTGTTGTCCTACAACATTGTCCGGAACATATTGTGTTGAAAAAATATGAGTGTGGCAATTGTATAAGTTCATTTTTTATCCTCCTTTTTTGACGGATCTCCGGATGGTGGTTTTACGGCCGATCGGACATTGATTAATTTACCAAGTATATTGAACCAATAATCTGCTCCATAGGCAAGTGCGAATCCTGTGAGTGTACAACCTATCATTATTAGAAATAGTTCTAGCAGCTTATTACATGTACTCTTGTTTGCTAATCGTATTTCATATTGTTTCATTCCGATAGGCAGCGCCAGTTGTTCAGATATTTTTTTTATTTCATTTATGTTTTTGAAAGCGTTATTCTCCTTATCGATTGCTGAATCTCTGAGTACAGAATACTCTCTCATTAACTCTGGATTCGAAACTTCTTTTTCCGCAGCGAGAACTACAGAAGAACGCAGAATTTCATTCGACCAGAATTTATCCACGAGAAAAATTGTGTCAACATGAAAAATAAATGCCACCAACAAACCGATGTATTGTGTTCTGCGAATAATCTTCCGCTTATACCATCCTGAAACCGTATCCATATAATCATCATACCACAGAATGATATTCTCCTTTAACTTTTCATAAGACTCAGATTGTGCTGCAAGACTCGCCAGAAGAATGCGTAAATTGGAATTGTTCATTCCTTTCACCGCCTCCAGAAAATCGGCGTGGACATTTGTTGGTTTCCTGATATCAGCATTTGCAAGTTGAGCTATAAAAAGCTGTCCGTTTTGTTGTTGTATCGCTCCGGCAAGAGCAGGCTGTGCAATCAGATCAATTAATGCTTCTGCGAAAGCTTTCGATTGAATGTATGACGGATATTTTTTCCCTCCTTGCTTTTTTGAATCAATGATAGGGTGTCCATACAATAAAAGTGCATAATTCAAATTGTGGCGGTCAGCAAATATTTTGTACAAAGAATCGTACAAAAAATACCCACGCTCTCTTGTCCAGTGTTGCAACAACTCACTGATTGCAGAAACAAGAATGCTGAATAAGAGATACACAAAAACCATGGAGATGGCCACGTCAACGACAACAGGCAGGTTCATAGGACAACATTTTTATATTGACTGAAGAAATATTTTCAAAAAAAATTTTAATTGCGAAATCACTTAATGATTTCATTCGCATGCAGGTCTGAACTCGCTCTCCTTAATTCACAATCCGGTTTTTGTGTTGATGCTTTATCATACCGATGTGACTTCCCGCTATTACTCTTTCTGTATGTTTATAAAATAAAATAGTATAAAACAGAAAGTATATTGATTTACTTGAATAATTATTCTGGTATCGGGTCGCAAAAATTTAAACCAGATAATTATTTATAACAGGCACTCTAATCAATTAAACAGTAAAAAATAATTTTTCTCATTCTATTCCAAAACCAAAATTATAATTTCATTTCAAAAAATAAATACATTTCTCTCATTAAATAAAAATAATTCCGCGTCTGCCCCCTCTTCCGGTTTTTCTACCCCCTCCCTGGATAATTAATGAAATCGTCAATTAAGCCAGTACTATTACTATGCGCCATGTTAAAACCTGAATGATTTAATGAAAAACGTGATTCTATCGGGAATTTGAAATCTTATGCAGATGCAAAAGCTCTCTCTACTTTCAGGGTGCTGTTTTGGATTTTCTAAAAAATAAAAAGGAAGACTTTTATTCCCTTACTCTTTTAACAAACCCGGATCAACCACAAACTCGTTGCCTGAAGAAGCAAGCAATTGGGTCTTAACAATGACTGCGGTTTGTGCTGGTTCGCCTTCCTTCTTTTTTGCTTTTGATTGCAGCCACGTAAAAAGCTCAACTTGTGCCCGAACTTTTTTTCCGTTCTCTCTTACAACATAGTGATTATCCTGGGCCTTGTTGACAACCCGCGCTTTGCAATTATCCTGAAACTGAATCGCAATGTACTGCCGTAACTCCTCTTGTAAACGGTGGTCTACAATTGGTACAGCTACCTCGGAGCGATGATCAAGATTTCTATACATCCAGTCTCCTGAAGCGATGTAAAACTTTTCCTTGCCGCCATTATGAAAAATAAAAATACGGCTGTGTTCTAAAAATTTATCCACGATGCTGATCACTTCGATGTTTTCGCTCATCCCTTTTACCCCGGGAATGAGAGAGCATATTCCTCTTACGATCATTTTGATCTTAACTCCCGCACAACTTGCTTCGTACAACAAAGAAATCATTTCCCGGTCAACGAGACTGTTCATCTTCAGTGTAATCTTTGCTTCCCTGCCCGCTTTGGCATTCTCCATTTCTTCCTCAATCATCGAGCAGAATTTTTTTCTTGTATTGAAAGGAGAAACTATCAGGTGTTTATAGTGTCCGGTTTTGTAATTGTCTTTATAAAAAGAAAATAATCGTTCGATCTCCGCGGTGATCTGTTTGTTGCTCGTAAGCAATGCGTGATCACTGTAAACTTTTGCTGTTTGTTCGTTGAAATTTCCTGTTCCAACGTGAGCATAATTCACCGTCTTGCCGCCTTCTTTTCTGGAAATTAAAATCAGTTTGCTGTGGACCTTTAGTCCGGGAACGCCAAAAATAACCTCCGCTCCTTCTTCCTGTAGCTTATTTGCATAAAAAATATTTGTCTCCTCATCGAATCGCGCCTGCAATTCTACAACTGCCGTAACCTGCTTCCCGTTTTTTATCGCATTGATCAGCGTGTTCACAAAACTGCTGTTGTTTGCCGCACGATAAAGCGTAAGTCGGATAGATGTAACCTTGGGATCAATGGACGCTTCCCTCAGTAAATCAATGATGTGATGAAATGAATGATACGGATATGCAAGCAGTACATCAGTGTTTTTAATCGCCTTGAACAAACTGCGCTGACCCTTCAAATCCGGATGGTCAATGGATTTGATTTTTGCATAACGAAGTTCCTTTCGGCCCACATTTGGGAAGGAAATAAAATCTTTGAAATTGTGATATCTGCCGCCGGGGATCAGATGTTCTTCGTTGAACAATTTTATTTTTCTGAGAATGAACGCCAGCAGATCAACAGGAATGTTTTCGTCGTAAGCGAGCCTGACGGGGTCTCCTTTCTTTCTTTGCTTGACACTCTTCGAAATCTTTTCCACATAACTTTTCGAAACGTCGCTATCTATGTCCAGCTCCGCATCTCGCGTTAGTTTAATAGTGTAGGCCTCAATCGCATCATAATCGAAAATGGAAAATATATCATTCAGACAAAAGCGGATAACATCATCCAGTAAGATAATGTGTCTTTTTTCATTCACAGATGGCAATACAAGAAATCTCGAAACAACGTCTGACGGGATTTCTATCAGCGAATATTTATCCTTTTTCGATTTATCCAGACGACTAAGAACAATTGCCAGATAAATGGACTTGTCTTTCAGGTATGGAAACTTCGGAGACGAGTCTATCATGATTGGCACCAAAAACTGATAGACATGTTCATGAAAATAATTTCTGACAAATACTCCTTGCTCTTTCGTCAGTTGCTTTTCATTGATGATGCTGATATTTTCCTTCTCCAGTTCAAGAAGAATTTCGGCATATATTTTTTCGAATTTCTTCTGGTGTAGAAGAACGGTTTTTTGAATCTTTTCAAGCAACTCTTCGGGATCGGTGCCGAGCAGATCTTTTCCCTTCTTTCCCCATTTTGACATCCGGCGAATTGTGGCTACGCGCACTCTGAAAAATTCATCGCTGTTACTGGAGAATATTCCAAGAAACCTCAGTCTTTCTAAAAGAGGAACAGATATGTCTTCTGCTTCCTGTAATACTCTTGCATTAAATGACAACCAACTTAAATCGCGGTCGACCAACTCTACCTGTTTGCGTCCCATAAATCATCCTCTTTACTTTTTCTTCGTGACCGGCGCTTTTTTCTTCGGAGTCTTTTTCTTCTTTGCGACTGCCTTTTTCTTCGCCTCTATTTTTTTCTTCTCTCTCGAAAAAACTTTGTAAAACTTTTTCGAAATTTCCTTGCTATGCCCCTTAAGAAATTTACGAATTTTTTTTGTCGTTTTCTCGTTCAAATTATTCAACGTTCCTTCGATGACCGAATGCAATGTTGATTCGAGTTTTTTTCTTTCCTCTTTGTTCATACCTATAAAGTTAACAGTGGTTGTGTGGATATCAAATGATCAATGTTCTTGAATTTCGTGATCGAACATGCGGCTGAATTCCCTTTTCTGCGTCAAATTCTCAAATTCTTTCTGAAAATTTGCCCTTTTCCCAAAGCTTAACAGTAACTTAACCAGCTGTTTACATCTCCTTCAACATTTTGGGAAATAAATAAAGTGCTCTGTTTCCCCGGGCTGTTTTGATATCGCCCCAATGATCTATTTCCAAATCCATACCCATCACCGCGCAAGTGGACATCTCCTCAATAGTCTCTACTAAAAAATAAGGAACGATTTCGCTGATGGTAAAATTGTGTGCAAAAACCATCAGATTTTGAACTCCATCGGGCACCCTCGAAAGCACTTCCAGGTAATCCGCTACTTTGGTTTCATACAATTGAGATTCTAACTGCAATTTTTCTACGGGATACCCAAAAGTTCGCGCAAAAATCAAAGCGGTAGATGTGGCCCGAATCGCGGAACTGCTAATCATCAGATCTGGAACCTGAATTTTATGAAGAAGCGTTTTGCTCATTAAATGCGCATCGCCATATCCGCGATCGTTCAGCGGTCGATCTATATCCGGCAACTCATTCAACGACCAGCTTGATTTCGCGTGTCTGACCAAATACAATGTTTTCATAGACTGTAAAGATAACTGTCTCCAACGTCAATAGTAAATTCATTTTTCCGGTGTTGCGTTTTTGTTTACATGGATTTAGCAATCCCTTAATTCTGCGAGAATCTTCGCACAGTATTTTTACCGTCAAATTACATTATATGATTGTACTGAATAACCCATTCGATTTCTTCTCTTCCGAGAATCGTCTGCTTTTTCGGCAAAAAGATTCATTGAATTCTGTGTATCAAAACAAAGGCACGTATAAAGATGCTGTTCGTTTTCTTCAGGCCGATCCCGAACAAGAGAAGCCCCAAAAACCCATAGGAAACCGCAACACCTTTTTACATCGTGTAAAAAACTTTACCCTTAAACTGGTATATCGAACGTATCTGTTGCTTTGGTTCTCGGTTTATTTCTGCGTTAGTGTTGTCTTTAAATGGATCAAATAAAAAAAACTAAACTCATGATTCTCATGGAACACACCTGGCTCACATCTTCCGGAACAACGAAAAAATTTCTTTCCCGGCAGCTTACACATTATTTATCGAGACTTCTCGACAGAAACAAATATGAGGCTGTTTATGAAGGCGGACTCGATGTTTTTAATTCCTCATCAGAAGAACCGGATGTGGTGGTTTACCAAAAAGAAAACGGATTGCAGCCATTAATGGCGATCGAAATTTGTAATAGCGCGGATGTGGATTCATTGAATCGCCGTGTTTGTCAATTAATGGATCGTTTTCGTTTGCGAGAATTCTTTCTGTATGCGATGGATGAAAAAAGATGGTATAAACATACCGCTAACTCTAACCACTTTATCCCCTCTTCCGTTTCTGACTCACTTGCTTTCACTTTTGATGATCCCCTGACTCTGTTTCAAGTCAGGAACTGATACGCCTGTTTAGTTTCCAACCATCATCCCTCGGTGATGGTTTTTTTCTTATTGGCAATTTTTTACGCGTAAAATCTCTTAACATTGCCGCCTACAAATTCTCTTTTTATTCAACGTCTTCGGGTAAAGTAGTTCCCGATCGAACCAAAGGTCTTCCGCATTGCTAAAAACACTGCTTCGCATTCGGGTGCTTCAGCTTAGTCGGTCCTTATCTGGCTTGCCGCTGGTATATTGGCTGTTGATCGCAGGGGGGATTGCGTATTTTTCTTATGGTCTGTATTTAAAGCTATCTGATATTTTCTATGCCCTCATTTCTATTTCCGTTTACATTCTGCTTGTTCTGTATATTCACTTCGCAAGAAATGATCATCGGTTTCTTAAAAGTGTCGCGTTCCATCCTCTCCGGATTTATTTAGGAGAATATTTCTGTCTTTCCATGCCTTTTCTGGTGTTGCTGGCATTGAATGGATGGTGGTGGTTAATCCTGCTTTGCCTGTGCATCTGGTTGACAGAAACGATCTTGCTCTTTTTCCTTCCGGTTGGAAATCGGGGTCATTTATTCTTAGGGTCCCGCCTCCTCATTCCATTGGTTCCAATGTCATTCTTTGAATGGAGGAGCGGACTGAGAAAACACGGAACATTCATTTTCATTGTTTATGCGTTTGCAATCGGACTCTCCGGATTAACTCTTGTTTCTCTGTTTGTGCTTTTGCTGGTTTCTATGTCTTTCAGTTCATTCTATTCAGATGGTGAATCTGCTGCGGTTATTAATGCCGAATCGCTTTCACCTCAACAATTTTTAAAACACAAGTTGAAAACTCACGTCATCGCGTGCACCATGTTTTTTATTCCAGGTTTATTGATTTATCTGTTTCGGCATCCGCACGACTGGATTTATGTTCTCCTTGCGTCATTGATATTCATTATTAATGTCTCTTATTTTATCTTGATAAAATATTCGTTTTATCGTCCGGACGAAAAATTGGCCGCGGGCTCTGTCTGGGTGGCGATTCTGTTTGCGTCCACATTGATTCCCTTTTTGCTCCCATTGCCACTGATGATTATTGTGAGAAATTATTCTGTTGCTAAAAACAATTTGAAACTATACGTCGATGATACTGTTTGATACAATTTCTGTCGGATATGAAAGTCACAACGTCTTGGCCGGCTTAAACTGGAACATTGAAGAAGGAAAAATTCATGGTCTGGTCGGACTGAACGGTTCCGGAAAAACGACGTTGCTACATGCATTCTATGGTTACGTAAACCCATCTTCGGGAAAAATTCAAAGAAATAATAATTCCATTCATAGAAATGTGATTGGTCTGCTCGAGACTCAAAATTATTTTTACCCACTTATTACCGGTCGTGAATACTTGTCCATTTTCCCTCAGGGAAATCGGCCATTTTCCCTGGAAAACTGGAACAAACTTTTTTCTCTTCCTCTTGATGATTTGATTGAAACGTATTCTACCGGCATGAAAAAAAAGCTTGCGCTTCTTGGTGTTTTTAAAATGGATAAAGAGATCTATTTGCTGGATGAACCATACAATGGCCTGGATCTTGAATCTACTACAGTGTTGAAACTGATTTTGGATGAATTAAGAAAATCCGGCAAAACAGTAATCATTACTTCTCATGTGTACGAAAGCCTTGAGTCCGTTTGTGATTGTATTCATCATCTCGACAATGGAAAAATACAGATGAGCTACGATAAATCTTCTTTCCATGTGTTGAGTGGGCTTCTACACAAAATGATAGAAGACAAAACATCTGTCCATCTTAAAAAAATCTTCTCCTGACGGTCGTAGTATAATATTGTGAGGGTCTTTTTTGATTGTGTATTTCGTATTCTTTAGAAATAAACACTGACGCCTGTTAATTCCCGCAATTGTTCTCCCGTTTCTTCGTTCATAACCTGTTATGCCACTCGTTGGGCATTCGCGAGATTCGCAGTATTTTCATCCACAGGAAAATGACAAACGCCCACTCTTCATTAACGGATCTGGAGCTTGTAGCCCTGTATAAGCAGGGCGACAAAAATGCATTGGGCGTTTTGTTCAAAAGGTACACACATCAGTTATTCGGGGTTTGTTTGAAATATTTGAAAGATACTGATGAGTCGAAAGATGCTGTCATGAGTATTTTCGAAAAGCTTCAAAGCGATCTTTTTAAGCACGAAATCACTTTTTTTAAGTCCTGGCTATATGCTGTAACCCGTAACCATTGCCTGATGATTCTCCGCAGCAGAAAGGGGATTTTCCATCAATCTGTTGACGAAGAAGGGTCCGGCCTCGAGGTTATGGAAATGCATTCGCTGTGGCATCCTGATGACGCTCTTGAAAAGGAAACAACATACAGAAAACTGGAAGAGGCGATAAAAAAACTGAAGGAAGAACAACGAATTTGTATAGACTTATTTTACCTTCAAGAAAAATCCTATAAAGAGGTCTGCGATATTACAGGTTTTACCATGTTAAATGTAAAAAGTCACATTCAAAACGGTAAAAGAAATTTAAAAATCATTCTTGAACGAGGTCATGGACAATAAAAAGCATACGATCCCGGGATCCGGACCTTGCCCGGATCAAGAAACTCTCGTCCGCTATGCCCGGGGCTTGTCTTCATTGGAAGAAATAAGAGTCGTGGAGCTTCATCTGGCCGACTGCCCGCTCTGTTCGGATGCGGTGGATGGAATGATGGCAATGGATACCAATACCGATTTAACAAACGATATTCTCGATCTGAACTCCCGCATTGATGCCGCTGTCGCGCCAAAAGGAAAGCTCTTGTTTATTCGGCCGTGGATGAAAATGGCCGCTTCAATTGCCCTGATTTGTGTATGTATTGGTTCCCTTTATTTTATTCTACGATCTGAAAAAGATGCTGTGCAGGAAAAAACGCTTGCGAACGCTGAGCCGAAAGTTGATTCATTGGTTCCTGCGAACCTGGCTAATGCTGCCCTCTCGAAAGAAAATCAGGCCTCTGTCGGCGATGTGGATCTTTCGAGGAAAATGGTGGATAAGAAAATTTCTGCCGACACAGCTTCGCCAATTCAATCAGCGGAACAGGATGATAATGTCAGACAGGAAGATGTATACAAAAAAACTTCCCCGGCTCCGCCATCTGTAAATGCAGAAATTAACAATGAGTTGAAAAGTATTGCGCTCAATAAAGAGTATGCAAAATCACGAGACATCGTTGATGCAAGAAATCTGGCTGTTCCAACTCAGCCTTCGCCTTCTTCTAAATTGAAAATTGGCTCAAGCAATGTCGAGTATGATCAAAGTAAAAAAAACGCGGATGTTGTTCGTGAAACAAAAGACGAAGAGTCGCTCGTTGCGGCAAGTGGAGTTTCTAAAAGTAAAGAAGAGGTATACGAAAAAAGTTTTTCCGCCAAAGACAAACAAGGAACCAGCGCCGCATCAGAAGAAACAAGAAAGCCCTCTGTTACTGACGCCGGCTATTCTGTGAATGAATCTACAACCGCTCAATCTATTCTTCCACAAACCTTCAGAGACGCTGTTCGTTTCTATGAAAAAGGAAACTATAAAAAAGCTTTGCCTATTTTTGAGTCAACCGCAAAAAGCGATAGCGTGCATGCAAATGAATCATTGTGGTACCAGGCGCTCATTTATTTAAAACTGAACAAGCCTGACAAATCGCGCACTCTTCTTCACAAACTCTCTGCGGAATCTGCTGATTTCAAACTAAGGGCGGATTCAGTTTTGAAAACACTTAATTAATGAGTTGTGATAAAAGTTAATCCGAAATTACTTTTTGCAGGCATTTATTCCGTTCAGACACTCTTCATTTCAATAGCTGCAAGCATAGGCATTACAGCGGCCAGTAATACGGAATAAGAATCATTAATACCGCCATCAGTATCACAGTGAGTATTCCTCCCGCTTTGAAAAAATCGATGAACCTGTATTTCCCCGGCCCATACACCAGGATACACGATGGCTCGAAAGGTGTAACCAATGAAACAGATGCGCTCAGCATAACCGCAATCGCAAATGTCCTTGGGTTTACTTCAAGATGTCTCGCCGTTTCAATCGCAATAGGCAATACTACCAATGCTGCTGCGGCATTGGACATGGGCTGTGTAAGAAATACTGTCAGAATCACAAAGCCGGCCATGATTGCAAGTGTGCCAAAAGGTTGCATCACATTAACAATGTTTTGTGACAACCATGTTGCCGCACCGGAGTTCGTCATCGCGGTACCAAATGCCGACATTCCTCCAATCATTACCAACAATTTCCAGTCAATCGTTTCGTAAGCTCTTTCAATACTGACTGCTTTGATCAATACAACAACCAGAACTCCGAGAATCATGGATGCAGATAGCGGAAAGATGTTGCAGGAGCCAAGAATAATCGACGTGATAAAAACCGCAAGAGTAAGAATGCCTTTTCTGCGTTTGTATAATAACGGTCTGAAATCATCCAGGATGGCTATATCCCGCGATAACTTATAGTAATCTATTTTTTCTATTGGTCCTTGCACCAACAATATATCTCCTACACGCAAAATAACTTTTCCCAGCTTCTCTCTCAGTGTGTGCCCTGACCGGTTAATAGCAAGTACAACCAGTCCATATTTTTGTCTGAAATTAGAGCTCTTCAGTGTGTTATTCAGAAACTCTGATTGCGGTGTCACAAGAACTTCTGCCAGTTTAATGTTTTCACTCTGTAGGGAATAATCCAACAGACCGTCTGCACGAATATCGATGCCTTCTGTTTCTTTCACTGCAATCAGGTTTTCCAATTTTCCTTCGACGATCAAAATATCGTTTGCTTCAATAATGCTTGTCTTGTCCGGTAAAAAATTATGCCCAAGACGAATCACATTCAAAATTCGAAAACCCATCTTGCTAAGACTGGATTGGAAAATTCCTTTTCCAATGAGCGGGGAATCCTGGCTGATAACAATTTCACTTACATATGCGCGCAATCCAAATTCCGCTTCCATGCTTTCGTCTTTGTTGTCTGGCAAACTACGTTTACCGACCAATGCCATATACAATAAACCGGTTACAAAAAGTGCTAACCCGACAGGAAGAAATTCGAACATACCTATCGGTTGCATCCCGATTTTTTCAAGATAGCCTCCAACCGCAATATTGGTAGACGTTCCGATCAATGTACATGTTCCGCCAAGAATAGACGCATAGGCAACCGGAATTAAAAGTTTCGACGGACCCATTTTCAAATTTCTTGCAACCGCAATGACAGGAGCAAGAAAAATTGCTGTCACTGTCGTATTATTCATGAATGCAGAAGTAAGCCCAACCGCAAACATGATGTAAACAATCATATACTCAGGTCTGGCTTTGGCAAGCGAAAGCAATCTTGCGCCAATTAAATCCAAAACTCCTGTTTGCTGTAGGGCGCCACTGATAATAAAAATGGACGTAAGAACCACCATGAAATCACTTCCGAATCCGGCAAACGCTTCCTGCGGTGTAATAATTTTTGTTGCGATCAATACAAACAACAAACCCATAGTGACCAGGTCCACAGAAAATTTTTCCATAGAAAAAAGTAGAATGGCCAGGACCAGTAGTCCTAAAACAATTGCAATCTCCATTGTCGCAAATTTGGGCTTGCAAAAAAATCGCTCTGCTATCGCTTGGGTTAAACGAAAATACGTTTAGTAATGAAGAATAAAAAATAAAGAGGAAATTAAAATAAACATCCACAATATCACACCTTGCAACAGAGGGCGTATTCCTACTTTTTTGATCGTCTTCATTGAAATTCCGGTTCCAATGAGAAAAAGTGTGACACTAAATGCAATTTTTGAAGCTTTGACTATTAAGTCTGAAATCGAAGAAGGAATATGAGTATAGGTGTTTATTAAGGAGGCAATTACAAAAAACAGAATGAACCAAGGGAGGGCTGCAGCCGAACTTTGTTTTTTAAATACCAGCGACGTGAGTAGCGCTACCGGTATTATCCAGAGTGCGCGCGCCAGCTTCACAGTTGTTGCAATCATCAACGCTTCGTTTCCATAGTGTGATGCCGCACCAACAACAGAGCTGGTATCGTGAATGGCAATTGCCGCCCACACTCCAAATTGTTGTTGAGTAAGACCGAAATAAGTTCCTATCGGAGGAAAAATAAACAAGGCGATCGCGTTTAAAATAAACACCGTGCCGATAGAAACAGAAATGTCGTTTTCGTCCGCATGCACGACCTGACTCACCGCAGCAATAGCGCTTCCTCCACAAATAGCAGTACCAACAGAGATGAGGTAAGAAATGATCCGCTCAACTTTCAAAATTCGTCCAAGAATAAACCCTACACCAATTGCCGCCGAGATCGTCAACACTGTAAACACAAATCCATCTTTACCCGCCTCTACAACTTTGGTGAAATTCATTCCGAATCCAAGTCCAACAATTGCTCCCTGAAGTAAATATTTAGTAACGACTTTCGATTGTTTCGGAAATGGGTTTCCGAACAGTATACCAAGCGTCAATCCCAAAAGAAGCGCGAAACTTGCCGGCAAAAAGAAAACAAGGATGACTGCTAATCCCAGCCAAAACACCGGTTTTGCCCATTGTTCTTTCGTTGGCTTCGTCGCTTGTTCCTGGTTCGTCATGTAAAATATCCTGACGCTAATTTTTTCCGAAGATCGTACATTTTCCTATCTTTTCCCTGCCGGTGCTTTTTCCTATCTTTGTGGTCTCTACTCCTTTATCTATGTACGTACAACAACTCTATACCAATTGCCTTGCAGAAGCTGCATATTATATTGAATCGAACGGCGAAGCTGCCATCGTAGATCCGATCCGCGAAATTGAACCCTACATCGAATTGGCTCGCCAGCGCGGAACCAGAATCAAATATGTTTTTGAAACACATTTTCATGCCGACTTTGTTTCAGGTCATATTGATCTGGCAAAAGAAACCGGAGCCACGATTGTATTTGGTCCGCTCGCTGAAACACATTACGAAACCTATACAGCGAAAGATGGCGAAGAATTTAAGCTTGGCAACATCACACTGAAAGCAATTCATACTCCCGGACATACTCCTGAATCTACCTGCTATTTATTACTTGACGAAAGCTATCAGGAATATTGCCTCTTTTCGGGTGACACATTATTTGTTGGAGATGTTGGAAGACCGGATCTTCTGGATGGAAAAATGACAAAAGAGGAATTGGCCGGAATGATGTATGATTCTCTCAACAATAAAATAAAAAATCTCCCCGATGAAGTTACCGTGTATCCCGCACACGGTCCGGGTTCTGCCTGCGGAAAAAATATTGGCAAAGAAACCTGGAGCACGATAGGGCATCAGAAAAAAACCAATTACGCGTTGCGTGAAATGCGCAAAGAAGAGTTTATCAAAGAAGTCACCGAAGGATTGGTTGCCCCTCCTGCATATTTTTTCAGTGATGCACGAATTAACAAGCAGGGTTATGAAGCGATCGATGCTGTGATGAAAAATAATCTTCGTCCTCTCTCTGTAGATGCTGTTGAACTGGATCTTCAAAACGGTTCACTCGTCCTTGATACACGTAACCCGGAAGATTTTGAAAAGGGGTTTATTCCCGGCTCGGTTAATATCGGACTAAACGGAATGTTTGCCGTCTGGGTTGGAACAGTAGTCGATATCCGTAAACAACTTGTACTCGTGTGTGATCCGGGAAAAGAAGAAGAGGCGGTACAACGACTGGCCCGTGTAGGGTATGAAAATGTTCGTGGTTACCTGATGGGCGGATTTCCCGAATGGATAAGGGCCGGCAAAAAAACCGATACCGTGATTTCTGTTAGCCCTGCGGATTTTGCATCAAAGGTAAATGAAGGCGCTTCCGTTCTGGATGTTCGCAAATATACCGAAGCGGAATCCGGTCACATCAAAGGCGCAACCGTTTTGCCTTTAGCCGATTTAAAAAGCAATCTTTCTTCTGTTCCTAAAAACGAAACAGTCTACATTCATTGCGCCGGAGGATACCGTTCTATGATCGCGGCCTCGCTCATGAAAGCGGATGGATATTCCAATGTTGTGAATGTATATGGCGGATGGAGTTTGATCAAAGAAGAAAATGTTCCCGTTGAAACAGGACTCGCGGGCGTGAAGAATAATTAATTCCATCTGTGCTTACTCCAATTCAGGAACACCCATTAGTCTTGCTCGATTTTCATGCCACATGGTGCGAACCCTGCAAATGGGCGGATCCTGTCATCGATCTGGTATTAAACCATTTTGACAACAAAATCTTTTTGTTGAAAATTGATATCGACGAGCATCCGGATTATGCTAAGGAATTTCACATTCTAAGTGTACCCACATTTATCCTGATGAAAAACGGAGCGGAAATCTGGAGGATGCGCGGGTTCGATATCGCGCCAAAAATGATCCGCATAATTGAAGAAAAAATTCAAGACCCGCTTTAAAATTATTTTGTTGTCAATAAAAAATCGCCATGAACGCGGGATTTGCCCGATTCATGGCGATTGAATTATTTATCAATTACAATTATCTCAGCGTATAAGATCCGGCGCCGCTCAGGTTGCCATCTATGTAAACTTCGATAAGGTAAGTTCCGGCAGGGAACATTTTATCTTGCTGCTCTTCGTAATTCATACACACATTTTGTTTCGCTCCGGTGTAATTAATCGTAGTCGTTGCAGCATACATCACCTCTTCGCCGCTGCTTGTTTTGAAAGAGCTGGATCCTGTGCTGCGATTACCCACCGCTTTACCGCCCGGCTCAGTTATTTTCAGGTAAACTGTTTTGTCGCCCTGTTTCGCAATCTTGTTATCCAATACATCAAAACAAACCGATAATTTGTGCGTACGTTTGCCCATCGCGGTCTCAACAAATTTTCCATTCGACTTCCTCTTGAACGATTGAACTTTGATGTATTCTGTTTTCAATACAGACGCTGTTGCAACCGTGGTTTCGAGGTTCTTCGACAGCGACTCTACATTGCTTGTCAATTGCTCCTTCTCTGTAACCAGCTGTTTGTTCGCCATCAACAAAGAGTCGATACGACCCAGGTATTCGTCGCGCAACATTTGAAGATCTGCAAGCTGCTGCTTCAGTTTTGTATTCAAAGAAGCCATATTCCGCTCGCGGGCGTTGATATCTTTGATCTTCTTAGCCTGCTCTTCGATTTTAGCCTGGGCTTCGTTCAACAAACTGTCAAGGTTGGCAGAAATACCACGGTATTTCTCAAGTTCAGCCTTGGTGTCCGAAAGCTCTTTTTCAACATTCACCCGCTCTACTACCAGCGTATCCACCTTCTGCTCGTATGTGTTAATCGTGGTGGTGTGGTTGCGCCACTGATAAATGTTCATGACGGCAGAGAGTAAAAATAATACAATCCAAAGGGTTCCTTTTCCCTTTTTGGGTTCTTGGTTTTGTGTGTCCATTTTTCCGCGTTGGTTTTAGTGCGATGATTATAAAGAGCTAAAGTAAGTCCCCTGCTCTTGTGCTTCATGCTGATCAGTTAAAAGTTATGAAACAGGTTTTTCACAATCGCTCTGTGTTATTAACGGTTGTTGCCTTATAATTAGCACAGACTAACGTGTTTCCCCATCCTGCATTGTGTAACTTTCAAAAAATAATTATCCTGCTAAATTCATTTTTCCTCCAATATTAAATCTGGCAATCACCCCTCCGTCGCTTTCATTATTGATTACATGAACAAGAAAAAACATAAAGAACAAATTAAAAGTCCTGTCCAGGCATATTTACTTTCGGAAGTTTTTAAAACCCTCAATTCTCATCCGAACAAAACATTTAATTACAAACAACTCACAACTGCTATCAAGCCGGGCTTCATGAATTATGTCCGTGAAACACTTGGCGGAGATGTCGTCGTTGAAGATCTTGCCACTGAACTGAAAAAAGAAATTCTGATCATCATCCGCACTCTCATGGCGAAAGGTGATTTGTTGGAAGTTGAAAGAGGGAAATACAAACTCAAACCAAAACATGCATATACCGAGGGTGTCATTGATATCTCCGCAAGTGGCGCCGCTTACCTGCTCAGTGAAAATGATGAAGATGATATTTATATCGCTCCACGCAATGTGAAAAATGCGCTTAACGGTGACCGGGTGAAAATATATCTGTATGCGCGACACAAAAACCAACGCCTTGAAGGAGAAGTTGTGGAAATTATCGAGCGATCAAAAACAGAGTTTGCGGGCAATGTGCAACTGCAGGGAAAATTTGCCTTCGTGGTTCCTGATTCTTCCAAAATGCTGGTGGATATTTTCATCCCGCAACATCTCATCGGCGATGCACAGCATGGACAAAAAGTGATTGCTGAGATTGTAGACTGGCCTCGCGGAACTAAAAATCCCATCGGAAAAATTACTAAACTCCTTGGCTGGCCCGGCGACAACGATGTCGAAATGAATTCCATTCTTTCGGAATACGGCTTCCCCCTGGAGTTTCCCCGCAGAGTGGAGGAAGAATCCGCAAAAATTCCTGAAGCTATTCCGGCAGAAGAAATTTCACGCAGAAGAGATTTTCGTAAGATCACCACATTCACCATCGATCCGTATGACGCGAAGGATTTTGATGATGCTTTGTCCATTCAAAAACTACAAAACGGAAACTGGGAAATTGGTGTACACATCGCCGATGTCACTTATTATATTCGGCCGCAAACGTATCTTGATAAAGAAGCTTACTTCCGTGGCACTTCTGTATACCTGGTTGACAGGGTAATTCCTATGCTTCCGGAAAAATTGTCAAACGGTGTTTGTTCTTTAAGACCAAACGAGGACAAGCTTTGCTTTGCTGCTGTATTCGAAATGAATGACGCTGGACGTGTTGTTAATTCCTGGTTTGGAAAAACTATCATTCATAGCGACAAACGTTTTGCTTACGAAGATGCACAGAATGTGATCGAAACCGGTGAGGGACCACTGAAAGAAGAAATTCTAACCCTCAACACACTGGCCCAAAAACTTCGTAGTGAAAGATTCCGAAAAGGCGCGATTGCCTTTGAAAAAATGGAAGTGAAATTTAAGCTGGACGAAAAAGGAAAACCACTTGGCGTGTATCTGAAAGAGAGCAAAGAGGCAAACAAGCTCATTGAGGAATTCATGCTGTTGGCCAACAGAAGCGTGGCTGAATTGATCGGACGAAAACACATTGTTACTTCACAAAAGAAAAATAAGCGGGGCGAACAGGAAGAGGAAACGATGACCGTTCAGAAAAGGCCATTTGTGTATCGTGTTCACGAAGGTCCGGTTTCTGACAAGCTCCAGAATTTCGCGCGATTCGCAAGCAAGTGGGGCTACAAATTAAAGATTGATAACGACAAGGAAATTTCGAATTCACTAAACAGTCTCATGAAGAGTCTGCATGGTAAAAAAGAACAGAACGTTCTCGAACAGCTTGCCATCCGTACTATGTCAAAAGCAATATACACGACGGAAAACATCGGACACTACGGACTTGCATTCGATTTTTATACTCATTTCACTTCTCCTATTCGTCGCTATCCCGACATGATGGTTCATCGCTTGCTGGAATCATACCTCAATAATAAAAATGAGGTGGATCGTGAACAACTGGAAGAACAATGCAAACACAGCACGCAGATGGAAATAAAAGCTTCCGAAGCGGAGCGTGCTTCCATTAAATACAAACAAGTTGAGTTTTTGCAGGATAAAATTGGTGAGGTCTACGATGGGTTGATTTCAGGCGTAACCGAGTGGGGACTGTTTGTGGAAATCATAGAAAACAAATGTGAGGGAATGGTTCGCCTGCGCGACTTAGATGATGACTTCTATGAATTTGATGACACCAACTATTGCGTGATTGGCGCCCGCACGAAAAAGAGATACACAATGGGCGACAATGTCCGTGTTCAGGTAATGCGTTGTGACCTTATCCGGAAACAAATTGATTTTAAAATGATCAATGGCGACGGTCCTGTCCCTGTATTCATTCCTGAACATCCGCCAAGAAAAAGAGGTGCTGCGGGTAGGGATAAAAAAATCGTCAAGCCAAAAAAGAAATCAAGGCGCTGGGGAAAATAATATTTTCAACTCTCTAATTCATCCGCTTTTTTATCTTACCCGTCAGAATATCCGCAAACATCACAAAGTCGGAGCGTAGACTCCACAAAGGATATGTGAATGTCGCCGGTTTATTTTTCTCAACAAACAAATGGCTGATCCATGCCAGACCATAGCCCGCAACCGGCATTAATAAAAAAGCAATTCCGGATTGCATAAAAATTCCGTAGAGAAACAATAAGATCACCAAAAAAGTTCCAAAAAAATGAAACGCCTGTGTCATCGGTTTTTTATGTTCCGATAAATAATAGGGGTAAAACTCTTTGAAGGATCTAAATTTTTTTTCCATTCACCATTTCTAAAAGTATGGTTGATTCAATTCCCTTCCGGTGCATCCGTGTTGTCTATCTTCTTTTCATCACCACTGCGGTATGTCAGTTTCAACACTTCTGCTCCTCCCTCATCGTATAAAAACCATTCACCATCCGGTAGGCCAAGTCGGTAATTGCGGACCTCGTGCAGGCGACCATTCGGCCAGTAATATGTGTGTTTTCCTGTTTCAAGTCCTTCGAGGTACTCTCCTTCAAAAGCAAGTTTGCCGTCTCTGTAATATTGCTTCCACAAACCATCTTCCTTTCCTTCAACAAACTTTCCCTCCGCGACATATTCACCAATACTGTATTTCCAATCACCTTCCTGTTTCCCGTCTACATAATTTCCTTCGGTTAACAATGTGCCATCATCATCAAACTCGCGCATCATTCCGTTTTCTTTTCCGTTCGCATACGTTTCCTCTCTCCGCAATTGTCCATTCGGATAATACCATTTCCAATCCCCGTTCGGTTTTCCTTTTACATAAGCACCAATCTGCTCCATGGAATCATTTTCAAAAGAAAATTTCCAAACACCTTCTCTTTTTCCGTCCACATACATGCCTATGGAACGAATTTTCCCGCTTTCATAAAATTCTTTCCACTCTCCTTGTTCTCTCCCCTGATTATCCATCTTTCCTTGTCTCAGCAGTCGTCCCCCTGCAAATACTTTCGCGCTGTCAATGTTTCCGTTTTCATCATATTGTCTGAACACTCCTTCCGGAATTCCTTTTTTAAATGTCCCGACTATTTTCGTAGCCCCTGTTGCATAATAATTTCTCTTTACTTCAAACTTGTCCTTTTCCGCCTCCTCTTTCACCTGAAGTACATCCATAATGTATTCCTCTTTTTTAATCACCCTTCCATCCAATGAATACTCTTTGAAAATACCATCCTTCTTATCGTCTTTATACATTCCTTCAGAACGAATCTGATCCGTATCATAGAAATCTTTATAGACACCTTGCTTTAATCCCAACTTATCTATCCGGTTTATTTTTTCTTCTTTTTGAAAAAATCCATTTCTGTAACGAGTCACTGTGATCAATGTGCCGTCTTCACGGTACTCTCTTGCCATTCCGTTTTCAACACCATTGATATACGGAATAGTTTTAATCAGAATTCCCTTTTCATTATAATACTTTGAAATCCCCTGACGAATACTCATCGAATCAGTTTCTTCCGACTGCAAAACTCCGTTATCATAATAGGTTTTCTGAATTCCGTTTTTCAATCCGTCTTTGTAATAGTATTCAGCAGTCAGAACCGCAGAATCATTGTAAAATTTCCACAAACTGTCAAGTTTGAAATTAACACGATTTCCTTCTGATTTTATTCTGCCACTCTCATAATAACTTTTCCAATACCCGTCCGGTTTTCCGTTTTTCAGAAAACCTTCACTGGATTTTTTTCCGCCCGGATAATAAAATGTATTGAACCCGTCTGGGTTAGTCTTTGGAGCATCTTGAGAAAAAACACAAATGCAAAGGGATAACAAAAGTGTTGTGATGAAATATTTTTTTGAAAACACGTTCATTGAAATCAATTTTATAATCCCTGTTGTTTGGAAATTTCCAGCATTCGTTTAATCGGAATAAGAGCTTTTGTTCGTACAGTCTCCGGAAGTAATAATTCCGGTGTCTCGTACTTCAAACAAATATACAATTTCTCCAGCGTGTTTAGTTTCATATGCGGGCAATCGTTACATGCACAGGAATTATTCGGTGGCGCAGGAATAAATGTTTTTTCAGGAGATGCTTTCGCCATCTGGTGTAATATTCCTGTTTCAGTTCCGACTATGAATTCAGTATCCAGACTGCTTACTGTATATTTCAACAATGCTGTTGTTGATCCTATAAAATCCGCCTGCGACAATACACCGGGTTCACATTCCGGATGAGCAATAAATTTTGCATGCGGATGTTTGGCTTTCAACTTCATGATTTTTTCCAAAGAGAAAATTTCATGTACCATACATGTTCCGTCCCATAACACCAGATCCCTGCCTGATTTTTCTGCCACATAACGACCAAGATTTTTATCCGGTGCAAAAATTATTTTTTTGTCTTTCGGTACACTGTTCACAATAGCGACTGCATTTGAAGAAGTACAAATGATATCACTCATCGCTTTTATTTCTGCCGAACAATTGATGTAAGAAATAACAACATGATCCGGATACTTCGACTTAAATGCTGCAAATGCTTCAGGCTTACATGCATCTGCCAACGAACAACCTGCACGCAAATCAGGTAACAATACTTTCTTCCCCGGATTCAGAATCTTCGCCGTCTCTGCCATGAAATGAACCCCGGCAAAAACAATAATCGATGCATTCGTCTTCTCAGCTTGTTGCGCCAATCCCAAACTATCCCCAATATAATCCGCGACATCCTGGATATCAGCATCCTGATAATAATGAGCGAGAAGAATCGCATTTTTTTCTTTTTTGAGTTTGTTGAGTTCCGCGAACAAATCTAAGGAAGGATCCGGTTCAATATCCAAAAATCCCTTTGTTGAAACCGCGGCAATTTTTTCATTCAACACATCCATACAATTAATATATTTTAAATTTATATCTTAAAATCTATTACTACTATTAGCCTGTTCATTCTGTTTGTAATTTCAGCGAACAACGCTTGACTTTTCATTTACACACATTTTGTTCTTCGTTATCAACATGTATTTTTATTCCAATCTTCTGATAATTAGTTTTATCATACTGAAATGAACAATACGTTATTTCAGGTGCTGTGAATAATTATCTGTAATTTTCAGGTGAAAAACACGTCTTATTTTGTTAGCATAAATTCATAACCTGTGATATAATTTCCTTGCTTTCATAAAATGGATTCATAAAGAGAATGGCTTATGAACATTGCAAGAGATTCTTTTCATCAGTTAACCACAGGTTTTAATTCCATACACAAAAATACTGTTAATAAATCGTTTCCTGATAGCTCTATAAATCAACGTACTAAAAATCGGAAAAGATGACATGTTCATAACAAATTAGTACATTTGTTAGAAACCCATTGATTGTAAAATCATGAAAAAACAACGCATTGCCCTTGGTTGTGATCATGCCGGATTTGAATACAAGGAGTTCATTAAAAAGAACTTGGAAGAAGCGGGCTATGAATTAAAAGACTTTGGTACCTATTCTACCGACTCCGTTGACTACCCGGATTTTGTTCACCCGCTTTCCAACGCAATTGAAAAAAATGAATTTGACATTGGTGTGCTTTTTTGTGGTAGTGCTAATGGCGTCGCAATCACAGCAAACAAACACTCTGGTATAAGAGCCGCCATTGCCTGGAAAAATGAATTAGCATCGCTGGCACGACAACATAACAATGCGAATGTGCTCTGTATACCTGCCAGGTTTGTAAGCAGGGATGAAGCGCTTTCTTTTGTACAAACTTTTTTAGCAACACCTTTTGAAGGTGGTCGACACACAAACAGAGTAAACAAAATTGCCATCCACAGTTGAGTAAGTGAAAAAACGTTCTGCAAAATCACTACTCGTTCACCGGCAATCCTTCTTTGAATTATATGATAAAACGGCTGTGAAAAGGACTGCCATTTTTCTTAAAATAACGAACAGGAATTCTTCTTTCCAGATCAACATTTTCCTCCTTTTCCTCTTTGTATTGAACACTCTTCAGGGCCTGGCTCAAAGCGACCTTTCTGTTCAATACAGCAAACAAATTTCTCCCGACTCGGCATATTCCACCATTCGTATACTTACATCGGATTCCCTGGAAGGAAGAGAAACAGGTAAACCGGGTCAGAAAAGAGCAGCGCACTATATTAAAAACAGATTTAGCCACTTAAATCTGAACCCCGGAATTTTTGGAACCTATGAACAGTTTCATCCGATCACATTACGGTCGTGTGAAACATGTAACATAGAAGTGAACCAACAGTTTTTTCTCTTTATGAAAGACTTCTATTACCCGTCTTTTTTTACCGACACCATGCTTGTGATTGATTCGGTTTCTTTTATAGGATATGGTATAACGGATCCATC
This sequence comes from uncultured Bacteroidota bacterium, assembly GCA_937871435.1. Taxonomy (GTDB): domain Bacteria; phylum Bacteroidota; class Bacteroidia; order AKYH767-A; family 2013-40CM-41-45; genus JADKJP01. The sequence continues at coordinate 37,700 of CALMQM010000123.1, read as the reverse complement.
ATATGATGATTGTAAAAACAACGACATCACCGGTAAAGCCGTAATTATTTTAGATGGCGAACCAAAGAGTAAAAAAGGAAAATACATCATTACAAAAAGTAAGCATGCATCTGAATGGTCAACAGACTGGAAGAGAAAAGTTGAATTCATCAACGAAAAAAAACCACGAATAGTATTTGTAATCACAGACACTATCGAAGCCATGGCGGATTCATTTAATTATAGTAACAAGCCCAATGCATTTGAAGTTTCCTGCCGGCAACCGAATGCAATTCCATGGGTTTATATCACAAATGATCTGGCACAGAAATTTTTTCCCGAAACGATGGAACCTGAGTTGAATAAAGCGTTGCGTAAAATTTCGAGAGGAAAAAAATCTGTAAACATCTCTTCTTCAACTTCAGCGATTGTAAAATTATCAGCGGAAACGGATAAGATGCGCGGACAAAACATGATCGGTTACATCGAAGGAACTGAAAAGAAAAATGAATCGGTTTTTATTACGGCGCATTATGATCATCTCGGCATCCGTGATTCACTACTCCATCCGGGTGCCGATGATAACGCCAGCGGAACATCTGCGGTGATGGAACTTGCGAGAGTTTTTCAACAAGCGGCAGCGGATGGCCATCGACCATTGAGAAACATTTACTTTATGCTCGTCAGCGGCGAAGAAAAGGGATTGTTGGGGTCAAAATATTTTGTAAAAAGGCCCCCTGTCCCCCTGAACGAAATAGTGGTTGATCTGAATATTGATATGATCGGTCGCACCGACCCGAAACACGATTCGCTGAACGATCCCAATTACGTTTACATTATTGGATCCAACAAATTAAGCACAGAGCTCCACGAAATAAGCGAACGGGTTAACGACAGTATTACCAAGTTGCACCTGGATTACGAATACAATAAACCGGGCGACCCAAACCGATTCTACTTTCGAAGCGACCACTATAATTTTGCAAAAAACAATATCCCGGTAATCTTCTATTTTAACGGAACACACGCGGATTATCATCAGACCGGAGACACCGCCGATAAAATAAACACGAAGTTGTTGGCCCGTAGAGCCAGACTTGTATTCCTGACCGCCTGGGAAGTGGCAAACAGAAAAGAAAGGATTCGGGTTGATCGGCCCATGCCCAAAGAATAGAACATTATTAAGACAAGGGAAATGGAGCAGCCCTGTTATTGAATGAACAAAAAATGTATTTTCGTAACCATGAAATTTAGTTTCGGAATACTGCTTCTTTCGCTCTTTGCTTCTCCCCTGCTTGCTCAAAAGCTCACCAGCGAAGATTTGTTCAAAGAATATTTTACCAAACAAGCAGACAGCCTGGATCCAATCGAAGGCATCTGGAACGTGTCCACTACACAGGAATTTTATAATTACGACACCCTCTACGATATCCAGAAATTTCCCAAAGCTGCTAAGGTGGCTGTGATGAAAAAAGATAACAAATATGAGTCCTTCAACCTTACCGGAGAATCGTATGACGTACAATTTTCGGTCACCGACGTAAAGGGCGTCTATTTGTACAGAAATTTTTTCCCGGAAACAAACGAATATTCAAAAACATCTGCCGTTATCAGTAAGGCCGGGGAAATGGAATATACTTATGAATTTCCCGATGATTACCTCCGCGCGAAATTCGCCGACAGTTATGAAGATGGAACGCGCGTAGTCAATATTCTGAAGTGGACCAAGGTCTTCCCGGAATCGAAGAAAAAAAACTGATTGAAAAAAACAGCCTCGCCCCTCTTTTTTAAACTCGCCGGCGGGCTTTTCCTGTTTGGCCTTTTGTTTTCTGTCAAAGTATTTTCGGAATCGCCGGTAAAATTCTGGGTAAGTTTCACCGACAAACACTATTCCTTTTTTGATCCCTATTCTTATTTTGATGAACGCACAATTTTACAGCGGCAAAATCAAAATATTCCGATTGTTGATTCAACAGATTTTCCTGTTTCCCCCCAATACCTTGAATTGCTCGCAAGCACAGGAGCAACTCTTTCCTGGCCTAGTCGATGGTTGAATGGCGTTGCCTTGTTTGCAACCAACGAGCAGATCCTTCAGATTAAATCTTTCGCATTTGTGAAAGAGGTTGAGCCAATGGTTTTTTGTGCATTGCCCGCGTTGAAAAACTCAAAGAAAGAAAAAGAGGCTGAAATGATTCCTTTGTTGCACTATCAAACGGAAAGAATGAAAGCGGAAGTCTTCAGACAACATCACATGGATGGTTCCGGAATAAGAATCGCCGTGTTGGATGCGGGGTTTCCGGGAGTTGACAAAAATCCGGTTTTCAAAAAACTGCGCGACGAAAAAAGAATCGTTGCTACATATGATTTTGTTTCGAAAAAAGAATTTGTCTTTGCACACCATTGGCATGGAGCCGCAACCTTGTCCTGTATGGCGGGTATTGCCGACAGTATTCCCCTGGGACTTGCCACAGGTGCGGAATATTTGCTGGCACGAACAGAAAGAATTTTGTGGGAACCTCGTGCCGAAGAAGAATACTGGCTCGCCGCCGCCGAATGGGCTGATCAACACGGAGCAAATATTATTTCCAGTTCATTGGGTTATACCAACGGCAGGTATTTTACCTCAGATATGGATGGTAGAAAAAGTCTGGTCGCGCGTGCCGCTAATATGGCTGCAAAAAAAGGAATATTGGTAGTCAATGCCGCAGGCAATGAAGGACAAAACGAGTGGCACACTATTGATACACCGGCAGACGCGGATAGTGTACTTACGGTGGGTGGCACAAATCCGGAATCAGACATGCACATTTATTTCAGCTCCTTTGGTCCGAATAGCGCAGGCGTTCTCAAACCGAATGTTTGTGCTGTTGGCAAAGCAGTGATCGCAGACGCGCACAAAATCAAAGTTGCTTTTGGTACATCTTTTTCTACGCCACTTGTTGCCGGTTTTGCTGCCTGTGCATGGCAATCACACCGAACATGGAATAACATGGAATTATTTAAAGAGATGGAGAAATCGGGTCATCTGTTCCCCTACTTTGATTATGCACATGGATACGGGATTCCACAGGCACCCTATTTTTTCGATTCGAATAAAACCATTGATCCCACATTTGATTTTGTTGTAGCCAACAATGAAATCAAGGTTGTGTTAAGAGAACAATTCTCTTACGCAGAAACCGAAAGATCACTTGGCTATGCAGTAAGAAGAAACCTTTATTATAAAGTAGAGAATCAAAGCGGAAACATGATCTCGTACTCCGTACTTCTGGCAGAAAACAAAGAGGTATTGCATTTTTATGCGGAAGATTTTCACACCGGAGATGTAATCACCGTTCACTTTGAAGGCTACACCGGCACACTGGATTTTCCTAAAATTGAACTACAGGATGACTCAATTCAAAAATAAATTATTCAGACCACCCTTTGGCCTTTCTCTCGTGCTGCTCATGATTATACTTTTCAATCATGGACAGGCACAAACAGTTTTGTTAAACGTTGACAGAGCAACAGATTCGATTCCCTCCAAAATAGGGCCTAATCTGAAAAGATATATTTATCCTTTCATGAAATTCGGTTTTGTTTTGGGACCCGATGAACGGGGCGCAAGAATAAAATATGGAAGCTCCGTGGAGTTTGCGATTGGATTCCGAACGAAATATAAAATCGGGAGCGTTTATTCTCTGGGCTGGGAGTTACAATACAACTACACGGCATTTAAACTGAATCAGGATTCATTAAAGAAAGTTCCCAACTCATTTCAAAATAAAAAAGAACGAATCGATTTCTCGGCCATTCGACTGGGATTTTTTAATCGGCTCAACTTCGACCCGTTCAGAGGAAACGCAATGGGAAAATACCTTGATCTATGCATTGCAGGCGAATGGAATTATGGTCGTCAAAATGTTACCAAGAATGATTTGCCGGATGGCAGCATGGTTACATCCGTTATTCGCAAGCAACCTTACTACACCGACCTGAACGCCTACGCGGAAGCTCGCCTTGGGCTGAGCAGATTGTCTTTTTATGCAAACTACAGATTCACAGATCTCTTCAGACCACGATTTGATTTCCCGGAATTTCCCCGAATGATTCTGGGCCTCGAGCTATCTCTCGGAAATTAATCGAACAGATCCGACACCTCCTTCATATGGAAAATAAATACAAGCAAATCACCGGTTTTAAAGCAGCGCTTTTTTGTTTGCTTGCAGCTTTGTCCACTCAGGTAAAAGCCGGAGAAGGAACCATCGTATTGAAAGGTGAGGATTTTCCGGGCGAGAAAAACATTCCAATTTTCTGTAAGGACTCCATAGCGTGTGTTGTCTTTAAGGACGAAGTAAAAAAGAGCGCCGTCGTTGATTTTGTTGGCCAACTCGATGGTAAAACACTGCACCTGCAAATCGAAGTGCCTGCAACTCCGGGACCACATAAACTGAAGCTTGATAAAGACGGCGATCAAAAACCCGGTGAGAAGATTTATCTTGAAATTTATGGATCCAACCCGGCTGTGGATAAAGTTGTTTATACACTCGAAGACGAAAGCGATGATGCGACAGTCACCATTTCCGATATTAGCGAATCGGACAAGATTATTGCCGCATCCTTTTCCGGCCGATTTTTCGATAGTGCCACCGGAGTCAAAAGAGTGCAGATAAACGGTAACATTTCTGTTAAATGATAATAATAGTGTCAAATGAATATTTAAATTGCAGATTCAATACCCACAATTTTTAATCCCCCGTTTTTGACATGAAAAATCTCGCAACAATTATTGTTATTTTCTTGGCTCTCTTTGCCTGTCAAAGCGAACCAATGCCGGAAGCATCGAACACAACCAGCTCCTCTCAGGACCTAAAGACTGCTATTGTCGGCAGGTGGGACACCAGCTATGTTCTTATTTCGATGAAGAGCATAAACAATTCGGATGTAGATGGAACCATGGAGGTTCAGCCCCACAAGACGGAAGATTGCTGTGACCCCACAAAAGTGCACTCTGTTTTTCGTGAAGACGGAACTTATTTATCAGAATATCGTGACGCGAATAAAAAGCTCGTAATCAAAAGCGCCGGAAAATGGTCGACCCAGGGGAAAACACTAATCCTGAATCAGGAATTTCCGAAAATCAAAACCTTGCGTTATGAAGCAACTTTTGATAAAAACTACGCGGAGTTCCGGTCAACCGTCGACTTTGATCTCGATGGCCAGGACGATGATCAGATGTATTTCCAGATACGCAGGAGTGGTTGCTGATTGTGTTTTGCCGAATCCCAATTTCTTTGATACCAACAACTCAACAGGGCGCTATGAACTGTTAATAAGCTTTTCAACAGAATAGTATTTGTTTAAGTTTTCTGCCATAATAAACTGATTTTTATCTCCATATACGTCAGCGTTATCAACAGCCACGGTTAATAAACGGTTAGTATCGCTGAATCAGAGCGAAACATTGAGCCCTCTAAATCAGTTAAATTTGTCAATAACAAGCATTTTATATTAGCTTATGTCATTAAGTAAAGAAGATCGTATGGCACTTGATCATCTGAACGAAAAGGTTCATCGCATTGAGCGAATGGCCGAAGAAAACAACCTTGATTTAGACGTATTTATGTCTGAATACCGGGACGAAGGTTATGCTGTTTATGCAACAGAAAAAGTTAGCCTGAAAATTAAAGCCGGTAACCGAAAGAAAGTTTTTGAAAAAGCAGGAAAAGAGAAAACGCCAAAGAGTCATTCCTCAAAGAAAATATAACAAAGCAAAACAGCTTTGTATCAGCAAATTCTTTCAGTCAACCCCCTTCAGCATGTCGGGGGTTTTTTACTTTAGTTTGAAAAACACACACAAAAACTGAAGGCAGGGAATCAATCCTGAACATGACATTCTTCACATTGCCTAATTGCATTTAAGTACTACTTTTGCCCCACAATTCTGAGTTTATATGACCCAATTGGCCTGGCTGATCCCCGTTTTCCCGCTCGTCGGTTTCCTTGTAATCAGCCTGGGAAATAAAATTCTACCAAAACAATTCTCAGGAGTTTTTGCGTCCCTCACAGTACTCGCCTCTTTCATTCTTAGTCTGGCGATTTTTCTGCAATCTCCTGAAACCGGAGAAACGGTATTTGTATTTGATTGGATAAAATCAGGCGGACTCTCAATTCCGGTTTCGTTTCTGATCGATCACATATCTCTTACCATGCTGTTAATAGTAACCGGCGTAGGTTTTCTCATACATGTGTACTCCATTGGATACATGAAAGAAGACGAAGGTTACTCTCGTTTCTTTTCTTACCTGAATCTCTTTGTCTTTTTTATGTTACTTCTTGTTATGGGAAGCAACTACATCGTCATGTTCGCCGGCTGGGAAGGTGTTGGGCTTTGTTCTTATCTCCTGATCGGATTCTGGTTTAAAAACACCGAGTACAACAATGCCGCGAACAAAGCATTTATCATGAACAGAATTGGTGACCTGGGCTTTCTTTTGGGGATCATTCTCATTTATGTGACCTTCGGTTCTGTTTCCTTTGATGACGTTTTCTCCGCGGCGAAAACATTGCCCGATAATCAACCGGTCATCACAGCAATCACACTGCTTTTATTCGTTGGCGCTATGGGTAAAAGCGCACAAATTCCACTCTACACCTGGCTGCCTGACGCCATGGCAGGACCCACTCCGGTTTCTGCATTGATTCATGCTGCAACAATGGTGACTGCCGGTATCTACATGGTTGTTCGATCTAACATTTTATATTCAATTTCTCCATTCACTCTTGAAGTGGTTAGTATTATCGGTATGGCAACAGCATTGTTTGCTGCAACCATTGCGATGGTACAAACGGATATAAAAAAAGTTCTTGCCTACTCAACAGTAAGTCAGTTGGGCTACATGTTTGTTGCACTTGGTGTGGGCGCTTATTCCACGGCATTGTTTCACGTGACAACACATGCTTTTTTTAAAGCCCTTCTCTTCCTCGCTGCCGGTAGTGTAATTCATGCCATGAGTGGAGAACAGGACGTTCGAAAAATGGGTGGACTCAGAAAAAAACTGCCAATCACATTCGCTGTATTTGCAATAGGAACAATGGCGATCAGCGGAGTTCCGCCGTTTGCTGGATTCTTTTCAAAAGATGAAATTCTTGCCAGAGCATGGACACAAAGCCCCGTCTTGTTTTTCTTCCTTGCTGTAACCTCTGTTCTGACCGCGATCTATATGTTTCGTGTATTTTTTCTCACCTTCTACGGAACGTTCCGGGGCACACATGATCAGGAGCACCACCTGCACGAATCCCCACCTTCGATGACTATTCCGCTGGTTGTTTTGGCTATTCTTAGTACTGTTGGTGGATTTCTGGGATTACCGACTGTATTTTCAGAACACCATTTCTTCGGAGATTTCTTGAAATCCTCTCTGTCGACTCCCGGAACAATGTTGCAAAGTGAAGCATCCCATACTTTTGAGTGGACACTCATTGGTGTTTCCATTATTACCCTCGCGGGAATTATATTTTGGGCGTTCAATCATTTTGTTAAAAAACACCGCATCCCCGCTATCCAGGAAACGGAATTCAAGCCGGTCGCAAAATTATTGTATAACAAATATTATATAGACGAAATATACCAATCGACATTTGTAAAACCACTCTACAGCATCAGCAATTTCTTCTGGAAAATAGTTGACAACAGCATTGTGGACGGATTGGTAAATGGAGTCAGCAAGAGTGTTGTGTGGGCCGGGCAAACCATTCGCCTGGTTCAGACAGGAAATGTAGGCTTCTACATTTTCGCAATGGTGTTCGGGATCATCGCGATGCTGTTGTACAATTTGGTGTTCTAAATCATGCACAGATTAAATCAGGTGCTGAAAATTAATTTATGAATCGCAGCGTATGCTGACCACACTTATTTTCTTTCCATTGTTGGCGGCAATTGCCGTGCTCATGTCGGGCGAAAACGCAAAAAAAATTGCGCTAATCGCTGCGATCATTGAGTTCGGCCTTTCTGTATTCATGACTCTTGGATTTGATCCGGCTGCAGGCACTCAATACTTTCAGGAATTCTGGTGGGTACCTTCTTTAGGAATACATTATAGTGTTGGTCTGGATGGCATAAGCCTGTTGCTGGTATTACTCACGACATTTCTTGTTCCAATTATTGTTCTTTCTTCCTTTAAACACAACAATAAAAACCCCGGCCTTTTCTACGCATTAATTTTGTCGATGCAAATGGCATTGGTTGGCGTCTTCTCAGCTCAGGATGGTTTTCTCTTTTACATTTTCTGGGAATTAGCCCTCATCCCGATTTATCTGATATGTCTCATGTGGGGAGGAAACGACAGGATACGCATCACGCTCAAATTTTTTATCTACACATTATTCGGAAGCCTGCTGATGTTAGCGGCATTGATCTGGCTCTGGATGAAAACACCGGCTCCGCACAGCTTCGATATTCAGGCGCTCTATTCACTGAATCTTTCTGCAACAGAACAGTCCTGGATCTTCTGGGCATTCTTCCTCGCATTCGCGATTAAAATGCCCGTATTTCCATTCCACACCTGGCAACCCGACACCTATACTGATTCCCCGACTCCGGGCACAATGCTTTTATCCGGAATCATGCTGAAAATGGGTGTGTACGGTGTGCTTCGCTGGTTACTGCCAATTGTTCCATCCGGAGTTCACGAATGGGGCAATACTGCCATGATATTATCTGTGATCAGCGTTGTATATGCATCAGGTATAGCATTGGTGCAAAAGGATTTCAAAAGACTTATTGCTTATTCTTCCATTGCTCACGTAGGACTAATATCCGCAGGAGTATTTAGTCTGACAATGCAGGGAATACAAGGTGGAGTAATTCAAATGCTCAGCCACGGAATCAATGTAGTAGGATTGTTTTTCATTGCGGAAATTATTCTTGACAGAATGAAGACAAGAAATTTGTCCGAGCTTGGAGGAATTCGATTGGTAGCACCGGCATTCGCAACGTATTTCATTATCATTCTTCTTGCCAGTGTAGCTCTTCCACTTACCAATGGTTTCATTGGAGAATTCTTACTGTTAAACGGAGTGTTTCAATACAGTACCTGGATGGCCGCTGTAGCCGGTCTGACAATCATTTTAGGAGCAGTATATATGCTCACAGCGTATCAGAAAATTTCCCTTGGAGTAACCAATCACCATACTGAAAAATTTGTCGACTTGTCACAGTCAGAAAAATGGGTGCTCATTCCTCTGGTAGTAATGATCTTTTGGATTGGTTTGTATCCGGGATATTTTATGGGCCTTGCAGAGCCATCAATCAAAACACTTCGTGACGTGATTCATTCGTCGCATGGAATATCATTATTGTCGCACTAATAGCCGAAGACATTGACTACACTGATCGTTTTATCGGCCCTTGGCTTAGTTTGCCTCTTCTCTGAAATACTCGGATTCAGAAAACTATTACATCCCATCGTATTGATTGGATTGTTGGCTTCATTTGTTACCAACCTGATGGACTGGAACAACGGAGCACATCTGTTCAATGAAATGGTGGTAATTGACAATTACAGTGTTGCCTTCATGGGCCTTATGATTGGAATCACATTCATTTGGTGCCTGATGTCTCCCGATTTTTTTACAGAACCATCCAGCGAAACAGATCACTTCGCGCTCATCGTGTTCGCTCTCATTGGTACAATGGTCATGGTCACATTCGCCAATATGATTATGCTGTTCCTCGGAATAGAAATTTTGTCGATCGCATTGTACATTCTTGCGGGTAGCCACAAAACCAAATTATCTTCGAATGAGGCGGCATTAAAATATTTCCTCATGGGATCCTTCGCCACAGGATTCCTTCTGTTCGGGATCGCACTGATTTATGGAGCTACCGGTTCATTTAATCTGGCCGCAATCTCTTCCATGATCAGCGAGCATCATGAACAAAATTCAGTCATGATTGTCGCAGGAATATTAATGATGATGATTGCTCTTGCATTCAAGGTGTCTGCTGCGCCCTTCCATTTTTGGGCACCGGATGTATATCAGGGTGCACCAACAGTGATTACAGCATTCATGTCAACTGTTGTGAAGACTGCGGCTTTTGCCGCTTTCTACAGACTTTTTATTCACACATTCAGCGCAAGCCCCGCAATCTGGGCGCCAACGCTGATGATCATTTCCGGACTCACCATCCTTGTTGGGAACATCACCGCTGTTTATCAAACGAATTTTAAACGGATGCTGGCGTACTCAAGCATATCACATGCGGGATATATGGTGTTGGCAATACTTGCAATGAATCAGTCGGCCTCTTCCAGCCTGATGTTCTATGCTACTGCATATTCCATCTCATCCATAACAGCATTCGCAATTTTATTGTTAGTCAGCCATCAAACAGGCAGCGATGAAATCAGGTCCTTCAATGGTTTGGCAAAGCAAAATCCTTTTCTCTCAGCAGTAACTCTGGTCGCAATGCTTTCTCTCGCAGGCATTCCTCCAACAGCAGGATTTTTTGCTAAATATTATATTTTCTCTGCAGCCATTCAAAATGGATATCTTGGTCTCGTACTCATTGCAATTCTTGGTTCCCTGATTGGTGTTTTTTATTACTTCAGGATCATAATTGCACTTTTCAAGAGCGAATCCGAAGAGAAAGAAATCAAAGTCAACACCCTTTTTAGAGTATTGTTGCTGGTAACATCTCTTGCTGCTCTCGCATTAGGCATTGCGCCGGGAATGCTTGCGGGCCTCATTTAAGCCTGATTCTGATTGCATTAAGTTTGTTTGGGAGAAATTATTCTGGCCAGACAATACCTTTGCAGCACTATTTATTGATTCAGACCTCTCATTTATGGATACTAAACAAGTTGAACGCCTTTTTCTATCTAAAATGAACAGAAAAGCTCGGGCCCAGGGTCTTTTGTCACGGTTCAGTTAAATCGTATCTAAATCACTCTTGGCAATTTTGGAATTAACGGGAATTTCCTATTATTGTCGTCCGAAAAATTAATAAATCCAATAATTTAATTGTTTCAGCAGCGTTCTTAACTGCCCACGTTAACAATTCAACAAACAAAAAAATAAGTACACTCATGAGCAACTCGTCATCCAAAGGAGGAAACATTCAATCGATTCTTGCAGCAGCAGTTATTCCTATTGCTATTGGTATCGGTTTCGTGATCTGGAAATTTATCATGGGCGATCCGTCCGGATTTGAAGACGGTGATATTAACAAAAACCCATTGCCAAATCACATCATGGCTACCATGTATAAAGGTGGTGTACTTGTTCCGGTTTTGATGGGAACGTTCATCACAGTTGTGGTTTTTTCCATTGAGCGTTTTATTACTATCGGAAAATCAAAAGGTACAGGAAACATTGAAGTGTTTATTCAAAAAATCCGTACGCTGATGGTCAGTGGAAATATTGATGGAGCTAAAGCGGAATGCGCAAAACAACGTGGCTCAATTGCCAACGTGGTGAACGCGGGACTCGATAGCTATCGTCAAATGGAAGCAGATAAAAACCTTGACAAAGAGCGTAAACTTCTCGGTATTCAGAAAGAACTTGAAGAAGCAACAACTCTGGAGCTGCCAATGCTTTCTAAAAATCTCGTGATCATTTCAACCATTGCTTCCATCGCTACGCTTCTCGGTCTTTTAGGAACGGTAATGGGTATGATTCGCGCCTTCTCTGCGATCGCTACTTCTGGTGCGCCTGACGCTGTTGCTCTGTCAACCGGTATTTCTGAAGCCCTGAACAACACCGCTCTCGGTATCGGAACATCTGCTCTTGCCATTATCATGTACAACTTCTTTACAAGCCGCATCGACAGCATCACTTACGGTATTGACGAGGCCGGCTATAGCATCGTTCAGTCGTTCGCCGCTCGCTATAAAGAGAACTAAGAACTTCGGGTTATCCCGTGTGGAAATTGTTAGTTTCTGACTCTAGAAAGTAATTACTGGTAATGCCGAAGATTAAAGTCCCCAAAAAGTCCCCCTCACTAGATATGACCCCAATGGTCGATCTTGCCTTCCTGTTGGTGACGTTTTTCATGCTCACCACGAAGTTCAGGCCGGACGAGCCCGTCATCGTGGATCAACCATCTTCTATCAGCGAAATTCCGTTGCCCGACAAAGGTGTGATCCTGCTTACTGTGGACGGAAGAGGTCGTGTGTTTTTCAATGTAGAAGGCCAGCAGACCAGAATGGACATCCTTGACAAACTGGCGTCCAGGTTTTCACTCACCTTTGATGAGAAAGAGAAAAAGCGCTTTTCAGTTCTTTCATCTATAGGCATGCCAAGTAATCGTCTGAAAGAATATCTCGATGCCGATGAAACAAAACGCAAAACAATGAACAATGAAACGCCCGGTATTCCGAGCGATTCCACCAATAACGAACTTACCTTCTGGATTAACGCTGCTCGTACGGTTGCACCAAGACACAGCATTGCAATCAAAGGTGACCAGGATGCAGACATCCCGACGATCAAAAGGGTAATTGCAACACTGCAAGACAATAAAGCAAACAGATTCGCACTTATCACGAATCTTGAAGGCGCGACAGATGTTACAGCAGCGCCAGCAACGAATAAGTAATTTTGACCAACTCGTTGTTTCACATGAAACGCGTGAAACAATTTAAAGTACAGAGATAAAATGTCAGAGGTTCAACAGTCGGACGGCGGCCAGGAAAAAGGCAAACACAAAAAGGTCCGGGCAAAGAAAGCATCAACCCACATCGATATGACTCCGATGGTGGATCTTGCATTCCTGCTGCTGACATTCTTTATCCTGACAACAACGTTCAGCAAACCGAAAACAATGGACATCACCATGCCGGTGAAGGACAAAATCGATGACGCTGAAAGAACAAAGGTTCCTGCATCTCAGACGGTTTCGATTTTATTGACAGAAAACGACAGAATCATCTGGTATGTTGGAATGGACGACCCATCAACACCTCCTGTTACCAACAGCGCAGATTTTTCTCAATCCGGACCGAACAGTATCCGCACCATGCTTCTTGAAAGAAATAAACTGGTGTTGGATAAAGTGAAAATGGTTGAGGATTCAGTGAAAGCCGGACTTATTCCGGATAAAGAAGAAGACATTAAAAAACATAAAGCGGCTGTAAAAGGCGACAAAGGCGGATTAATCGTGTTGATTAAGCCGGATGAAAAATCAAAATACAAGAATCTGGTTGATATTCTCGATGAAATGCTAATTTGCAATGTAGGCCGATATGCGATCGTGGATCTTTCAGATTCTGAAAAGGAGTTAATCAAGAACACCAAATAATTCTGTAGAGAATGAGAATTCTTGGATGGGACAATGCAGTGAATCCCGAGCGGGTGGAACTGGTATTTGCCGAACGAAATAAAGAATATGGCGCCTATGTAATCCGCAAAAAATATCAGCGGAGAATATTGATGGCATTGTTATATTCTGTAATTGGTGTTATAATCGTCGTGGGAGTACCGAAACTGATGGAAGTTTTGTCGAATGTAAAATTCGCGAACAAAGCAGCCGTTACGGAAGTTGTAACACTCGCCGAACCACCCCCGATTGATAAAACAACTCCTCCGCCTCCACCGGTAATTCCTCCTCCGCCGGTTCAACAAACAATCAAATTCACTCCTCCAAAAGTTGTAAAAGACGAAGAAGCACAAGAACCACCTCCCACACAGGAAGAAGTGAAAGATGTGCAGGTGTCTACTCAGACACAGGAAGGCTCGAAAGATATCGTGGATTTACCACCGGAAAACCCGGTTGTGGCAGATCCCGATGAAGGAAAAGTGTTCACAGTAGTAGAAGAAATGCCTTCATTCCCCGGTGGAGAATCAAAACTGTTCGAATACCTTCAACGTAATATCAAATATCCCCCTGTTGCCCGTGAAAACGGTATTCAGGGTCGTGTATACGTCACATTTGTGGTAGATAAAGACGGTAAAATTAAAGACGCAAAAGTATTGCGTGGCGTTCAGGGCGGCTGTGACGAAGAAGCATTGCGTGTGGTAAGATCCATGCCGGATTGGAAACCAGGACGCCAAAATGGACGAAACGTTCAGGTTCAGTACAACCTGCCGGTCAACTTCACCCTCAAGTAGTAGCCCCCTTATTTCTCATCAGAATGGATGTGCGCAACTCCTTTGCGGAGAGGTTTCGTTTCTTTTTTAATCTCCTGATGATTTTACTATATGGCCTTGCAGGAATAATCCTGATATTTGTTTGGTCGCCATTTGATTTACCCCGGATGAATCGCCTGATCCTCGGAGCGGCCCTCATCAGCTACGCGGGTTGGAGGATATTCAAATTGTACAAAATCCGACACTAAATTATTTTTTACGTATGAAATCCTGGTTGAAAATAGAACACCTTTTGGCTTATTTCGCGTGCCTTGTGTTGCTATTGTCCTGTTCCTCGGATTCAAAGAAACCAGAATATACCGATACGCCTATTTCTGGCGATATACTGATCGTAGTAGACGAATCCTATCAACCACTTGTGCAGGTAGAACTGGATACGTTCATGAAGATTTACAAGTATGCAAATATTCGTGTAAAGTATTTGCCCGAAGCGGAGGTATTCAATGAACTCATGAAAAATGATTCTGTCCGCCTTGCTATCGTTGCTCGACCATTGAATAAAAATGAAGCAGCATTTTTTGACGGGAGAAAAATCGTCCCTCGGGTGAATAAACTCGCAGTAGACGCTGTCGCACTGGTTACCAATAACCAAAATCCCGACACTCTTTTGACATATGATCAGGTTGAAAAAATTTTCTCAGGAAAAACCCGGACCTGGAAAGAGATAAATCCTAAATCCGGTTTAGACTCTATTCAGGTTGTATTTGATAACAACGGTTCCAGCAATTCGAGATATTTGAAAGATAAATTTCAACTTTCGGACCCCCTGCCCGGAAACTGGTCTGCAACAAACTCAAACAAAGATGTGGTTGATTACGTTAGTCAGAATCCACGCGCACTCGGCGTAGTCAGTGTAAACTGGATCAGCGATAAAGATGATCCAGAAGTGAATTCATTTTTAAGCAAAATAAAAGTTGCCGAAATATCTTCTGCTGATTCAACCGCAGCACATGAGTATTACAAGCCGTATCAGGCCTATATTGCTCTTAAACAATATCCCTTTACGCGAGATGTCCTTATTGTGATTCGTGAAGGAAGAAACGGCCTCGGAACAGGGTTTGCTTCTTTTGCCGTGGGTGATCAGGGACAGCGTTTGGTACGATTAATGGGAATGCTCCCGGCAACAATGCCTATCAGAATCATTAAAGTCAATTCGTGAAGAAAATGAAAAAAACAATCTTTCTGTTTTATTTCTTAGTTGGAACTGCAATTGCTCTCTCAGCACAAACTCTGGACGAAGCAAGAAAATTAACGGAAAATGAACAGTACGAAGCAGCAACGGAAGTGTACAAAATGCTGATTTCAAAAGACCCCATGAACGGAACCAACTATTATTATTTTGGTGAAAATCTTTTGCTGAGCGATAATCCGGATTCCGCGTCAATCATTTTCAGTAAAGGAAGACAACAAGATCCCGCCAGTCAGTTATTGAAAATAGGAGAAGCAAAAGTGTTGTTGAATTCTGTCAGCCTTGCTGAAGCTAAAGCGGCAAGCGGCAGAGAGCCTGCTAATACCGAATTAAAAACGCGTAGCGAAGAAGCACAAAACAATATCAACAAAGCCAACGCGCTACTCAACGAAGCAGAAGCAGCGGCTCCTCAGAAAAGCGCGACCATCTACATTGAAATTGCCGATGCGTTGATACATTTTAAGAATAAAAATTTAGACAAAGCAAAAGCGCTTTTGGATAAAGCAGTTTCTATTGAGCCCAAAAATATTGATATCCAGATATTGTATGGTGATATTTATGCAGAACAAAACAATGGAACGCTTTCTGCAGATTATTACAACAAAGCACTTGAATTAAATAAATTATCTGCGCGTGCTATTGTGAGCAAAGGAAGACTGTACAAACGGTCTACAAATTATGAAGGAGCGGCTTCTGAATTTGAAAATGCGATTGGAATAGCCCCGGATTATGCTCCCGCCTATCGTGAGCTGGGGGAAACAAATTTTAAACTGGGCAAACTTGAAAAGGCAAAAGAGAACTACAGAAAGTATCTTGAACTATCCAAGAACAATTGCGGCGCAAGAATTCGTTATGCATCCTTCCTTTACCTGAGTAAAGATTATTCCGGAGCGATAAATGAGTTGTCACAAACACAACAAAAATGCGATCCGAAAAACCTTACAATGCTACGTGTTTTCTCGTACTGTTATTATGAAACAAAAGAATACGCGAAAGGACTCGAGACAGTAAATGAATTGTTTACAATCCTTCCTGACGACAAAAGAACAACAGTTGACTATGAATATTATGGAAAACTTCTAATCGCCAGCAACCAGGATTCAGCAGGCATTATTCAATTGAGAAAAGCCTATTCTCTGGATGCAAACAGAACAGATCTGCTAAGTGAAATTTCCAATTCATACTATAAATTGAAAAAGTACGCAGAAGCAGCAGCTGTACTGGAAGAAAAAATTGCTACAGGTAAAGATGTAAAAGTAGCAGACTACTTCAACCTTGGTCGTTCCTACTATTTTAATACCCAATTTGGATTAGCCGATACGGCATTTTCAAAAGTAAACGAAATTTCGCCGAAGTACGCCAGTGGCTGGTTGTGGAGAGCGAAATCCAATACGCATATAGATAGTACTTCTGAAGCAGGATTGGCTAAACCATATTTTGAAAAATACATCGAACTTGCTCTTGCCGATTCCGCGAATCCATCCAAATACCAAAGCGGACTGGCAGACGCCTATGGGTATCTCGCATACTATTACATCTTGAAAAAGGATAATGAAAATGCGCTGCTCTATTTGAAAAAGAAAATCGAACTTCCTCTGGACCCGGAAGAGAAGAAGAGCATTCAAAAAGCAATTGATCAATTGCAGGGTAAAGGAGGAAATCGTTAACCTTACAGATATTAAATAAATTTAACACCCGGAAACCTATTGGTTTCCGGGTGTTTTTGTTTTGAACCATTTTTATTTACATTGCATCACATCCTCTTAAAAAACACAGAGTCTTCTATGGCGACGAATTATTTTTCAAGAAAACCATTGGCAGTATTGTTCGGCGAAGCTGATGAAACCGGTGATCACACACTCAAAAGAACTCTCGGCGCACGATCACTCGTAATGCTGGGAATTGGCGCGATCATCGGAGCGGGTTTGTTTAGCATCACCGGTGGAGCGGCAGCACACAATGCCGGACCGGCCGTAACAATTTCTTTTGTCATTGCCGCCGTTGCTTGTGCATTTGCAGGATTGTGCTACGCGGAGTTTGCCTCCATGATTCCTGTAGCCGGCAGCGCGTATACTTACTCCTATGCCACTATGGGACAGTTCATGGCTTGGATTATCGGATGGGACCTGGTGCTGGAATATGCAGTTGGTGCAGCTACTGTTTCTATCAGTTGGTCACGATACCTCATAAAATTTCTCGAACACTTTAATATCCATTTGCCCGCTCAACTCACGATGTCACCCTGGGACTCAGTTACTCTGCTTGATGGAACAATAGTAACAGGAATGGTCAATCTGCCGGCTGTGTTCATCGTGATACTAATGTCGCTTATCCTCGTACGGGGCACACAGGAATCATCTACCGTAAATTCTATCATTGTTGCTCTCAAGGTACTTGTTGTAATCGTGTTCATCGCTTTGGGTTGGTCATACATTAACCCGCAAAACTATGTTCCATATCTGCCTGAAAATACCGGCCACTTTGGTGATTTTGGCTGGAGCGGAGTGGTCAGAGCTGCAGGGATTATTTTCTTCGCGTATATAGGGTTTGATGCCGTTTCAACAGCAGCACAGGAAGCGAAGAACCCCAAGCGTGACATGCCAATTGGTATTCTTGTTTCCCTTGCTATCTGCACCGTTCTTTATATTCTGTTTGCCCATGTAATGACAGGCCTTGCAAATTATAAAGAGTTTCAGGGTCAGGATGGAATCGCCCCGGTTGCTGTCGCCATTGCCCATACCCCTTATGTGTGGTTGCAACAAGCAATCATTCTCGCGATTCTCGCTGGTTATTCTTCTGTAATCATGGTGATGTTACTCGGACAATCCCGTGTCTTTTTTTCTATGTCAAAAGACGGTTTCCTTCCCCCGGTGTTTTCGGCAGTACACAAAAAGTTCAAGACACCATGGAAATCAAATTTGCTATTTTGTTTGTTCGTTAGCCTTTTTGCGGCATTCGTACCTGCGCGTGTCGTGGGCGAAATGACCAGCATTGGAACTCTTTTCGCTTTTGTATTGGTGTGTATCGGTGTGCTTGTGATGCGTAAAACCCAACCGGATGCCCCTCGCACCTTCAAAACACCCTGGGTGCCGTATGTTCCGATCCTTGGAGTGATTTCTTGCTTCCTGATGATGGCATCTCTGCCATTAGACACCTGGCTCCGACTGCTGGCCTGGATGGCTCTTGGCTTTATCATTTATTTTGGATACGGAAAATCTCGGGCGAAATTCTAGTCCAATCATTTCGTTTCCATTAATTCTCATTTGATTCAGGGAATTGGTGAACATTTTATTTTAGTCTGAGTACAAAGAACCGGCAACTCCTGTTGCTCTCAGATGTCTATGCTTTCCATTGTACTGCTGAATTATTTGGTTCTATTGAATACTCCCGCCCCTTTTTGGCGGGACCTCGCTCTTATCACCATCAGTTTTTTGATGTTTATCGGAACGATTTATGTTTTTTTTCGGCTACGCACCAGCACATTTCGTAGAGTCAGAAAACTCCTCGAAGAAAGAGTTGAGGTTAAAACCAGACAACTGGTAGAAAAGAATAAAGAGCTTGAAAAACTTTCGCTTGTTGCCAGCAGAACAGACAATGCTGTTTTGATCGCCTCACCAGACGCAGAGATTGAATGGGTGAACGATGGATTTATCCGCCTCACCGGTATGCCCAAAGAAAAAGTATTAGGCAAGAAAATAGACGAGATTCAGGTATACAACAAAGTGCAAACGGAAATCGAGCAAGCTATTGTTGAGAAACATTCACGATTATTTGAATCCAATGTTACTACTCACCATCTCGAAAACATCTGGATCTCTTCTACACTCACACCGATTTATGATGAAGCCGGTAAATTGAAAAAACTGGTAATGGTCGATACCAATATCACTTCCGGAAAAAAAATGCAACAGCAGATAGAACAATCTCTGAAAGAGAAAGAAGTGTTGCTCAAAGAAATTCACCATCGTGTAAAAAACAATTTGCAAATAATTATCAGTTTGCTCAATCTTCAGTCGGGATACATAAAAGACGAGCTCACGTTAAAAGCAGTGAAGGATGGACAGAACCGCGTAAGGTCAATGGCTCTCGTACATGAGAAATTCTATCAGGCCGAAGAATTGAGTGAAATTGATTTCGGAGAATATGTAGAAAAGCTTACACAGTTTTTGTATCAGTCATACGGCGACAAAACAGACAGAATTAAAGTGATTGTGGAATCTGATCATGTGTCTTTGGATATGGACACTGCTATGCCATGTGGTTTGTTGGTCAACGAAATTGTTTCCAATGCATATAAATATGCATTTCCCGGTACCGCTGAAGGAGAAATAAAAATAAAATTGTACCGCGCCGACAACAAAGTAATCATGAAAATTTCTGATAATGGAATCGGCCTGCCGGAAGGATTTTCAATTGAACAAACAGAGTCGCTCGGAATGCAGTTAATTCAAGCCCTCACCAGCCAGATTGATGGTGAGCTGGAAGTTTCAGGGAACCCCGGAACAGCTTTTACGGTTTCATTTGTTTATCCTAAAGGCTGAAAATCATTTCTTTTCCAAATTCTTCAGTTAAAAAGGGAAACAAAATGCGCGTTTTTCTTGTACAAAGTTTAATTAAACCCAAATTATGGCCGCACTGAAGATTATGATCGTCGAGGACGAGATTATCGTTGCGAAAGATATTCAACGAATTTTAAAGAAGCTTGGATACGAAGCATTTGATCCTTTTGCAAATGGTAAAAAAGCGCTTGACTCAGTTGAAAAACTTAATCCGGATTTAATCCTGCTTGACATCAATCTCAAGAGTAGCGAACTTGACGGAATCCAGGTCGGTGAACAGATTCACCAGC
The DNA here is from genome assembly GCA_937871435.1 of uncultured Bacteroidota bacterium. GTDB lineage: Bacteria > Bacteroidota > Bacteroidia > AKYH767-A > 2013-40CM-41-45 > JADKJP01. Next base: position 17,550 of record CALMQM010000123.1, on the reverse strand, counting down.
ACTACCAGATCCCCTTCATTTACCTTACAGCTTTTTCTGATAAAAACACTCTGGACAGAGCGAAGCTCACAGAACCTTACGGCTACATCATCAAACCGTTCGAAGAGGACGATATTCGCACCGCGATAGAAATTGCATATTATAAATACACCAAGGATCTGGAAATGCAGAACAAAGGCAATCGCTTTGCTGCTGCATTAGACAACCTGGAAGTTGCTGTAATAATTACGGACTCAAATGAGAAAGTAATTTTTATGAATAAGATGGCCGAAACACTCACCGGTTGTCTCAAGCAAGAAGCATTGGGTAAGGATATCGCCATCGCCATGAAAAACTCGGGCTCAGAAACGAAGAGTGTATTCAAAACACTGGCACATACTGTGGTTGGCGAAGCGCAGAAACAAGACAGCGATGCTGAAGTTCCGGTTTCAAACGGAGCAGCAGAACACAAAGTAGCAGTAAACACATTTCCGATTCTCTCAGTAAACAATAAAATCAATGGCTGCGCTTTTGTCATGACTTCCCCAGGTAGAAAGGACGCGGTACAAGAGTCAAATACCGATAAAAACCTTTTCAATTTCCTGGAAAACATTTACGCGAACAACAGCTTCTTTGTAAAAAAAGATTCGCGATTCGTGAAAGTGAATTTTCAGGACATATTATGGATCGAGGCACTCGACAATTATGTGATCATTAAAACATCTTCCAAAGAACAATTCATTTTACACAGTTCAATGAAAGATATTGAAGTGAAACTTCCTCAGTTGAATTTTGCCCGCGTTCACAGATCCTATATTGTTCAGCTGGAAAAGATCAATGCCTTGGAAGAAAATGCCTGCATCATCGACGGAAACAGAATCCCCATTGGCAAATCATACAAGGATAATTTAATGAGCCGACTGAATTTATTTTAATTCCTGTTTGGCCAGGACAAGAGCAGTTTAGCTTTCTTTGCATACCGGAAAATTCACCGGCACAGTTCATCCACCCTTCATTCTCTAAGATGGGAATCGAATGATCTTCGTGTCATTATTATCCATTGTACTATCCGCCTGTCTTGCAACAACCCAATCACATTATTGAAGTAAAAAACCTCGTGAAACATTATGGGGAACTTCATGCTGTTCAGGGCATTAGTTTTTCTGTTTCAGAAGGAGAAATTTTTGGTTTACTTGGACCCAATGGTGCCGGCAAAACAACCACACTCGAAATCATAGAAACTCTCAGAGATAAAACGTCAGGAGAAGTATGGGTAGATGGTTTATCTGTTGAGAAAGATTCAGGTGAAATTAAAAAGCATATTGGTGTCCAGCTTCAGTCAGCAGGATATTATCCAAGTCTTACTCTCAAAGAACTACTCCGGCTTTTTTCAGGATTGTATAATGTGGAGATAGACCCGATGGAAATGCTCCGATTGGTGGGACTGGAAGATCGTCACAAAGCCAGGTACAAGGAACTCTCCGGTGGGCAAAAACAACGATTTTCAATTTGTACTACATTGATCAATCGGCCACGAGTTGTTTTTCTGGACGAGCCTACAACCGGACTTGATCCACAAGCCCGACGAAATCTTTGGGACCTTATCCGACAAATTCGGGACAACGGAACGACAATCGTGATCACGACCCATTATATGGACGAAGCAGAAAGTTTGTGTGACCGCGTTGCCATTGTAGAAAAAGGTAAAATCATTGCCCTCGATACACCGGAAAATCTGATCGACAAATTGGTTGCAACAGGATTTGAAAGAAAAAAAGAAGTGAAAAGAGCCAACCTTGAAGACGTCTTCTTATCTCTTACCGGGAAAGAATGGAGAGACGAATAGAAACCAAATGAATTCTAAAGGAAAAAATTATAGTCAGTGGAAAGCGATGTTTGCCATTACCAGGGCGAGCTTGCGTTCAATTACGCGCAGCCCGTCTGCTGTAATTTTTACTCTGGCATTCCCCTTGGTTTTCATTGTTGTTTTTGGTTTCATCAGCGGGAACAGAATCCGCCTGGAAGTGGGAGTTGAGCCCGGATGCGATACAACCTCCGCCATCTATCAGGTGCTCCGTCAGTCACCGGCGATTATTTTAAATACAGACAAAAGCAGTGAAGAATTAAAACAACAATTGATCAAAGGTCGTGTGGATGCGATTTTAAAAATTCAGCCCACCTCTGCTGCATCATCAGGAAACACCATTCAACTTTTTGTTTCCAAAGCATCCCGTGAAAAAGGACGATTTGTTGAGTCTACGCTTACCAATATCATCGACAAACAAAATATTGAAAAGCTGAAGTCAATCAGTGAACGGCAGGAACACAATCAACCGGGCAGTGGAGTGTGGGCAAGAGAACTGTCACAGCTCAATGTTTCGGAAATAGAAGGAAGAGAATACAAGATGATTGATTTCATCTTACCCGGTCAGCTTGGCTTTGCTATCCTGAGCGCGGGAGTATTTGGAACGGCATTCGTTTTTTTCTCCTTGCGTCAAACATTAGTGTTGAAGAGATTTTTTGCGACACCGATCAGCAAAACATTCATTGTTCTGGGCGAAGCCTTGAGTCGTTTAATTTTTCAAATGGCAGGTTCCCTCATCATTATTCTTATTGGCAAATTTGTATTTGGTTTCACATTGATAAATGGCATCTGGACTGTTGCTGAGATGTTGTTGCTTTCGGCATTGGGTTTAATTGTTTTCATGGGATTTGGATTTGTTGTTTCTGGTTTGGCGAAAAATGAAAGCGTGATCCCGCCTCTTGCCAACGTAGTGACTTTGCCCCAGTTTCTCTTAAGCGGAACCTTCTTTCCTATTGATGCCTTTCCTCCATGGCTACAAACCATTTGCAAAGGATTACCGTTAACATACCTGAATGACGCTCTTCGAAAGGTTGCCTTTGAAGGTGCCGGTTTGATGGATATTTCAAACCAGATCCTGGTTATCGTGCTTTGGGGTGTAATCATATACGTTGCTGCAGTACGATTTTTCAGGTGGGAGTGAGCCATTCACAATCAATAAGCTCCCTTTCGTCATAAAAACGCAAGATTTCATCCCATTGATGGACAACAGCTTACAAAGTTTTGTTACTTTAGCAAATAGAAATAATTCAGGATGCGCATGAGAACCCTTACCCCCTGTTGGGTGAGCATGATAATTTTTTGCTTTTTAAGCTGTTTTTTTACCCCTACCCAGAGTTCTGCTCAGGCAGGTAAGAATGGCGCAAAATCAATCAATGGTAGTGTGAGTGTAAATGAATACACCACTCTCGCTGCTGATGCAAATGCCGGTGCATCGTCAATTACTGTTTCGAATTCCAGTCTTAATACAAATGGATATTTCAGCGCCCCACTCGCAGCTGGAGATTTGATTTTTATTATCCAGATTGAAGGAGTGAATATCGGCACTGCAGACGACACGACTTACGGTGCGATTTTAAATTATAACAACTGCGGGAATTATGAAATGGCCGAAGTTGCTACTGTTCCAAATGGTACAACCATCACACTTTCGTGTGCTCTTCAAAAAAACTATTCCACTTCCGGCAGAACACAGGTAGTACGAGTCCCTCGTTATACAACACTTACCATTAATGGCGCAGGAACGCTCACTTGTCCCGGATGGAATGGTTCAACCGGCGGTGTGCTGGTAGTAGAGACACAGGGAAGTGTTTCAATTAACAGTGGTGGTAAAATAGATGTGAGTGGCAAAGGATTTCGCGGAGGCGCACTTCTCGAAAACAACGCCGGTTGGGGAGTCCTGAATTATCGGGATTTGCAATCTGCTTATGGAGGAGAAAAAGGAGAAAGCGTTGCGGGCTATCAGGCAGATTACGATGTGTTGAATGGACGCTATTGCAAAGGTGCCCCCGCAAATGGAGGAGGTGGTGCCAGTGCTCACAACGGTGGTGGTGGTGGCGGTAGCAACGCAGGGAATATTGCATCGTGGACTGGCCGCGGTACTCCGGATATTTCTACCGGCTCCTGGGCAAATGCATGGAACCTTGAATATTCAGGCTTTGCTTCTACAACTTCAAGCGGAGGTGGTAAAGGCGGCTACACATTTTCTTCTTCCGATCAGAACGCTCTTTCAGTAGGTACTACAAATGGTGCTTGGGGTGGTGATGCCCGAAGAGATAATGGAGGAAGAGGCGCACGTCCTCTTGATTATTCTACAGGAAGAATCTTTTTAGGCGGCGGTGGCGGTGGCGGAGACCAGAATGATAATTACGGTGGAGCAGGTGGAGCAGGTGGCGGTATAGCATATATCATGTCGCAATTGGATATTTCAGGTGCGGGTCAGGTGCTTGCAAATGGAGTGAATGGTTCCAGCACTGTTTCAACAGGAACCGATGGCGCAGGTGGCGGTGGTGCGGGCGGAGTGATTATCCTCAATGCTCTTGGAAATATTTCAGGGATCAGTGCAAATGCGAATGGCGGAAACGGAGGAAGTCAGAGTGTTGGAGTGTTTACAATAGAAGCGGAAGGCCCTGGTGGTGGCGGTGGCGGTGGTTACATTGCAATTTCCGGCGGAGCGATTACGCGTACTGCCAATGGAGGCACAAATGGTACAACAAATTCCCGCGGGATGACTGAGTTCCCCCCGAATGGCGCCACAAAGGGCGGGGCAGGAATTTCAAATGCTACACTTTCGAACTTTAAAATTCTTCCAACATCAGTGATGATTTGCGGTGGTGGAGCAACAACAATCACTCTCAGTCCGCAGGGCACCATTCCTCCCGGAACAGTTTTTTACTGGTACAATCAAGCTGTTGGTGGAACATTGTTAACCACAGGAACAACGTATACTACCCCCTCTCTTTCTTCCAATACTACCTACTATGTAGCAACCTGCCCGGGATTTTACAGAACCGCGATTGATGTAATGGTAGATGTGGTTACCACAAACTTTACGAACAGTTCAGCATGCGAAGGTTCCGCCTCAACCTTTACAGGTTCCGGATTTGCGACCGCAGGCGCAATCACCGGTTGGAGTTGGAATTTTGGCGATGGTGTTGGTACATCAAATCAACAAAGCCCTTCATATACTTACAGTACAGCCGGAACATACACTGTCACACTCACCGCAACGGATAATAACAACTGTACCTCAAGTGTGTCACACACAGTCACAGTATCTGCAAAACCAACAATTAGTTTTTCTTCAAACATCACATCAGGATGCGGCACTCCGCTGGTGAATTTTATTAATAACACCACCAACGCGACATCCTATTCCTGGAATTTTGGCGATGGCTCACCTGCATCCTCTGTAACCGCACCATCACATACTTACAATTCAACAGGCACTTATACTGTGACGCTTACCGCAACGAGCAGCTCAGGATGCACCAGCACCAGTACTCAGTCTGCAATGATCACAGTACATCCACAACCGCTTTCTTCTTTTTCTTCCAACAATAATATTTGCTTAGGGGACACGATTTTCTTTTCAAATTTGTCTGCCGGGAATGGAGGTACACTCACCTCATACAGTTGGAATTTTGGTGACGCCTCTCCTGTATCGTCTCAGACAAACCCGTTTCATGTATATAACGCGTTCGGGACATATTCTGTCACTCTTACTGCAAATACCATTCATTGCAGTGACGATACAACGATTTCTGTAACGATTGCACCCGCACCTACAGTGAATTTTTCACCTTCTCCCACCAATGGATGCGGACCACTTACTGTCAACTTCTCCAATACAACTTCCGGCTCACCTGTATATTCATGGAATTTTGGTGATGGTAGTCCATCATCATCACAGACGTCACCATCACACATATATGCGAATTCCGGAACATACTCTGTAACATTAATCGCTACACAGGGATCATGCGCGGATACATTAACACGTAATGCTTTGATTTCGGTTTATCCCAAACCACTTTCTTCCTTTTCATCTGTATCAACAATTTGCCTTGGTGACACGGTATTTTTCTCGAACAATTCTTCCGGTAACGGAGGAACGATCACCGGATATTCGTGGAATTTTGGAGATGGCTCTCCTTCATCTGTTCTTAGTCAGCCGTATCACGTTTATACCAGTGCGGGAAATTATTCAGTTACATTAACAACCTCCACAGCCAATTGTACCGATGATTCTACAAGATCAATTTCTGTGAACCCCGCTCCTGTTGTAAACTTCAGCGCATCTTCCACGAATGGTTGTGCTCCCATGTCTGTTTCGTTTATAAATACAACAGCAGGAAGCCCTTCTTATAATTGGAATTTCGGTGATGGTTCTCCGACATCTTCTTCCACATCACCTGCACACAGTTATGCAACAGCAGGTATCTATACCATCACACTCATTGCAACACAAGGATCCTGCGCTGACACTTTGACAAGAACAAACTACATCACCGCGAATCCTACACCAACCGCATCTTTTTCTTCCAATAACAACGTGTGCCTTGGTGACACGATCTTTTTTACAAATTCTTCCAGTGGAAACGGAGGCGTGCTTTCGTCTTATTCATGGAATTTCGGAGACGGCAGTTTAACATCTTCTCAGACAAATCCGAACCATCTTTTTTCCGCAGCAGGAAGTTATTCTGTTGTACTTACAGCTTCTACTTCCGCCTGCTCTGACGACACCACAATTCAAATCAGTGTTGCTCCCGCTCCTGTTGTTTCTTTCTCTGCTTCTACAACGAGCGGATGTAATCCTCTCACAGTAAATTTTACAAATACAACTACCGGCAGCCCGGTATATACATGGAATTTCGGAGATGGTAGTCCCGCATCATCATTAAATGCCCCATCTCACACATTCAACACTGCCGGTGTGTATACTGTAACTCTAATCGCCACACAGGGATCATGTTCCGACACACTTGTAACTCCCTCCATGATCACCGTTTCTGCAAAACCTACTGCATCTTATTCAGCACCATCTTCTGTTTGTCTTGGCGATACAGTTCACTTTGTGAATTTATCGACTGGCAATGGTTCTGCAATTTCTGGATATGCCTGGAATTTTGGTGATGGTAGCCCCTCTTCATCATCAACTCAGCCCGCACACGCATTCACTTCCGCGGGAAATTATTCGGTTACTCTCACCACAATTGCTGGAGTCTGTTCAGACGATACTACTATTACAATCTCAGTAAATCCTGCTCCGCAGGTCAGCTTTAGCTCCAGCAGTACGCTTGCCTGTGGTCCACAAACGATTTCTTTCACCAACACAACCACAGGATCTCCTGTATATAGCTGGGATTTCGGTGATGGCACCGCCAGCTCATCGGCAACCAATCCCTCTCATGCTTATACAAACACCGGAACATTTTCTGTAACTCTCATCGCCACACAGGGTTCATGTGCAGATACACTGACTCAAACAAACCTAATCACTATTGTTCCTCAACCTACTGCCGCTTTCACTACTTCGAATGTGTGTCTCGGAGATTCTGTGCACTTTGTTAATACTTCAACAGGAAACGGAGGAACAATTGTTTCATATTCGTGGAGCTTTGGAGACGGATCCCCGTCATCGACATCTTCAAACGCAGTTCATTATTATTCTACCGCAGGCTCATATACCGTAAGCATGACCGCATTTACCGCAACGTGTTCTGATTTTACAACTCAGACAGTAACGGTAAGCCCGGCACCACAAGTTCAATTTACTTCTTCAGTTTCATCAGGGTGCTCACCTGTGGATGTCAGCTTTACAAATACCACAAGCGGTTCTCCTGTTTATACCTGGAATTTTGGAGACGGATCTTCTACATCATCTCTGACTACACCGACACATACCTATACTTCTGCCGGAGTGTATTCTGTTTCATTAATTGCAACTCAGGGATCCTGCGCAGATACGCTGTCGATCCCTAATATGATTACTGTGTCCGCAAGTCCGATTGCTGATTTTACTGCAAGTACTCCTTGTTTTGGGGATACGCTTTACTTCACCAATCAAAGCTTGCCCAATGGAGCAGTGATCAATGGGTATTCATGGAATTTTGGAGATGGAAGCCCCCTCTCATCATCTCAGGATATTGCTCATTATTATTCTTCTGCAGGCGCTTACAATGTTACTCTTATTACTTCAGGCGCCGGTGCTTGTTCTGATACAATGACTCAAACAGTAAATGTATTACCACGACCTGTTGTGAATTTCAGTACAGCAATCACAGAAGGCTGCGACAGTCTGACTGTAAGTTTTACAAATACAACCACCGGAGCATCTTCCTACCATTGGTCATTTGGTGACGGCGACACTTCTGCTTCAATTTCTCCATCGCATCAATTTACAAACGCAGGTATGTACACTGTAGGACTTACAGCTGTGGCTGCAGGCGGATGTTCGGCCACAAGAGCCTATGTGAATATGATTGTCGTAAGAAACTCCCCAATAGTTCAGTTCGCTGCTTCGGATAATTCAATTTGTCCCGGCGATTGCATCGCGTTTACAGATCAGACATCCGGAACATTAACAACCTGGCAATGGACATTCACCGGAGCAAACCCTTCATCTGCATCTGTTGCAAATCCAGGCTCTGTATGTTATCCTGTTATGGGAACATTTGATGTCGGACTTACAGTGTCTGATGGACATTGCTCCGGATCCAGATCAACGAGCGGATTGATCCACGTTGTGAACTGTTCGCAATTGCCACAAGCTAATTTTATCAGCAGCGACACAAACTTATGCGGAGGCTCCTGCATTTCTTTTGTCTCTATGGCGTTGAATGCGGTTTCGTGGCAATGGTTGTTTCCGGGAGCAACACCGGCATCATCTACCGATGAAAGCCCTTCAGGTGTTTGTTACTCACAGCCCGGAAATTATTCCATTACACAAATCGTTACGAATACTGCAGGAACTGATACATTACAGCTGACAAATTTTATTCAGGTTAATTCAAATCCTCAAACACCGGTGTTTAGTCAAAGCGGTGATACACTTACTTGTTCTCCTGCGTTGAGTTATCAATGGTATCTGAATGGAATTCCAATTTCCGGTGCTACGAATCAACAGTTTGTTGCAACACTGTCAGGAAATTACTCTGTAGAAATAACAGATGGTAAAGGATGCACATCCATTTCTGCTACACGCTTTGTTGCTTTGGTTGGTATAGATGAAACACCCGAACAAGCTCTGTTTTATATTTTCCCGAATCCTGCGCATGATCAGGTTAATCTCATGATCCACTCCGGTAAATTGCAAACAGTACGCATCGCATTAACTGACGCACTGGGGCAAGTATTAGTCAAAGAAGAAATCAAGCTCACCACACAGGACCAGTTGTATACTCTCGACTGCAATAATTTTGCTTCAGGAGTATATTGGGTTAGTATTTCGAATTCCGGAGCTATTGCAAACCGTAAAATTATTCTGCAAAAATAAATTCGCAACTTTTCCTGACAACAACGGGTTTCTGTCAATTGCCTAAAATTTTTTTTCTGATCTGTAAGAAATGAGGTCAAATCGATCTCTTTTTGCGGAACGCCACGATTTCAATTGGGTATAATAGTATAAGTTCCGGCAGACTTTTCTGCCAGAATCGTGGGAAAATGCGTGTTTATCTTTTACTTTTCTTCTTACTTATTCTAAGTACAGGATCTGCTCCTGCACAACAGATTTCTTCGACTGCAAGAGATAGTGTCTCTTTTTATGACATGTCTCTCGAAGATCTGATGAAAGTGGAGGTTACGGTTGCCACATCCAAAGCACTTACACCACGAGAATCCCCCGGTATTATCACGTTTATTACGGAAGACGAAATTCGTAAATCAGGAGCAACTGATTTAATTGAGCTTTTACAAAAAGTACCCGGTTTTGATTTTGGAGTAGATGTTGAAGGAGTTATAGGTTTGGGTGTGAGAGGAAATTGGGCACACGAAGGAAAAGTTCTGATGCTCCTGGATGGTCATGAATTAAACGAAGACCTTTTCTCCGCAATTGTATTGGGTGCCCATTATTCTGTCAGCTCAATCAAACAGATTGAAATTATTCGTGGGCCGGGATCGGCGGTATATGGCGGTAACGCAGAATATGCAGTAATCAATATCATCACCAAACAAGCCGGATCCGGGAACGGAATTGCTGTGAATACAACCTACAGTCAGATGAGCCGTCAATATGCAACACGGAATATCTCTCTTTCTGCCATGAAACCTCTCGGGGATGTACAAGTGAATTTGTCGGCGTTTTTCAATGAGTCAAATCGTAGCCAGAATGATTTCACTGACAATTATGGCTCTTCTTATAACATGGCCGAAAATTCCGGAATACATACAGCACAAGGGAAACTCGATTTAACCTGGAAAAAACTAAAGCTGTCAGCATTTGCCGACCAATATCATTTATTACAAAGAGATGGCTATGAAAATGCCTTATCTAAAACATACCCTACAGATTTCAATAGCTATCATATTTTGGGTGAATATGAAGTGCACGTAAATGATAAACTCTCTCTTCTTCCGACGGTGAAATTCAAGCATCAAACACCATGGAATTTCGAAGGCACATCCTTGAATGATGAATTCGTCCCATATAGTGTATCGGTTGAAAGTTTTCTCGGCCAGCTTAAAGCGAATTACGATATCAATTCTTCTATCAACCTGATAACAGGACTTGAAGGATGCAAACAAATAGCAGCTCAACGAATTGACTCAACATATTTTTCAAATGGTTCGGGAAAATTTGAAATAAATAACATGGCAGCCTATGCGCAAATGTTGATTCGTAGCAAGTTCGCCAACATCACATTTGGTGCGCGATACAATGCTAACGACAGATTCGCGGACGCTTTTGTGCCAAGAATTGGGCTTACCAGAGTATTTAATAAGTGGCACGTGAAACTTTTGTACAGCTCTGCTTTCCGTTCACCATCCATTGAGAATATCAATTCTGGGAATGGAATAAAGCCTGAACGTACAACAGTTACCGAGCTGGAAACAGGATATGAGTTTGGAGCCAATACGTATCTCACCGCAAATATTTTTGATATCACCACCCACGATCCTATTATTTTTTATTACACCGCCGACAATTTGGATGCATACAAAAATGATGGAGTTACCGGTAGCAGAGGATTTGAACTGGAATACCGCGTCAAGACACTATTAGGGTACATGAACCTGAATTATTCATTCTTCACAACCCGGGGTAAAAAAACAAACGAAACCTATAGTATTCCCGGCAAGAAAGGAAAAGTAGTCGCTTTTCCAAACAACAAAGTGACGCTAAGTTCAAATCTGAAAATTAGCAGGAAAGTGAATCTCTCTCCCTCCATGACTCTGCTGGATACACGATACGATTATTATGTTGATGCGAATTCGGGAAAAGATGTTATTGTGAAATATGATCCCGCAGCCTACATCGATATGATGTTCAATTTCGAGCAGATTTTTACCCGGGGGCTGACTATACAGGCGGGCTGTATCAATGTGCTTGATTCAAAAGTTGTTTACATACAGCCCTATAATAATAATCACGCTGCATTACCGGGCCTTTCAAGGGAATACAGACTCAATTTGTGCTATCGGTTCGATTTCCATAAGTAAAGAATGAGCATCCGTCCGAAAATAAAACACACCATTCAAAGCACCTTCCGAAAGGGATTGGTGCTTGTTGTGTTTTTGTTAATTGGTACCGGGAAAATTTATTCGCAATCTAATGAAGCCGACATTAAAGCAATGTTTCTTTTCAATTTTATCAAATATGTGGAATGGCCAAAGGAACAGGAAGCGTCCGTTTTTAAAATTGGTATTGTCGGAAAATCGAGTGTTAGCGACGCATTACAAAAAGTGATCGCAATGAAAAAGAAGGAAGGGAAAAAACTTGAACTGGTTCAATTGAATCCTGAAAACGCGCCTACTTGCCAACTTGTATTTGTGACAGCGGGCGAGGAATCGCACGGAGAAATGTGGGCAAAACAATATCAGGGTAGAGGAGTTCTGCTGGTCTCTGAAGAATCTGAACATTCTGAAAAATGGGCAGCGATTAATTTGGTAAAAGTTGAAAATAAAATTCGTTTCGTAATTAATCTGAGCGCCGCAAAGTCAGGAGGAATAAAAATTTCTTCGCAACTAAGCAGCCTGGCGATTCTCGTTAATCCATAAAAAGAAAGTTCGCATCGATGAAGTCGAAAAACTATAAAATTGATCTTGAAATTTATGTTGTATTCATGGCAGTAATTGGCATTTCGGTTTTCAACGCCATTTACAGCTCATTGAATATTTCCAGAAATCAGGATGTCACCACCAAAATCATGACGGTGGAAATTCCTTCTTTGCAGTCATTGGAAAACATGAACTTGTTGGTAACGAAGGCAAAGATGTATAGCACCAATTGGGTCTACCTCCAGGGAAATAAAGAAGACAAAGAGAAACTGAAGGAGTTGCAAACTGTGGAATATCCTGAATTGAAAGGAAACATCATGGCCATGATGACCCTCTGGAATGATCAGGAGAATGCAGACAGCATGCAGAAGGTGTTCCTGAATTTTGAAAAAATGATGGTGTACCAACGCCAGATTATGAGCTCATTGGTAAATTTCGATGACTACGAGGATCCAATGAAGAAATTTTCTGCTGAAGAAATTATCGAAAATCAAATTCTTCCGGGTTCTACCAATATTATTACGCAACTCAATCAGGTTATTCTGAAAAAGAAGGCGCAAGCTGAATTCGAACACAATCAGATGAGGGCTTCCTCCAGGGCACTTATGTGGAGTGTATTGGGAATCGCAATTCTGATTGTCATTGTTGTGTTGATGGCTGCATTCTACATGTCCAACAACATCATCGTTCCTACCATGAAGTTGAAAAACTATATCCTGTTGATGGGAAAAGGCGAAATCCCGGAAATGGATCTTGAACCAAGGAAAAATGCAGTAGGTCAAATGACGGAAGCTGTGCGCACACTCATGCAGAGCCTTAAGCGTACGGCGAGATTTGCACACAATATCGGTGATGGAAATTTTGAAGTGGAATTTCAACCACTGGGCGCAAATGATGAGTTGGGAAACGCATTGGTACAAATGCGTTCTAGTCTGCACCAGGCGGATATTGATAACAAACACAGAAACTGGATATCCAGCGGTATTGAACAGATCAATGGTGTATTGAGAGAAAACAACGATGATATTTCTAAGCTGAGCGATGAAATAATTTCCATGTTGGTGAAGTATATCTCCGCATACCATGGGGCTATTTATTTACTTGAATCAAATGAGTTCGAGAACAGAAGCTGGATAGAGTTGCACGGTAGTTACGCCCTGGATGAGAGAGCGAAAGCAAAGAAGAGAATTGAAATCGGAGAAGGGCTTTTAGGACAGGCTGTAAAACAAGGCACACCGATTTACCTGATGAATGCTCCTTCAGCATATGCAACAATCAATTCCGGTTTGGGTGAATCACCGGCGTCACATGTTGTGATCATTCCATTGAAACACCATGGTATTGTGTATGGCGCAATCGAATTGGCTTCATTCAATCAGTTTGAAAAGCACAAGCAGGACTTTATTGAAAACATCGGAGAGACTATCGCGTCAACAGTTGCTTCTGTTAAAGCCAATACTCTAACCAGAAGATTATTGGATGAAACGAAAAAGCTGGCAGAACGACTTTCAGCACAGGAGGAAGAATTGCGCCAAACCAACGAAGAGCTTTCCAACCAGTCGAAACTGCTGCAGGCTTCTGAAGAAGAACTCAAACAGAGCAACCATGAGTTGAAGCAAAACACACGTGAATTGGAGCATCAGAATGAAGTCCTGGAGCAAGCACAAGAGGCATTGAGTTTGAAGGCAAAGGAACTGGAGATGAACAGCAAATACAAATCCGAATTCCTTGCAAATATGTCACATGAATTGCGGACCCCTCTCAACAGTGTGCTGATTCTGGCCAAATTGTTATCTGAAAATAAAGCGAATAATCTTAATGATAAACAGGTTGAATATGCCCGCGTAATTCACAAGTCAGGAACAGATTTATTGGTACTGATTAACGACATTCTTGATCTCTCGAAAATTGAAGCAGGAAAGGTGGAACTCATCCTTGAAGAAGTGGAGTTGAATACTGTGAAAGATGACATCCGTTCTCTTTTCTCTGAACTCGCGAAAGAGAAACGAATTGAATTTGAAATTGAAAAGCATTCGAATTTACCGGAACGTTTTGTTACAGATCGGGTACGTATTGAGCAAATTATTAAGAATCTTCTGTCCAATGCCTTTAAATTTACTTCGCACGGAGGAAAAGTTACTTTGCGAATTAAACAACCTGATCGATCAACACGATTTACTAATCCTAACCTGATCAATAGTAAACACATTATTGAATTCTCTGTAACAGATACCGGAATTGGAATTCCGGCAGAGAAACAGCAGCTGATTTTTGAAGCATTTCAACAGGCGGACGGTTCAACCAACAGGAAGTTTGGCGGAACAGGCCTTGGATTATCTATCAGTAAAATGTTGGTTGCAATGCTTGGTGGAGAAATGCAATTGGTTTCGGAACAGGGTAAAGGAAGTACATTTTCTATGTATCTGCCCCTTGATACAAAAATTGTAATCCCCGATACTACACAGGAAACAAATTCTGTATCCAACGATACTACACATTCGGGATTTCCACTGAATATGCGGACAGAAACCATTCAAACAAGTTCTGTTGACTTAGTTTCTTCTATTGAAGACGATAGAGATTGTCTTGATGGTTCTGAGCCGGTGTTGCTCATTGTTGAAGATGATGTGCAATTTGCCCGTGTTCTGTTGGATATGGCGCATGAAAAAAATTACAAAGCTGTTGTTGCCACACAAGGAGATGTTGGACTACGTCTGGCCGAAGAGATGAATCCGACAGCGATTATCATGGATATGCAGCTTCCCGGAATGGACGGTTGGTCGGTGTTGAAAAAAATTCGTGAAAACGAAAAAATAAAACACATTCCGATTCATATCATGTCTGCAATGGATCGTCAAAAATTAGGGCTTGAAATGGGTGCGACTGCTTACCTCAGAAAGCCATTGGATAAAAAAGATCTGGATAGGGCCTTCACAGATATTGATAAAGAAATTGCGAAGGAAATAAGGAAGGTATTAATTGTTGAAGATACCGCAATCCAGCAAGACATTGTTCAGAATCTATTGCTATCAAAAAATAAGCAAACAAAAATTTTCTCTGCAACTACTGCAACACAGGCACAACAACTTTTGAAGGAAGACACATTTGATTGTATTATCCTCGACCTGGATTTAGGAAAAGGTCAGGATGAAGGAGTCAGATTGCTTGAAGAAATTAAGGCAAATTCCCTTAATAGCCATACCCCTGTAATTATTTTCACCGGTAGTGAGGTGAATGAAGAACAGGAGAAGCTGCTTAAAAAGTGGTCAGAAGCAATTGTACTGAAGAATGGTCAGGCACTTGACAGATTAATGGAAGAAACTGAACATTTTCTACATGTTGCAAAGGATCAGAATGCACACAAACCTGGATTTTCAATTCCAGCTACGATGGAGGACCTCCTGCATAGCAGAAATGTGTTACTGGTTGATGATGATATGAGAAACATCTATGCTTTAAGCAGTGTTTTGGAAGGACAGAATATGCGCGTCATTACTGCAATAAATGGCAAG
This sequence comes from uncultured Bacteroidota bacterium, assembly GCA_937871435.1. Classification (GTDB taxonomy): domain Bacteria; phylum Bacteroidota; class Bacteroidia; order AKYH767-A; family 2013-40CM-41-45; genus JADKJP01. The sequence continues at coordinate 1,980 of CALMQM010000123.1, read as the reverse complement.
GATGCTTTACTTAAACTCCAACAGCATCACGAGATAGAAATTGTATTGATGGATATTATGATGCCTGAAATGGACGGATACCAGGCTATGCAGGAAATTCGTGCGACAAAATCAATTCAAAATTTACCCATTATCGCGCTCACCGCAAAAGCAATGGTAGGCGATAGAGAAAAGTGCATTCAATGCGGAGCTTCAGATTATATATCAAAACCCGTTAATACAGACCAACTTTTATCACTCATGAGAGTCTGGCTTTATAAAGGCTGATTCAATTCACAAATCGTTTTTTATTTTTTGTAAATGACAAATAATTTGGACACAACAGTTTTATCGGAATTCGCTCTGGAAGAGCTTTGGTCTCAATTGGACCAAAAATATGGCTACGATTTCAGGGAGTACGCCGCATTAACAATTGAACGTCGTTTAAAGAGCTTCATGCTGAATGAAAACATTTCAGAAGTGGAACAGGTGATTGATCAACTGAAGTCTGATCCAATGTTTCACGTGAAATTAACAGAAGCCCTCACTGTGAATTTTACCGAAATGTTCCGGGATCCTTCTTTTTTTGTTTCCCTCATCAGAAAAGTTGTTCCTTTCCTTGCTACTTATCCTTCAATCAAGATCTGGCACGCAGGATGTTCAACAGGCGAAGAGGTTTATTCTCTGGCCATTTTGTTACACGAATTGGAGCTACTTCATAAAACAAAAATATATGCTACCGATTTGAATGACTCCTGTTTGCAAATTGCGCAAAAGGGAATTTATTCATTTGAGCAAATTAAAAATTACACGAGTAATTACAGGAAAGCCGGCGGTAATTCTGATTTCTCCAAATACTATGATGCCAATAAGGATGGAGTTCAATTGAAGGAATTCTTAAAAAAGAATATTACTTTTTTTCAACACAATCTTGTCACGGATCATAGCTTCAATGAATTTCATTTGATTCTTTGTCGAAACGTACTTATTTATTTCAATAGAGATCTTCAGAGCAGAGTGGTGGAATTATTCAAATTGAGTCTGAACAATCTGGGTTATCTGGCTATAGGGAACAAAGAGAACCTTTTATTTAATCAACAAAGAACAAATTTTGCTTTCATTGATAAGGAGGAAAAGATATACAGAAAGGTGTTGTTTTCTCCCCATAAAGTGTAAGATTCAGAAGAGTATTTACAAGCTTTCTTCATAAATCAACTTAACTTGTCATTGGAATTTTCCATTTAAACAGATACGATGCAAACTTCTACTTTCTCCAACACAATCGATCATGCTCAGGATACTGTGCGTAAACCGGATCCTGTAAATATTCTTATTGTTGACGACCGTCCTGAAAATATTATGTCACTTGAGAGTATTCTGGAGAACGAAAATCGTAGAATATTAAAAGCAGGTAATGGTAATGATGCATTGCGTATCGCGTTGGAATCTGAGATTGCCGTTATTCTGCTTGACGTGCAGATGCCCGAAATGGACGGCATCACGCTGGCGCAAGAGATGCGAAACCTGACAGCCACAATGCCGTTGCTGATGCTGTCTTCCGGGATACTGACCAAGCGTCGTCTGACCGAATCGCACGGCAAGCTGTTTACGAATTTTCTGGCCAAACCAATCAAGCCTTCGCAACTGTTTGATCGCCTGTTGGAAGTTTTTGACGAACAGGACGCAGCACACCCCCTGGCTGCGCCTACGTTGTCTGCCGTCGGCAAACCCGGCGAACGGTTGCCCCTGCGCCTGCTGCTGGCAGAAGACAATTTGGTCAATCAAAAAGTCGCGCTGCGCCTGCTGGAAAAATTGGGCTACCGTGCCGATGTTGCGGCGAACGGGCGAGAAGCCATCGCCGCGCTGCACCGGCAATCCTACGACGTGGTGCTGATGGACGTTCACATGCCGGAAATGGACGGCCTGACCGCGACGAAACAGATTTGCCAAATTTGGGAGAAACCGCAACGCCCCCTCCTGATCGCCATGACCGCCAACGCC
>CALMQM010000122.1 GCA_937871435.1 uncultured Bacteroidota bacterium | reverse complement strand
AACTGCATAGCGAGATAGGCCATTTCATCAAGTGCTTCCTTGTTTGAAATTTTATATGGCGCGACACCATGCACGGTGAGTCCGGATGGTTGCTTCTTTGCTTCAAAAATATCCACCGTAAAACCGAGCATTCTCAATTCACAGGCGCAGGATATTCCTGCTGGTCCGGCGCCGACAATGGCTACCTTTTTACCATTGGATTTTCCGGGTCTGAATAATTTTTTTTGAGTTCTGATTGCTTGTCGTGTCGCATAACTTTGCAATCTTCCGATCTCAATTGGTTTTACATCCTGATGATTGTATACACAAGCGCCTTCACACAATACTTCAGTAGGACATACTTTGCCACAAGCGTAACCAAAGTAATTGGAATCATAAATGGTTTTTGCCGCGCCTATCGCATTTGCTGAATTAATCTGGCGAATGAATAAAGGAATATCGATTCCGGTAGGACAGGCATTCACACAAGGAGCATCGTAACAAAAAAGACATCGGGAACTTTCGTAATAAGCTTCCGTGGAATTCATGAGCGGTTTCAGAGGAGCAAAATTTTCCTCGAATTCTTTTTCTGTGGAGGGTGCTTTGTATTCAGACATAAGTAGTAGGTAAGTTAATTTGCACGATAAAACTGAACGTGCAAAAGTTCATTCAATCAATTAAAGTTCGGTCATGCGGCCATAAGTTTCCGGACGGCGATCGCGGAAGAATTGCCAAGTAGAGCGTACTTGTTCGATCATATCGAGATCAAACTCCGCGATCAGCAATTCATCTTTGTCTTCGGAAGCTTGTGAGAAAATTTGTCCGCGTGGATCTACGAAATACGAGCTGCCATAGAATTTACCAAGGTTCCACGGTTTTTCTTCACCCACCCGATTGATGCATCCCATAAAGTAACCATTGGCAGCAGCGTGTGCTGGTTGTTCCAGTTTCCATAAATATTGTGAAAGTCCTGCAACGGTTGCTGATGGGTTGTAGACAATTTCAGCTCCGTTGAGTCCAAGAATACGAGCGCCTTCAGGGAAGTGACGATCGTAACAAATGTATACACCAACTTTTGCATACTTCGTTTGAAACACGGGATATCCGAGGTTACCTGGTTTGAAAAAGAATTTTTCCCAGAATCCAGAAGTATGCGGGATGTGATTTTTTCTGTATTTACCGAGATACGTTCCGTCCGCATCAATCACAGCAGCTGTATTATACAAAACACCGGCTTGTTCTTTTTCATATACAGGAACAATGATAACCATGTTGTATTTCCTGGCATAAACCTGCATTCTTTCAGTCGTCGGACCGGGAACTGTTTCAGCGGATTCATACCATGCTTTATCTTGTCCGGGACAGAAATAAGGCGTATTGAAAATTTCCTGGAGACAAAGAATCTGAACTCCTTTTTTTCCAGCTTCTTCAATGAGCGGTACATGTTTCTGAAACATGGCTTCCACAATTTCTGCAATGGTACCTTCTCCTTCAGTTTTAGGAAGGGACATTTGGATTAATCCGGATTTAATTTTACGAGGCATAAGCTTAAATTCTGTTTAGTATATAAAATAGTGTTCTTATTCTATTTAAGGATGATAAAGAGATTTCTGCTGTGCTTGAAATTAAATAATTCCACTCACTTTGTTGCGTTTAACAAATTGTCCATACCCTTTGTTGATACGGACATTTCCGTTGTCAACAGCTACCTGACCACGAAGAATTGTTTGCTGTATTTTTCCCGTGAGTTCCCATCCTTCATAGGAAGAATAATCTACATTCATGTGATGCGTATTAACTGAGATCGTATGTTTCTTTTGAGGGTCGAAAATAACCAGGTCAGCATCGGAGCCAATTCCGATAGTGCCTTTCTTCGGATACATTCCAAATAATTTTGCTGCATTGGTAGAACTCACTTCAACATATTTATTCAATGAGATTTTTCCTTTGTGCACACCTTCAGAGTAGAGTAACTCCATTCTGTGTTCGATGGCCGGGTGGCCGTTTGGAATTTTGGAAAAATCTTTTTCACCCATTTTCTTTTGCTCCCATTTGAACGGGCAATGATCAGTAGCTACAACAAGAACAGTTCCCTGATTGATTCCTGCCCAAAGAGCTGCCTGATCTTTTTTCTCACGCAAAGGAGGACTCATGACATATTTCGCTCCATCAAAATCTTTTTCATATAAAGAAGCATCCAATACGAGATACTGAATGCAGGTTTCGACAAAAACCTGCTGATTTCTTCTTGCTGCATCTCTGACGTGATTCAATGCTCCTTCGCATGTCATGTGAACAATATAAGCAGGAACACCTGTATAATTGGCCATGTCTGCAAAGCGACCGCTGGCTTCTGCTTCTGTAATTTCAGGCTGACTGAGATAATGATACAATGGAGAAAGTTTTCCTTCGGCTTTGTGTTTTGCGATGAGGTAATCGATCATGTCGCCGTTGGTGGCATGTACAGTTACCATTCCTCCCTGCTTCTTTACTTCCTGCATCAGTCCAACCATCTGACGATCGTCGATCATGAGTGCGCCTTTGTAAGCCATAAAAGTTTTGAATGAAGTAATTCCTTCTTTCTCCACCATCTCTTTTACTTCCTTTTGTGTATTCTCATTGAAATCGGTTACTGCCATGTGGAACGAATAATCTCCATAGCAATTCCCATTTGATCTTCCCTGCCATTGTTCCAATGCATGACGCAAAGATTTCCCCTGAGTCTGCAGGATGAAATCAATGACCATAGTTGTTCCTCCATGCAATGCAGCCAGTGTTCCGGTTTCATAATTGTCGCTGGAAAAAGTACCCATGAAAGGCATATCAAGGTGGACATGCGGATCGATACCGCCGGGGAAAATAATTTTGCCTGAAGCATCAATTTCTTCATCGGCTTTCATGGAAAGATTTTTTCCGATAGCTTTAATTGTTTCTCCTTCTGTATAAATGTCGGCGATGTAATCTTCTGATGAAGTAACGATGCGACCGTTTCGGATCAGTAAACTCATTTGATTAAAATTTAATGTCTCACTACTTGATAATCATTCACACGCCAATCCGTGAATTTTTATTTTTCATGGAAAGATAATACACCAGACCCGAAACAAAAAATCCGACAAACCAGGCATAGTTGTAAAGTTTCGCCACCCAGGGCCAGACTGTTCCGATATCCATTACTTTGATGGTAGTCAGGAATCCGGGGACATTGGGAAGTATGCCGATGATGAGAGCAAGAATGGCGGCTGTGTTGTATCCGTTTCGATAGGTATAATTCCCCTTGATTTTATAGAGATGATCAAGAACCAGTTGTTGTTTTCTGATGAAATAATAATCTACGATCATGATTCCTCCAATAGGTCCGAGCAAACTCGAGTACACTATCAGCCATGTGAAGATGTATCCATTTGGATCGGCAATTAATTTCCATGGGAAAATGAGGATGCCGATGATACCGGTAATATATCCGCCTGTCCGGAAATTTATTCTGGAAGGAGAAAGGTTGGAGAAATCATTTGCCGGGCTCACGATGTTGGCGGCAATATTTGTTGCCAATGTGGAGATGGTCACGGAAATCATCGCGATGCTCACCAATAATTTGCTTTCAAATTTTCCTGCCAGTACGAGTGGATCCCAGATAGTTTCTCCATAAATGATAAATGTTGCTGAAGTAACCACTACACCGATAAAAGAAAACAATGTCATTGAAGGTGGAAGACCGATTGCCTGACCGGTTATCTGTGCTTTCTGACTTTTTGCATAGCGGGTAAAGTCAGGGATATTGAGTGAAAGTGTTGCCCAGAAACCAACCATGCCTGTAAGTCCGGGGAAAAAATAATTCCAGAACTCACTGCTCGATTGAAATTTGGATGGTTGCGCCAGGATAGGTCCTAATCCATTTCCTGCAGAGATTGCCCAAAACAACAGAGCCAAAGCAGCAAGTGGAAGGAAGAAAGCTTTGAAGACGAGTAATTTTTTAATGCTCTCCACACCGAGATATACTACCCACATATTGAGTAACCAGAACAGTATGAAAGTTATCGCCGGTCCTGTTTGTAATCCGAAAGAATCCGGAAAGATTTGAGGGAGAGTTTCAATGGAAGGCATCCAGCATCTGATCATGAGATACATTGCGTATCCGCCTATCCATGTTTGGATTCCGAACCAACCACATGCAACGATGGCTCTGAGGATTGCCGGAATATTTGCACCTGTAACGCCAAAGCTGGCACGGGCAAAAACAGGGAATGGTATTCCATATTTTGCTCCGGCATGTCCGTTCAGAATCATTGGAATCAGGACGATGGTGTTGCCAAGAAAAATCGTGAGGATAGCCTGCCACCAGTTCATGCCACCTTCAATAAGAGAACTGGCGAGCATATAAGTAGGGATACACAAACTCATGCTGATCCAAAGTGCAGCATAATTCCAGGTATTCCATGTGCGTTGATCCTGCGTAATGGGTGCAAGATCTTCACTGTGCAGTGACCGGTCTAATGGTTCTTTTTCCTGATTTTGCAAAGGCATTGAAATTATTTTTCCGCAAGTGAATTACTCTTGCAGAGTGAAAAGGAATAAATAAATGATCTCAGTTCACATGTTCATCCGCAATAGAGATCGCTTTGGAAATAATATCCAGTCCCTCATCGATTTGCTCTCTGGTGATGCACAATGGTGGAGCAACAAAAATATAATTCCAGCGAACAAATGTATACATACCAAGTTCTTTGATTTTAGCAGCCACCTTATTCATCACTGCCATTTCATCGGGTTTGGCATTGAAAGGAGCCATTGGTTCTTTTGTATTGCGGTTTTTCACCAACTCAAAGCAACCGAGGAGTCCTGTAGTGCGGAAGTCGCCAATACTTGGATGTTTTTGTTTCATTTCCTCTGCGCGAGCTGTTACATACTTGCCCATTGCTGCAGCGTTTTGAATCATTTTTTCATCCTCATAAATTTTGAGCACTTCCAATCCTGCTGCGCAACACACTGCGTGTGCTGAATATGTAAGTCCAAGCATGAGCGGTCTGTCGTTAAAATGATCCGCGATTTTATCAGAGACGATGAGTGCTCCCAATGGAAGATAGCCGGCTGTAATTCCTTTCGCTGTTGCAATCATGTCGGGAACAACACCGTGCACATCAACACCAAACCAGGTACCGGTACGACCGAATCCGCTCATCACTTCGTCTGCGATCAGAAGAATTCCGTATTTATCACACAGTGCGCGAACTTTTTTAAGATAATCCGGAGGATATTTGATACAACCGGATGAACCGCTTTCACCTTCCATCAGGATCGCTGCAACATTTTCCGGTCCTTCAAACTGAATCACACGTTCGATGTGGCTTACACATTCCCGGTTGCAGGAGCTCATTTCTTTGGACCAAGGGCAACGGTAGCAATATGGATCTTCTACATGTACAACATTTGGAATTTGTTGTGAATCGGAGGCAAGTTTGCGCGGGTCACCGCCTGCAGTCATAGCTCCGTAGGATGCTCCATGAAAGGCTCTGTAGCGAGCAATAATTTTGTGTCTGCCTGTGTATAAACGAGCAAGTTTGATTGCATTTTCAATCGCAGTAGCGCCACAAACAGTGAACAAAGTTTTGGTCAGATTGCCAGGAGATATCTCAGCCAGTTTTTTACCCAGGTCACCACGTACTTCTGTGACACAGCTTGGTGTGACATAACTTACTTGTTGCATTTGGTCCACCACAGCTTGAGTTACACGTTGATTTCCGTGACCAATGTTCACGTTCATTAATCCGGATGAAAAATCTATGTACTTTTTTCCATCATAGTCATAGAGATATACTCCTTCTGCACGTCGAATAGCTAATGGAGCTATCCCCTTTTGTTTACTCCAGGAGAATAAAGTGTAATCCAAATTGTTTTGAATGATCTCGTCTTTTTTCGTTACCGTGGCTGTTGACATTTTCTTTCGATATAAAATAATATTTTTTATTCGCGCAAAGACGCAAAGGAGACTAAGTAATAACTTTGTATGCTTTGCGTTTTTGCGAGAAACTTTTCTTTAGCTCATCCAATTCGTTTTTGCTTCCGGATTCCATTTCACGGAAGTTTTTTTCAGTTTGGTCCAGAATTCGATCGAACTTTTTCCGGTGATGTCGTTGACACCGAATTTACTTTCATTCCATCCGCCAAAGCTGAATGGTTCACGAGGAACAGGTACACCGATATTGATTCCGATCATACCAGCACTTGCTCTTTCCATGACCTGACGGGCCATTCCTCCGCTTTGTGTGAAGACGGAAGCAGCGTTTCCATAATTAGATCCATTCTCAATGGCAATGGCTTCATCAAGATCTTTTGCTCTGATGATTGCCAGTACCGGACCGAAAACTTCTTCTTTTGAAATTGCCATGTCGGTTGTTACGTAATCGATCACAGTTGGGCCAACATAAAAGCCATCTTCTTTTCCTTCCACTTTATAATTTCTGCCATCAACAAGAACCTTCGCTCCGGCTTTTTCAGCTTCACTGATATATCGTTCAATACGTTCTTTGGCTGCTTTACTGATTACAGAACCCAGATTTTTTCCTGGAATAATTTTGCGCGCTTCATCGCAAATTTTCGCGATGATCGCATCGATATTTCCAACTGCCACCATAGCAGAAGCAGCCATACAACGTTGTCCTGCGCAACCAGACATAGATGCGGTAACATTGCTCGCGGTCATATCCTGATTGGCATCGGGCAACACAATCAAATGATTTTTAGCACCGCCCAATGCAACACATCTTTTTAAATTTGATGTAGCTCTGCGATAGACAATTTTAGCCACATTGGTAGATCCCACAAAAGAAACCGCCTCAATTTCCGGATGATCGCAAATTGCTTCGACGATTTCTTTGTCTCCATTCACTACGTTGAAGACGCCATCCGGAAGTCCGGCTTCTTTCAGTAATTCAGCAATTCTGTTGGCTGAAATAGGAACCTGTTCAGATGGTTTGAGGATCATGCAATTTCCCAGTGCGATTGCATTTGGAATAGTCCAATGAGGCACCATGTTCGGGAAATTGAAAGGAGCGATAGAGGCTACAACCCCAAGAGGTTTGTGTTCTACTCTGCATTCAACTCCACGACTTACTTCCAGCAATTCACCGGAAATCAGCTGAGGCAATGAACAGGCAAACTCTGTGAGCTCGATACTTTTTTCTACTTCCGCAATGGATTCATCCATTGTTTTTCCATTTTCTTCGCTTACAAGTTTCGCGAGTTCCTGCATGTTTTTCTCAAGCAGCGTTTTGTATCTGTAAAAGACCTGGACGCGTTCCTTGACAGGCATGGCTGACCATGCAGGGAATGCGGCTTTGGCGGCTTTCACTGCTTCATCGAGGTCATTATAAGAAGACAGGGTAACAGTAGAAATTACTTTTCCGGTAGCAGGGCTTAACACTTCCATGGATTTCTTTCCATTCGGAATAAATTTTCCGGCTACATAATTTTTTACTGCGGGGTACTTTAAGGTGGTTGTTTCCATTGGGATATGATAGACTTGCAAAGATAGGAAATTACTTCTTAAAGGAGGGACGGGGGGCGAGGGACGGGGGGCGAGGGACGGGGGACGGAAGCAGGGAGATGGGAGTCGGGGGATGAGAGAAGGGAGTCGGGATTCGGGAAAAGGGAGAAGGGAGAAGGGAGTTGAGAGAAGGGAGTCGGGAGTCGATAAAATATTACACTTCACCTTTCACTATTCACTACTCACTAAAAACAGAATTCTCCTATTCGATTTATTCGCCAATGTCTTCATTCCACAATTCAGGTTTATCGCGGATAAAGTTTTCCATGAGGCTGATACATTCCTCATTTTGGAGGTTAATAATTTCCACTCCGTGTTGTTTCATAAAATCGACAGCACCAGGAAAAGTTTTAGACTCTCCGACATATACTTTCCTGATACCAAACTGAACCACTGCCCCTGCACAGAGGTAGCAAGGCATGAGTGTACTATACAAGACCGTTCCCTTGTAATTGCCGATCCTACCTGCATTTCTCAGGCAGTCAATTTCAGCGTGTGTCATCGGATCGTTTTTTTGAACACGTTGATTGTGTCCGCGCCCGACAATTTTTCCGTCTTTCACCAATACTGAACCGATTGGAATTCCACCTTCAGCCAGACCCTGACGAGCTTCGTCAATGGCGGCTTTCATAAAGCTATCTGCATCCATATGATATTTTTTTCAAGTATAAAGAGAAAGACGTAAAACTAAAAATGGATAGGATCAATCAGACGAAAGTCTGAAGGTCGTAGAGTTTTTTGTACACTCCGCTGCGAAGCAATAGATCTGAATGTTTTCCACGCTCGAGAATTTCTCCTTTTTGCATTACAATAATTTCATCAGCATGCTGAATCGTAGAAAGTCTGTGAGCGATGACGAGTGTCGTTCTGTTTTTCATCAACTGAGTCAATGCATCCTGTACAAGTCTTTCGCTTTCGGTGTCGAGAGCAGATGTGGCTTCATCCAAAATGAGAATGGGCGGGTTCTTCAATACAGCCCGGGCAATGCTGATCCGCTGTCGCTGACCACCGCTCATTTTCCCGCCGCGATCACCGATATTCGTCTGGTAAGCTTCGGGCATTTGCATGATAAAATCATGGGCGTTGGCAATTTTTGCAGCAGCAATCACATCATCTTCTTTCACATTAGGCATACCAAAAGCGATGTTGTTGAAGACCGTGTCGTTGAACAAAATACTCTCTTGTGTGACAATTCCCATAAGACCGCGGAGATCTTTCAGTCTGTAATCCTTGATGTTTTCTCCGTCAATTAAAATCTCTCCATCTTCCAGATCATAAAAACGCGGTAATAAATCTGCAAGGGTAGTTTTTCCTGATCCGCTTTGTCCAACGAGAGCGATCGTTTTTCCTTTTTCTATTTTCAAATTGATCGCGCTGAGAACCCATCCTGTTCCGCCTTTGTGATATGCGAAAGAAACATCCCGGTATTCAATGCTGTGATTAAAGTCCGATATCTGCAATGCATGTTCTTTGTCACGAATGGTTACGTCCGCATAAAGAATTTTATTGATTCTTTCCACCGATGCCAATCCTCTCTGAACGTTGGAATAAGCTTCTGTAAAAGATTTGGCCGGAGGAATCAATTGAGAAAAGATCACAATGAAGGCGATAAACATAGCAGGTTCCAGTTGAGAAGCTCCGTCAAGCACCAAACGTCCGCCGAAATAGATCACTACGACCATTACAATCGCGCCGAGAAACTCACTCAAGGGAGAACTCAGGTCGCGTTTGCGATACAATCGGGTCATAAGTTTACGGTACTCATCATTTATTTTTCCGAATTTTTCCCTTGAAAAATTTTCAGATGTGAATGCTTTGATGATACGCATTCCAGAAAGTGTTTCCTCAATGGTAGAGAGTAACACGCCCATTTTTGCCTGGGATTTGGAAGAAGTTCTACGCAAGCTTTTCCCGATTTGTCCGATGATGAGTCCGGCAATTGGCAACAGGACGAAGACAAACACCGAGAGTTGTGGCGAGATAGTGATCATTGTTCCCAGGAACAAAAGGATGGTAAATGGTTCGCGGAAGATGACTTCGAGGGATTGCATAATACTCCATTCAATTTCCTGAACATCGCTGGTCATGCGGGAAATCAAATCACCTTTTCTTTCATCTGAAAAATAACTCAACGGCAGATGAAGAATTTTCTCGTACATACCGTTCCGTAAATCGCGCACAACACCATTCCGGATTGGTGCAATAAAATACATGGCGAGGTAACGAAAGAAATTTTTCAGGAAGAACAGAACGATCACGAGGATACAAATCAGTATCAGTGCTTCCATTTTCCCATGATCAATAATATACTGACTCAGGTAATAATTAAAGTTGGCAAATAACGCAGTAGGTGAAAGTGACCATGCCTGAGGATGAAAATCTGTTGATTTACTGAATAGAACATTTAGGAAAGGAATCACCATAGAAAGTGAGCCCAGAGAGAATATTACCGAAAGCATGTTGAACAATATGTTCAACAAGGCATATCCTTTATAGGATTTCACATATCGTAAGAGGCGGAAATAATTTTTCACAGGGCAAATATACTTTTTTCGGGATGGATTCAAGGATTCCCAATCATTATAAATCGGGGATTTACAGCAAACTTTAGTTGGTTTTAGACTATCATACAAGAAACCCTTCGGGTTGTCTGCATTGCATGTGTGAGATGAAAGAAATTTGTTTGTCCAATGAAATCCTCGCTTCGAAATTGGATTGCATAATCATTACTAAACACAGATGGTAAGTACAATTGCAAAAAGAGCCATTGGGAAATTCTCTCTCTACCAACTTTCAAATCACACTTTAAGATACAGCATCAAGAAGTATATATATGTCTTCCTGCTCTCATCATTTTAAAATGATATTTCTTTGAAATTATTTCCTTTCAGTAGCAACAAAGCATGTTTATTTAATTGAAACATTCACTTCACCACTACAAATAATCATTCACCTTATAATACAAAGGATTGATACTTTAAAAAATTTCTATGTCTGATAAATTTAAAAATAAATACCGCATTTCCTCCACGCGTCTGAAAAATTGGGATTACAGAAATAACGGAGCGTATTTCATTACGATCTGCACAAAAAACAGAGAACATTTTTTTGGCGAGATCAACCCTGCCTCCGGTACAATGCAATTGAATGAAATTGGAAAATTGGCTGAACAATTTTGGTTTGAAATACCAATGCATTTTCCTTTTGTTGCATTGGGGGAATTTATCGTGATGCCGAATCATACCCATGGGATATTGATTATTGATAAAATGATTGATCACGAAACGGTTGATGCCTCCAAACAATTTTCGTCGATTAATTCGTCGGTGGTTTCGTCAGTGGCGTCTGAATTTGTTTCTCCGGTTGTTTTCGAATTGGTATACCCGGTCGGTTCCGGATTGGTTTCCCCGGTCGGTTCCGGATTGGTTTCCCCGGTCGGTTCCGGATTGGTTTCCCCGGTCGGTTCCGGATTGGTATCCCCGGTCGGTTCCGGATTGGTATCCCCTGTAGAGGCGTTGCATTGCAACGCCTCTACAGGGGATACCAATACCGGGGATAAAACCATCGATACCAATACCGGGGATAAAACCATTGATACCAATACCGGGGATAAAACCATCGATACCAATACCGGGGATAAAACCACGGATACCAATACCGTGGGGCAAACCACGAACACCAATACCGGGGATTCGGTTCATACCCATTTAAATTTAATCGCCATAACCGAAAATAAAAAAAACGAAATGATGGCGAATATTTCACCAAAACCTGGCAGCATTTCCACCATAATCAGATCGTATAAATCTGTGGTGACGAAAAATGCCCATTTCATCAACCCCAATTTCGCATGGCAATCAAGGTTTCATGATCATATTATCCGTAATCAATCCGCATTTGACAAAATCCAAAAATATATTGCAAACAATCCTAAGAATTGGAAGGAAGATCGGTTTTGAAAATCTGAATGAATGATATGTCATCTCCGCATAATTTCATTTTCGTAATCATCCCATTTTGAACAACGACAAAATGAAATGAACTACAAAGAAATGCATCATTTCATCAAAAAAAACACAATTTCCCTTCTATTCCAACATGTGAAGGGCGACAATTCCTGAGGTAAATTCGGCAGAAAAAGTTACCTTCGCCGACCATGGATTCGACGAGACAACAAAAATATGCGCGCCTGATACAGAAAGAGATCGGAGAGATTTTCCAGCGTGATGGCTACAATTTTTACGGGAAAGCCTTTGTGACTGTCATGGGAGCAAAAGTAAGTCCGGATCTGAGCGTTGCCAGTATTTACCTGAGCATTTTTGGAGCGAAAGACAACCAGGCAGTTATCGACCAAATAAGTTCACACAACAAAGAAATCCGTAAACGATTGGGCGATAGTATCCGCCATCAGGCGAGAATCATTCCTGAGTTGCGATTTTTTCTGGATAGCTCGCTTGATGAAGTAGAAAAAATTGAAAAGTTGTTGAGAGAGAGCCGTGGTGAAGGAAAAGAAGATGAAACGAAGTGATTACACTCACGGTCGAGGAGAAAGCACATTAAATAGATAATAACACCAAGACGGAAGGAACGAAAAGATATTTGTATGCAGTATGATCCGATTAAACGTTCGCTGGGGAACGTATTTAATAAAACTCCTTTTTTAAGAAAAGTATTTTATCGTTTACTGGATTTATTGCTGCTGCGGGCATGGCATGTACACAAAGAGCTCAGGAGCTGGATCAGGACTGCGAAAGCTGACGCCTCAATTTTGGATGCGGGAGCCGGATTTGGACAATATACATATTGGCTCAGTCAGAAAAATCCGAACTGGACCATTCTGGCAATGGATGTTAAAGACGAACAGGTTGCTGACTGTAACCGTTTCTTTCAGCAAATCGGGGCATCGAAAGTAAAATTTGAAGTGGGTGATCTCACGAAGTTTACACATCCTTCTGCTTATGATCTGGTAGTTTGCGTGGATGTTATGGAACATATTCTGGAAGATGTTCAGGTTTTCCGCAATTATATTGCTTCGATGAAACCAGGTGCTATGTTACTCATTTCTACTCCTTCTGATCAGGGAGGAAGCGACGTTCATGGTGATGATGAAAGCTCATTCATTGAAGAGCATGTTCGGGACGGTTATAATATTGGTGAGATTCAGGAGAAATTAAAGAGTGTCGGATTTTCCAGGGTGGAAGCACGTTATCAATATGGTGCACCGGGAAAAATTGCCTGGCGCCTTTCCATGAAGTATCCGATTGTAATGCTGGGTAAGACGAAACTATTCTTTATTCTTCTTCCTTTTTATTATCTGATCGCCTACCCGATTTCCTTTGTGTTGAATTATATGGATGTAAACGGAAATCATCCTACAGGTACGGGTTTGATTGTGAAAGCCTGGAAATAATTTCCACTATATCGCTGCGACAAAAATCATCGGAGTAATTCACGCATCTTTGCGTGCAATCAAATTCGTATTTTTAAACCCGTGAATCTTCCCTTTTTCATAGCGAAGCGGTATTTAATCAGCAAGAAATCTCAGCGGGCTATTAATATTATTTCCTGGGTCTCGGTTTTTGGTGTCATGATCGGAACAGCGGCATTGATCATCGTCCTGTCGGTCTTCAACGGTTTTGAAACACTCATTCTTCGCCTGTACAATTCTTTTGATCCGGACTTGAAAATATCGGCGGTACATGGAAAGTCATTTTCTCTTGACCATTTTCCATTGAAAAAAATAGAGCAACTAAATGACATTGCTTATGTAACGAAAGTTGTGGAGGAAAATGCACTTGTGAAATACCGGGATAAGCAATATATCGTGACCATTAAAGGCGTCAGCGATGA
Organism: uncultured Bacteroidota bacterium; assembly: GCA_937871435.1. Lineage (GTDB taxonomy): Bacteria > Bacteroidota > Bacteroidia > AKYH767-A > 2013-40CM-41-45 > JADKJP01. Next base: position 66,929 of record CALMQM010000122.1, on the reverse strand, counting down.
ATTTGAGCACATGACCGGGATCGATAGCATGATGGCAGATGGCGAGTTTCTCCTTCATCGCGGAGATACTGATTTTGCTGTGGTTGGTGGCGGCATTGCCTATAATTTGCAACTAAACATACACGATGTGTTTAGTCCGCTGGAAATTTATGCACCCAGAAAATCTGCATCATCACTTGTGAACCCGGAAGAAGCGTTCAACCGGCGATACCTGAGTGCAAGCGGAGTTTTTTCTGTTCAACAGGAATTCGACACAAAATACATTCTTGTCCCTCTCCGTTTCGCGGATGAAGTTCTGGAATATAATTCACGGCTCACAGGCATTGAAATCGGTGTCAAAAAAAATGTCGTTGCAGAAGATGTACAACAGCAAGTGAACAAGATAATTGGTCCGGAATATATGGTCCGGAACAGATACCAACAACATGAATTGGTATACAAAATAATGAAGTCAGAGAAGTGGGCGGTGTTTCTCATTCTCACTTTTATATTGATCATTGCAACATTTAATGTTATCAGTTCACTCACCATGCTGGTGATTGAAAAGAAGAAAGATATTTCCATTCTGCACAGTATGGGAGCCGACAGCTCCTTGCTTCGACGAATTTTTCTGACTGAAGGTATGTACATCACAGGACTCGGAGCTTTTTTCGGGTTGATTCTCGGTTTCATCATCTGTTATTTCCAGCAATTGTACGGACTCATCAAATTAGGAAATGATGGTTCGTTTGTTATTGATGCTTATCCTGTTCATATGCAGGCAATGGATTTTGTATATGTTCTGGCAACAGTTTTTGTAATTGGATTGATCGCTGCATGGTATCCGAGTAAAAGACTCATTGGCAAGACTGAAGTAATTGCCGCGATGAAGGAAGAATAGCGCTTAAAATTTTGGAGAGATTCTGGATTAATTTCATTCCACTTGTACTTTAGCATAATTTGATTGTGCTCTTTCTTTTCACTCGTTTTTTATACCGACAAAATATGTTGGTTAGCCTCACAAACAATAAGACTGCAGTTTATCATTCTATATTTGACTCAATAAGAAAAAAATTATGGATAAAAGAGAATTCCTTCGCACAATCGGTATGGCCGGTGTGGCTTCGCTGCTTCCATTTGGAAAAAGTTTAGCGAACAATGCTAAGCCCGGAACTTCCGGTGGATGTGTGCTTATTCCATCCGAAACAGCAGGACCATATCCGCTTGATTTGAGTACGAATGCCGCGATGTTCAGAACAGACATCCGTGAAACACAAGCCGGGATGATTCACAAAGTTCGACTGCGTATTATCGGAACAGGTAATTGTTTGCCAATGCCCAATCTCCGTGTTGATCTCTGGCATTGCAATGTGGATGGTTATTATTCAGGATATACGGTGAACGGTCATCTTGGAAATCAAAATCATGTCGGAGAAACTTTTTGCAGAGGAATTCAAATGACCGATGTAAATGGTGAAGTGGAGTTTACCACTATTTTCCCCGGATGGTATCCGGGCAGAATCAGTCATATTCATTTTCAGATTTTCGTGAATTCGGTTGTACAAGCAACCTCTCAGCTCACCTATCCGCTTACAGAAAAAAATCTCATCTATACTACTGTAGCACCTTACACAACCTGGGGCGCTGATCCATTAAACTTTAGTCAGGATAATATTTTTTCTGATGGCTATATTAATCAATTGGCTACATTGACTCAAAACACAACTACAGGTGGCTGGGATAGTTTTCTGGAAGTTGGAATAAATGGCAATGGTGTTTCCACAGGAATGTTACAGATGGAGCCGGAAACCGGAGGCTATTTTAAAATGGGCCAGAATTTTCCTAATCCGTATCGTGATGAAACCACTATTCCATTTAGTCTGAAATTGCCTGCAGATGTCACACTTGAATTATGGGATATACACGGAAAAAAAGTTGCCACTATTCTTCGTCCGGGTATGAGTGCCGGCGATCAAACTATAAAGGTGAATATTGAAAGTCTTGGATTGGCTGCCGCGAATTATGTGTATCAACTGGAAGTGAAAAATGCACAAGGCTCATTCAGACAATGCAAAATGATGTCCGCCGCTAAGTAAAATATTGGGGCTATTGTTTTTCATGCTGCGGTTTATAAGTGAGAGGGTTTCAGGAGACCATGCTGAAAAGTTTTCTGAAACCTTCTTTTTTCTACTAATTCTATTTTACATTTTCAGTCTTTTCATTTTTAATGACATGAAGAAATAGTTCAACAAAGGAATTATTCATCAACAAATACTGTGATAGTGTATTATTCATTGACCGGGAATTTCAACTTTCTTTGGTGAATTCAAATTTATACCTTTCTTCTCCGTTTCAATGATCTATGAAATTTTCTGTCTTTACCTCCGAAGACCTTGTTTACTTACCGGAAGTCCAGCCTCCGACCTGGAGTAATCTGATTCCGAGATTTGCAAAATTTATTCAGGACGAACATTGTCATCCGATTAAACTTCAACTTGGGCATGAGATGGTGGGAATTGGCACAACAATTTGTCACGAAGATTCAGCCTGGCTCGCATGTATCATTGTACATCCGGAACATCGCAGAAAAGGATTGGGGCAAATGATTACACAAGAGTTGCTGGATAGTTTAGATAAAAACAAATACCAAACTATCTATTTAGTTGCCACAGATCTTGGGTTTCCTGTGTATCAAAAACTCGGGTTTATAGAAGAGAAAAAATATCTTCATTATAAAAATGAAGGTATCGATTATTCTTACGTGCCTTCGATTCAGACTCATTTTTATGATAAATCCTATCGGGAAGCTATCCTTCAACTTGATTCAGAGCTGACTTGCGAAAACAGAATGGATACGCTAATGGAACATCTTCCTGCAGCGAAATTGTATTTCGAAGCAAATAAATTAACAGGATATTATCTTCCAACTCTGGGAGAGGGACATATTCTGGCAGCAACAACAGTGGCCGGAACTGAACTGTTGAAATTAAAAATTAAAGACTCGGCGCTCTACGGATTTCCTGAAGATAATATTACTGCGCAAGATTGTGTAAAATCAGTCGGATTACAATATCATTCGACCTCCCGCAGAATGTTTCTCGGAAAAAAGAGAAATTGGAATTCTGAATGCAATTATAGCCGTATCGGCGGTCATTTAGGATGAGGACGACAGGAATTCATTTTCAAAAAATATTAATCATTTGCAAAAACCATGGGCAAGTTCTTTTCTGAATTAACAGAACCACACAAAGAATTTATTTCAAAACAACATCTCTTTTTTGTCGCGACAGCTCCATTGGGCGCTGAAGGCCGAGTGAATCTTTCACCCAAAGGTCTGGACTGTTTTCGCATTTTACCCGATGGCAGAGTTGGTTATATGGATCTGGTGAGCAGCGGAAATGAAACTGCCGCGCACACATTAGAAAATGGCAGAATCACTTTTATGTTCTGCTCATTTGAAGGCAGTCCGAATATTCTGCGTCTCTATGGGAAAGGAAATTCCGTACAGAAGGATTCTGATGAATGGAAAAATATCGCTCATCATTTTACAATCTATCCAAGTACACGTCAGATCATCCTTGCAAAAATTGATCTTGTTCAAACATCCTGTGGATTCGGGGTCCCACTATATTCGTACGAAGGTGAAAGACAAATTCACTTTGACTGGGCGGAGAAAAAAGGAGAGGAAGGATTAAAATTGTATGTCAGGGAAAAAAACAGCAAGAGCCTGGATGGTCTGCCTACCGGAATTGATTTCTGATCGGTATTCAACAAACTGAATTCTATGCAGGTAAATTTCATTCAGTACTTTAATTCAGAATCAATCTTTTCAAAATTGCTGCATGAATTTATTTTCCATCATCACAATCAAAATTGGTTTTTAGAGTCGACCTTAGTACATTGAGCAGGAATAAAACTCAGGGAAAATAAACCCCTCCTGCCCGAAGAATAAAAAATGATTCGCAAATTTCTCCCTTACTTCATTGGAATTTGTGTGCTTGCATATCTCGTGAAACAAGCGACGGGTGATGGCGATTTCAAAGTCTTTCTGGAGGCGGCGAAACTGGTGAATTCCGGAGAGAATCCCTATCAAAAGTGGATTTATATTAAGGAAGGACATTCCTGTCTTTATTTTTACAGCCCTTTATGGGCCATCTTGTTGATTCCATTTACACATCTCCCGAATTTTATTCCAAATCTGATCTGGCTGCTTTTCAATGTCTGGTGTTTGTATCGGATCGGCAAATTACTCGTTCATTATCTCGATCTCGAACTTGTTTCTGAAAGACAGTTGCAATGGATACTGACTTTAACCTTCCTGCTGAATCTGCGTTTTATCCTCTACAATTTTTCTCTTATTCAACTCACCATTTTTTTACTGTGGGGTTCATTGGAAAGCATTCGGTTATTCAGAGAACAAAAATATATCCGCGGCGGGATGTTGCTCGCTCTGATTATCAACATAAAAATTTTACCAATTGTGTTATTGCCCTACCTTTTGTACAGAAATGAATGGAAAAGTTTTGTCAGCTGCTTACTCTTTTTAGTTGTATTTCTTTTCCTGCCCGCAGTAATTATCGGTTGGGATTTTAATACGTTGCTCTATCAAAGTTGGTGGGGAACAATTAATCCTTCTAACGAAGAACATCTTCTCGAAACAGGCTTGGGTCCACACAGTCTTACTGCATTAATTCCAACTCTCCTCACTCCTACTATCGGAGAAATTAATCTTCCAAGAAACATTCTTTCTCTTTCAGAAAGTTCCGCAATTTTAGTAATGAATTGTATTCGGCTTTGTCTTGTTTCACTTACTATATATTTCCTTCGCTGGCCACCATTCAAAAATGCCGGCAGTCGTATGAAAGAACTTTATGAATTATCTTATCTGTTTCTTCTTGTTCCGTTAGTGTTTCCGCATCAACAGAAATATGCCTTTGTATTTATGATTCCGGCAGTTTTTTATACCTCCGCTTTTATGGTATGTCTGTATGAATCGAATGACAAGCCGACGAAAAAATTATTTCAGTGGTTACGATTTCCGGCTATGCTGTTTTTTGTTTGCACGACACTAACAACAGACGGATTGATTGGCAAAGAACTCAATCAGATTTCTCAGCATTTTAAAATTGTCACATATGGAGCATTGGTCCTGATACTATTGCTGGTGATCTGCCGACCGACTCTATTCACAATTTCAACAACCAGAAAAAAAACGAGCTGATGGTAACATTGGATTTTGTAAGAGAATTCGCATTGTCATTTGAAGAGACTTCTGAACAACCGCATTTCGAAGTAACTTCATTTGTGGTGAAGAAAAAAATATTCGCCACGATGAACAGTAAATTCAATCGTGCCTGTTTACGTTTCAGCGAAATTGATCAAAACGTGTTTTGCTCCATACAACCGGGAGTGATTTATCCTGTTCCAAACAAATGGGGTAAATTCGGATGGACATTGGTGGAATTAAAAAAAGTAAAAAAAAGTTTGTTCAAAGATGCTCTTACCCGATCTTATTGTACAGTAGCTCCCGCCAAACTTGCCGCTAAATACAATACTGAATTCTAATCCGGAGCTTTCCTATGCAAAACCAGAATCTTGATTTTTCTTCGTTCCCACTGATTGAAACATCTCGTCTTACGATGAGAAAGTTAGACATTTCTGATGCTCCTCTTTTATACAATTTCCGTACAGATCCGGCAGTGATGCGTTACCTCGACCGACCGTTGGCAAAAAATGTGGAAGAAGTGGAGGCTCTGATTCGATTGATAGAAGAAGGAATTGAAAATAGCAGTTCCATTACCTGGGGAATAGTACACAAGTCAGACAAACGATTTATCGGAACAATAGGTTTCTGGAAAATTGATGCCATGAATTACCGTGCAGAAATAGGATATCTGTTGGATTCAGCGTATCATCAACAGGGTTTGATGACTGAAGCAATTCAATTTGTGCTGGATTTTGGCTTCAAACAAATCAATCTGCATTCAGTAGAAGCAAACATTAATCCTTCCAACATAGCCTCCGCAAAATTATTGGAGAAAGTCGGCTTTCGAAAAGAAGCGCATTTTAAAGAAAATTATTACTACGATGGAAAATTCCTGGATTCGGTAATTTATTCTCTTCTCAATTATTCTGTTTGAAGTATACTGCCAGGAATTTATGGAAGGTTGTTTGAAATCATTCACAAACCAATTGTCCGAATGAATTTTACAGTTACCGCTTGCTCCTGAATTAATTCTTTGTGCGGCTGGTAAATATTTCGATCAGTATTTAATCCCTGATTAAACACTACATACAAATCCGTTCCTTCTTGAGGATTGTAACGAACCCGCAGATTACTGCTGATTTCGTTTGAAATGTCTTCATATTGCGTAAACAGTTTCACAGAAAATTTCGGTGAGAAATAATACGACACGTTGAGTCGGACAAGGTTGGTTTCAAATAATCCGTCTCTGTAAAATGAAAAACTTTCAGGAAACTGAATATGGTTGAATTCATAATCAATGCCGGCAAGAAGGTGGCTGGAAAAATTGTATAACAATGAAGGAGTAACAGAAATCCTGTCTCCGCTGTAGAATTTTCCCGCCGTTACACCAATAGAAGATTTGACATTACTCTTCGTCGGACCAGTGAGGTTGAAGGATGAAGTGATCATGCGGTATAGTCCGGGCTCTATGGTAATGTCTTTTCCTAATTCAAATGAATCGAAAATTCTGTCTTCCTGATAAGAATAAGGAATGATTGACAACTCCGCTCCGCTCTTCCAGGTTATAACGGATTTGGCATCAATGTAACGTGTTTCGGTAATCCCTGAAATTGCTTTCGCTTTAAAGTTGGAATTAAGACTCACAGAAACATACTGGATTTTACTCGCACTTCCGGCATTGTATTGTTTTCCAATACCAGCATTGGTATTCCACAAATCATTTTCATATATAAATCCCATCAAGGGTCTGAACTTTTCTCCGATATAATCCTGTTGCAGATTGTAAAACCAACCTTCACGCGCATTGCGGAAAATCGCGATTTCATAATGCATCGGAGTTGTCCAGAAGTTTGTATTCGAAGGAGAAAATTTGAGTGATTCAAACGTTCCAACCATACCTCCTACCAGCACGACTTGTCGGTTAATAAATTTCACAACATCCCAGCCAATTGTTTGTCCCGATTCCTGTCCGGAATTAGTATTGTAACGGTTGGTGACAATTCCTCCAACAAAACTTCCCAGCTTGTCAATATCTTTCCTTGTTCTGAAAACAAAAAAGTTATGCGGATCGATACCTGCATCTTTGATCGCTTTTGTTTGCATTTCCAGAAAACCCATTTGCCAGCCGTGACTCTTTCCTGTTACACGCGCACCGGTAATGATAGGTACTACCTGATTATTTTCCCTGCCAATACTTCTGGAAATGAACATTTGGGCACCGGAACCAAAACTGTATCCCAGATAGTTTCTTGACTCAAGGAAGAAACCTCTTTTCTCAGGAAGATTTACTTCGTATTTACTAAGATTGATGATCCTGTTGTCAACTTCCGCCTGTGCGAAATCTGTGTTCACTGTAAAATCAAGCGTAAAATTTTTACTCAGGCCATATTTCACATCTGTCCCGATATTGCTGATAATTTTATCCAGTGTTTCATTGGAAGTAAAATGTTTGCGTGGGATCCATTCATTTACTGTTTCGTAACGATCACCTGCTGTGGTGAGCTGACTACTTTGCGCGAAGCCGGCAATGGCATATGGAATGATATAAAATGGTTTGTGTGTTTTCAATCCTGTAAATTGCATTTCTCTTCCAAGAGATACTTTGAAGTACGGACTGCTGATTTTTACATCACATTTTGGATAGATCAGGTATTCATTTTTTCTCTTGATCAGTCGAACAAAACGAAAACCCATCGTCACAGTATCCTTGCTTTGAAATCGCAAAGAAGAAAATGGAATTCTGAATTCCACAGTATATCCCAATGAATCCACATTGGATTTCGCGTCCCAAAATGTATTGTAATTTTCATTTTCGTTCCCTCCATCGCTGGTGAATTCCTCGTCCCAACGGGCGCCCAATGTATTGGTCACGAAAATCAATCCGGAACTTTTGTCGTTATAAGTATCTATTACAAAAGCTACACCGTCATCTTTATTGATGTCATAATCTCTCTCAAGTCCGTAGCGTAAAATTGCCGAAGGATCATGATCGAATGCACGTACACCAACAAATAAATATTCATCAGTATAGAGCATGTAACATTGTGTCCGTTCCGTCGGGATAGCACCTGCGAATGGATCTTCCTGCATAAAATCCTCTATCGATTCTGCCTGGTTCCATTCGGGTTCATCCAGCTTACCGTCGAATGAAATCTCCTGTCCTATTCTCACCGGGCGGTACGTAGGTTCCTGAGCATAAGAAACAACATTCCATAAGAGAAGAAAAAACAGAAAGAGATAAAAGTAACAGTATCTCATAGTAGCGGAGAAAATTTCTTAAGAAATCAGGATTCGTATTTGAGGATAGGATTGTAATGCAAGTGATCAGAAACTCTTTCGAAAATAAAAGTAGTATTTGGTTTCAAACAGACACATATGCTGAATATAAATTCATCAACAGTTTATTCTGAAATACAGAATGAGTGAATTTAAAGACAGTATCAAAAATCCTTCATAAGAAAATTCTGAAAGTATTCCCGGTAAGACTTGTTGATATAACAAAAGAGGATCACTAATTCTCACCCCGGAACTGTGAAAGAAAGCGCACATCATTTTCAGAGAAGAGACGGAGGTCTTTCACATTGTACAACAACATGGCGATACGTTCAATTCCCATTCCGAATGCATAGCCGGTATATTTTTCAGGATCAATATTGCAGTTCTTCAGAACATTCGGATCGACCATTCCACAACCCATGATTTCCAGCCATCCTGTGTACTTACAAACATTGCATCCTTTACCTTTGCAAATGCTGCAGGTCACATCCATTTCAGCGGAAGGTTCTGTGAATGGAAAATACGAAGGTCGTAGACGAATCTCTGTTCCTTTACCGAACATTTCCTCCGCGAAATACAATAAGCTTTGTTTCATATCAGCGAAAGAAACTCCTTCATCTATATACAATCCTTCCACCTGATGAAAGAAACAATGTGCGCGTGCTGAAATGGCTTCATTCCTGTACACTCTTCCGGGAGCGAGAATACGAATCGGAGGTTTGGAGGATTCCATCACTCTTACCTGAACTGAAGAAGTGTGTGTTCGCAATGCTATCGAATCACTTCCCTCGTTTTGTTCAATAAAGAAAGTATCCTGCATATCACGCGCCGGATGATTCTCCGGAAAATTCAATGCAGAGAAATTATGCCAGTCATCTTCTATTTCCGGTCCGTCAGAAACGGTGAAACCAATGCGTTTGAAAATATCCAATATCCGGTTCTTCGTCAATGAAATTGGATGACGAGAACCAAGAGGAAGCGGTTCCGCCGGAAGTGTAAGATCCAATCCGCTTCCTGCAGCCGACTCAGATGCATCTTCGAGAGCAGATTGAAAAACACTCATCTTCTCCTCTGCTTTTACCTTCAACTCATTCACCAGTTGTCCGAACGCTTTGCGTTGATCCGGTTGAATGTTTTTCATCTCAGCAAAAAGATCGGTGAGTATTCCTTTCTTGGAAAGAAATTTCAAGCGGAAAGTTTCCAATGCCTCTTTGGTAGTGGCAGTGTAGGATTCTACTTCGGTAATGAGTTCTTTGATCTTTTCTTGCATCTTTTAAGAGGGACAGGGGACGAGGGACGGGGGACGGGGGACGATGAACGAGGGACGATGAACGAGGGACGAGGGACGAGGGACGAGGGAGGAGTTGTTGTTTGTGGTTTTTCTAACTGTTATTTCAATTCCCAATCCAAAATCATCAATCAACAATCATAATTTTTATCATTGAATCACTTTCATTTTCATTCTCACGTCTTGTACAGGACGATCACCCGGGGCTGTTTGAACTGCTGCAATTTTATCAATCACATCAAGTCCTTCTACCACTTCACCGAAAACGGTATAGTTATGATCCAGAAATGGTGTGCCGCCAATAGTTGAGTAAACAACTTTTTGCGCCTCACCAATTTTCATCCGTCGCTGCATTTCCATCATGTTCATTTGTTCCGGAGTGTATGCTTGTCCTTGTACAATATAAAACTGGCATCCGCTGGAAGCTTTTTCAGGATTTTCTGTACGAGCCGCGCACAAAGCACCTTTTTTATGGAACAATGAATCCACAAATTCAGCAGGAATAGTATAGCCGACATCTCCGTTACCGAGCATCTGTCCGGCCGGTGCATGCTTTGATTCAGGATCTCCGCCCTGGATCATAAAGCCTTTGATGACGCGATGAAAAAGCAAACTGTCGTAGAATCCGGCTGCGACGAGTTTGATAAAATTATCACGATGCTGAGGAGTTGCATTGTACAACTTCACCTTCATATCGCCATAATCAGTACTGATCAAAACCATTCTGTCAGTGGCAACGCTGTCATTCATTGTTCTTGCAGAATCCTGTTGAGCAAGGGTCAGTTTTACGGTTAACAAAAAGAGAGTAAGAAAGAGTATGGACTTCTTCATTTTTTCTGTTATTTTTGTAGTATGTTGGGCTGAGCCCACAATATTAACCAAAATCAGATGAATAAAGAAAGAAGTGGTCTGTTTACAGGCTTGGTTATGGTTTGCGTTTTTGCCGTGATGACTTTTTTGTCTTGTAAAAAGGATGGTCCAACCCGGGCTATTGTGACAGTTTTAGATTCTCTGGCCAGACCTGTGCAGGCTGCCAGTGTTACTCTTTGGCAGGATACAGCAGTGAATACAACCAATGGTGTAAAGGCTAATGTAAGAGTAACCAAACCCAGTGATGCTGCGGGAAAAGCTGAATTTGACTTTGAACAGGAAGCTTTTTTGAATTACATCGTTGTGAAAAATGCCGACACTGCTCGTGGATTTATTCGTCTGAAAGAACACGAAACAGTGAATGAAACTGCACGGCTCTGAGTTCGAGAGGAAAAATGAAGAGTGAAGAGCTTTTTTTTCCGTCCCTCGTCCCTACTCCCTCATCACTGCTTAAACGTCCCTCGTCCCCAGTCCCTCGTCACTGCTTAAACGTCCCTCGTCCCCAGTCCCCCGTCCCCTTTTTACGTCCCTCTTCCCAATTTTAAATGCCAACAGTGTTTTAAGACACTTACATCCAATTAATTACCTCGTTTCTAATTAATTCCTGCCTCATTTTCAAAATAATCTACAATAGCCTGTTTCAGCAGTAAGTCTTGCTCGCGCAAAGTCAGTGGCGGCAGTTTTTGGCTTAGTTGCCAGTTGGGCCAACCGTTTTCATCGGCGCCAATAAGTGTATAATATCCAAATTGACTGAGAAGTTTACAGGTAGCGATGTGCATCAGATCCTGCTTTTCATCCTTGCTATATTTCTGTGGACCCTGACCAAGTTCCTGCACACCGATCAAAAAAAGCAGAGCCTGAAGATCCGGCTCTTCACCGAAACGATCGCTCAGAATCAGCAAGAGTCGCTCCCATCTGGACTTTAAAAGCTGCAAATCAAGAATATCCATATCGCTGCAAAGGTATCCAGAATTTTCGGCGTTTACTACCTTTGCAGCCCCATTGACGATTTATTTGGATTCACGTGCATCAAAAACAGTTTTTCAGGATTTTTTTATCCCTTCTCTTCTTTACTCTTCTTCGCTCTTCCCCTGTGTATTCACAGAAATCAACCGGACAGACTGTTGATGTAGTATTCTGTCTTGATTTGAGTAGTAGTGCCAATGGATTGATCGATCATTTACGCAATCACATTTGGGACTATTGGTATTTTTTTTCCAGATGTCAGCCAGTGCCGAATTACAGAATCGGGGTGGTGGCATATTCAAGATTCAGTTATGGAAAATCGAATGGCTACGCAAAACTGATTCGTGATCTTGGAACCGATTTTGAACCGCTCAGCAATATTTTATACAAAATTCCGTCTCGAATAGAGAAGGGTGATCAATATGTTGGATCTGCTCTCAGTACTTGTTTGAAAAAAGTGAGCTGGTCGAAAGATCCGGATGCGATTAAAATAATTTTCCTGGTGGGAAATGGTGACGTTACGTTGGGAGCAGAAAACATTGATCGCACAATGGAAAAACTCAGTGCAGAAGGTGTGACGATCTATCCTATTTATTGTACTGTTCCCGGGGAACGGAAAACTGTTCGTCAATGGCAACGAATCGCGGAGAATAGTGGAGGAAAACTGAGTACCATTTCCATTCGCAATAAGTACTTTGATCAGTTGAATGGTTTTGATTTGAAAAAATTCAGGACACTGAACCGTAAATTCAACAACACCTATTTGTACTACGGAAAAGGTGGATACAAACGCTGGAAAATGCTGACTGACGAAGACAACCACGTGTACATCACCAACACGGAAGGATACAGGTATAGAGCTTTGTATAAAATATCGGACGACTATCAGAAAAAAAATGCGGCCTGGGATCTGGTAGATTTGTATTACAAAAATCCTGTCGCTTTTATGGATGTCGATAAAAAAACATTGAGTGATACGTGTAAAAAAATGACAAGCGAACAATTGAAAGCTTATATTATTTACAAAAAGTACGAGAGAAAAAAACTAAGTGCCATGATGGCGGATATGATTACGGAGAAAGAAATGAAAGACAAAGCCGAAGGGAAAATTGTAGAAAAGACTATGGGCACGCTGGATATTATTTCGATTCGTTTACTGCGTGAATTGCTAATTGCAAAGCAGATCAATTGTCCTACTAACTAAGCAGAAATTATGTCGACCTGGAACAAATGGATTTTAGGCGGTCTTGGCTGGACGCTTGGCGGACCAATCGGAGGGATCATAGGATTTGCGTTGGGAGCGATTACAGAGGAAGGAAAGAAAACATATTCATCCGGATCCAGTATTCTGCCGAATGATTTCAGTGCAGCATTGCTGGTATTGTGTGCAGCTGTGATGAAAGCTGATCAGAAGGTGATGCGGTCGGAGCTGGATTATGTAAAAAACTTTTTCTCCCGGCAATTTGGCGAAGCGCATACGCGTGAACGCATGCTTCTTTTTCGTGAGATCCTGAATCAGGATATTGAAATCGGTCCGGTGTGCGCGCAGGTGAGACAATTTGTGGATACATCGGCCCGATTGCAATTGTTGCATTTGTTGTTTGGACTAGCGGCATCAGACGGACAGGTGAGTAATCCTGAACTGACGGTAATTGGTCAGATAGCGGTATTGATTGGAATTAGTCAGAAAGATTTTGAAAGTATGAAAGCGATGTTCATTAAGGACACCGACTCAGTTTACAAAATTCTTGAGATTGAAAAAACTGCAAGTGATGAAGAATTAAAAAAAGCTTACAGACGAATGGCGATGAAGTACCATCCGGACAAAGTTCATCACCTTGGTCCCGAATATGCTAAAGACGCGCAGGAAAAATTCAAGAAGATCAACGAGGCCTATGAGTCTGTGAAGCGTGAGCGGGGGATATCTTAGTTAGTTGATGAGTGAAGGGTGAAGAGTTTGTTTATTTTCGTGTCTCGTCTTCAGACCTTCGTACCCTTTTTTCTTCCCTCTTCTTTTCAAAGGACCGCCGGAGAAATCACCTCTTCCTTGCTTTTAGAATTGCTCTCTATATTATTCCAACTTCACTTTTTGAAAATTTGAACATTGTATAAAGCCGCGAACAACAAGAGGATGGTGATGAGGTACAATGAAGCAACAAATGATCTGGAGTAAATAAATACACCATAATGCTGGAACGGTATTGATCTCAACACTCCATCCACATTTAAAAAATATGCCGCGCATCCAAACACCACAGGCAATGTTGATTTACTCAATATTCCATAGAGAATGAGAAAGATCAGAGCCGGATGCGAGTAACGTTCGTGCATTTGTGTGTTGCAATAAAAAAATAACAAGGAACAAAGAGCGGCAATGATCACAAGCTTTTGCAATAAAACTTCTTCGTGCGGCAACCTTTTGATTTTTCTTATGACAACCTTAATCAATGGTAACAGGCTAAGGAAACTCAGAGATGAAAAGGTGACCAATCCCCAGGTCTTATAACTTATTCCAAGGAATTGAATATTATCCAATGTTCCTTCCAATGAAGGAGGCAATAAAAATTCCCACATGTTGTATGCATTCATTGATACAACAGGGAAATGGTCTACGGAATGCCGAACGACAAACCACACCTTATGCACTGTACCCGACAGGATAAATGGCATCAAAATCAGAAATTGAGTTGCAATAAGAGGAAGAGTCAAAAGAAGGAGGTTTCGCCAGGAAAACCTGGAAATAATTTCAGGCAAGAGCATCAAGCCAATTAATGGTATGAAAACAATTCCCTGAAGTTTGAAGTTAAGTGCAAGCAAAATAGCTAACAAAGAGGGAAATATTTTTTTAATGTATGCAAAGTAAAAAGAACCGAATACGAAACATGTGAGTATATCATCTGTTTGTCCCCAGACAAGTGTATTGTAGAGAACGACAAAATTGATGAGATAAAACAAAGTCCTGTATAATGCGGCTTCAGAATTTGGGTAGTAATTACGAATCAATCTGAAAATAAAATAACCAGATATGAAATGAAAGGGAAGGGTAATTAACTTCAGGTTGTAATTATATAGTTCAATTTTTTCAGGAATGTGTATAAACTTACCGAATAAGAATAAGATGTATTGATACAGTGGCAAATAATCTGAATCAGAATCATAAATATTTCCAATACCGTGCTGACTGGAATAAGTTGCCCAATTTGAAAAGCACTTCAAGTCACTGTAAAAACCTGATCGCGGCAGAATAAAAAAGAATAAGGAAAATAACAGAGCACTTAGAATAAAGTATTGTTTTTGTTCTGCCTTAAGAGAAGTGTTTTTCATAGATACAAATTCCTGAAATCAGGTTAACGAAGTTCCAAAAGTTCAGTAAAATAAATTACAAATAATTTTAGTCTTTCTATATTCAAAAACAGGACAGTCGAAATACAATTGAATGATATTTGGTGAATATACTATTAGTTTTTATATTCAGAAGTGACTTAATTAATATTTGATACAGTAATGTGATCGGGCATCTGTATTTTCTAAAAGGCATGCCTTTAATTTGATTGTTTTTTATTATTCGAAAATTAATAGAAAAATTGATTCTCAGTCTGGCAAATCATTAAAAAAACACGGGTGCATTTAGACTTAGGACGTTCAATAGTTTATTACATCGTAAGGATATTTTTTTTTATTTGAAACGTAAACCCTTTTTTAAAATAAGCCAGTACCCAACAACCTATAAGTTCGCTTCCGGATGACGAACACATTGCTTACAAATGTATCGTCCAATTCCCGATAAAGATTCAAAACAGGAAGGATACAATCTGCAAACTATCGATGCAAAATTACAACCCGCTTCACAATGGGATTTTCTCCGAGAAAGATGTGAACGAAATAGACTCCATCGTCGATTAAATGCGTATCAAAAATTGCGCTGGACGAAAATGTACCTTGACTAAAAAGTTCTTTGCCGATTGCATCGTACAATCCTAACTTAATTTTTTCCCCAGACAAAACAGGCAGATCAGTAATATACAATTCCTGATTGGCCGGATTAGGATAGAACTGAATATCGGCTTCAGAATTTTTTTCAAAAACCGAAGTAATAATATGTGTTGAACTGTTTACGCAACCGGATGCATTTGTAATTTCCACAGAATAAGATGCAATCTGGGTAGCTATATAAAATGAATCTGTAGCTCCTGGAATTATATGTCCATCCATGAACCATTGATAGGTACTCCCTCCTGTTGTGATTAGTGTATCTCCGAGAACGGTGAGAATGGGCTGTGGTGGAACATTATAAATGGTAATAAGAGAATCTATGGTTAATGTGTCAGTGCCATTCGTACTGGTTGTGATCAGGGTAACCGGATAAATTCCTGGAATACTGTAGCAGATATGTGAAGGATTTTGCACGGTTGACGATGATGGACTTCCTCCCGGAAATGACCAGGCCCATCCTGTAGGGTTGTTTGTCGACAGATCGGTAAAATCAGTGCAGTTCTCCGCGCACATTGTCTGTTCGGTTGAATTGAAAGAAGTACCCTGATTACAGTTTGTAAAATTCACCTGAATAGTATCCGTTTGCGTGCAAGAGCCGGTGCTAATCTGAAGCCAATAAGTACCCGGACTATTTACAAGTATCGAATTTGCCGTTTGAGTATTCGACCACAAATAGGATGATGCACTAACATTGCTTCCCAATTGAATGTATTGTCCGTTGCAGAGTGTCGTATCGTTTCCCAAATTCAAAGGAGTTGTTGAAACACCACAATTCGCTGGAGGCGATGCGAGATTGGTCAGAATATTTTCCATCAACGGAACAGATGTATATGCCTGGATCCAGTCCTGATCAGATGTCGTAATCAATCGGCCGTAACCACTCAAAGGAGGACAGAAGATAAAGCCGAAATAATCTCCCATGTATTCGAGAAAAGGCTCTACGTAATCGCAACCGGTAAATCCTCTGCATCCGTACCAGAAATAAGAGATGTTCGGAACAACATTCGGCGTTGTAGCCATAGAGCCGAGAACATTCATTGGTGCGAGAGTCCCGGAAATGATTCCACCGCTTGTATAGCTTCCTCCCATATCCGTTACCAATGCCTGATAAACGGAATCGCTCTGGAATGTACCACAATCATATTCCGTCTGCAGATAAACACTTTTTCCGGTAGCTAAAAATTGTTTAATATTATTTATTCGGGTTGGATTGTAAAACACATCGTAACTGGAGCAGATGAGAATATCAGTAGTTGAAAAAAAATTCGTGTTGTCAAGAAAAGTTTCCGGCAAAATAGTCGAATTCATCCCCATTCCTCTGGCAACAGAATCCCAGGTTACATCAGGTGTATAAAAAGTACATTGAGTGATTGTCACATTTATTGCGAAGCATTCGGCCAGCAGTCCAAATGAAAATAAGAAGTAAAAGCAAATAAATTTCATCATTGTTTATATCGTATGACCAATGTACATGATTTTATTGAATTTTCCATTGCGATTTTTTTTGAATACAATGTAAAATGTCAAAGGATTGTTCCGCCTGAATATTCTTTACGAACAAAGCCTGAATTCATGTAAAAAGCGATAATCACCCCTATTTCATTAAATTTGTTTTGTCCATATTCGTTTTGCTTAATTTTACATCAACACAAAATGAAATAACCAAATGAAAGAATTTTGGGACGGGAAATATGCTGTGAGCGAGTTTGTTTATGGTAAACTTCCCAATGACTATCTGAAGGAACAATTAGAAAAATTACCAGTCGGGAAAATTCTGCTTCCGGCGGAAGGAGAAGGAAGGAATGCTGTGTATGCGGCAACACTTGGTTGGGCAGTTTCAGCATTTGACATAAGTACTGAAGGCAAAAACAAAGCTTTATTACTGGCAAAATCAGAAAATGTATCGATCGATTACCAAGTTGGTGAATTGGAGTCATTAACCTATACCGACAATCAATTTGATGTAGTCGCTTTAATTTATGCTCATTTTCCTTCGCAAATCAAATCACTTTATCATAAAAAAATTGACAAATACCTCAGGAAAGGTGGCTTTGTAATATTTGAAGCTTTTAGTAAAAAACATATTG
Organism: uncultured Bacteroidota bacterium; assembly: GCA_937871435.1. Lineage (GTDB taxonomy): Bacteria > Bacteroidota > Bacteroidia > AKYH767-A > 2013-40CM-41-45 > JADKJP01. The sequence continues at coordinate 49,264 of CALMQM010000122.1, read as the reverse complement.
ACTACAATTCAATCGACGAAAAAGTTGGAGGGCCAAAGGATATCAATATGTTATTTTCAATAGAAGAAATAAAATCTGATTTTGAAAATTACGAGATTCTTGAATTAGAGGAAAAGATAATTCACTTAAACGAGGGATTATTGCACAACGGACAAGGTTCTGTGATCAGATTTGTGGGTAGAAAAAGATAAACTTCCTCTGACAACAAATTGATTTCATGTTGATCAGAAAAGATTTAATAGTCAGTCTTCCTAAGCGTCTCTGCCAGAAATATTTTTCACGCAAAGATGCAAAGGGATTAATGAAACTGATCTCTGATTTTTTCTTCCGCGGTTTTCATGACCGGCAAAACCGAAGGAGCGATTTTTAGCAATGGATAATACAAAACCGAATCCGCTTTTTTGTCAGGCGAAAGCCAATTGTACTTTGTGTCCAGTTTGTTGAAATAAAATAACACAACACTACAGATCAACGCGTATTTCAATCCGCCGAAAATTGTTCCGAGAATTTTATTGAATATTCCCAGAGCGGCAATTTTAATCAGCCCTTCAAATAATTTTGCAAGAAAAAAGATTCCTAATGCTACGAGCAAAAACATTACAAAGGAAGAAATGTAATGCAGCGTGTGCGGATTCGCATCGATGACTTTTAATACATAGGGTTCCGCGAAAGTGGAGAATTTGAAGGCCGCGTATAATCCAAGGAAGAGAGATCCCAAAACGGCAATTTCAAAAATGAAGCCTTTTAAAAATCCCCGGATCATTCCGGTGATGAGTAAAAGGGAGAGGATGATGTCGAGGTAGTTCATTTATTACATCTTTGCGTCATTGCGTGAAAAATATTTTGCGCAAAGATTCAAAGGGGCGCAAAGTTTTAGGAATTGATAGCGGCGACACCGGGGAGAATTTTTCCTTCGATGTATTCGAGTAATGCTCCGCCACCGGTGCTGACATAAGAAACTTTTTCTCCGAGATGAAATTTGTTGATTGCCGCCGCAGAATCTCCTCCACCGATGAGTGAAAACGCACCGTGGTCAGTCGCTTTTACAATTGCTTCCGCCACCGCTTTTGTACCGGCAGCGAATTTGTCGAATTCAAAAACGCCGGATGGACCATTCCACAACAAAGTTCTGGATTGAGCAATCACTTCCGCAAATCGTTGCGCAGATTTTTCACCGATATCAAGTCCCATCCATCCTTCAGGAATTTTGTTGATGTCGCTGTGACCAACTTGTGCATTCGCGTCAAACTTATCTCCCAATACTGCATCTACCGGCAACACAAGCTTCACTCCTTTTGTCTTGGCGAGTTCCAGAATCCTAAGTGCAAGATCCAGTTTATCTTCTTCACACAATGATGAACCGATACTTCCACCCATGGCTTTTACAAAAGTGAATGCCATTCCTCCGCCAATCAACAGATTGTCGACTTTATTCAACAGTTGTTCGATGATCAGAATTTTATCAGACACTTTTGCTCCGCCCATGATAGCGGTGAATGGTTTTACAGGATGATTCAACACCTTGTCAGCATTCTCGAGCTCTCCTGCCATTACATAACCAAAACATTTTTTCCCCGGAAAAAATTTCGCGATCACTGCTGTGGATGCATGGGCACGATGCGCAGTACCAAAAGCATCATTGACATAAAATGTTCCGAGCGCTGCCAATTTTCCTGCAAAGGCTTCATCACCCTTTTCTTCCTCTTTGTAAAAACGAAGATTCTCCAAGAGCAATACTTCTCCGGAATTCAATGATGCCGCCAATTTCATTGCTGATTCCCCGATACAATCGTCCGCGAATTTCACTGTAGTACCTAACACTTTGGAAAGATGGTGTACCAAATGTTTCAGAGAATATTTCTCAGTCGGACCTTCTTTCGGTCTGCCTAAATGCGACATGAGAATTACAGCACCTCCGTCATTCAGGATTTTTTTTATCGTAGGAATGGCTGCACGAATGCGGGTGTCATCTGTGATGACAAAAGATTTATCAAGGGGAACATTGAAATCCACACGAATCAATGCTTTTTGCCCTTTGAAATTGTACTGATCAACTGTATTCATAGATGCTCGATTGAAGGAAGTGCAAAGATATTTGTTAGAACGCTGCTCCGGTATTCCACCTGATCAATTTGTTTTCAGTCATCTGTTGAAAGCTAAATAAGCTTTTACGTATAGGGGATACATCATTTTTTTCCAAAATCAATATGTATCTTTAGGCCATGCGTTTTTCGGAAGTGATCGGTCAACAGTCTGTGAAACAGCGGCTTCTTCAGTCGGTGAAGGAAGAACGGGTGAGTCATGCGCTGATGTTTCTCGGGCCTGAAGGCTCTGGAAATCTTGCAATCGCACTGGCATTTGCTCAATATCTTGTGTGTGAAAACAGATCGGATACCGACAGTTGCGGAGAATGCGGGGCCTGTATCAAGATGAGTAAACTGGTGCATCCGGATGTGACATTTAGTTTTCCCGTAGCCCTGAGAAAAGAAGACAAAGCCGGGAAAAAAATTAAAAGCATTGACTGCATCAAAGAATTCAGGGAAGCTGTTCTTGAAAATCCTTACCTTATTTATACCAGCTGGGTGGAATACCTTGGTATTGAAAATAAACAAGGGCTGATTTCTGTTGATGAAGCCGCGGATATCATTTCCCGACTGAGTTTGAAAAGTGTAGAGTCGGTATACAAAATTGTGATCATCTGGATTCCAGAAAAAATGAATGGATCGAGCGCGAATAAACTTTTGAAAATACTGGAAGAACCGCCCGAGAATACGTTGTTCTTCCTGGTGGCTGAACAATTTGAGCAATTGTTACCCACTATCACAAGCAGGATTCAACTGGTGAAGGTGAACAGGATTAAAGATGATGACATGATTTCCACTCTCACGCGACTACACGAACAAAGTCCGGAAGTCGCACGACGTATCGCGCATCGGGTGAATGGGAATTACAATGAAGCATTAAACATTTTATCAAATGATACCGCTGAATCCGACCTGAACCAATGGTTCATCGCCTGGATGCGCGCCTGTTACAGAGCGGATATTGTAAAAATCAATGAGCTGTGTGAAGACTTTGTTGACCGACAAAGAGAAATGCAAAAAGTCTATCTCGAACATGCGCAACAGGTGGCAAGAGAATGTTTATTGATTAATTATGCGGATCGTTCACTGGTGCGTATCGAAGGAAAGGAATTTGAAGACCTCAAACGTTTTGCACCATTCATTCATCTTGAAAATGCAGAAGGATTTGTGGAAGAATTAAATTCTGCTTCGTATCATATAGAGCGGAATGCGAATGCAAGAATGTTATTCACGGATCTTTCATTCAAGTTGCATAAATTAATTTACAATCCATCCTGATTTTGAATTAATCAGGATTTACCCATATTTTGTTTCTTCTATTTAAAAATAAACTTCTTTCTTTTTAGAATTCAAATTAATTTCAACGTATGCGATTCATTGCCCGATTTGATTCTGGTATTGAGGGAGAAAATGCAATTTGGTTAGTTGTAGAACCGGATTTCGCGAACCAGGGTTATCAACTTGCAGGATATACTGAATTGAAAGGCCCCCCTCACTGGGGAATTAATTATGAAAGTCTGGAACATGCCCTTGAAGTAGCAAGGGGAATGGGTGTGCAACACCACCAATGGATTCGTCAATCCTGAGCTGTGCTATTCATTAAATAGCAATTTCAATTTCTCCTTTTCATCATCCTGATCTCGCGAATTTAAATTAAAATCTTGCTCCCCTTATGTAATATGTTGATTGTCAATATTATTTTGATTCGCTGATTTGTGTATTTTTGCAGAGGATGATATTCATCATTCCTGAATAATCTAATCACATGGCTTGTAATTCCTGTAGTACCGGAGCAGACGGAACACCGGGAGGATGTCGTAATAACGGCACCTGCGGAACGGGCGGATGCAACAAGCTGAATGTATATAACTGGTTAACAGACATGGTGTTGCCTCACGGGCAACAGCTTTTTGATATTGTGGAAGTACGGTTTAAAGGAAGCCGTAAGGAGTTTTATCGAAACAAAGAAGCGATAGAACTCAAGGCCGGAGATGTGGTGGCAGTAGAAGCTTCGCCGGGACACGATGTAGGAGTAGTATCCATGGTTGGCGAGTTGGTGCGTTTTCAGCTGAAGAAAAAAAATCTGACAGAAGATTCTGATTCCATCAAAGCGCTTTATCGTAAAGCGAAGCAAAATGAAGTGGAGAAATGGCTGGAAGTAAAAGACAAAGAGCCTTCCACTCTATCCCGAACACGAGAAATTATTCAATCGCTCAAACTCAGCATGAAGCTGGGTGATGTAGAATATCAGGGTGATGGAAAGAAAGCGACGTTTTTTTATACAGCGGATGATCGTGTTGATTTCCGCGAACTGATCAAAAGATTAGCGGATGAATTTCGGATTCGTGTAGAGATGCGTCAAATTGGGATGCGACAGGAAGCGAGCCGACTGGGTGGACTTGGTGTATGCGGAAGAGAATTGTGTTGTTCTACGTGGCTCACTGATTTCAAAACTGTTTCAACGAGTACTGCGCGTTATCAGAATCTTGCTCTCAATCCGGCCAAACTTGCAGGTCAATGTGGCAAATTAAAATGCTGCCTCAATTACGAGTTGGATTCATACATGGATGCTTTGAAAGATTTTCCGGCAACATCTATTGTACTTGAAACAGAGGGCGGAAAAGCATATCACCGCAAAACAGATATTTTCAAACGCCTGCTATGGTATGCCTATAGTGGTGACGATAAACGCGAGCAATCCGAAGGAATGGAAACAGGTGGTGACGGAGGAAACTGGATTGCATTGACGGTGAATCGCGCGAATGAAATCATTGAGCTCAATAAACAAAAAATAAAACCGGCAGAATTGCGCGATGCGTCCACGGAAGAAGAAATTATAGAAAAGGAACCGGATTATGCCAACGTTGTTGGACAGGACAGCATCGACCGGATGGACAAAAAGAAAAAGAAGAAGAAGAAAAAGAAAAAATCTTCCGGAACTCAGGATGCTGCAAAGGCTGTTCCTGCACAGAATACACAAGCAGGTTCAACAGGAGGAGAACCAAAATCACCTCAAGGTGCAAAACCACAACAAGGAGCTCGGCCTCAAGAAGCACGTGGACCAAAGCAGCCGCAACAGCATGGAGGAAACAATCCGCAGCAAAAAAATCAGCGACCTCCGCAGCAGACACAAGGCGGTAAACCGCAACAACAGGGTCAGCAGAAAAATCCGCAGCAGCAAAATCAACAGCCTAAGCAGCAATCTCCGCAACAAGGTCGTCCGGAGCGACAACAAGTGAATCGTCCACAGCAAACACCTCCGGGAAATCAGGTAAGTCCTGAGCAGGGAACTGGTTCTCAACCGGGATCCGGTCGTGGACCACGTCAGCGTCCGGGACAAAATCAAAATCCTCCTGCGCAGGAAAGTCCTCCTGCAACAGAGAATTAAAATCTGATCATGCAAACAAACTCTTTCTTTCGTCGCATGCTTTCATTGCATTTTGTAGGGAATAATTACCGGATGCTGATTTTTCCGGTGATAATCCTGAGCATTGCAGGTTTACTCAGCTCCTGTGACAGCAAAGTTGTTTTCGAAAAAAATATTTCCTTGCCCGACAATCACTGGGAAGAAGGGAATATTGTACATCTTGAAACAAGCATCGAAGACACAGCCACTCCACATAATATTTATATCAATGTCAGGAATGCGGGTGGCTATCAGTTCAGGAATCTCTTTGTGTTTTTTACCACTACCACTCCAAAAGGAGAGATGGAGAGAGACACAATCGAATTGATTCTTGCTGATGAAAGAGGCAAATGGCTTGGAGAAGGATTGGGAGACATTTGGGACAACCGGATTCTATTCAAGAAGAATTTTCATTTTCCTCAAGCCGGCATTTATAAATTCGATTTGCAACAGGCAATGCGTGTTCCCATTCTTCCACAGATTATGGATGCAGGAGTGCGTATCGAAAAAGCAAATTAAAGGATCAATAAATTTCGGATTTCTTTTCTAACCAACGCGAAAAGAAATTTTTCTTTTATTTTCTTCGAAGGTAATACCAACGAGCAGCAATCCCGATCAGGATCATAATCAGGAGAAAAAAATAAAAATCCGATTTGCGGGCATCTGAAATTAATTTTTTGTTTTCAGAGCGAAGAGTTTCCACCTGTTTGTTTAATGTATCCGACAATTGTTGTAAACTCTGAATGCGGTCTTCGTTACTGTTCGCGCTGTAGGTGAGGTTTAGTTTTTCAAAATTCTTGTAATCCAACATTCGGTTCAATGCACTAATGATTCGGTTATCGGCATCAACGATCTCCTGTAATTTAGCCTGGCTTTCCCTCAGATCCGTTTTGGTACGTTGTCCGAAGATCCCGCTTCTTTCCCGGAGCGAAGCTGTATATTCATCAAACAACACTTTTCTTTCCTGTAACAGATTCATAATATCTGTTCTTGCCTGCACAGCAGAAGAGATCTTTTGTGCGGAAAGAGATGAGGATATGAAAAGTAAAAGCAATAGAATTCGCATTGTGTAAAGCTACCTGATTTGAACGCAATGCCGGAAAAAATATTGATTTCAGCAGATGAAGCCAAAGATGTAATTGTTATTGTATCTTAAATTTCCCGACTGAATTTTGTTTGAATTTTTGCTGAAGTGTTCAGATTGAAGAAGATACAGCTGATCTGTCATTTTGAAAAGGATGTTTGCTTCCGGTAGAATGTTATTTCCATGATGAAAATCCTAACTTCGCAGACACATGAATATGACTATGAAAAAAATCATCGCAGCCTTGTTTACAGGGCTTTTCCTGTTCTCGTCTGTTGCTGTTATCCAGGCACAGACCAGTCAAAGCAAACCAAAACCGAAACCAAAGCAAGCTATGCCTGTGAATGCACATCCGGGTACGTCTTCACAAGTAAAACCTGCTGGTGCCATCCCTCAAAAATCACTTGAGATCCGGCAGGAACCGCTCCAGCAGAAAGATAAAATTCTTCCGTATCCTATTTATCAGAAAAAACTGGATAATGGATTGAACGTGGTGACAGTTCCTTACGACAGCAAAGGAGTTGCTTCTTTTTATATAGTTGTTCGTGTGGGTTCCCGCAATGAAATTGAATCCGGCAAAACGGGCTTTGCACATTTCTTTGAACACATGATGTTTCGCGGTACGAAGAAATATTCAAAAGATAAATACAGTTCAATTCTTAAATCCACCGGAGCGTCTGCCAATGCAAATACCAGTCTTGACAGAACGTTGTACCACATGACCGGTTCTTCTGAAAAACTGGAAACCATGTTCGATCTTGAAAGTGATCGTTTCATGAATCTTGATTATTCCATTGAGGATTTTAAAACTGAAGCAGGTGCTGTGAAAGGTGAATATACAAAAAACTCATCCAATCCATACACGAAACTGAATGAGATGATTCAGAATACCGCGTTCAGCAACCACACGTACAAACATACGACGATGGGATTCTGGGAGGATGTAGTGGACATGCCCAATCAATATGATTATTCCAGATTATTTTTCAATCGTTACTATCGTCCGGAATACTGTACAATCATTGTTGTAGGTGATGCGAAGCCGGGTGAAGTCAACCAACTGGCTCAAAAATATTTCGGTAGCTGGAAAAAAGGAAATTACTCTTCTTCCATCCCTGTTGAACCTGTACAAACTCAAACACGGTATACACATTTACAAAAGCCGGGCTTCCCTCCTTTCCTCAGTCTGAATTACAAAGGACCTGCACACAATGATGCAGCTATTGATTTACCTGCATTGGATGTATTGTTCTCTATTTACTTTTCAGAGACTTCTGATCTGTATAACAAACTGGTGATGAAAGAGCAGAAAGCAAGATCAATCGACGGAGGTGTAAGTAATACTCGTGATCCTTTCCTGATTTCGATTGATGCTTCACTTGTTGACACTACTGCATTCAAAATGGTAAAAGAGGAGATCATGCGCACACTTGTTGAAGCAGGAACGAAAGCTGTAGACACTGAATTGTTGAAAGCAGCAAAACTGAATTTGAAAAACAGTTTCCGGATGTCGATCGACAACCCGTCTGCTATAGCTCAATCGCTGAGTTCCTTCACCTGGCTTACCGGGAATCCTGAGTCTTTGAATAATTACTATGGAATGTACGACAAAGTGACTGCTCAGGATATCATGAATGTTGCGAAGAAGTATTTTCGTTCAGACAGGCTTACTATCGGTACCATTTCTCCGAACAGCAAGGAAAACCTGAAGTAATTTTCATCTCAACACAACACATTTAATTCAAACGACCCAATGAAATCAATCAAAATATTTTGCTCCTCCCTTCTTCTGTTGATGGCAGTTGCTGCCGGTACAGGATACGCGCAGGAATTTGTAGAATTGAAACAGGCGAATTCAGGAAAGATTGTCCTCAAGTTCATGTTTCGCAACGGATCCATCGCTGATCCGGTTGGCAAAGAAGGTTTGACCTATCTCACTGCTGACATCATGATGGATGGCGGTACTGAAAAATACACAGCTACGGAAATTCAGAAAATGATTTTCCCCTGGGCCGCGCGCATGAATTGTTTCACTGACAAGGAAGTAAGTACTTTCTCTTTTGAAGTTCCTTCTGATTATTACAACGATTTCTACGCTATCATTCTTCAAAAACTATTGCATCCTGCATTCGCTGAAGAAGATTTTCAACGTACACTTTCCAACCAAAAAAATTATGTTGATGAAGTGATTCGACAGTCATCGGATGAAGAGTATGGAAAAAAGTTACTTGAAGCGATGATTTTCCGTGGAACACCATATGAGCATCTGACACAAGGAACCTCCGCATCTCTTGCCACCATTACACGGGAAGATGTGATGGCTCAATACCGCAAAGCATTTACCCGCAATAACCTGATCATTGGTATTGCCGGTGATTATTCCAATGAAATGATTGTCAACTTAACAAAAGACTTTTCTGTGCTCCCTCAGGAACCGGCTCCTATACCGGAACTGACAAAAGCTGAAGCACCGGCAGGAATCTATGTTGACATCGTTTCAAAAGATAACGCGATTGGGACTGCGATTTCTGCAGGATTTCCGATGGACATCACACGTGAGTCTCCGGATTTCGCCGCGTTAATGGTTGCCAATTCCTGGTTAGGAGAACACCGTAAATCCTATTCCCGACTGTATCAGAAGATCCGTGAACAGCGTTCGATGAACTATGGCGACTACTCTTACATCGAATGGTATGAAAACGGTGGAGGCAATATGCTGCCTGTTCCGGGAACCCCACGACACATGAATTACTTCAGCATCTGGCTGCGTCCGGTACAAACCGCAAAAAGCCTGAAGTCGCAATACCCTGGACTTGATTCTCTAAAAGAAGGACATGCCCGGTTTGCTTTGCGTATGGCATTGCGTGAATATTCGAATTTGGTATCGCAAGGTTTAACCAATGAGCAGTTTGAGGAAACAAGAAATTTCCTTATGAGTTATACCAAACTCTATGTAGAAAATACAAATAAAAAACTTGGCTTCATGATGGATTCTAAATTTTATGGTCGCACCGACTGGATAACTGAATTGGGTCGTGAGCTTACCCGCCTGAAGCTTGAAGATGTGAATGCCGCTATCAAGAAATACTTTATCCTTGGCAAAATGGATATTGTGATGGTTACAGACAAGAGTGAAGTGGATGGTTTAAAAACAGGTCTTGAGTCCGGTTCCATTTCTCCTATGGTATATTCTCCCGCGATGCAATCTTCTGTTACCGAAGAAATCAAAGCTGATGATAAGGAAGTATCCACATTCCCAATTCCTGTAGTTCAGGTAAGGATTATTGAGTCAGACAATACTTTTAGCAATAAAAAATAATCAAAAGAAAACAATCGTCTGAATTATGAATGTTTGAGCATTCATTCATCTCTGAAAAGCGCAGGTAAGAATTTTTACCTGCGCTTTTTTTTAACCGGATTTTATAGTGGTCGGACACAATGAATTCCCCGGTTTGCCGTTGAGAGAAATGTAAAAAACACTGTTAGAAAATCGATTCAACAATACCTGAAACGGGTTCCTGAAGCATCAAATTTTAGTACTTTTATCCCTCCGGGAACCAGAGAATCGTATGCCAAAATCCACCAAAAAGAATTTCAGGAAGCTTGTTATTATTCTGTGGCTGATTGTTTTTTCTCCATTACTGGTTTTATCCTGTGTAATTTATTTCGCATCCAAAGGATGGATCGGGGAAGAGCTTCCAACTTTTGAGGAACTTGAGAATCCGCAAAGCAACCTCGCTGCTGAGATTATTTCCACTGATCAGGTGGTACTTGGAAAATATTACACACAAAACCGAACCAACGTACATTATTACGAGCTTTCTCCCAATGTGATCAACGCCTTGAAGGCAACGGAAGATATCCGTTTTGAAGAACACAGCGGTGTGGATATCCGGGGACTGCTGAGGGCAATTGCCGGAGCGGGAAAATCCGGCGGTGGAAGTACTATTACACAACAGCTCGCGAAAAATCTCTTTCACGAAAAGCCAGGGTCAAAGATTGAACGGATCATTCAAAAAATTCAAGAGTGGATTATTGCTGTTCGACTGGAACAACAATACACCAAAGAAGAAATCATGGCCATGTATCTCAACACGGTCGAATTCAGCAGCAATGCTTTTGGAATAAAATCTGCGGCCAGAACATATTTCAATCAGACTCCCGATTCTCTGAACATTCAGGAATCAGCCGTGCTGGTGGGTTTGTTGAAAGCTCCAACAATGTACAGTCCGGTCCGCAATCCGAAAAATTCTCTTGCCAGAAGAAATGTGGTGCTCGGACAAATGATGAAATATAATTTTCTTACTGAGGAACAATTTGATTCCATCAAAGCATTGCCCATCAAATTAAATTATCAGGTAGATGACCACAATTTTGGATTGGCGACTTATTTCAGGGAATCACTAAGGACAGATATGTTGAAATGGTGCAAGGAGCACATCAACAATTCTACCGGAAAACCCTACAATTTGTACAATGACGGTCTGAGAATTTACACCACCATCGATTCTCGTATGCAGAAATACGCGGAGGATGCGATGAAGGAGCACATGACCGAGCTGCAGAAAAAATTTACGGATCATTGGAAAGGAAGAGATCCCTGGGAAGAGCACAAAGAAGTGCTCACCGAAGGAATGAAACGTTCCGACAGATATATCGCGATGAAGGCGGCAAAGGCGAGTGAGAAAGACATTAAAAAAGCATTTGCTACCAAAACAAAAATGACTTTGTTCAGCTGGAAGGGCCCTATTGATACGACTCTTTCTCCCATGGATAGCATCAAGTATTACAAGAAGATATTGCAATGTGGATTCATGTCGATGGAACCACAAACAGGTTTCATTCGTGCATGGGTTGGTGGAAATGATTACCGCTTTTTCAAATACGATCACGTAAAGGAAGGAAAGCGGCAGGTCGGATCTACATTCAAACCTTTCCTCTACACACTGGCGATGCAGGAAGGATATTCACCTTGTTATAAAGTTCCGAATGTTCGTGTAACGATTGAATTGCCCGGCGGACAACCACCATGGTCTCCTGAGAATTCCGACGGTAAATACGGCGGGATCCTCACTTTGAAACAAGGGCTGGCAGAATCTGTAAATACCATTTCCGCCTACCTTATGAAACAATTCGGTCCACAGGCTTTGATCGAAGTCGCACACCGAATGGGTATCTCCAGCGACCTGCCTGCTGTGCCATCTATTTGTCTTGGTACTGCAGACGTTTCTGTATATGAAATGGTGGGAGCTTATTCCGCATTTGCAAACAAAGGCGTGTGGACTGAACCTACTTATCTCACACGGATTGAAGACAAAAATGGAAACGTGTTACAGGAATTTGTTCCGAGAAAAGTGGAAGCCATCAGCGAAGAAACCGCCTACCTTATGCTCAATCTGATGCAAGGTGTGGTACAATTTGGAACAGGCGCTCGTTTGCGTGGCCAGTATAAATTCAGCAATCCGATTGCAGGAAAAACCGGAACTACGCAAAATCAGAGTGACGGTTGGTTCATGGGAATCACACCGGAACTCGTTTCTGGTTGTTGGGTTGGAGCTGAAGATAGATCTGTGCATTTCCGCTCTCTTGATCTCGGACAAGGAGCACGAACTGCAATGCCTATCTGGGCATTGTACATGCAAAAAGTTTATGCCGATAAAGAACTGAATGTTTCCAAAGGTGATTTCGAAGCTCCGAAAGAACCACTCAGCGTCGAATTGAATTGCGACAAATACAAACAACCCGGAGAAGAGAGATCATCGCCGTTTGATAAAGAAACCGGATTCTGAGAATCTTTCCGATTGAAAATTATCCACCCGGATTTTGTTTACGGGAATACAAAATTGAATATGTAAAATTTCATGACCATGAATAAAGTAGTTGCAAATGCACAGGAAGCAATCAAAGGAATTGAGAATGGAATGACTTTGTTAGTTGGAGGATTTGGATTGTGTGGCATTCCGGAAAATTCAATTCATGCACTTGTGAAAAGCGGAGTGAAAAATCTTACGTGTATTTCCAATAATGCCGGTGTAGATGATTTTGGTCTCGGCTTGTTACTGAATAATCATCAGGTAAAAAAGATGGTTTCATCCTATGTTGGAGAAAACGCGGAGTTTGAAAGACAAATGCTGAGTGGCGAGCTGGAAGTAGAACTAATTCCACAAGGTACACTGGCTACACGCTGTCTCGCCGCTGGTTATGGAATGCCCGCTGTTTTTACTCCTGCCGGTGTTGGAACCGAGGTGGCTATTGGAAAAGAAGTCCGCAATTTCAACGGTAAAGATTACCTGATGGAATACGCTTTTGACGCTCCGTTTGCTATTGTCAAAGCATGGAAAGGAGATACAGATGGAAATTTGATTTATCGTGAAACAGCAAGAAATTTTAATCCACTCATGGCGATGGCAGGAAAAATTACCATTGCTGAAGTGGAAGAACTCGTTCCGGCCGGAAGTCTGGATCCTGATCACATACATACACCGGGAATTTATATTCACCGTATCTTCCAGGGAGAAAAATACGAGAAGAGAATTGAGCAGAGAACGGTGAGAAAAAAATAAAACGATATAAATTCTTTTCGCTGATCTTGTGTTTTAATTTCAAGCTTCAACATCCTGAATCAAATTAGATTGAAGCCGTTATATATTCCGATTAAAAAAATCGAGCGAACTTTGAATTAAATAAGAATTCTTCAATGTTCCATTGACAAGTATTCAAACCATGAACAGAACGGGACTTATTTCTTTTTCAGTCGTTCTGAGTGTTTTCCTGTTTTTTCTTTCCCCAAAAATTTTTCATCCAAACCGCTTCATGCTCACCAGTGAAGGCGATGGTATTAAAACTTATGCTGTAATGTGCGGGCACATCCGAAACGACAGCAGTCTGACGGAATATCAAAACATGAATTATCCGTACGGGCAGACACACGTTTTTACAGACGGACAAACTCTGATTACTACGTTCGTCAAAGGTCTGGCAGTAATGAGTCCCTGGTTTGAGAAACACAGCGTAGGAATTTTCAATTGTCTTTGGTTGGTTTCCTTTCCATTGTGCGCATATTTTCTTGCACTCATTTTTCTACGATTGCATTTACCACATTGGTATGTAATCATTGCTTCAACTGCAATCACTCTGCTTTGTCCGCAGGTTTTCCGCTTCGAAGGACATCTTACTTTAACCTATGCCTGCATTATACCAGCATACTGGTATTTAATCTTACGTTACAGAGAGACGGAAAAACCTCTTCGCTTTACCGTTGTATTAATTATTTTGAATTCACTCTTATTTTTCATTCACCCCTACTTCACGATCATTCTCGTTGCGTTTACATTTTGTTTTGGACTTTTTGATTCTCTTCCGTGGTTTCGTACGGCACCACTAAATGGGAAAAAAATTTTAGGATATCTTCTACAGATTGTTCTTCCACTTATTATTTCTCAGAGTGTGGTTGCTTCAATGGATCAACATAGTGGAAGACCGTTGTATCCGGCAGGTTTCTTTGAACATTTTGCAACTTTCTCGACGGTATTTCTTCCGATCAAAGATCCATTTCACAGTCTGATTACAACACCATTGGGAATTGCACAGGACCACTGGGAAGGATGGGCTTATATTGGAATCGCAAGCGGACTCATTGCAATTTCTATGATCGTCAGAGCAATTCGTGATGTGTTCAGAAAAAAATTTATACATATTCTACACCCGGTTCATTCTCATTGGCTGACTATATCATTGTTTGCGGGAATCGTCTTATTGATTTATTCAATGGCTGTACCATTCCGACTGGGAGGTGAACCGCTACTTCAGGTGTTGCCTTTGATTCGGCAATTCCGTTCGCTTGGCAGATTTGCATGGATTTTTTATTTCGTTTTCGGTGTATGTAGTTTTTATGTCGCATGGCTTACGACACGCTCCCTGCATATCAAAGGCAAAAAAACTTTTGCTTTCCTTTTTCTGTTCGCATTTCTATCGCTGCAGATGATGGAGAGTTTGTTTCAGTTTAAAGCAATTGCAGGTGATCTGACCAAATCGCCCAATTATTTTAATCCGGCTTCTGTTCGTGCGGATTATACTGCACTCGTAAAGGAAGTGAGGAAGATTCAGAGTGAATATCAATGTGTCATTCCGGTTCCATTTTATCACATTGGCAGTGATCAGTATACCACGCCGGATGTAAAAGAAAGTATGCGTGGCTCTATGGTACTTTCGTATAGCTGTAACATTCCATTGCTTTCTTCTTCAGCGGCACGAACACCTGTTCACGAAGCAAAGAATATTGTCCAGTTTTTTTCACCTCCATTCATTCAAAAGGAAATACAAAAAGATCTTCTGTCAAAAAAACCATTTCTCTTGTTGAAGACATGGGAACCTACCGACACACAGGAAGATTACTGGTTGGGACATTCGACATTGATCTGGGAGAACATTACTTTTAAATTGTATCGTCTCGACTACAATTCAGTCTTTACACCTTCATCCGATTCTGTCTATCATAACATCATGACAGAATTGACGGGTTTTTCTCATCCGGATTCCGGCAGTTTTACAAAAACCGGGAATTACTTTTATTACAACAATTTTGATTCGCTTGAACAATCACACGCCCGTTATGGCAAAGGGTGTTTTGCAGGAAATAAAAATGAAGAAACCAGGATGTTGAATGAACAGAAACTGCCATTGGTTTCCGGTCAAATGTATGAGCTCAGTTTTTGGTACAACAACTCCGAAGAATCTTCGAATCAGATTGATGTTGATTTTCTCATCCGTAAACCGGGAACAACATCTGATACATTGATCACTTCCATTTCTCCATCCAGGTCAAAAATTATTGATGGAGACTGGTCATTAGTGAGTTTTCAATTCAAGGCGTTTTATCCGGATGCGAAATATTCTCTTCGGTTTCGGAAAGACGCACACTCTCATCAGCGATTTTATGCAGATGAATTACTCATTCGTCCTGTTGAAAGCGATGTGTATGCGATTGAAAAACAATCATCGGGCTTAATAAATTCAGTTTTTAAAAACAATTACCGTTTTGCAAATACTCAAGCCTATAATAAATAATTTTAAGGGTAGCACAGACTCCTAAGGTACACCTCTTCTTCTTGAATTTTATCTATATTTGGCAGTCGTCAAAAGAAACACAAATACACATCCCGGGCTAAACGTATAATGCCTCTATTTTCGATGAAAAGTAAAATTTCCATTCTGGCCATTTTTGTGTTTCTGCTTTCCTGCTTTTTTATTAATTCAGAAAACAGAAGAGATCAAATCGAAAGCGATGTGGTTTCCTACTACGGATATCTTCCGGCGTTCTTCATTTATCATGATGCGACTTTATCATTCATCAATCAGGACAGAGAAGCATTTCGTACTAAATACTGGCCTGAAACTACTCCGGATGGGAAGTACGTATTGAAGACAACAATGGGACTAAGCATATTGTACATGCCTTTCTTCTGGATTGCACATGGCTATGCACACATGTCTCATTATGCACCGGATGGATTTTCGCGTCCATATCAAACAGTTCTGGTCATCAGTTGCTTTTTCTACTTCCTGATTGGATTGTTTTATCTGCGAAAATTATTGTTGCTCTATTTCAGTGACGGAATTACTGCATTGACATTGTTATGTGTGTATTTTGGAACGAATCTGGTGTGGTACACGACACGAGAATCTGCTATGTCGCATGCCTATTTATTTTCAATTATCACAGTGTTCCTGTATTATTCTGTCAAATGGCATGAAAATCCCACATGGAAAAAAACACTACTTGTTGGTTTATTAATTGGTTTGAGTACGTTGATCCGTCCAACCATGCTCCTGATGAGTTTGCCATTTATTTTTTATAATGTATTTTCTTTCAAAACACTGAAGGAAAAAATCATTTTTTTCTGGCAACAAAAATTTCTCATTGTACTCTTGCTAATTTGTATTGTCGCCTGCATTATTCCTCAAATGATTTATTGGCACATTGCAACAGGTCATTGGTTTTACTATTCCTACACTTCCGAAAGATTCTTTTTTAATGATCCCCATATACTGGATGGATTATTCAGCTATAAAAAAGGCTGGTTGCTGTACACGCCGATTATGAGTTTGTCAATATTAGGTTTATTACTGATGAAACCCGTGATCAGAGTGTTCAATACCGGGATTCTCATTACACTTTGCATATGCATTTATGTTTTCTTCAGTTGGTGGGCCTGGTGGTATGGTGGATCTTTCGGTCAAAGACCAATGGTTGATTTGTACGGAATGCTCGCTCTACCTTTTGCTGTAAGTCTGGAGTGGATTGGACAAAGAAGAGTATTGAAATGGATTTTCATTCCTGTGATTGTGTGTCTGATCAGCTTCAATCTGTTCCAGCACTGGCAATACAAAAACGGATTGATTTCTTATGATGGAATGAACAAAAGGAATTACTGGATTGGATTCTTTGCAACAGAAAGTCAGGGTAAGTGGTGGGCAAATATTCAACAACCTGACTATGATCGTGCGCGTGCCGGGCTACCTTATAATCTTCCGCCAACACAACCGGACAGAGTATATTTTTATTTCGAAGATTTTGAACTCCACCATTCAGGAATTGAAGGCGTTACCGATAAGATGAAGAAAGATGGAAATTATTCCATGGAGTTAAACAATTTGATACCTTATTCATATCCAACAGAATTTACCACACGTGATCTCAACTCAAAGTGGGCGGATAGTATTTTTGTTACTGCAGATATTTATTGTCTCGAAAAAATTAATTCCGAAGAACTGTATGCGACTTTTTCTACTGCCAATGATACGGGTTCTACTCAATATTTTGCCGTAGATATTTTGACTCAAAATACTCTGCCGGTGAAGGAATGGAAAAAAATAAGTACACGCTTACGATACATGTATCGTCCCGACAATGAATCAGCAAGAGTTTACATTTGGAACAAAGGAGGGAAAACTCTTTATGTCGATAATATTTTAATCGAGATAAAACAAGTAAAAGTTGAGGATGAAAAATAAATTATTCTTGATTGATTTGAATAAATACCAATCAACATGAATGTTCACAAAATAAATTTAATTTAAAATTTCCGGTCAGATTTAATGGAATCATTGCGCATCATTAATTTATACAGCCTCACGGAGGAAATTAAAATTTCTTTATTTCATTTTTAAAAGTCCGTATTTCAAAATAGTTTTAAATATCCGGATACCATCCATATTTCTCAATTTCTTTCCTTCTCCTTTATTTCTCGGATAATAATGTACAGGAACTTCTGCAATCCAGTTTTTCTGGAATCGCGCGCATTTTAATATTAATTCTGCTTCAAAGCCAAAGCGATTTTCCCGAAGATTCAATCTGTCAAAAAGTGATTTATCCAAAAGTTTGTATCCACACGCGACATCTGTCAAATGGACATCAATAAGAACAGAAGCGATATTTGTAAAGAGTTTATTGAAAAAATAACGCTTGTACGAAGCTTGTGTTCTTCTCACACCGGGTAAATACCTTGACCCGTTTATGAAAGGAACATTCAATTCGTTTTTTGCTTCTAACATATCCGGAATGTCCCGTGGTGTGAGTTCCAGGTCTGCATCCTGAATCAATATGACATCTCCCGAAGCATTGGCAACTCCGGTCCTTACTGCAGCACCTTTTCCCTGATTGATCTGGTGTTTATGCAAATGAACTTTAGGCTGAGATTTTGTGAATTCCATGACTCTGTTATAACTCTCGTCTCTGGAACAATCATCCACTACTATAATTTCGTAATCCGATAAAAAGGCAGGGTAGTTCACTTTCAATAATTCGTTCAAGACCTGTAAGATAAGGTCTTGCTCGTTGTAAAGCGGGACTATGATACTCAGTTTCATAGAAAGTAAATCTGTGCTAAAGATATTAAGGTGCCGGATAAAAACCTATTTCTGGATCCCGCCTGAGGAATATTTTGCTGATTCGTGATCAGGTACCGCTAAGAGTTTTAATTTTGAAGTTTCCAGAAAACTAAAACGCCATGCCTCTCGATAAAAATGGAATAGCAAAAAGGATAGCTAAAGAAGTAAAAGATGGATCTTATGTCAATCTTGGGATTGGAATCCCCACTTTGGTAGCGAATTTCTTACCTGAAGGAGTGAATGTGGTATTGCAATCAGAAAATGGTTTGCTTGGAATGGGCCCTTTCCCTTTCGAAGGAGAAGAAGACCCGGACCTGATCAATGCAGGGAAGCAAACAATAACGACTGTTCCGGGATCTGCATTTTTCGATTCTGCAATGAGCTTCGGAATGATCAGAGCAGGAAAGGTGGATCTTACCATTCTTGGTGCAATGGAAGTGAGTGAAAATGGTGATATCGCCAATTGGAAAATACCCGGAAAGATGGTGAAAGGTATGGGTGGCGCAATGGATCTTGTTGCTTCTGCAAAAAATATCATTGTTGCTATGCAACATGTAAATAAAGCAGGCGAATCGAAACTTCTTCCCGAATGTACTTTACCACTTACCGGAATTCGTTGTGTAAAAAAAATCGTAACGGAATTGGCGGTTCTCGATGTACTGCCTGAAGGCGGTTTCAGACTTTTAGAGAGAGCTCCGGGTGTTTCAGTGGATGAAATCAGGAAGGCTACTGCTGGGAAATTAATTATTGAAGGCGATATTCCTGAAATGCAAATCACCAACTAATTCACGTTGATTCTACCAGAAAGTTTGAACCTGTCGAATCCGGTATTTAACTGTACTCTTATTTTGCACTAATTCAGCCTTTTTTAAAGGTGGTTTCGCCTTTCATCCCAAGGATTTTTTCTATTTTCACGTTTCATTTAAGTCATGAAAGACCTTTCCATTATCCTTCCTATTTACAACGAATCCGGAAACATACAGATCTTGTATGATCGACTGAGTAAAGTGATTTCCGGGATGAATGTGGATGCGGAATTCATTTTTATCAACGATGGTAGTCATGACAACTCTATTGATCTCATTAAGAAACTATCTGAGATCCATACGGAAGTTCGCTTCATAGATTTCTCAAGGAATTTCGGACATCAGATTGCTGTTGCTGCCGGACTGGATTATTGCCGTGGTAAAGCAGCGGTAATTATTGATGCTGATTTGCAGGATCCACCAGAACTTATTCCTGAATTGTATGCAAAATGGAAAGCTGGTTACGAAGTTGTCTACGCAAAACGCAGATCAAGAGAGGGAGAAAATTTTTTGAAAAAATTTACTGCAAAAATCTTTTATCGAACATTAAAACGAATCACTTCAATTCCCATCCCGGTTGACACAGGCGACTTCCGCATCATTGACGCAAAAGTGATAGAAGTGCTGAGAAAAATGCCGGAGCAACAAAAATTTCTTCGCGGGCAGATTTCCTGGGTTGGGTTCCGTCAGACTTACATCGAATACGACAGGGATACACGTCATGCCGGGGAATCAGGGTATACGTATAAAAAAATGATGCGCTTCGCACTCGATGGCATCACATCGTTTTCCAACCTTCCTTTAAAATTTGCAACACTCACAGGTTTTGCTGTTTCAGGCATCGCGTTCTTTTTTATTCTGTACGCTTTATATGAACGACTAATCACCAAAAATTATGTTCCCGGATGGGCTTCTCTGATGCTTGCGATTTTATTCCTCGGTGGTGTTCAACTGATCAGCATCGGAATCATCGGAGAATACATCAGCCGGATGAGTTCCAATATCAGAAATCGTCCGCTTTACATTTTAAGAGATACAAACCTTCCTGATCCGGATCAGAAATCCTCACAATAATTTTTCCTGATGAACGATCTGTCTGCTGCTTCCTCCAAATTTTCCTGGCGTTCCTTTGTTGCGGTACTGATCGTAATCGCCGGAATTGTATACGGACATCTCAGTCTTCCTCGTTTGCAACACAGTTACTATAAGGAAGAATTGACTTTCGATGTGACCTCATATTATCTCTATCTCCCGATGACCTTTATTTATCAGGATCCGGGAATGAAAAACAGAGCCACTACAGATTCCATTTTCAGTAAATACAAACCTTCTCCCACATTTTATCAGGCGTTTGATCTGGAGAATGGAAACAAAGTACTGAATTATACCTGCGGCTTCGCTTACGCATATGCTCCGTTCTTTTTCATCGCGAACATGCAAGCAGAGAAAATGAATTTTCCGAAAGATGGTTTTTCTTTTCCATATCAATTTTGGATTGGACGCGGAGTATTTATTTACATCTTGCTTGGCTGGTTTTTTCTCAGAAAAGTTCTGCTCCGGTACATGCCAGACACGATTGCCGCTGCTGCTCTGTTGATTACCGCATTTGGAACAAATTATTATAGTGAAGCAATCAACAATTATCTCCAACCACATGCAATGCTTTTCAGCGCATACAGCGTTTTATTGTATTGCGTGTACAAATGGCATGATGGTCCTAAAAAGCGCTACCTTATTGCCGGTGGATTGGTCATGGGATGGATGATTTTGTCAAGACCAAGTGAAATTGTATGTCTTCTCATTCCACTATTATGGAATGTGTACGATAAACAATCACTCAATGCGAAAATTCAACTCATCAAAAAATACAGATCACATGTATGGTTGCTGATCCTTTGTGGAATACTAGTATTCATTCCGCAATTTTATTATTGGTATAAAGTTACAGGTAGTCCGCTTTTTTTCAGCTATCAAAGAACAGAAGGATTTGATTTTACAAAACCACACATCCTGAACGTACTTTTTAGTTTCAAAAAGAGTTTATTGGTGTACACTCCGGTACTGATTTTCACAATCATTGGATTGTTCAGATTGCGCAAATACAACAAAGAAATTCAGCCGGCTGTTGTAATGTATGCCGCTGTTAATTTTTATTTGCTCGCCAGTTGGGCAGCCTGGTGGAACGGTGGAAGTTTCGGAATGCGGTATTTCTCGGAATCCTATGCAGTAATGGCTTTGCCGCTTGGATTTATTTTGCAGGATATAAGTACCAGAAAATTTTTTCTGAAAGGAGTCACTTTAATCAGTATTTGTTTTTTTGTTTTTCTCAATTTATTCCAGACCTGGCAATTTCTGAACTGGCTGATTCCGGATGACAGAATGACTTACGCTTATTACAAAAAAGTATTTCTCAAAACCAAAGTGAGCGATGAAGACAGAAAACTGATGGAGATACAAAGGTCGATTGAAGCTACAGAAAGATTCACCAACGATTCAGACTATACACACTATCAATGGACATATTTCAATTTCGACCAACCAAATATGTCCGGTTTGGTAGAAAATAAACTTGACACAACATTTCATCATAGCGGGATACGTTCGTTCAGGGTGGATTCAGCACATCGATTTTCTCCCAAATACAAAATTCCCTATTTTAAACTTGTCAAGGAAAATAAAGACCATGTCTGGTTACGTGTTTCCCTTTATTTTTATTCAGCAGGTGATATACAAAAAGATCCGGCCTCTCTCATCATCACCATGCCGCATAAAAAATACAATCTCAAGTATAAAGGTTTTGATTTTGAAAAATATCCTCATGTAAACGGACAATGGAATAAAATAACTGCTGAATACATGACACCATTCCCTTACAACGACAGAGATTTCTTTGAGTTTTATATCTGGTACCGTGGCACGGAAGCTCCGGTATATATCGATGATTTCAGAATTGAAGTTTTCGATCCAAAATAATTTATATTACCGACGCTATGACATCATCCACAATACAGACACTTTCTATTATCATCCCTGCTTACAATGAAGCGAAAACAATTCATCTCATTCTTGAAAAGGTTTGCTCTGTTTCTTTGCTGAACGGATTGAAAAAGGAAATTGTGATTGTCAACGATTGCTCCACGGATGACACGAAAGGCGCCATTGAAACTTTCATCACAAAGCACGGTCAAGAAAATATCCGGTTGTATAATCAGGAAGTAAACAAAGGAAAAGGAGCCGCCATTCACAAAGGAATTGAGTTGGCAACCGGTGAAGTACTCATCATTCAGGACGCCGATCTGGAATACGATCCAACTGAATACAATTACCTTCTCAAACCTATTTTAGACGGAAACGCGGATGTTGTATATGGTTCTCGATTCATGGGAGGAAATCCACACCGGATCCTTTTCTTCTGGCATTCACTCGGAAATAAATTTCTTACTGCTGTTTCAAATGCTTTTACCAACCTCAACCTGACCGACATGGAAACGTGTTACAAAATGTTTCGCTCGGAAATTATCAAGAATATCAAATTGAAAGAAAATCGTTTTGGTTTTGAACCTGAAGTGACCGCGAAAATTTCACGTGTGAAAGGTATCAGAATTTATGAAGTGGGGATTTCGTATTACGGTCGTACTTATCTGGAAGGAAAAAAAATCGGCTGGAAAGACGGCTTCAGAGCAATCTATTGTATTTTGAAATACAATATTTTCAGCTAGTAAACTATTTTATCAAAGTGATTTCGGCGTTAAGCTCTATCGTTCCTTCATTCAATGCTACCATGTTTTGCCCGAATAACACTTTGTGATCGAAGTTGCGGAATGTGGACAGCGTAGCCAATGGTTCCTTTCCTTTCTCCCCTGTAATCTGATCAACTGTTGTAAGTACACATCGCTCGCAAGGTTTCATCACAGCGAAATCGACATTTCCAATACGAATGTGCTTCCATGAATCCTCCTGAAATGCCGGCGTTCCGGTAAAAACAAAATTCGGACGAAATCGGTTCATTGGTAAACCGGCACTCATTCTTGAATTCAATTCATCAAGTGAAGCCTGGCCAATGATCATGTAGGGAAAACCATCCGCCAGACTCACATCTTCTTTGTTGACATTGAATCCGGGCCGGACCGGTCGGGTATTTTTTTCAGGAAAAGAAACCAGCTTACATTGCATTCCCATACGTTCGGAAATCCATTGGCTGTGAAATTCACTGACCTCAGCCACCTCTACTTCGTCATTCCATATTTTCGCACGAATACCGGTAGAAAGAGTTGGCGCGTCGGGATCCAACGTAATTAAATCTCCTTTATAGCTGACAGTAAAAGAATTTTCTTCATACCGCATTTTAAACAATGCCATCTGTGGAAATTCCCGTTGAGTAAGAAAATTATTCTGATAATCAATCAACATCCACCTGCGATCATGACGTAGTCCTTTAATCAACACTTCGGAATGGTGCAGAGAAATTCCGCCAAATGATTTGACAGGGTAGATCCAGATTTCTGAAAGCAGAATCTTGCTCATCGTTGACATGATAACAAATATTATTTCGAATTTACTTTTCCGGGAAAACCAAGTGGAATGGATGCAATCAGGTTCCTCGTATATTCAGATTTTGGAAAAGCATATATCTCATCAGGATCACCGGTTTCAATTATTTTTCCATTGTGCATCACCATCATCCGGTCGCTCATGTATTTCACCACGCTTAAATCATGCGAAATAAAAATGGATGTGAAACCGAAATCACGTTTCAGATCATTTAACAAATTCAGCACCTGAGCCTGGATACTCACATCCAGCGCAGAAACACATTCATCACAAATAATAAAATCCGGTTCAGAAGCCAATGCTCTCGCAATACAGATTCGTTGACGCTGCCCTCCGCTGAATTCATAAGGATAACGTTTCGCGTGTTCCGGCTTCAAACTCACGCGCTCCAACAACTCTACAACTTTTTTCTTTCTCGTATTTTCGTCTGTATATAATCCGTGTACAGTCATTGGCTCAAGAATGGCCTCACCCACCGTCATTCGCGGATTCAAGGAAGCATAAGGATCCTGAAAAATTATCTGCATGCGTTTCCTCATTTTCCTCAACTCTTTACCCTCAAGAGAAATTAAATTTTTGTTCTCAAAATAAAGCTCCCCTTCATTCGGTTCTATCAGGCGAAGGATGCTTCTTCCAAGCGTTGTTTTCCCGCAACCAGATTCTCCTACCAATCCCAAAGTTTCTCCCGGGAAAACATCAAAACTGACATCGTCCACTGCTTTTTTGAAATCCTTTATTGTGGAGAAAATTCCACCACGAACAGGAAACCATGTTTTCAGATTTTCCACCTTCAACAATGGCTCCAGAGAATACATTGCCTTATGTGAAAGTTTTCTTTTCTCTTCAGTGGCCAATGATTCATTATTCGAATCGGATTCCTGAAGGTGCACAGTAGAAACACTTCCATCTGCTTCTTCTTTCATAAAATCAGAAATCACCTTCAATTTTGCAGGACGATTATTCAACGGAGGTCTGCAGGCAAGTAAGCCTTTGGTGTATGGATGTTGTGGTGAAGTAAATATATCCTGTACAGTCCCTTCTTCCACAATTTTTCCTTTGTACATGACCACAACTCTGTCAGCTACTTCTCCGATAACACCCAAATCATGTGAGATGAAAAGCATGCCCATATTCTTTTCTTTCTGCAAATTTTTCATCAACTTCAAAATAGAAGCCTGAACAGTTACATCGAGAGAAGTTGTTGGTTCATCAGCTATAAGAATGCGCGGATCACAGCTCAAAGCCATAGCAATCAATACACGTTGCTTTTGTCCGCCAGACAATTGATGCGGATATGCCTCCAGCATTTGTTTCACCTGAGGTAGATTTACCTTTTCAAAAAGTGAAACGGTTTTCAGCATAGCTTCTTCGCGTGTCAACTTCCGATGTGTCACCATAGCTTCAGCGACCTGGAATCCGCAGCTAAGAACAGGATTAAGCGCGGTCATGGGCTCCTGAAAAATCATCGCAATCTCATTACCTCTGATGGCACGCATCTGATCTTCAGTCAAAGAAAGAATATTTCGCCTTTGACCCTCTGAGGACTGATAGTTAATTTCTCCTGAACTGATTTTACCGTTTGTGGAAAGCAATCTCATAATGGAAAGCGCGGTAACAGATTTGCCGCTTCCTGATTCGCCAACAATACCAACCGTTTCACCGGAAGACAGTGTCAAAGACAGATTCTTTACGGCATTGACAGTTGAACCTCCGCTGTTGAATTCCGTCGACAGATTATTTATTTCGAGAAGAGTCTCCACGCCTGATGAAAGTGTGAAGATAAATAATTATTAAAGCCCTGATCAAGTTCACAAAAGAGTTACTCTATTCAAATTAAAAATTCCTGTTGAAAAATATCAGGAAAAACCTTTGTACTTCTTCATGATTGCTCCAATCGTTTGCACATCTTTTTCGCAGTAGTGCGCAATCCGTTCAATATTTTTTTCTTTCCAATAAACTTCCCCAACCCGACTTCCATCTATGTCGTCTTTAGGCGAGGGTATGCCCAAAACAGCTGCAAGTAAGACCAGACTTGTGTAGGATTTATAGTCTCCGAATTTCCACAGTTCCATGGTATCAAGATGATTGACTTCCCATGGTTTTTTCCCGGCGGTATTGAGAATATGCGGAAGATTCATTCCATGAATCAGCATCCTCCGGGCGATATAAGGAAAATCAAATTCCTTCCCGTTATGAGCACAAAGTTGTTTCTCCGATCCGCTGCAAAAGCTATTCACTGTTTTACTGAATTCCGATAAAATTTCTTTTTCATCATCTCCGGCAAATGAAAATGTTTTAAATTCTTCCTGAGAAAAATAGTAGCCGCATGAAATACATACTATTTTCCCAAATTCCGCGTAGATCCCCGCGCGTTCATACAGTGATTCGGGAGATTCATTTTCGGCCCGTAACATCTTCGATTTTTTTTCCCACAATTCGTTGAATGGCTCCGGCACTTCCGAGAAGGCCGGATACTGAGGAACGGTTTCGATATCCACAAAAAGGATATTGCTTAACTTGACAGTAGATAACATGAAGCATCAGATTTTTTATTGAAATTTCCTGATGCCAGGAATGTGTAGGTGAACTACACACTGTTTATTCAAACAGGAAATTCAATGCGATTGTATGAGCAAATAACGATTTTGATTTCCATCGTTACAACCGCATTAATTAGAAAAAGATTTCTCATAAATAAAAAAGCCGGTGATTACAACCGGCTCCAAAAATTATCTTAGAAAATATTTACTCCTGAATTTCCCAGGACTGACCATTGGTCTTCTCTACTTTCATCAATCCTAATTGTTTTCCATAATACACTTTGGAAATACCTGAACTTCCACCGTGAATCGAATCCACGAGTACGTTGTAATAAGTATTCGAGTTGATCACCAGTGTCATGTATGCATGCGTGATAATGTCAAACTTAAATTTTGCTCCACTGCTATGCGTCAAAGTAAGATATCGTGTTTCTTCCTGTCCGGTGTAATGTTCGTAGTATGCGGAGAAATTACCAAAAGCCGATGAAGTCCACTTCTGGGTTACATATTGATTATCCGGATGGTCACAATCTTCAGGGCCGTTGATCACTGCATATTCAGGATCACTGATTGTTACCAAATCGGTATCATTTGCATTACTTTTAAAAGTATATGATTGACCATTGCCAACGATAAATCTGCTTTCCTCTGCATCCATGAAAGTCGGAGTAGATGTATCACATTTCTTTGTACAAGAAGAAAGAAAAAACACAGCAATTAAGGACAGGGCGTTAAATAGTTTCATGCTTTAATAATAATATGTATCGACGGGAATTCAACGTGGAAATATACAAAAAAACCCCTGAATCCCTTGCCTGTGGCTGATTTTCGAAGAAATACCCTGTTTTTTTAAAAAAATCAAATGGAAAAAATCAATTACCGGATCATGACTCCTTTTTTATTCAATACGGGAATATGAGTGAGGTTGTCTTCCCTGACACTCTCCGGTAAAAAGATGAATTTCTTATCATACATATCCTTGCCTTTGTAAAAACTAACCCAGTATTCATTACTCAGTCCAAGGAGGTTTTCCATCAAAGGTTCTATTTTCGCGTAATCACGGGAATCAATATTTCCAATCACGTGCCTTAAAATAGTTGTCTTCACATCTCTTCCTTCATACTGCCCATAGCCTTTGGAACTCACCATCACTCCACGGATTTCCATATCGTACATGTTCACGAGGTAAACATTCCACACCATCAGGTCATCTTCATTCGGTTCCCGGACAACCGCCACTATGATATTATCGACAACAAACTGAGGAATATCTTTCAGCATAATTTTCTCTCTGCAATTTAATCTTTTGTTTCCGCTTCAATCAAAGCGATTCATTGATTTGCGAATGCGGACATAACACCTTCCACATACACCATCATATCGGAATACCTGTTTGGCGGAATCTTTTGTCCTTGTTTTTTCCCGAGACGAACAATGATCATTCTTTGATCAGGAATAACGATAATGTATTGACCATAAATTCCGCGTGCATATACGATTGGATGATCCTGGTAGTTTGTCAGCCAGCATTGATAACCATAATACTCTACCGGCGCCCCTGTTTTATCTGTCAAACCATGAGTAGAAGTCATTTCCCGGATGTAATTTTTCGAAACAATCTGTTGTCCTTTCCACATTCCACTATCCAGGATGAGCTGACCGATCCGCGCGAAATCTCTCGCGTCCGCATAGAAACAACAATACGCTTTCTCCATTCCGTCTATTTCGTCCAACGACCAATAAGAAGAATGCATGGCATTGATTTTATTCCACAATTTTTCAGATGCATATTCTGATACTTTCATTCCTGTTGCTTTCTCCAATACCATTCCGAGAATTTCTGTGTTGCAACTCATGTAATCAAAAGTTTTCCCGGGTTCTGAAATCACTTTCAGCCGGGTCATCTGTTTATGAAGATTCGTTCCGTAATACGCTTCTGTGGTTGGAGAAAATAAAGAGCTGTAGCTCTCATCCCAATTCAATCCGCTGCTCATCATCAGCAAGTGGCGAATGGTAAGCTTCGCGTTATCTCCTGTGTTGAATTCGGGCAAATATTTTCCAACCGCATCATTCACTGACAATTTTCCTTCATCTGAAGCAATACCGATAAGAATTCCAACAATACTTTTTGCAACAGAAAAAGAATTACTCAAGGAATTCGGTTCATTGTGATCCCAGAATTCTTCGTAACGAACGGAATCATTTTTAATAACAAGCAGGGAAACACTTTCATTTTCCTCAAGTACTTTTCGCGTATCCGCAGGAATTGTTTTTTTATTGTAATCATTTCCTATAGGCCAGTCTATAGGATTTTTAGCATTCACAATCCGTGTTTCAAAAATTCCGATATCATCAATATCGGGAAACGTGTACAAAAGTGTTTTGTAGATATACGAATATCCTGTCAGCCAGATAGCCAGGTTCAGGGAAATGAAGATGAACAGGAATCCAAGAAAAAATCTGGACCAGAAACTCATGGGTTTCCGTTGTGAAGAATGAGTATCCATTTCCGGCAAGATACTAAGGAATTCCTCCAATGTGCGAATGTGAATCAGCAGTTATTAGAGTGGGATTGTTAATTCCAATTGTTCACTCAGGCGTCAATCATGAATCAACTGATCTATACATTCTGAAAAGACTGAACCCTCGAAATTTTTACATCGTAAAAATTATTTATTCAAAAATCTTGTGCGAAATTTTGTAAGCTATGAGTGAAAAATAATTACACGAAATGCATTCCGAATAAATTCGCCAGATGTATTCTAACTTTTAGTTTCACTTCTTCCATATTCTGCGGAGCACCCAATTCCTTTGAAAGTGATGTCACCGATTTATCTTCGATACCACAAGGAACAATATTTCCGAAATAACTCAGATTGGAATTTACATTGAAAGCAAATCCATGCATCGTGACCCATCGCGAAGTGCGAACTCCGATAGCGCAAATTTTTCGCGCTCTTTTCTCATCCTCTGCATCCAGCCATACTCCTGTGTAACCGGGATATCGCCCTGCTGAAATTCCA
Organism: uncultured Bacteroidota bacterium; assembly: GCA_937871435.1. Taxonomy (GTDB): domain Bacteria; phylum Bacteroidota; class Bacteroidia; order AKYH767-A; family 2013-40CM-41-45; genus JADKJP01. Next base: position 19,881 of record CALMQM010000122.1, on the reverse strand, counting down.
TATTCCTTCAACGTAAGAATAATCGCCTCTTCCAGAAAACGTAAATATTTATGGATATCCGTGAAGAACAAATCAAGATCAAGAATAGGATACCCAACAATCTGCCCGGGGCCATGATAGGTGATATCTCCTCCCCGGTTATTTTTGTAAAAAGTAGCGTCAATGGATTTTAATCCTTCTTCGTCGAGCAACAAATTGTTTTCATCACCACTTCTTCCCAACGTGTAAACATGAGGATGCTCACAAAAAAGCAGATAATGAACCTGCTGCTCCTGTTCATCCGGTGAGAGTGAACGGTTTTTGAGTTTCCGTTCAATCAGCTCCTGAAAAAGTTTCTCCTGATATTCCCATGCCTCCTTGTAATCGATCAGGCCTAGATCACGGAAGAGGACGGGCTGCATTGTTGGTTGATGGTTGTTGGTTGTTGGTTGATGGTGGTTGGTTGATGGTGGTTGGTTGATGGTTGATGGACCGAAAGATAAATATTCGTAATAAACCTATCGTCCCCTGTCCCTTTAACTCGTCCTTCGTCCCCAGTCCCTCCTGAATCAGATTTTCGCCAACGACCCCTTCAAATGATTGATCACATTTACTTCGACCGCATCAATCTGTTTTTTATCTGCCAGATAGCAGGAGATCCAGTCCGTAAGATGAATCAGGTAAATGGATTTTTCAATTTGAGATTCTCCTTTTGACCAGATTTCGCGAACGTGTGATGTGTATTTAGAAAAAACTTCCTTACTGATTTCTATGCGTGTTTGAGTTCTGGAATAATCACTTGAATTACGCAATAAAACTACAGCGCACTCATCATGTGGTTCAGCCCATCCGACAAGTTCGTTGTGGTTCATCTCGGGTAAAATATGGTGCCAGCACAACATTTTGCTGTTCTCATTTATCTGCTGACGGAAACGTGTCGCTACTCCATTGTATCCATCCACAGCATAAATGATTGGCATTTTTTTGTAGAGGAAATCTGTCATTTCCATTGCTTCACTCTTGATCGCCGTTTCTTGTTTTACAATCAGATCAATCGCGGATTTCAATTGCTGTTTCCAGTTGTTGCCAATCAGTTTCATTCCCTGCAAAACATAAAACAGTTGTGTCAGAGAATAACCCAGACAGGATCTTGGAGGCATTCCACCAGGAATGATGATGCAATCCAGGTCATTGGCAGAAGCCATTTCAGCGATTTTACCTCCTGAAGTAACACACACCACTTTTGCTTTTTTGTGCAAAGCCGTTTCCATTGCCATAATAGTTTCTTCGGTATTTCCACTGTAAGAAGAAACAATCACCAATGTATGCGCATTGACATAGGATGGGAGAAAATAATCCTTGTTCACTGAAATCGGAACTGAGCATTCGTTACTCATGATTTCAGACACTATGGTTCCGCCAATTCCGGAACCTCCCAAACCGGTGACAATCACATTGCGAATGTCTACCAACGGTTGAGTGAATTTTGCCTGCTCCCCGATTTGCATGGCTTCTTTTAACTGCTGAGGGAAATTCTGAACAAGTTTTTTCATCGCTTGATTTTAGTGTGATGCAAAATTAATAATTCTTTTGATGTGGAGCGAAGGCAGGAAAGACAACTAAGAGGGACAAGGGACTGGGGACGAGGGACGAGGTAAAGGGACGAGGTAAAGGGACGAGGGACTGGGGACGAGGGACGATAGGCAAATTGAGAATGCACATCTTTTAATCCATCAACCATCAACCATCAACCAACAACCAACAACCAACACCCATCAACCAACAACCATTTTTCTCTATATTTACCTCCTCTTTCACTCAAGAAATATGGAATTGACCGAACAAGAAATAATACGCCGGCAAAAGCTGGAAGAACTTCAAAAACAAGGTATTGAAGCATATCCTGCAGATTTGTGGGAAGTGAATTTTTCCAGCACGGAAATGTTATCTGGATTCGATACGAATCCGGATAAATTCAGCAACATCAGTTTTGCTGGCAGAATTATGAGTGTACGCGACATGGGGAAAGCTGCATTTGCTGTGCTGCAGGATGCTGTAGGACGAATTCAGATTTATGTTCGCCGTGACGATATTTGTCAGGGCGAAGACAAATCAGCTTACGATACTGTTTTCAAAAAATTACTCGACATCGGTGATATCATCGGCGTGAAAGGTTTTGTGTTCAAAACCAAAACCGGTGAAACGAGCATTCATGTGAAAGAATTGAAATTGCTCAGTAAGAGCCTGCGCCCTTTACCGGTTGTAAAACAGGATGCCGACGGGAATACACACGATGCATTCACAGATCCTGAAATGCGTTACCGTCAGCGTTACCTCGACCTCATCGTGAATCCGCAAGTGAAAGACGCATTCGTGAAACGTACACAATTGACTTCTTCGATGCGTCATTTCCTGAATGCAAAAGGTTACATGGAAGTAGAGACACCGATTCTGCAACCATTGTACGGAGGAGCTGCTGCACGTCCTTTCAAAACACATCACAATACGCTCGACATGACTTTATACCTGCGTATCGCGAATGAACTTTATCTGAAAAGACTTATTGTCGGAGGATTTGACGGAGTGTATGAATTCGCGAAAGATTTTCGCAATGAAGGAATGTCGAGATTTCACAATCCGGAATTCACACAGGTGGAATTATATGTTGCTTACAAAGACTACGAATGGATGATGAACCTCGTGGAAGAGATGGTGGAGAAAATCGCGCTGGATCTTCACGGGAAAACAGAAATTCCTGTTGGTGAGCATATCATCAATTTCAAACGTCCGTGGAAAAGATTCACCATGTATGAAGCGATTGCGCATTATACAGGAGTTGACATCACTACAATGGATGAAGATGCCTTGGCAACTGCAGCACGTGGAATGGGAATTCACATCGACAAAACTATGGGTCGCGGAAAAATGATCGATGAAATTTTTGGTGAAAAAGTAGAAGCTCACCTCATCCAGCCGACATTTATCACGGATTATCCCGTCGAGATGAGTCCTCTTGCAAAAAAACACAGAAGCAAACCCGGACTGGTGGAACGCTTCGAAGCAATTTGCAACGGCAAAGAAATCTGTAACGCTTTTTCTGAGCTTAACGATCCGATTGATCAGCGCAAGCGTTTTGAAGAACAACTCGAACTCGGAATCCGCGGAGATGAAGAAGCCATGCAACTTGACGAAGATTTTCTTCGCGCACTGGAATTCGGAATGCCTCCAACAGCAGGACTCGGAATCGGAATTGATCGTTTGTCTATGATCATGACGAATTCACATTCTATTCAGGATGTTTTATTTTTCCCGCAAATGCGTCCCGAGAAAAAAGAAGTTCAGGAAGAAGCGAATTAATCTGCACGATAAATCACATGAGAAAAGCAAGGAGCAAATATTCTATCGCGCTCCTTGCTTTATTCTTTTGCCTCCTGTCTCAATCAAAAGGACAATCCTGGAGTCCGCTCGGTGATGGGCTCAACAATATTGTCAATTCCATTTATTCGTATCACGGAGATCTTTTCGCCACCGGATATTTCGATTCATCCGGAACAGTTGCTGCAAGTGGTATCGCGCGATGGGACGGTAATTTCTGGTCTCCGCTCGGCAGAGGAATCCGGCCGGCCGGAGGTTATTGTCTGACTGAATACGACAGCCTTCTTATCGTCGGAGGAATATATGATACCGCGGATTTTCTCCCGGTAAATAATATTTCCAATTGGGACGGCACACACTGGAACCAGATGCGCAACGGTTCACATACCACGGTGACTACATTGCAGGAATTCAACAATGAATTGTTTGCCAGTGGAAAATTTGATACCGGAAGTACAGGAGTGTATGATTTTAATTTCGCGAGATGGAACGGCAACCAATGGTCCGCGATCGGCAATACAAACAACGTTGTCGGTACAATGGGAGTATTTCAATCTTCACTCTATATCGGTGGAGCTTTTGACGAATTGAATAATTCTTCTTTGATCGCAGAACATATTCTCAAATGGGATGGAGCAAGCTGGGCTGACGTGGATTCAGGATTCGATGGAATTCCCTACGCGATGATAGAATACAACAATGAACTTGTGATCGCAGGAGACTTTGAACACGTTGGTACTTCATTGCCATTCCGGCATATCGTGAAATGGGATGGATCGCATTGGTCGCCACTCGGTACGGGAACGAATAATTGGATCTCTTCACTTGCTGTGTTGAATGGTGAATTGTATGCCGGCGGCGGATTTGATTCCGCAGGAAATATTCCGGTAAATAATATCGCGAAATGGGATGGAACGAATTGGCTTCCTGTCGGTGACGGTTTCAACGACTGGGTGATCTCCCTTGCTGTTCATGCAAACGATTTGTATGCATGTGGTTTCTTTACACAATCAGGAAGTATTCCAACTGCTCATATTGCCAGATTAAATTCTTCTACTGAAATTAATAATCCAACATCATCCAACCGGTTTATTATTTTTCCAAATCCTGCTGCCGAAACCTTGCATATACTTTTCACAAGAGCAAAGGGGGAAAAAATTATTACGATTTACGATTCTCTCGGACTTTTACTAAAACAAACTGAGTGTAAAAAAGACGAATTAGATCTGGATATTTCTGCTCTTGCTGATGGTTGTTACATTTTACGGTATCAGGATGAAACGCATGTTGGAGCTCGTACTTTCATTCTTCAAAAACAATAATTTTTGTACAAGAATATTTTTCAGATAAAATTTTTTTTGAAAAATCCATTTGGCTACGAACTCGATTTCCTGGAAACATTCTTTAAGAAAATTTTACTGAAGATGTATCAGGATCTTAATACAATTTAAGAACGCATGGATTAATTTGTCCCTGGTAAGCAGGACATTCGATGAATATAAATGACAGCCAATTCTTTGCAGGACTGACAAAGGGATATCTCTTTTCTGTGTATCTTTGAAGGATAAAATTCCGAGTCATGAGAACCATCCTGAGATTTGCTCTCCCCTGCTGTTTATCTATACTTCTCTTTTCCTGTGCAGGGACCAAAGTCGTTCCCCTGACCGATACTGAAACGAAAGCAAAACTTAAAACTCATATCTCCACCCTTGCTTCGGATGTATTCGAAGGACGCGAAGCAGGAAGTACTGGTGAAACAAAAGCATCTGACTATATAAAAAAACAATTCAAGTCACTCGGACTTCAGGCAAAAGGTACTGATGGATATTTACAGGCCTTCCCTTTTGTTGACGGAGCAAAAATCGGAAGCAGCACACAGTTGATCGTCAACAATCACATCTTCAAAGTGAACGATGATTTTTACCCTCTGCCGTATTCTTCCAATGCTATCATCACAGGCTATATCACTCGCCTTGGGTATGGAATCAGTGATCCGGCATTAAAGCAGGATGATTATTTCGGTAAAGCCAATATCGCGAAGAAAATTTTCGTGATGGAAAGCGGAACACCGGATGGAAATACTCCTCATGGAAAATTTGGTGACTGGGCTGATCTAAGAAAAAAACTCGACCTCGCCATTCAACGCGGAGCTACAGCAGTAATCTTCATCAATTCAGATACAACGCAGGACAATCCAAAAGCCAACTGGAAAATGCGCACAACGCCTGTAAGTATTCCGGTTCTCTTTGCAAAAGGAAAAGCTGCTGAATTGCTCAAAGACAGTGTAATCACAAATTGTACAGCCGGTGTAGATGTAGAAAAAATTGAAAAGACAGGTCATAACATTTTGGGTTATATCGACAATGGTGCAGCAAATACTATCGTCATTGGCGCACACTATGATCACCTCGGCTATGGAGCAGAAGGTTCTCTCTACCGTGGTGAACCGGCCATTCACAATGGTGCCGATGACAATGCCAGCGGAATTGCGGCGCTCATCGAACTTGCACGGTATCTGAAAATTTCGAACCTGAAAAACAATAATTATCTCTTCATGGCTTATTCCGGAGAAGAGAAAGGATTGTTAGGTTCCAACTACTATGTGAAACATCCGACCATGGAGTTGTCTAAAATTAATTACATGATCAATATGGATATGGTCGGCAGATTGAAACCGGATGAAAAAACATTGCTCATCAATGGTACCGGAACTTCTCCGCGCTGGAAAACACTGATGGATTCTATTTCCGTAGACAATATCAAAATCAAACAAACAGAATCAGGTGTCGGTCCAAGTGACCACACTTCTTTTTATTTGCAGAATATTCCTGTGCTTCACTTTTTCAGCGGCTCACATCAGGACTACCACAAGCCGAGCGACGATGAAAATCTGATCAATTACGACGGAGAATTATCCATCATTCATATGATTGAAAATGTGTTACGTCTCACAGACAATGGCGGAAAATTAGCGTTCACAAAAACCAAGGATGATCAAAATGAAGACGCGCCAAAATTCAAAGTGACTCTTGGTGTTGTTCCCGATTACGCTTTCGAAGGAGAGGGTATGCGAATAGATGGAGTGACTGAAGACAGACCCGCATCCAAAGCCGGATTGATGCCCGGTGATATTGTAATTCAATTGGGAGACATAAAAGTGCTGGACATGATGACTTACATGAAGGCGCTCAGTAAATTCAGCAAAGGCGAAACCACCAAAGTCAAAGTCCTACGCCACAACCAGGAAATCATCAAGGACATCACATTTTAAAAGACCGCTTTTTCGAGATTGCGATTTTCTTTTTTTTAGCCTTTGTTTGTTTCGCGCAAAGTCGCAAAGAACGCAAAGCAAAAAAAGATGGATGAAAATGAACTGTCGAAAGTCTTAATTGGTATATTCATTAAAGTACATAAAATACTTGGACCGGGATTGCTTGAATCTGTGTATGAAGAAGCTATCGCTTATGAATTAACAAAAATGGGGATCCCTTTTCTTCGCCAACAAGGAATTATCGTCAAATATGATGAGGTAACACTCGACCAGGGATTCAGAGCAGACTTCATCGTCATGAATAAAGTAATTATTGAATTAAAATCCGTTGACACCATTGCTCCTGTTCATCACAAACAATTATTGACATATTTGAAAATGACAAAAATTAAATTAGGTTTACTTGTTAACTTCAACGTGAATCTTGTAAAAGAAGGTATTGTGCGTCTTGTAAATAAACTATAAATCTTTGCGTCCTTTGCGCCTTTGCGCGAAATAAATTCGATGTCTACCAAACCAACCATATCCATTATCGGCGGCGGGAGCTGGGCTACGGCTCTCGTGAAAATCGCATCCAACAATGTAGACACCATACACTGGTGGGTCCGCAGCACCGAAACAGCAGACTTCATCAACAAATACCAACACAACCCGCATTACCTAAGCGATGTCGCCATCGACCTGCACAAAGTAAAAGTCAGCAGTAGTCTCGCGCATGTTGTCAGCTCTTCAGATATCATTATCCTCGCTGTTCCCTCGGCATTCCTGAAACCGGCGCTGGAAAAAATCAAACCGGAAGACTTCAAAAATAAAATCGTTTTCTCCGCCATCAAGGGAATCATTCCTGACGACCTGATGATTGTCGGAGATTTTTTGCATCATCATTACAAAATTCCAATCGATAAAATTGGTGTTATCACCGGACCATGCCATGCTGAAGAAGTTGCCATGGAACGATTGTCCTACCTCACCATTGCTTCGCAGGACACCGCCAATGCTCAGGTACTTGCATCCATTCTCTCCTGCCGTTATATCAAAACTACCGTCAGCGATGATATTTATGGCACCGAATATTCCGCGGTATTGAAAAATGTCATCGCAATCGCGAGTGGTATTTGTCATGGCGTCGGTTACGGAGATAACTTCCAGGCTGTACTCATCTCCAACGCGATCCAGGAAATCAAACGCTTTGTCGACACCGTTCATCCTGTCAGTCGCGATATTAACGGCTCCGCTTACCTCGGGGATTTGCTCGTAACTGCCTACTCATCCTTCAGTCGCAACAGAATGTTCGGAACGATGATCGGAAAAGGATACTCCGTAAAATTCGCGCAACTCGAAATGAATATGATCGCTGAAGGATATTACGCGACCAAATGTATTTACGAAATTAATAAAAGATACAATGTACACATGCCGATCATGACAGCTGTGTACCATGTGGTTTACGAAAAAATCTCGCCGCGAATCGAGATGAAGTTGCTATCCGACCAACTAAATTAAGTCTTTGCGAGAAAATATTTCGCGCAAAGGCGCAGAGGGCGCAAAGTTATGGGGTGCTTTTATTGAAGTGCGCCAGAACTTTTTCAGCTCTTGATTTACCCACTATTGCTTCCAGGTCCTCCAGCGTCGCTTCTTTAATTCGTTTGACAGATTTGAAATGAATCAGCAATGCTTGGGCAGTGGCTTCTCCGATACCTTTGATTTCAGAAAGTTCTGTTTTGACAGTTCCCTTTTCTCTTCTCTTCCGGTGATGTGTAATTCCGAAACGATGCACCTCATCACGTAACTGCTGTATTATTCTCAGGGTTTCACTCTTCTTGTCTATGTACAATGGAGCGGTATCTCCGGGGTAAAATATTTCTTCCAGTCTTTTGGCTATCCCGATCACGGCAACTTTCCCGCGTAATCCAAGCTTCTCCAGACTTGTCATCGCGGAACTGAGTTGTCCTTTTCCTCCATCGATCACGATGAGCTGTGGTAACTCCTGTGCTTCGTCAAGCATTCTTTTGTACCGACGGAAAATTACTTCTTCCATCGAAGCAAAATCGTCCGGACCTTCCACTGTTTTAATATTGAAATGTCTGTATTCCTTCTTCGCCGGTTTTCCATTAATGAACACACTCATCGCTGCCACCGGATATGCACCCTGAATATTTGAGTTATCGAAACATTCAATTCTTCTCGGCAACTCTGTCAGTCGTAAATCTTTTTGCATCTGCTCCAGCAAACGATTGGTCTTGTTCTCCGGATTTTGTTTCTCAAGTTGCAATTGCTTTTCACGGATGTAGTTCTTCACATTGGTCTCCGACAACAACAACAGGTGTTTCTTATCACCGATCTTCGGAACAGTAAATGTAACTCCATCCATTTCCAGACTCAATGGAAAAGGAATGATAATTTCCTTCGCATCGCTTTGAAAACGGGAGCGCATATCCGCTATAGCCATTTCCAATAATTCTTCCTGACCCTCTTCCAGTTTTTTCCTGAGCTCTATTGTATGTCCCTGAATAATGGAACCATTCATGATGCGGAGAAAATTCACATAGGCCGCATCTTCATCCGTGAGTATAGAATACACATCGGTATTGTGAATAGAAGGATTCACCACCACAGATTTTGATTTGAAACGTTCCAGCAATTCAATTTTTTCCTTCACCCCCTGTGCTTCTTCAAATTCAAATTTCTCCGAATAATTCGCCATCAACAATTTCAAATGCTGGATCACCGTATTGATATTACCTTTCAGAATTTGCCGAATGTCCTTAATATTCTGATCGTAATCCTCCTGCGATTGCAGACCTTCACAAGGACCTTTGCAATTCCCGATATGATATTCCAGACATACTTTGAATTTTTTCTTCGCGATATTTTCTTCTGATAAAATCAATGTACAGTTACGGAGTTTGTACAATTGAGAAGTGAGCTCCAGCAACGTGTGAATAATTTTCACCGGAGTGAACGGACCGAAATATTCCGATCCGTCTTTGATCATTTTGCGTGTAATAAAAACACGCGGAAAGCGTTCGTTCTTTATACAGATCCACGGATAAGTCTTGTCGTCTTTCAGACTCACATTGTACCTCGGCTGATGCTTTTTGATCAGACTGTTCTCGAGCAACAATGCATCCAGTTCCGTATCCACAACAAGCGTTTTGATATCGGCGATCTTGCGAACAAGCACCGTCGTCTTACCGCTGTCGTGATGTTCTTTTTGAAAATAAGAACTGACCCTTTTTTTCAGCGATTTGGCCTTACCCACATAGAGCAACATCCCGTCCTTGTCATAGAACTGGTACACTCCGGGTCTGTCTTCAAGCCCGGATAATAGATCCTGAATATGCTCCTTCACTGGTAGGTTTGACTTGCTGATAAAGTCCTGTAAAGTTCGTAAAGAAATCTTATTTTCGTCCATCCATTATCAATTCATGAAAAAAATACTTCTTGCTCTTGCATGCACAATAAGCCTTCAGGCAATTGCACAAAAGAAAATTCTCTTTCTTGGCAACAGTTATACAGCCGTAAATAATCTGCCTGATATAATTTACCGTCTTGCCCTGGCTGATGGTGATACAATTGTGTTTGATTCCTATACTCCGGGCGGATACACTTTTGAATCACACAGCACCGATCCTGCTGCTATTGCGAAGATCAACGCACAAGACTGGGATTTTGTGGTGTTGCAGGAACAAAGTCAGCGCCCTTCTTTTGATCCCCAACAGGTAGCTGTGGAAGTACTGCCATATGCAATGAAACTCGATAGTCTCATTCATCACAACAATCCATGTACTCAAACAGTTTTCTACATGACCTGGGGAAGAAAATACGGAGATGCAAGTAATTGCGCGTTCTACCCTCCGGTGTGTACCTATGCGGGAATGCAGGAACGCCTCCGCGAAAGTTATTTGTTAATGGGCGAACAAAATCATGCCCGTGTTGCTCCTGTCGGAATCGCGTTTCAACATTCAATCGCGATTGACAGCACCCTTGAATTGTACAATGCCGATCAGAGTCATCCGAGTCTTGCGGGCTCCTATCTTGCAGCCTGTACATTTTACGCGACTTTATTTAAAAGAAATCCTGTAGGAAACACTTTCATATCGCAACTCACAGGCAATGTTGCTGCATATCTGCAGGATGTTGCCGCGCATACGGTGCTCGACAGCTTATTGACATGGAACATTGGTAAATACGAAGCCAATGCAACATTCAGTTTTACGACCAATGGAACTACAGTTTCATTTCTTTCGGATAGTATATATTCAATACAACACAGCTGGAGTTTCGGAGGGAACACTTTCAATCCAATACACGATTTCGGAACCGGCGGAGATTTCACCATCACCCACGTCGCCTGCGATGTCTGTCGCTGTGATTCAGTAACACAAACAATCCACATCTCCTCGATTGGAATAGACGAAAATATTTTAAATCAATTCCTGAAAATTTATCCGAATCCTTCCACTGATCAGGTGTCAGTTTCTTTGCAGAAAAATATTTTTTCAGATCAGCTGAATTTAAAAGTGATGACTCTACAGGGAAAAGTAATAGAATCAATTACGCTAAAAGAAAATTCATCACTGAATATTGATACAAGAAAATTTGAAAAAGGAATTTATCTCCTTTCATTTTCCGATCAATCCGGAAATAAATTTTCGAAAAAACTGATCCTGCAATAAAAAAGCTTTGCGTCCTTTGCGCGAAAAAAATCAAAGCCCGTACATACTGAGCAAGTACGCCATCGAAGCCATCGCCGCCGCACCCAGATTGAGTTCCCGTTTATTTACTTTATCGAAGGTATCAGAAGCCGCATGATGGTAATCAAAGTAGCGCTGTGAATCGACAACCAATCCGATCAACGGAGTTTCCTGAGAACGTTTCAAAGGACCGATATCCGAACCACCGTGTTCCTCATCGTAATTCCAGATCAGGTAGGGAAGAAACAATGGAGCCCAGCTTTTAATCTTTGCTTTTTTATCCGCTTTCATATCCAGTCCGAATCCATACGGAGTACTTCCTCCCGCATCACTTTCAATCGCAACGATATGTTTTTCCTTATTGAGAGCTGCCACCTCAGCATATTTTTTCCCACCCTTCAATCCATTCTCTTCATTCATAAAAGCGACAGCTCTTATCGTTCTCTTTGGTCGAATTCCGAGAGCTTTGAATACGCGCAGAATTTCCATCGCCTGCACCACTCCTGCTCCGTCATCATGCGCACCTTTTCCTGTTTCCCATGAATCCAAATGTCCCCCGATCAAAATAATTTCTTCCGGATGTTCCGTCCCGCGGATTTCTCCGATCACATTATGCGACAACACACTATCGAGCTTCTCACAATTCAGCTTGAGAAAAAATTGTGTCGAAGGATTTGATCTCAATACTCTGCTCAACAAATCCGCGCCGTTGGTACTGATCGCCGCACAGGGAAGTTTGGGAAGAGAATCTGCATATCCCATCGCGCCCGTATGCGGAAAGTCATCCGTCGCATTTGTCATCGACCGGCAGATCGTTGCTATTGCGCCATACTTTGCTGCTTCACTTGGACCAGACCAACGGTACTCCGCCGCTTCGCCGTACGCTTCAAAAGTGTTGATCATCGTTTCATCAAAAGGATGATTGTAAAAAACAATTTTGCCTTCTATCTTTTCTCTGCCCATCCTTTTCAATTCGTCGAAGTCATGCACCTCCACAACAGGTGCAGTAATTCCCTGTTCCGGCGTAGCTACAGAACCTCCCAACGCCGTCACAGGAACATCCTGCGCATTTTTTTTTGCGTCGATAATTTTACCCGATTCTTTCATGCCACGCACCCAATGAGGCACCCATGTTTCCTGCAGCCACACGGAATCCGCACCGGCCTGCTTCATGCAACGCTCGGCATATTGCACCGCCTTCTCGGCTTCCTGCGATCCCGATAAACGACCACCGATATCTACCGACAGTCCTCGCAACCAGGTATAGGCCTTTCCGTTGACAAGAATTTCAGAATAAATTTTTCGAATCATCGCGCTGTCGCTGTTCTGTGCTGATGCAACAGAAACCATGTATGCCGACAGGAAGAGCAGGATTAATTTTTTCATGTGACAGGAAATTCAGACGAGAACAGGAAGGCAGTTTTCCGGTTCCGGAAAACGGATACAACACTACGAAAGATTTTCGCCGGAATCAAGAACAGGTTCTTCCTGACTCACTTTTAACGCATCTTCTTTTTTCTTCATCGCGGCAGAAATTCTGTTTTGAAAAATAATAAAGAGAAAAACTCCGATGGAAATCGAAGAATCTGCAATGTTAAAGACAGGACGGAAAAATAAAAAGGTATCCCCGCCCCAGATCGGCAGCCAGTCGGGAAAACGTCCCGACATCAACGGGAAATACAACATGTCCACCACTCTGCCATGCAGAAAACCGGCATATCCGCCTTCTGCAGGAAGAAAACGGGAAACACCATCCATGCTGTCAGAGAACATCAGTCCGTACACCGCGCTGTCGATAATATTTCCTACTGCTCCTGCGAAGATGAATGAGAAACAGGTGATCAGAATAGGATGCGTACGCTGACGAATCAGATGGATCAGGTACCAGCCAATCCCCAATGAAGCGACAATTCGAAATAGACTCAGAAAAATTTTTCCGGCCTTGCCTCCGAATTCCATCCCGAAAGCCATCCCGTTATTTTCCGTGAAATGAATCACAAACCATTTCGTGATTTCAAATTCTTCCCCGAGATACATGTGCGTCTTGATCCAGATCTTCACCACCTGATCAATAAGCAACACGAGAAACACGATGAGTGCCGCACGCTTGAAGAGGGGGTTGGAAGTGAGGGAGGACATCTTTTTGTGAGGGACAGGGGACGGGGGGCGAGGGACGGTTGTTAGAGACGAGGGACGGGTAGTTGGTTTAGTAAAGAGTGAAGGGTGAAGAGTTTGTTTGAAAAACTATTCACCCTTCACTATTCACTCTTCACTCTCTTAGTCTCTGTATTGATTCAATTTTGCCTCAATTGACTGAGTAGTGTGTGGCACTGCGCGCAATCTTTCTTTCGGGATCAATTTACCGGTGACACGACAAATTCCGTAGGTTTTATTTTCAATACGAATCAATGCGTTTTCCAACTGCTCAATAAATTTCTTCTGACGACTCGCCAGTTGTCCGGCTTCTTCTTTCGCCAGAGAATCGGAACCATCTTCCAGCATTTTGAATGTACTCGCTGTATCGTCTGTGCCATGCTCATTCGCAGCGGTCAGCTGCGCCTGGAGAGTGATCAGTTCACGGCGTGCATCTTCCAGTTTTTTCATAATGATCTCGCGAAACTCTTCCAACTCATTGTCGGAGTAACGGTTCTTTCCACTTTCTTCAGGTGCTTTCACAATCTGACGTGAAGGCTCAGGCTTCTTATTAAAAGGCATATGTTTTGAAATCGCAGGTTTAGATTCTGTTGGATTTGGTTTCGGTGCCGGTGCAGGCGCCGGTTTATGTTCCACAGGCTTGGCAACAGGTTTCGCAGGTGCCTTCGCCGGTGCTTTTGCTAATGGTTTAGTGATGGTCTTTGCAACAACCTTCACAGCTTTCTTCGCTACTATTTTTTTAGCAGCAGGCTTTTTCGCTACTGCTTTAGCAGGAGCTTTCGACTTCGCTTTCACAGCAGGTTTAGCCTTCTTTGCGGCAGGCTTAGCTTTAGCCTTCACGACTTTTTTTGCCGGTGCGGCTTTCGACTTTGCCTTTGCGGCCGGTTTAGCCTTTGCTTTTGCTGCAGGTTTCGCTTTTTTAGTAGACTTCTTGCTCATGTGAAAACGTATTTTGAATGAATGGTCTCTGCCGCTTAACTGACAAGAGATGTTACGTGCTTTTTAATACTGATCCGTGTGAGAATATCTTCGTCAACTTCCACTTCCACCGCATCATCACCATCCAACCGATCAACCAAATCAAGTGAGGCGGCCAAAATTTCCGCGCAAATATACTCTTTATTATTAATCAGGGAAGGCTGAATTGACGGGTGTTTCAGCACTTTAAGGTCGATCCGGTCGGTCACCTCAAAGCCTTTATCTTTTCGCAAATTCTGCACCCGGTTGATGAATTCCCGGGCGATTCCCTCCTCTTTCAATTGCTCCGTCAGGGTGACATCCAGGGCTACCGTGAGTTTGCCCTCACTCGCTACCTGCCATCCCGGAATATCTTCGGATGTAATTTCCACATCTTCCGGCACAAGAACAACCGTTTGTCCGCCTGCCTGCAGAGAGAATTCCTTCTCCTGCTCAAAACGCGAAATGTCTTCCTGTGTCATCCCGCCAATTGCAGCAGCGACATCTTTCATCAGTCCGCCCACTTTCTTCCCAAGGATCTTGAAATTCGCCTTGATCTTCTTGGTCAGAATGCCACGCGTATCGTGGATGTATTCGATTTCCTTCACATTCACCTCCGCCAGAATCAGGTCCTTCACCAGCTCCACTTTCTCCCGGAAACCTTGTTCCAGCACCGGCAGCAACATCTTGTTCAAAGGCTGGCGCACACGGATGTTTACTTTTTTCCGTAATGAAAGAATCATCGAAGAGATCTGCTGACCCAATTCCATTCGTTCTTCCAGTGATTTGTCGATGTGCGCATCGTCCGCAACAGGAAAATCAGCGAGGTGAACAGAGTTCACTTTCCATTTTCCGGATACTGTATTCAGATCACAAAACAATTGGTCACTGTAGAACGGCGCTACAGGTGACATCAGAATCGCCACAGTCTCGAGACATGTATACAATGTCTGATACGCCGCGATTTTATCAGTGCTGTATTCTCCTTTCCAGAAACGACGACGACTCAAACGAACATACCAGTTACTCAGGTGCTCACTCACGAAATCAGAGATCGCACGGCAGGCTTTCGTCGGTTCATATTCCGCATAGGCGACATCCACGACTTTGATCAGTGAATTCAACTCGGATAAAATCCAGCGATCAAGTTCTGTTCTGTCATTGTACGGAACTTCAGTTTCCGAAAAATTAAAACCGTCTATATTGGCATACAACGCAAAGAAGGAATAGGTATTGTACAGTGTTCCGAAGAACTTCCGTTGTACTTCCGTAATGCCGTCCAAATTAAATTTCAAATTATCCCAGGGCGATGCATTGCTGATCATGTACCAGCGTGTCGCATCCGGACCATATTTACCCAGTGTCTCAAAGGGATCAACGGCATTGCCCAGACGCTTCGACATTTTATTTCCATTCTTGTCAAGCACCAGTCCGTTGCTCACTACATTTTTGAAAGCGATGGAATCAAAAGCCAGAACAGCGATTGCATGCAATGTGAAGAACCATCCTCTGGTCTGATCCACACCTTCCGCGATGAAATCAGCCGGAAAAGCCGCGCCTCGTCCCTCATCCCCCATCCTACTTTTCACGTCCGTCCCTCGCCCCTCGTCCCTTGTCCCTTTGAAAGGTAGCGACTCAAAGTCACCCATAAAATGCCACTGAGCATACGGCATTGCGCCGCTGTCAAACCACACATCGATCAGATCGAGTTCGCGCTTCATTGGTTTTCCGGAAGCGGAAACAAGGATGACATCATCCACATACGGACGATGGAGATCAAAAGTAGATTGATGAATGTTGAATGTAGATTGCTGAATTTCTTTGTACGGATTCGACTTCATCAAACCGGCTTTGATCGCCTTTTCAATTTCATCGTGCAATTCCTGTACAGATCCAACACATATTTCTTCACTGCCATCTTCTGTTCTCCAGATCGGCAGCGGAATTCCCCAGTAACGTGAACGACTCAAATTCCAGTCGACCAGATTTTCCAGCCAGTTGCCGAAACGTCCGGTTCCTGTACTCTCCGGTTTCCAGTTGATTGTTTTGTTCAGTTCAACGAGACGATCTTTTTTCGCTGTAGTTCGGATGAACCAGGAATCCAGCGGATAATACAATACAGGTTTATCCGTTCTCCAGCAATGCGGATAGGTATGTTCGTATTTCTCCACCTTGAAAGCTTTGCCTTCTTTTTTCAGTTTGATGGAAATACGTTCATCCACGCTGAGATATTTCTCTCCGCCTTGTTTTTTCTTTTCTATTTCTTTCTCAGCATCGCTGAGGTATTGTTCTTTTACAAACTCACCGGCAAATTCTCCCATCTCGGAAGTGAAGCGTCCTTGCTTATCGACAAGCGTGAGCGAACCGATGCCGTTTTGTTTCGCGACACGAAAGTCATCCGCGCCAAAACTCGGCGCGATGTGAACGATACCTGTTCCGTCTTCTGTAGTTACAAAATCACCTAAAACCACACGGAATGCATCACCGTCTGTCGGTTGAGTATACGGTAGCAGTTGTTCGTAGCGAACACCTTCGAAGTCTTTTCCTGTAAATTCTTTCAGCACACGAAACGGAATCGCTTTGTCGCCCGCTTTGTAATCTTCCATTTTCAATTCCGCGTTCTTCTCCGGGAAATAACGACCAAGTAAATCTTTTGCAAGAATTACAGTCACTGCTTCGTGTGAATATGGATTGAATGTCTGTACAGCGACATAGGAAATCTTCGCTCCCACTGCAAGAGCAGTATTGGAAGGAAGGGTCCACGGTGTTGTCGTCCATGCTAAAAAATAAAGAGGACCTTCAATTCCTGATTCTAAATTCTTAATCCTGAATTGTACAACCGCCGTTGTATCCTTCACCATCTTATACGTCCCCGGTTGATTCAGTTCATGCGAACTCAATCCAGTTCCCGCTGCGGGAGAATACGGTTGGATTGTATAGCCTTTGTAAAGAAGATCTTTTTTGTAAAGTTCTTTCAGGAGATACCAGCACGATTCGATGTAATCGTTCGTGAATGTGATGTATGGATTATCGAGATCCACCCAGTAGCCCATCTTACGTGTGAGGTCGTCCCACACGTCTTTGTACTTCATCACTTCTTTGCGACAGGCTTTGTTGTACTCTTCGATGGAAATTGTTTTCCCGATATCATCTTTGCGGATGCCCAAAGTTTTCTCGACGCTCAGTTCGATTGGCAGACCGTGAGTATCCCAACCGCCTTTGCGTTTTACCTGAAAACCTTTGAGCGTTTTGTAGCGACAAAAAATATCCTTGATCGCCCGGGCCATGACATGGTGAATGCCGGGAAGTCCGTTCGCCGACGGGGGCCCCTCGTAAAAAGTAAAGGACTGACGGCCCTCCCGGCTGTTCACGCTGGCTTCAAAAGTCTTTTCCGCTTCCCATTTCGCCAGGATTTCCCTGGAAACAGAAGGTAAGTCAAGCTGCTTAAATTCCCTGTATTTCAATGACATACAGCCCTTTCATTTATTTCTTAAAGCCTTAAATTTCCAAAAACCACGAATCTCTCCCCACCCATTTTAAGGCCCGCAAAAATAAGGAAAATAAAAGCTATTGGAAAGTAGCTCAATGCCTCAAAATTGACTGTTTTTCAGCTTTTTAGATTTCGCGCGAAGGCGCAAAGAACGCAAAGCCCTCTCTCTGCGATCTTTGCGCCTTTGCGCGAAAAAAACTCTAAATAGTCGCAATAACCTTCAGCTCAATGCCAATCGGAGTAGGTAAACAATTGATTTCCAGCGTAGTCCTGCACGGCGGGTTCTCTTTAAAATACTCCGCCCACAGCCGATTATATATCGGAAAATCGTCTTTCATATTGGTGAGATACACTGTCACATCCACGATCTTATCCCATCCCGATCCGGCATCCTCCAGGATATACTTCACATTCTGAAACACCGACCGGCACTGCTTTTCGATATCGTACGAAACGATATTCCCTTTTTCATCAAGTTCCACACCAGGAATATTCTTCGTTCCTCTTTCCCTCGGTCCCACCCCACTGAGGAATAGTAAATTTCCCACCCGCCGTGCGTGGGGATATAAGCCAACAGGTTCAGGAGCTTTGGAAGAATTGATCTGGTCGGACATGTGTTGGAAATTAGAAGGGGCGAATATCTGGAATTTTTTAGAGGTTGGTTTAAAATTTTGGAATAAGAAATAAACGCGATCCACTACCGACCAACCCGTGCTTCGTTCTCACGCAATTACGGGATCGCAGCGCTCAGGGTTAGATTGTCTAGTTAGTATACGCTTTAAGAATGTTATTATCGAAATTCCTTATCCCATGAAATGATCATTTCTCTATAGCCTTCAACTTTCGTCCCTTTTACAATAATTTGTACGTATAATACTATCCAACAACAACAGTTATCGACTAAAATTAACAAACAACTGTAAAAATGTAAAGAAAGTTTATTTTGAAATCGTACATTGACATCAGACGAAATAAAAATTGTTTAGCACATATAAATGGATAGAAGACTAGTAGCCATTAGAAAAATTGAATTTGCTTTTGCTTTCATAGTTGCAAGAGTGAAGCTTTCCAATAAGCTAAATTTCATTGACATAAACATTGTAGCAGAAGATTTTTTTAAAACTCTTTTGAATCTAATATACGAATACGATTTAAAAAACTCCAATGCAGTAAGGCAAAATGAAAGCGCAATTGATTTGTTTTACAACAAAGAAAAAATTGCTTACCAAATTACTTCACAAAACAAGTCAACTAAAATTTCAAAAACTGTTGACCTTTTTATTAAGCACAAAAAATTTAATTCCTTTAGAACTTTTATCATTTTTTGCATTTCTGCTGAAAATAAATGTAGTTGCAAATCTTTAGATAAACTTGCTGAATATAACGTGGAATGTCAATACATAAACGTTGCAGATTTACAAAACCAAATTCTCCGAGATCTTGACACTGATAAACTTGAAAGCATTGCCGAGTATCTTGAATACGAAACTAATCCTCACCTTAAGAACAAACCAATTAACCAAATTAAGGTAGATGGAAAACTCAAATCGCTACATATAGTTGACCAAATTAGCACAGTTCTTAATTATTTTGAAGGCTTCAGTCTGATTTACCCTAGAACTCTTTCAAGAATTTTCCCTTTCAACCTAGATGAAAAGATTTATGATTCATATTCTAACTTTTGTCTTAAAACAAATAACAAAGAAATTCATGAGTTGTTGCAAAAAGTAAAGGTAAATGAAAATAAGGAAATTGAAATCACAGACGGAGGGCTACTCCCATACGCTGACAAATTGAAAGATATCTTCAAAAGGTTAAACAATTCACTTATTCGATGCATTTGCTATCGTGAGAAATACACAGAAATAGAACATCACAATATTTTCATTATGAAATACGATCCAGATTGCACTTGCAATCAATGCAAATATCTGAAATTTAATACGCCATCACTTTTC
>CALMQM010000121.1 GCA_937871435.1 uncultured Bacteroidota bacterium | reverse complement strand
TGTGGAAGGTTTTATAAATACCTCAGTAAATCCGGGTTATAAACTTCTCACGCAACATGCCTTTAATTGTAATAAAGCAAATGAGGTCAAGGATTACACACTAAAACCGGTATTAACCGTTACCCCCAATTATTACTCTGGTATTGTGATTCCTCAAAAAGATATTCTAGAACTACTCGAAAAAATTAGTGTAGAGCCATCAAAGCTGCTTTATTCTAAGACCACACTTTCTCTCACAATTCCATATTTTCTTTTATCAACTGGAAGAAAGGACATGATAGTTAAGCAGTTCTATTACCCGGCTTCGCAATTACACTAAAAATAGATTTTAGAATATTCTTAGGCGACTAATCAGATTATATCATCTGCAGATATTTGACGACCATTATATTGACAATGTCGTAAAATCGGAACCTCTATTGTTTCTGTACCTGAAGAAAAATACAGCTTACACATTAACGGAGGTGAATCAATTGTATGAATATTCCTTTTATTTATTACAATTTCAACTACAGCCATTGGCATTTTTTCACCTTGGAATAATGCCGATTTACTTGGAAAGGAATAAATATGATAGTCTCCTTCTTTCCTATATGGAGCATGAAAAAATTGGTCAGAAGGTGTTACACTTGTAACATGTAATTGATTAGGAAGCCGCACTTCAAGTTTGTACATTTCTTCAATTGTTGATCCAATGTTCTCTATTGCAACACTAACTCTCGCTCTAAAGTCAATTGGTTTGCCTCCACTTAACATGCCTGCATTTGCACTTACAGTTGCGTCAAGTAATTTTAATTTAGTTACATTAGGTCTTGTATACGCTTCTCTTATTTCATATTCAGCCATTTTTCGATTTCTAAAATTCTGGCGCTTCCAATACTCTAATAAATAAGTTTGATGAGGTGCATAGATACTTCGAGGAATTCTCACAACAAATACAGATTTGGCTATATCACCTCCAATGCGGATTGGATCAATGATAAGATTTGGAATCGGGCGATGAATCCGAGATCCTAAAATATCCTCTAGCCATTCCTTTGTAAAAATATTACCATCAAAAGGTGCAATACTAGTTGCTCTAAACTTTTTTTCTGCAATTCCATAGATTAGAACTCCGCCGTCTGCATTTGCAAAAGCTGAAATATCTTTGGCAATTTCATTTTTGCAATCCTCATCCTTTACTTTGAAAGCCATACCATTTTTAAATTCGAGATATAATGATTCTTCTGCTGCCTCACTAATATATTGCATTATGTCAGCTTCCGTATGGACATGGCTTAGTTTCATGCAAATTGAACTTGTTTAAAATTAGAATGCAATGATAAGTTTAATGAAAATCTTTCAAATTCTTAAATGAGCAATTCTTGTGTTTCTTATTTGTTTCTTATCAGAGAAGTTTATATTCATATCAATATGGTATACAGTATGTTAGATGGTTTGGTTCACCTTCGCTCGGGACCTCCAAATTCAATTCATTAGAAGCCATTAAGCCTCATTTCGCTAGAATGAGGCTTTTTTGTTTTCATTAGGAAATATTTGGACTATGCCGGACACAAAAACACCATAAAATACCCTTGTTATAATAGTTGCCAAAATGGCAACTATATCGTATATTAGCTCCGTAAAAGGAATTCAATGAATATCCATAATCGGGGGACTTTGATAAAATTCTGGAAGAAGCATTCTGACTCCAAAAAGGCTCTCGAACTTTGGTATAACGATGTGGCTTCAAAAACCTGGCGTAAGCCCAACGATGTAATTGGAGATTTTGCAACAGCAGATATTCTAACGAATGACAGAGTAGTATTTAACATCAAAGGGAATAAATACAGGCTTGTCGCCAGTCTAAATTATCAAAAGGGTTGGTTATTTATAAAGTTCATCGGAACACATGCAGAATACACTAAAATAAATGCAGCAACAATAGAAGTTTACTGAAACTAAATATTGATAGTTATGGAATTTAAAATAATCAAAACAGAAAAGGAATACAACAAGGCATTGGCAATGTTTGAAAAGCTATTCCTCGCTAAAAAGGGAACAAAGGAAAGTGACATAGCTGATGTTCTTGCTATTTTGATTGAGCGATATGAAAACGAAAATTTTCATATCAGCACCGCTGATCCAATTGAAGCGATCAAATACAGAATGGAACAACAAAATCTGAAACAAAAAGATCTTGCTAAATATTTAGGCGGTAAGGATAAAGTTTCGAAAATTCTTAACCGGAAACGGAAATTGACTCTTGAAATGATCAGAAATCTAAATGAGTTTCTTAATATACCTTTGAATGCTCTTGTGAAAGAATATTAAAATCGTTTCGCCCACCACTCGCTTTTCAAAACCCCTGTCCGGATCGGCAAGCAAACCAAGCGCATGTAAAAACTGCGCAAATCCGCTCGGGACCTCAACAAGAAGCACTTGAATTTTTTTCAGGCGCTTTCTTATTTTACAATATCATCAGGCAGGAGTCTGTCTGCCACGGCGGATATAGCGGTTGAAATCCGCTCTTAGCATCCGAAAATATCTGAACTTTGATTGAGCTGATTTTGGGATTTACAGGATTCTTTTATACTAATAACTTAATTTCTTTTATCACTTAAATCAGTTAATCAGCTAAATCCGGGTTCAGACATTTTTTTATTGAGCAATCTCTTTATTTCTAAGCTCGCTGAACCAAAATTCAAAAGTAGTCCGATCTCTAAATTGTAGGCCTCCAAATAATTTATTGCCTGCGCAAAATGTACCGGCTCCAAATTTGTTATTGCTTTTAATTCAACTGAAATTTTGTCGTACACTAAAAAGTCAACTCTTCTTGTCCCAATTTGTTCATTTCGATATATGATTGGCATCTCAAATTCCCTTTTAAACGGAATGTTATTTCTGGCAAACTCAATTTCGAGTGCTCTTTGATAAATCACCTCTTGAAATCCGTTGCCAAGATCTTTGTGAACTTCCATTGCAAGACCAATAATTTTTCCGGTTTCGATTGAATACTTATAGTTCTTTTCAATCATTCTCAAATTTCAATACTTATCAATTCAATTGCAACCAATTTAATAGGGATATTTAAGGCGACATCTTTCTTTCACCTTTTGCCTATCAGAGAAATCTCAAAATCAGCTCAATCAAAGTTTAGACAGTATCAAGCCTCATTTCGCAAGAATGAGGCTGAATGTTTTTTTTCAGGTGGTAGGGATGTTTCTTTTTACTGATGTAATCACGAACCTGGATTTTTTCCTTTTACTTTAAATCATTTGACCGATAGTTATTTTCTTTTTTTTCGGTGTTACACCCCATTCATTTTTAAACGATCAATAGAGTAGGAGTTAGGCGATAATAATTTGATTGTATTCGGAGCAACGGATCATTCATGATAGTTTTATAAATAAAAAAAGCATCCCCCAAAAGGAGGATGCTGTAGAAGTGAATTAATCAAAATTTATTTTCTACTCACTTGGCAAATTAATTCAACACAAGACGGATTGTATTCACTTCCGCTCCTTCTTTCAACCAGGATACAAAATACATTCCTTGTTTTAGACCGGATAGATCCAGCTCTTTTCGGTTCTCACCGGCTTTTACTTTCATCTTCTCCTCGAGAATCACATTGCCAAGCAAATCTGTCACCTTTAAAATGTAATCATCGTCTGCAAGTGAATTAACCTGCGCCGTTACTTTGTCTTTCGATGGATTCGGATACAATCCAAAGTAGTTATCGCTTTCCATCAATTCGTCCTGCGCTGTGCGGCAAGCCATGTTCACTGTAACGGCCTTCGCAGCAGGTTGACCGGCACCACACGCATTGTTCGCGTTAACTTTTATGGTTTGCGTTGTAGACAAAGATGTGTTGAAATTCAGCGTCGAATTAACGCCACCAGGAATGATAGATGCTCCTCCGACTACTGACCAACTATAAGATGTAGCTCCTGTCACAGGCGCAACAGAATAAGTTTGAACAGATGTTTTACAAACGCTTGCACTACCATTGATCGTAGGGATCGCCGCCGGCCTTGCTGTTACGGAATAACAGCGGGGCACACCAGGTCCACAGGAATTCACTGCTGCAACACAAATATTTCCAGTGCTGGTAAATCCTGATGTGAAGTTCACGGTAATAGAAGTTCCGTTTAACGATGTGAGCGGAGTCACTCCGGCCGGAAGTGTCCATTCATAACTGGTCGCTCCTGCAACAGCAGCAATAGAATAAGTTACGTTGCTTTGACCGCAAAGATTGTTACCCGGACCTGTTATACTACCGGGTTGCGCGGGAACAGATTGAATAGTATAGGTACGCGTGAAACTTCCGCAGGCATTGACGGTCGTCACGGAGAGTATTCCACTTGTCCAGTTGGACGCAAAGTTTACAGTGCAATTTGGCCCGTTGCTGCTTGCAATCGTAGCATTTCCGGAAATTGTCCAGATATAACTGCCGGTTCCGTTTACTTGTCCCATGCTGTAGGCAACATTCGTCGAGTTCGGACAAACGAATCCGGGTCCAACAAGCGCGTTACTATGCGTCGGAACACCGGTGAGATATGCAGAACGTGCGGAACCGTTACCGAAACAGTTTTGTGCATAAACAGAAATTGTTCCCTGACCCATTCCTGAAGGAATAAATACTTCAATGGAATTAGTTCCTTGTCCACTCGTGATGCTGACTCCTGAACCCGAAACGGACCAGACATAATTTGTAGCATTCACAACTGTTGGGATACTATAGGTATATGTAGCTGGACCGCAGGATGGGAATGCCCCGGTGATCGTTCCGGGAACACCCGGTTTTACATTCAGAACAGGAACATTGAGACAAGCTGATGATCCATTGCCACATAGGTTCTGCGGAATGACGCATATAAATCCTCCAACAAAATTTGAACCTCCGAATGAAAGTGTGATACTGTTTGTTGTGGAAGATCCTGTCACGCCATTGGGGAGAACCCATTGATAAGACGTAGCCCCTGCAACAGGTGCAATACTGTACACTATGCCAGTTGTGTTGCGACAGGCTCCGGCAGGACCACTGATATTTCCCGCAGCTCCCGGAGCAGTTCCTGTAGAGAGGATTGTCGCAGAAGCAGAAACAGTGCACGCGGCAGCGTCTGTAACAGTTACTGTATAATTTCCAACACCTGCTGAAAGAACACTGGAAGTTGTTTGTCCGCCCGGTGACCATTCATAGGAATAAGGAGCAGTTCCACCGGAAGTTGTGACATTTAGTGAGCCGTTGTTTAGTCCGCAGGTAGCATCGGTACTGCTTGCAACAGCTTCCACTTTCGACGGTTGTGTAATTGTCGCAGTTGCAGTAGTGCTGCAGCCGGATTGATCTGTGATTGTAAACGAATGAGGTCCGACAGTAAGCCCGCTCGTTGGATCACCTCCGAAACTGAAAGGTGGATGTCCGCCATTACCTGTAAGCACTACACTACCGGTTCCACCATAACATTGCGCGTTTGTTACCACAACATCAAGTTGTACCGGATCCGGAACGATCAATGTGCCATTCACATACGAGATTGTGTAATTGCTATCTGCAGGGAAATGGAAATCCGAAGGAACAATGGAGTAAGTTCCACCCTGTGTAAGACTGCCTACCTGTGCATTCGATGCGTCATACAATGTAAACGATGGACCTGAAGATGCATTCACTCCCGTGCTGTCGGCATTTTTATATCCTTTTACTGTAGCGCTGTATAGTGGAGTGCCAAAACAATCCGGACTCTTATCATCTGCAGTAACTGTCAATTCTGCGGGTGATATGGTCAAACTTCCGAGTGCATAACTAATATCGAAATTGTCGGAGAAGAATGCGCCCGGAACGATGATCCAGGTTCCAACAGTGGTACCGGTGATAAGGTTGATGGATTTTAACTCCGTAGTTGTATCTGTGGATGTCACATCGTCTTCATCAAGTACAACAGCAATGTTATCACTGTTGTTGGTTGTAACCGGAATGCTGTCTACATCAGTAACACCATTGGTGATTACACGAGGATTGGTAATTACACGCGGGTTGGTTATCACTCGTGGATTCGCCATGGCACGTGAATGTAAACCGGGTCCCGGACTTTCCAGCACGATGAGGGAAGAATCGGTATCAAAATTAAACACGGATTCAGTCGCGAGGTCAACGATCAATGTGGTGTCGATGGTAAATACACCGTTGGTGATCACACGAGGATTAGTAATCACACGGGGATTGGCCAGCGCTTTGTTAGTTGCGACGAGTGCAAGGTTTGCGAAATCGGCATTGGTGATTACACGTGGGTTGGTAATCACGCGCGGATTTACAAGCACCATTGCATTTGACATGGTGAGCAAATGGGTTTGCTCTATACTATCGAGGAAACTTTCGCGGGTTGCCGGATCGATGTGTGAATCATCGAAGATATAGTTGAAATGGATGTCACCAATTTTATCACCGTAAACAATACTTGTGTCACGAGGAGAAATTACAATCGGCATTTTCTTTATTGTAATATGCCCTGACTGGAATGTATATTCATAAGATGCTGCAAGCAAAGAATCCTCATGATCCTGCGGATCCAATGCGTCCATACTTACTGCAACCTGGTAGATTCCAACATTGGCTTCAGCAGAAGCTAGTGTCTGATAATTGAGATGACCAAGTCCAACCGAATCAGCGGTCAATCCGAAGTTTTCCAACGGCAATCCATTCATTAAAATGGTTGAAGTAAATTCAGGAAGTTCTTCACCATATTTCTTCATGCTGTTATCAACCTGAACAGAGATAATCGGTTTGATAATGTTCTGGAAGTACACACCGTTTGAGAAACCACCATCGTTTCCATTTGGAGAAAGTGGCGGTGAAAAGACCTGCAGGATCGGGTTACCGATGAATACAGGAATGGTTGCTGTCAATTGTCCGGTGCTGAGAATGGTCGTTGGCATAGGATTTCCATCGAAGTAAACAATGGAAGAATCCTGGAAATATTGTCCGTTCACAATTACAACAATCGGAGCCGTTCCGGGAGTGATGGAAGAATCCGCCAGTTGTATTGAATCAATGACTGGTTTCGGAATAGCGAAAGTAGAGATGGCTGCTTTCGCGTCAATCAATCCGTAGCCACTGCTATAATCAAAGCCCGGAGTGGACATATCGACGGCAGTATTCTGCAACAGCGTCCGGAGTGAATCCGGAACGATAGTTTCGCTAAAGAATTTTTTCTTAGCGCTAAGGATCAGTGCAGCGGCACCTGCTGCATGAGGAGCAGCACAGGATGTTCCGTAGAAATTATACAAGCCATCACCTTCTTCGTCTTTGGAGAAGAAGTTCACGGAAGTATTTACACCATCAGGAGCAGTGAAATCCGGTTTCGCACGAACGACTCCGCGAGATGAAGTACCTCCCACAGAGCTGAACGGTTCAATGATTGGAACAGGAGTTCCATATGCAGGTGTTTTAGTGTATCGTGCTGCGCCAACAGACATCGCGCCTGCAGCGTTTGCTTGTCCGATGATTGTTGAGTTTCCATTTTGATATTCTTTGATATCAATATCTCCCCGGAAAACAACGTATTTAAATTTCATCGGTGTTACAGTATCCTGTGCCCAGGTACGTACAATCATGATGTTGGCTTCTACATCTGCTTTTACAACAAATGGCAAAACTTCTATCGGATCTCCCCAATTATTTTTTCTGTTAAGTCCGAATAGTTTGGTGCCGGTAATATCCGTGAGATAAATATCGAAATCAGATCGTGCACCCGGCAACTGTTTCAGAGAGTACACAGAATCATCCCACTGCAATACCAGAGTGTAGGTGCCGCGTTTGAGCGCAACTTTCTGCAAATAATCTCCGCCGCCAAAATCGTGAGCTTTACCTGTAATACCGAATGGCGCAGGCATTGGATTGAAAACTCCTTCGCTGGAACCACTACCGAAGTTTCCTGCGGATGTGAAATAAGCTACACCCTGATCTTTTACATAGTCTACAGCTTTGGAAACGATGCCGTCCTGGAAGAATGGCTCAGTGATATAGGTCACATCATCCACGATCACATCGCAGGAATCTTCCTGCAGCGCTACAATACCTTCCGCAAAATCACCGGCGCTGACGAAACCGGTACGGAATGCAAGTTTTGCTTTTGGTGCAATGTCGTGTACGATTTGTAACATCGCTCGTCCTTCATCCAGACCTTTTCCATAGGGATAATCATAAACAATTTCAACCGGATTGGTGTTCTCAGGATTTCCGGGTCCCGGAAGATCTTTGTGCGAAACGTCAAGTCCCGCGGGGTTTCCGGAAATTGTATTATACGAATCAGACAACACTCCGACTTTGATTCCACTGCCATCTACATTAAAAAGTGAACGTGCAGTTTTGGAACGCATAGCTGAATCTCCCTGTGATGTGATGAAGCCGGCAGATCCGACAGCTGCATAATTCGGACGGGCGAAATTAATGTAGGTCTGTAGCGAATCAAGTTTCTTCAAACGTGCAATCGGATAATATCCGGTGATGATGAGTGAAGTGTCTCCATTGTCTACAAGATCAGTTAATCCATAATCCGGCGAAGTAACAATGGCAAGTGCATTGGCATATTGTCCTATGTTCGCGATGATATCAATGAATACTGTTCCTTCGATGCTATCAATGAGGAAGACCTGATTGTTAGAAGCAGGTCCTACTGAATCCGGATTCTCCACCAATTGCGTCAGCTCAGGACCCAGGATGGAACTCACTTTTCCGGAATCCGGTGCATTGTAATACGGAAGAATACAATTGGTGATGTACAGATAAGTACTGTTGGTTACAAAACATCCATTCGCATCAGTTACTGTGTACGTATAATTTCCTGTTGACAAATTTGTCGTGTCATCACCGGTGAATGAATAGGGTTGAACTCCACCGTTTGCAGAGAGAGAAACATGACCCATACTTTCGATTTCAAGACATATAATTGTAGTGTCGGGAACTCCGTCTAATACAAGTTGCGAAGGTTGCGTAACAGTGAGATTGTTTGTAACAATACATCCGACCGCATCCACAACCGGATAAGTGATTGTGGTGTCGCTTCCTGTAAATCCGGGAACAACGAATGTTCCTTCACCTACATACGGAGGAGTACCACCGCTCGCACTGACGTGAGTAGTGATATCATTCCCGTGACAGGCAATCGGATCATTGCTGACGTTCATTACAATCTGCGGATTGACTATCACTACTTGAGATGCACATAGACCGTTAGTTGAACAACCACCTTCACCTCTTACATAGTATGTCGTTGTTGCAGTTGGAACAAAATCGATGGATGATCCTGAAGCGAATGGTGTACCACCACAACTTCCGGTGTACCATACCCACTGGGTATTGTCATTCAGATCGGTTGCATTGGTAATGGTTAATGTGCGTGTATCACCGAAGCATTGACTGCCACTCATTGAAATAATGGCTGTGTTGGCAGGTGTACAAGACTGGCTCAACGGAACTGTCAGAACAGTATCGAAGTGGCAAGGCACTTCATCGGAGATCGATAAATTGTAAGTTCCCTGAGCAAGGTTGGTAAATGTTCCGGTTGTATTGGAAATATTCACACTGTTACCTGTGAGCGTATATGTATACACACCGATCACTCCTCCACTGGCAGGTCCCGCTGTGATCATTCCATCACCGGAACCTGTTTCAGGTGTGATGACAACCGGTCCGGGGAGGATCGGATCGTAATTGGAAACGGAAATGCTATCAATAGTTACACACCCGAATTCATCTGTACCGGTAACAGTATACCAGGTGAGTCCTGATGGAGTAGCAGAAATGAAGGATGTTGTTTCTCCTGTACTCCAGGAATAAGAAGAAGCGCCACCTGCAGCTAGCACGGTAGAACTTCCGGGGCAAATGATCCAGTTGGAAGCAGGTCCGGCGTTGACACTCTTTGTGGTAATCGCAATTTCATCGCTGGTTCCGGTACAAGCTCCGGATGTAACGGTAACAGAAAATGTTCCGGGAATATTGGTCGTGATAAAACTTGTAAAATCTGCGGTAGACCAGTTGTAAGAATCAAACGTTGCGTTTTCAAAACGTCCCACTGCAACGGCGTCCAGTTCATTCCAATCGTGAACAAAAGGAGAATTCATTGCTATCCGTATGGCGGATACAGGGAAAGAAGTAGTCGGGAATGAGATGTGTAATTTCCTGGATGTTTCGCTCCGTGAACCGGCTGTAGTGGTGTACACAGCTTCATAAGCACTTGTATTCGGATTCAATACATAAACTGTATCGATCGAACCTGTTGCATAGGTTTCATAAATGTCTACGAAGTTTATAGGAGCAGCAGTTGCAAAACCAACTTCGATGAATTCACGTGAATCGTCTTGTGTCAGCGGCGCCCATGCCGTTGCATTGTCACCGTAGGTTGGATAGATACTTGGTGGTCCGATGATTTGAGCACTTCCGTAGTCTGTTGGGGTGTATTCACTGCTGAATGCAATGACATGGTCTACATAACGGTAATCGTATACTTGTCCGACCCGTAATGTATCATTGAATGAAGTACAACCGGGAAGTTCAGGAGATCCGACAATTGATACATACGGAGTAAGTGGTTGAACCAGTGGGTTTTCATCATCGCAATCAAGATTGTTTCTTACAAGCCCTGGCCCGGGAGGTGCACAGAATTGCACCGCAGACTGACTACCATAACCATCGTGATCACCGTCCACGAAATATCCATTGTACAATTGCGCTGTGAAGTAATAATCTCCCTGACAATTCTGAACCTGAACAGCCATCGTATTATCTCCATTCAGGTCCAGATATGATGTAATGTCAATGCCTTTGACAACTGAAATATTACAATCGAAATCATTGTTTACCTGAACGCCGTTGATGTAAACTATTGCATCATCATCAGCATCAAAATCAAGAATCATGTGATCCGCACCATTGAGCGTAAATGTCCGGCGGAAATATGCAATATTCGTGATATTCGGATCCCAGATTTTTTCCGGACGCGGAGTAATTCCAAACAATGAATTTGCCTGACCGAGATCAATCGGCGAATTCCATCCTGAATCATCGAAGCCCGGTTGTTCCCATCCTGCACCTGGAAATACATTGTACGATTTCCATGTTAAATCAGTAAGTGTCACATTGCATCCGGAACAGTTGACGTGCACATAATAATCATTGTCATCGCAATCCGTGCTGTCAGAAACATACGCTAAAGGAGCGAGACACCCGGCAACTTGAAAATTATTGACGTCTCCATAACCGTCACCATCATTATCGAAATAATAACGGACCTGAACGCAGGGTGTATCGACAGTAAATGCTGTAACCTCTTCACCTGTGCATTCTGAAGCACTTCCTAATGCATTCTGAGGATAGATGGAAAATGAATAATGACCGATGGGTGGAGTTGGAATGGTAAAGGGAGTACCGATCACCATAGTATCGAGAATATATCCGGTAGAAGGAATATTGGTTCCGAAAATGTGATAATAACTTGCTGTTGGTTCCGGAACAAAACTAACAGTCATCACAGGAGTTCCAACAGGATCAATTGTTGAACCACTTGCCGGCGAAGTGACCGACTGCAAACAATACGGATAAGAGTAGTGAAATGCATTTATCAACGACCCATCACCACCGAAGCAACCGGCATCATTTCTTGAACCATCGCTCGCATCATTGTAAATTGGATTAGGGTCACCGCCGTTGATGGGATCGGTGCCCGGAAATACAGCTCCATCAAATCCAACACGTGTATTGGAAGCTCCTACGTTTGTATTGTCTGCCACCAACGTACCACTAAACGGATTGCCGGGACCTGTCGCATCGCGGTAATAGTTGTAGGAGAATTCAGCGGGTTGGCCGTCCTCAACTCCATACCCGGTATTCCCTCCATTCACATAGATCAGATTATTTTTGATCAACCAATTCGGTCCACCGTGGAAATAAGCGGCCAGGTTGCAGGTACTTGCAGCAACAATGGTATTGTTGATGAATGTGCTCTGCGTACCTGAATAATAAGCACCATAACTTGTTATCCCATCAGGACCCTGACCTCCTGCTGTGGAGAGCATGGACAATAAATTATTTGTGAAGTAAAGTGGATTTTGCGAGTTTTCAATGTGTACGACAGTTCCATTTCCTGTGATGTATATCTGGTTATCGGTAATGGTTATCATTTCATCAGGATAAAAACCATTCACCAGATTAATTCCATTTCCGTCTGAAGTGATGTAGCATCCATTAATTTCACCCCGTGCAATTTGCAGAGCGTTGCCGTTGGAAGAATTTAAGATCGAATCGTTCCATACGAATGCGTATCCCGGTGCTCCGGACAGATCTACCGAACCATATACTATGGCATTTGTTAGCGCAATGTCATCATTGGTTTGTGAAGCACTGGTCACCCCGCCATTTATCTGAATATACGAAACATCCCAGCCAGTGCCTAAAGTAAGTCCACCGTTAATTGTAAATTTCTCAGGTGATGTTGCACTGGTAATCATCACGTTTGTCAGGGAAGGATCAGTAGGTGAAATGCTTTCGTTGTATGCCTGACCTCCACTTCTCGGATAAACAATAATCCGGTCACCCGATGCTGCTGCAGCGAGGGCAGCAGTAATATTTGTGTATGCACCGTTCAATCCATTTTCTTCAACCACCAAATCGGCATCCGGAATGTTACAATTTGTAATTGAAGGATTGTTATCGTCACAATCAGAATTATCGGACACATAATTTGACCCCATAAAACATGGAGTGGTAGTTGTCACAGAGGAATTAGGATCACCAAATCCATCGCCGTCATTGTCTGCATAAACTCCACCTGCATAACCTCCGCTCCAATTGGAACCTGAACCTTGCAATTGAAATCCGTTCAGAGAACCTGTGTTATTATTTCCGCTCAAATCCACCAACTGATTGTTGACAGTATTATTTGCTCCCGGCGTTCCCTGATCAAATGTATAGTAAGCTAACAGATCGAATTGACCATTTACATAGGCTACTCTATTCGCTCTGATTTGAGAAATCGTATAAGCGACATTCCGAATCCTGACTTCGTCAATACTTCCCTGGAACCATGAAAGATTGAATTGAGGCCAACCTCCAATGTGCAACTCGCCCATGCCGGTTGTTAGATCACGGACCGTTACGTCCAGTGTATCTTTATCCAACTCCCCGTTTACATACAATCTGATGTGCCTTCCTTTCCTGACCACTGCCACATGTGACCATTGATTCATTGCTACAGGGAGTGAACCATTATCATAGAAGTAACTGCCTGTACCGGCTTCACCCATTTCAAAAAACAAATTATTGGTACTTGAAATTCCCATGTTCCACCAGTTACCCGGGCCATTGCCTTCGTTTGTACGGGTCGATAAAATATATTTATCATTCGCTTGTGGATAAATCCAGGCTTCAAGCGTAAAATCACTTGTTCCTAATACCGGATCAGTTGCTGACACGTAGTCATCCACGCCATCAAATGATAAGCTGTTGTTGTCATCGAGAATACCATTGCAATTTTCATCGATACCATCACACAATTCAATTGCAGTTGGATTAATCTGAGCATTGTTGTCATCACAATCAAGTCCATTCAGCTGAGAACCAACCGGAAGTGTTTGCCCATTTGCAAATACAGGGGAATTGAAATCTCCGTATCCATCCTGATCGGCATCTGTGTAATAAAATATACTGTCCGTAATCGAAGCGATCGGGAAAAACAGATCTAAGGGCGAAGCACCACCAAAAGCACCTGCATCGTTTCTCGAACCATCACTCACATCATTGTAAACCGGATTTGGATCTCCTCCGTCTATCGCATCAGAGCCAATCCATGGGCGGCCATTTTCAGACAAAATGGAATTACTGTTGCCATTGTTACTTGGATCGAGTGAACCTGTGATTGCGCCTTCAAATGGAGCAGCAGTATTAAAAAGATGTACATAGTTATAGGTAAACTCAACCGGAAAACCATTCGCGAACATCACATTACTGACAGGATCTTTCACGTAAGCCAGGTTATTTTTTATCACCCAAAAACTCGTAGTAGAAAAAACAAGAGCATTTCCATTTTTACTGTCTGACCATACAGTATTATTTTCAAAATAACTGTTAGCACCGTTATATTCCGCGTCAATCCAGAATGCACTCGGAGATTGTCCGTCGTTTGAAATATTGTCGTACAAACGGAACAAGTTGTTTGTCACATGTAATGGATTCTGATCGTTTATACTAAAAAAGGCAAATTGATGATTGTATTCGTCGATAATATTATCCTCAATCCGAATTGTATCACCTGAAGTTCCTCCATTTCGAACAATAATTGATTCTAATAAACCATTTTGAAAATAACATCCTTGTATTACACCACCATTAATAGCAGCATAACCATTAATAATAGAATCCCGCAACAAACTGCCAACATTGATTCCATTACCTTCACTCATATCATTTACATTTCCTTCAATCCTGCTGTCCGCAATTTCATATGGCAGCGCAGTGTTAGCATAATTGTAAACAGTTCCAACCAGATCAAGGTCATGAATATTCCATCCATCCTGGAGATAAACGTGTCCACTCAGTCTGAATTTTTCGCCCGGGTCAGAAGATCTGAAATGTAAACCTGTTTTTGAACCCGAAGCATCCTGGATGCCACCGTTGTTATATCGGTTTCCATTTGCTCGTGGATGAACTATTATTGTGTCATTAGAATTTGCAGCATTAATTGCATCATTAATAGAAGTGTACGCGCCATTGGCTCCGTTTTCTTCAACTTCTAAATTCCTGTTTGTTGAAATTGTACTCGATTGTCCTATCTGGAAATCTCCTGAACTCTGTACTCCGGAAATTGTGATGGAGTTTGTATTTCTTGAAACCAGATTCGGGGTGATCCAGTTCGGAGACACAAATTGCTGAACCACCAGATTGTTGGAGCTGACACCCGCATCTTCGTCCGGAGCGACCCAATTCAAAGTAATTGTGGCAGAAGAAAAATTCGCATCGATGTTCGTAAGTGTCCAGTAGCGATTTACTGATTCAGCTTCCGTAATTTCGGAAGAAGAAATTTGCGGATGATCTCCCGGTTCGGAATGAAGTATGATTTTACCAGGACTAATAATTGCAGGAAGTAATTCCACTGGAGTGTAGGAGTCATCATCACCGATCGGATAAGTAAGTGGTTGGGAATCCGAAAAAAACTGCATCAGGTTGCCATTCACATAACTAATTTCCGAAGCATTTGAGATACCGGCTCCCGGTAAAAGATTCAGTATAAAGGCATCAGTTCGTATTTTTCCATTTGTCAGATCGAGGTTTTCAGTAATCGTAAGATCATTTACATCCAGTTTTAATCCACCTGAATTATTTAAGCGAAGTGCGGTAAAATTTCCATTCACAGTTGTAGTGCCGGGTGTCACACTTTCTTCAGCCACCTCAAATGGATTCGCAGTTATCAATCCCTGGGAGTTAACAGTTGTTCCGCTAAAGATGATTGGACCGGAACTTCTTATAGTATCATTGCTGTTGATCAGGTTTATCGCTCCATCCCAATTTTCACTGATCCCATCAATTGTTAATTTACCGAAGTTCAACAAATACACAGAGCTGTTGGAACCAACTCCTGTATTCCAGATTGCCTGAGTATCGAAATAGCTATCCGCTTTTATGATATGAAAATCCGATTGCTGAACTTCAAGGTTGTCGTGATTGATGAAAAGAAAATCTACCAATTGATCAATAGTTCCGGAATTAATTCCGATCGCTTTTACTGTTCCGTAATTGTAGAATGTCGGATGAAAATTCGTACTTCCATTTGAATTCGCCTGAATAGTTGTAGAAGTCGGACCGCCTGAAATCCAAAACTCTGTTCCATCTACATGAATATCACATTGGATGGTACTTGTTCCGGGCAAAGCGCGAACATGTCCTCCAACCTGATCGAATAATCCGGCATCGATCGTATTTAGAATTGTACCGCCGCTGAGGTACAAATAAGCAGTTGCGTTTCCCGCATCCAACTCTCCTCTAACAACGATGGAGTCCTGAGCATTATCACCACCAATACTTCCGCCTGAGTTTAATTCCACTTTCACTCTTCCGTTGGGATTGGCATCACCCAAAACCAAAAGGTCAGGATGATTTCCGGAATGCAAAAGAGTGAGACTGGAATTTACAGTAAGAGTTGCTCCCCATCCTGCATCAAAAACTGTTGCGGGCGCATTTTCAACAACTACATTATTTCCTGAAGCAGGACTGTTCACTACCATTTTGTGGTGAACCTGAACGGCAACTGATGAGTTATCCGGTGGAGTTGAAGCAGGCAACCAGGTGTTGCCATCATAGACCAGCCAATTGGCGACATCGTTCCAATCTCCATCAGCATAAGTTCTGTAAGTACCGGGATCCTGCTGAGGCTCCAATTCCGCGACAGCATATTCAGCAGAAAGAATAACGCCTGTCACAGTGATAGAAGTTGCAGTGACAGAATTCGCGACCGGATAAGCCCAACTGGCGGCTCTCCATTCACCTACACCAAAATTTCCATAAATCGTTCCGGCATCTACGTCTGCAGAATCCCAATTGAATGTGATCTCACAGGAACTATAACCAAGACCATTATTGGTAATGGACCAGGTGCGGTTGACACTTTTGGAAGAAATTAATCTCGAAAGTATTTCAGCATAATGATCTCCTTGTTGTGTGGTTACGGTAAGACTACCCGGCGATGTTACATCCGGATTGATTACGATAGGAGCATAATCTTCTGCCGCTGCGCCTCCAACCGGGAAATCTACTGGTCCGGATGTAGTGATGTCGCGTTGTAAAGCTCCTATGATTCTTGGTGGATGAACTCCGGAATAAGAAATAACAGAGGAGGCAGTCAGGTGAACGACTGCGCCATTGGCAACGGTTGTAAATACATTTCCATTCACAAGATTCAATTCACCATCGATATTCAATGTCGTGAATGCATTTATTCCAACGGCACTGATAGTAGAAATTTTCTGATACGGTCCGCTTCCATAAATGTATTGCATGCCTGATCCAACCATTTGTAAATCCGGCGCAATAAAGTGTCCGTTATTTACCATTTCAGGTCCTGCAAACCGCACAACATCTTCGGAAACAATCTGCGCATCGATGTCCATGATACCAATATTTCCCATGAGAGGGTCAGACAAACTTTCGAAATGAATTTCAGAGCCATAGAGGAACATACTTCCGTCAGTTGTAAACCGGACATTTGCAGGAATATTCACGGTGGTGGATGTCAATGCAGAGATACTACCGGTGTTTCCATTTTCAAACCATGCATTGCTGGCACCATCATTCACCATATCGAAGGAGGATGCTACTTCAAATATTGATTGGTTGATGAAGTGCGGATCACTTCCTCTGAACACGAGGTTTCCTCCCTGCAGGTGCGCGTAACCATAATTAGTGAAAGTACATCCATCCAGTGTGTGATCTCCTGAATTCAAAAACCAGTTAAATCCGTTCAACACTTCGATTGTCCCGGTTCCGTTAAATCCTCCGGAGCCCCAGGTGAAGACAGAATTACTGGTGAACTGAATGGCACCATCTACTGTAATCTGGGAAGTAGCTATGCTAAATATTCCATCGCATCGAAAATCAATTCCGGCTCCGTCATGCACATGCAATGCACCCTCAATACCATAAAAGGTCGCGCCTGCTCTCACTATCAATTCATCCGCATCAATTACATCGTTATCAAAATTAATTGTGTGACCATTACGTATGGTGATGGTTCCGTCAGCATTGGTTGGAATATGGCTGGCCGGAATCCAGCTCACGCCATCAAATACTTCCCATGATGAAAGATCACTCCATGCACCGGTTTGAGCACTGCGATAATCTCCGGAAGCTGCAGGAATATACTTCCATGCGCCATTAGTGTAAGAAGGTGTACCGAAATCACCCAGGAATGTGAAGCCAAAAGCGCCGATTGAAAAACCGGTTGAATATTTTACTGCCGTTGTCGGATAATCGGCAATGCGGTTCCAGGAATTGGAAGTAGATTCATAACCATAGAAATCACTTGGATAGTTTGTGCCATCGGTACCCATTCCAACATATGCAATTCCATTAATTGCAAATCCGGTTGCCCCAAAGCGATTACCTCCGGGAATGGAAGCGATGGAAGTCCAGCTATCGGTATTACTATCGTAAGAATAAAAATCGCTCAACGCTCCGCTGTTATTTTTTCCGGATCCGACAAGAGCTCTTGTAGACAATGCTAAGCCCACAGCTCCGGAACGCTCTACAGGGATAGGAGCAACGGAAATCCAACTTCCACCAACGCCATTGTTTGGATCGTACTGATAAAAATCATTCACTGCTCCGGTGACGGCAACTTGTCCTGTTCCAATATATCCTAATCCGGAAATTGAAAAGCCTACTCCTTCTGTACGTGCCGCACCCGGAAAAGAGGTAACAGCAGTCCAGCTGTTCAACGAAGGATCATAGACATAAAAATCATTTGTGTATCCATTCACATCTTCACCTGTTCCCGCATAACCTAAGGCTCCTATGGAAAATCCTGCAGCATTCACACGACCGCTTCCCGGGAAGTTTGCTTTTTGTGTCCATGTGTTGGCAACAGGATCGAATTCCCACCAATCGGTATTGAATCCATTCACATCTTGTCCTAATCCGATGTATCCTTTGGATCCAATATTAAATCCGACAGCTCCGGTTCGTGCGCTTCCGGAGAAATCTGTTTTCTGTTCCCAATAATCTGAAGTTTGGGAAAATGATTTGGTAGAAATCAATAAACAGAACAGACAAACAGTTTTGTAAAAGTTGTTCATGAGTGATGTAGGTGTATAATTAAGTAATAGAGTATGTAGTCGTCTTTTAAATAGCTGAATCTGAATTTTGATCCAGCGTTATAAATGATCTAAAAAAATTAAACAGGTTATTGGAACTGAAATAGTCTAAGGCAGGCAATAAATTGTAAATCAGGATTTACATTGAAAAAATACAGATTTTTTATGGATTGGACAATTCCTTTTGGGTGAAGAGGCAAAATTACTTGGTGATCATGCATGAAGATTCAAAAATCTTCGATTTCATAAGCATTTCAAGGCTGTTTGTGTTAGTATCAGCAAAAAGTTTAACATTTGATAGTTTTCAAAATTTGTTCAATTCAAGATTCATTTTCAATTCTGTTTATCCTGAATATGAATGTGTCGATAGATTCAAAGCGTTTCAGGTTACTCAAAAGCCGGATTGATTTGCAATTTTCTTAATGGCACTTCTATGCTTCTACGGACGAAATTCTGTTGAACTACTACAAAATATTTATTCTTTAGAATATAAAAATAAACGACTAATGGTTGTTAAGTCTATGGCAGTTGACTCGACTACTAACGCTTTATCAAAACTTTTCCAAGGATTTTAGACATTGCCTGTTCCTTGTAATTTCTGCTGATCGGAATGGTTTTAGTGCCGACACGGATTTCATTTCCGTTTATACTTTCAATTGCATTCAAGGCAACAAGAAATGATTTGTGTACTTTGACAAATAAATCTTCCGGTAAGGATGCTTCAATTCCTTTGAATGTAAGGTATGTGCTGTACTTTTTTTCTTTTGTCTCAATCAGGACATAGTTTTCCATCGCTTCTATATACAGAACCTGGCTTATATAAATTTTATCAAACTTGTTTCCATTTTTTATATAGAAATGATTGTATTGAATGTTTGGTTTCTGTGTTTCCGGATTTTCCGAAAGTCGTTTTTTCAATAAATAGTGATCATATGCTTTGTTGCATGCTTTAATGAATCTGTCGAATGGGATCGGCTTCAGCAGGTAGTCCAGAATGTCCAATTCGTAACTTTCGATCGCGTATTCCGGAAATGCCGTGGTGAAAATTACCATCGGTGGATTTTTTAAATTTCTGATAAAATCAATTCCACTCATCTTCGGCATTTGAATATCCAAAAAGATGAGATCAACTTTGTGTTCGCATAGAAAACTGAATGCTTTCACAGGATTCTCCGCCTTGCCGCTTAAAGTCAGGAAATCTATTTCATTTACATACTCTTCTATACCTTTTCTTGCCAGAGGTTCATCGTCAATGATGAAGCATTTGAGTGGATTCATAGGTGTAATTTTAAATTGACTTCAAACGAATTTGGTTCTTTGCGAATAGTAAGATCGTGATTACCATTGTAGATAAGTTCCATTCTTCTTTTCACATTGCTCAGACCGATTCCTCCTTCTGTATATTGCCGGTTTACATTATTCATTTCACTTGTGTTATAGACCCGAAACTGAAATATATTTTTTTCTTTATCCAGTTGAATTTTAATTGTGTTTTCTTTTTCAGTATAATTACTCACATGCTTGAATGCATTTTCAACAAAGGAAACCAGCAAAAGTGGCGCAATATTGAACTCCCTTACTGTATCAGAGCATTGAAACGAGATTTCGAAATTTTCTTCCTTGCGTAATCTTTGTAGTTCGACATAGCTTTTTAAATAATTGATTTCTTTTTCTATTGAAATTTCCTGCGCCCGACAATCGTATAATTGATACCGTAACATTTCTGAAAATTTTAAAAGACTATGTCTCGCGTTCTTATTTTCTTTTTCAATCTGAAAGAATATTGTATTGATTGAATTGAAGAGAAAGTGAGGATTGATTTGCGCTTTCAAAAAATTTAACTCGGCTTCTGTTTTTTCTTTAAGTAATTGTTCAAATAACTTTTCTGATTCAATTCTTCTTGTCAGCAATTCAATGGTGAATCCAAAAACAGTACCGATCACCATAATGATATAAGAGTTGAAAATCTGATAGGATAATTTAGCAGAAAGTTCCTCCAGACGAGGCGTCATAGTACCTCTGAGGAGATGGATTTCCCAATCGGCAAACTGAAATATGAGACTAAACAACACAATATTGAATACAAACAAAAGTGTAAAAGAAATATAGTGTTTCCTGAATAAGAGTCGTGGTACAAGGATGCGATTGATGATCAGGCAAGCTGATATTACACAAATCATATCAACAAGTGCGAGTAAAAGTGTTGTGCCGAATTTTCCATCGGTAGAATAAGCCCACCGATATGCAATGATGATCAGAAAGTAGGCGGAAGAAGAAAGAAGTTTGAGAAATTTCACGGCATTGCTTTACACAATAATAGAAGGATTAGCCGTCATGAAAAAGTCATTTACGCATGATGCAATTCATGTTGGATAAAAGGCGTCTTATTCTTGATGACAGGTAACATTTATTAAATTAAACAGAATCGAAATCTTTTCGACTTTATGTCAGGTATTTTGTACCACTCGTGGAATATTTTTGACAGAGATAAAATTGAGCTCTTTTTTTATGAAAAAAAATTAGCTATGCGACTCTTCAAAAAAATCTACTGTATTTTATTCTTGATTCTCGGAATGCATTTTCAAACGTATTCCCAATGGGTTCAAAGAAATTCATTGCCGGGAAATCTTGCCGTACGAGATGGGGCAGTTTCCTGGGTGATCGGTTCGAAATGTTATATAGTTGGAGGAAACGGACACAACGATCTTTTGGAATTTGATCCGGGGACACAAAGCTGGACAGCCAAAGCGCTCATACCTCAGGGAGTTACTATGTTTGGTATGGGATTCGTTTGTAACGGCAAGGGATATTTGTGTGGTGGAAATAATCAGAACTTCGCTTACTACAGTTCGCTTTGGGAATATGATCCTCAACAGGATTTATGGACACAAAAGAGAGATTTCCCAACCGGAAAAAGAGCGGATGGCTTCGCATTTTCTATCGGAGATAAAGGATATGTCGGTTGTGGTGATGATAGTTCATTTGTATACTCTGATTTTTATAAGTACGACCCGATAACAGACAACTGGACACCGATGCCGACATTCCTTGGTGGATACAGGATGTGGCCATATGCATTTGCAGTTGACGGGAAAGGTTATGTAGGAGGAGGAAGCCAATTATCAGAAATGAATGACTTGTGGCAATTCGATACACTTGCCAATATGTGGATTCAAAAATCTTCTTTGCCGGGAAATGCGAGGCAATGTGCTGTTTCTTTTTCTTCTGCTGATTATGGAATTGTTGGTCTGGGGCAGGCAGGATTCACGAATGTTTTTGATGATGTGTACAAGTATGATCCAGCAAACGATTTGTGGGATC
The DNA here is from genome assembly GCA_937871435.1 of uncultured Bacteroidota bacterium. Taxonomy (GTDB): domain Bacteria; phylum Bacteroidota; class Bacteroidia; order AKYH767-A; family 2013-40CM-41-45; genus JADKJP01. The sequence continues at coordinate 101,245 of CALMQM010000121.1, read as the reverse complement.
CATTGCCGGATTTCAATCCGGGCGGAAGAGCATGGGCGACCGGATTCGCTTATGGGGACAATATTTATATGGGAACAGGATGGAATTTCAGCACATTTTACAGGGATATCTATATGCTGGATATATCAACAGGAATCAGTACTCCGAACAATAATTTGAATAATGTTTTGGCATATCAATCACATGGGAGTATTGTGGTTGAATTCAATAATCAGAATGATGAATTCACCAGTGTCGAGTTGATCGATGCTCAGGGAAAGCGTGTCAAAAATGAAGACCTCGTTAATTGTGATCAAGGAATGCAAAAGATTTATATTCCGTGTAACGGAATTCCAACCGGAATTTATTTCGTAAGAGTGGTTGCGGCGAATGAATCAGTATCCCTGAAGATGATGGTCAATGAGTTTTGATGAAACACTTGAAGATTAAAAATGATTCAAGGACATTGTAAATAATTGCAAATATCTCTGTGACTATTAATAAGTCTGAGCCCGGTCGGCGGAATCTCCCGTCGCACGGGCTTTCGTTTAAAGAGATCTCCGGACAAGAGAATTTGATTTCTTGATTTCAAATTCCATGTATATACTTTTTTCCGATAATTGAAATGCTTCTTTATGCATAAAAAAGGATTTTGGATGCTATTTTTTAAAAGATTGATGAATCAAAATGGCAGAGTGAAAAGTATATTTTTAGAAAAAATAATTAAATGCTTGTTGCAATCGAATATTTAAGTGTTCAATGTGTATTTGCGATAATTATTTTATTCAAAAGGTGCATACATTTTTAGTATATTTGATGGAATTATAATTTTGCACAGGTGATGAAGAAAATACATTTTCTTATTTTTCTTTTTCTAAACATCCTCAATTCGAAAGCTCAAGTAATCGACTCTGTAGTTGTAAAAGTGAATAGCGGTCACATTGGAAATGAACCACATACCATTCGCTATGTATATGCTGATTCCTTATCGGCTGGTCGCATTATCTACCAATCAGGTAATGAACTTGAATACTCATATTGGCCTGTTCGTTATGTTCAATTTACCTATGATTTAATGGGTAGAATAAACTCTGAAACGTGTCCGAATCTTTCTTCTCCACAAGTGCGTCGTTTGCATGTGTACAACACGGTTGCAGATTCAATACTACGGCAAAATTATTCTGGCGGTAGCTGGACAGATGATTCTCTGGATATAAAATGGCATTCTATAATAGGTTTAGATACTGCCATTTTTTCGTATGTCAAACGGACTGCCGGTTGGCAAACCAGTTTCAGGTATGATCAGCATTTTGATCTCAATGGAAACATGGATCTGCAGATTAAGCAATCCTGGGATACCGTCAATCTTTCCTGGCAGAATGTTCAGCAAATATTATTGAGTGGCGATAGTATTACCATCTGGCAAAATTGGGACGGCAATAATTGGGTAAATTACAGAAAGTATGAAAATCTTTATTCCGGAAGATCAGACGCTTTCTGGTATAGTAGTTCTTTGATGTGGGACACCATCAATTCAAGTACATATACATACAATACAAATGGTCAATTAATTCGTGAAGTCACAGACAATCATCCGGGATCATCAACAACTTATTTTCACTATGATATCAACGGCAACCTGATCCTGGAAGATAACACGACTATTTTTCATAGCGGAACTTTAAGTTATGGTCAAAATAATTACTATAGATATAGCTATCCGTCTTCGAATTCATTATGGGTAATCTCTTCTGATTACTCGGTTTGTAGCGCAGAAACAAACCAAATGTCACCTTTGATATTGGGTGGCACCGCACCTTATTCATATGCCTGGACACCTGCAACAGACTTAAGTAATATTTCGATTGTTGACCCGTATTATAATCCTTCTGCTGATATTACTTATACTCTTACAGTTACCGATGGTCTTAATACAACCGCAAGCCATTCGATTGGGGTTCGAGTGCAACCAAGTGTAGATATCCATCTTTCAGTAATTGCATTGGATACTTCATCACAATGTAGCAGTGCCATTTTAGAAGCGACATCAAGTGATCAGCCCTATTTGTATTGGTACCGCAATGGCGTTTTATTACAAGAGACATCTACACAACACACAATCCGGGAAAACGGGACTTACACTGTCATTGCTGGGAATATGGGAATGTGCAGAGATACTGTCTCTCTGGTGGTGAATTATTTGCCACACCCCTCATCACCGGTAACAATTGCGCCTGATACATGCAACTTAATTTTGGTAGTTGATTGCCCAACATGTAATTCGTATCAATGGTATAAATCCGGCTCTCTGATACCGGGAGCTATATACGATACCCTGCAGGCTAAATCAGATGGATATTATTCAGTTCAGGTTGTTGATGATAATCAATGTCTGAATTCAACTCCCAATATTTATTTTTTTCCTTTTAGTGTATATCGGTCTCTGCACGGAAACAATTCCTGTTATGAAAACTGTCGTGGTCTATTGACTACATTCGGCACATCTGGTACGGGTCCTTATACATATTTATGGTCAACAGGAGATACAATAAATTGGCTGGATTCTCTTTGCAATGGAGTTTACCAGTTAAGTATTACTGATGCAAAAGGTTGCGTAGTTAATTTTTCAGATACTATTACTTCTCCTGCAACACCGGTAGCTTCCACCAATATTCTTTATTCTGCTGTATTGCCGGATTCCTGTTCAGGCGCGATTCAGGTAATACCTTATGGAGAATATGAAAATCGTTCTTATCAGGTAACTGTATCCACTGCTGGAACAAATTATGGATATGCAAGGGATACATTGTTGTTTTCTCACTTATGTACAGGTTGGAATACTATTCTGATCAATAACTCAAATTGTATCCTCACTGACTCTGTATTTGTTGGACTTACACCCGGATGTACAGTTTCTTCTGCGGGTTTTGACCCTGATTGTTTTGGTTCATGTAATGGAATGCTCAGTATGTCATCCATCGGTACTCCTCCATACCAGTATCATTGGAATACCGGTGACAGCGCACAATCCCTTTTTAATTTATGTTCAGGAATTTATAGTGTGATTATGACAGATAGTCTGGGTTGTCGTGATACTGCTATTTATGTTATGAATGATCCTTCTCTGCTGGTTCTGAATACAACTATCGGTCATACCGGATGTGTTGGATGTCTTGATGGGCAAATTGTAATTGATGTACAGGGAGGAGTGTTACCTTATGCACTTTCTATCACGCCGCAGTCGGGAGTGATTAACGGTGATACGATTCAAAATCTTCCTGCAGGAATTTATTCGGTTTGTATCACGGATGTGAACGGATGTATCACATGTGTTTCTGATACACTATTGGATGATCCAACGGGATTAATTGCTATTTCATCATCTGCAATATTCAATGCCTTCCCAAATCCGGCACGAAATGCATTTTATCTGCAATGGAATTTGGGAAAAAATCAGGATATAATTGATGTCACAGATGTTACAGGAAGAATTCTTCAGAACATTCCATTGAACGCGCACACAGGAATAGTGGAAGTCTCCCGACTCAAGGCAGGAGTTTATTTCTGCTCGTTACGCCGGACAGGTGAAAAAATCAGGGTTGTAATTACAGGGGATTAATGTGTGACTTTTTTTTCGCTCTATTGTACAGGAGTGATAATATTTCCCCTTCAAAAAACTCAAAACGCTTCAACGAAATAAATCCTGATGATGTAATGGGATGAATTTAAAGTTTAGGAAATGAAAATTTAGCATCGAAGAAAAATAAATACGATGCATATTGTAAACACTCACGGACGTTTTCTAAGTTTCTTAGTGAAGAATTATAATCTTATTACCTGTCACAGACCCGTTTTGCTGAACATATTTGTAATAATAAATTCCTTCCGGTAAATCGGAAGTGACTATGCACTTATTATCTGCATTAATAAAATACTGCTTTACAAAATCTCCCTGAGAATTGAAAAGAGATATTTCGTTTTGTGTTTGCAAAGTAGTATTTTGAATGCAAAGCCGGTCATTTACAGGATTAGGAAAATAATTCAGATTAGAATTGTTTAAGGCAATTAATCCTGAACACACATCTACTGTAATGGCTACAGTATCGCTGTTCGTACATTGATTTGAGTCCTGAACTAGTACCCAAAAATAGTATGCACCCGGAATATTTTCATTTACGGTAAAGAAAGTCTGACTGCTTCCATCCTGCCATTCATACGATTGAAATTGATTTCCTGCGTCAAGTGTATAAGAAACACCTGTACAAATTGTTGTGTCAGGCCCGATATTCGGTTTGGTTGATACTGAAACCTGCGTTGTAATTTCTCTGATGGAAACACTGCCACTGTCATCGCGAACAGTAAGATAGTAATCAGTGGACACAGATGGAAACAAGTAAGGTTGGGAAATGGTCGAATCGCTTACTGCCAATCCCGGCGACCAGGAATAGTGAGAAGGATTATTATCTCCTGTAGTGGATATAACCGCTAATATTGAATCACCCTGACAAGCAATAGAAGGATTTAGTTGTATTTCGGTTTGCATGAGATGGTAATAGTTGCGGTCCACCTTATCTCCTAATCCTCCTGCTGAACACGAATACCCGGTGACATGCCTCAGTTTGCCATCCGGATAATACGAATATGTCTTACTCCCGTTACTCATCCCACTATTTCCGACAAACCAAAATGATAATACATTTCCGGATGTGTCATATGAAATGGTTCCTTCGTTTTCTGTTTGCCAGCCAAGTGAAACATCATAGAACTGATCAGCTGAATAATAGCTCAGCGGGAAATAAGAATAGTAGATTGTAATACTCTTAGAACCATCCAACCATGATCCACTGTCCCAAATAGAAAGTAAACTCTCGGTACAAGAATCCTGAATGTCATACGTGAAATGATAAACTGTTTGATTCAACCATGTTGTTCCGTCCCAAGTCTGTGTTAATCGCTCGAGAATTTTATTGGAAGGAGAATGGGTTTGGATCACAAGCCCTGAGTTTAGCCATGTAATTCCATTGTAGGTTTGTGCTGTTTCCAGTGAATCCTGGTTATTCGTGTTGTATTCATAAATTGTTCTGTTAGTTTCCAGCCAATTCCCTCCTGTCCAGGATGAATTTGTTATATGAAAAAGTAATCCTGATCCGTTGTAAATTTTAACATACTTTCTGTCCGGTGTCCAGCTTGTAGAATCACCAGCAAGATATATCAACATTGTATCTCTGCCGGCGGCATCGTAATACGCTTCATTTCCGTTTACATTTTCCCAATAAGAAAACACAGTATTATATTCCAATGTATAACTGGAGATACATAATCCGTTCACATCATAATTGCAGATAGATCGCATTCCTGTGTAGATTGCTCCGGTCGAAAAAAAACTCAAATCGGTGCTTTCAAGAAGCTGATTATTTGCATTAAAACTTTTATCTATTGAATGTCGAATATGCCATGTTGATAAAAGAGTGTCCCATGAATATTCAGCATATCTTGTGATGGTATCGGAAACAGAGTGTACCATACTGTCAAGTTCATAATTTATCCAGGAGAAATGAAAATTTGACCATAAGTGAACTGTTTTGGTGTCAATATTTCCAACACTGTCATACGTGAATGTGTCTTTATAATTATTTACCCATCTTGAAGAGTCGCCATATTGATAGGTCTGGGAAAGAATTTTCCTTGATGAATCCAGAGCGTAAATTATTTTTGACTCATTTAAGAATGGTTGTGTACCTGAAGGATCAGATGTCATTGTAAAAATGCTGCTGTCAGAATTGGTAACTACCATGACTTCTTTAAGACTTTGGGAATAATAGGAACAATCATTTATGTTTAATAGGCTTGATTCAACAAGTGTAGAATCATAGCGAAAGAAATTGGATTGCCCATTTACAAAATTCACTATTGATAGAAAAAGGAGAATTAGTTTTTTCATGAATAAAAGTATTATTTCTAAAGCATAATGAACTGATAAATTGCTTAATAAAAAGCTCTTCTAAAAATACTCAAAAAATTTATCCGAAATGCAATTTGGCGAAATATTTGAAAAAATCGTAGATTGATTTCATTGGAAATTTATCATCTTTTGTGACACACTAAACAAAGTCCTGAATTTTCGTTGCTTGTGCGAGGAAAATGCGGAAACTCATTGCCATGCATGGTATGACAGGCGTTGCGGTCAACAATCAAGTGTACATTGAGGCATTGCTTTTAAATTCTCCAGATCCGAGTTGATCGATGCTCAGGGAAAGCGTGTCAAAAATGAAGACCTCGTTAATTGTGATCAAGGAATGCAAAAGATTTATATTCCGTGTAACGGAATTCCAACCGGAATTTATTTCGTAAGAGTGGTTGCAGCAAATGAATCAGTATCCATGAAGATGATGGTCAATGAGTTTTGATCGAACCGTTACAGAAAAAACAGAACATTTAAACTCATGTTGCCGGTCGAAAAGAAACACATATCTTAATATAAATATAATATTCATTTGTCACCGTCGTAATTGAAGCGGAGCAACTTGCGTCCTCAAAGTTCATCGGTGTGAAAAAATACATTCTTGCTTATTTGCTATTATTATATGGGGTTGATGCATTTGCAAAAAACGGGTTGGAAGAAATTATTGTGGAGAAATATTATGTAGCTGATCAAAAAGACGAAGAACTCAGTGCTGGAAAATTAAGAGCCGGATCTGTCACCTACAGAATTTTTGCAAAAATGTTGCCCGGCTATCGTTTTCAGGCAGCCTATGGAGTTCCGGGTCATCCCTTGTTTTTAAAAACGAGTACATATTTTTTTAACACTAATACCGAAACCGCAACAGCCAATGAGATCCAAAGTAAAGATCTCAATAAAGGAGCATTAATGCTCGATTCATGGTTATCCGTCGCTGCATCCGCCGACAAGTACATGGCTGTTTTGAAAAGCTCGGATACAACAAAAGCTATTTTAAATACTACGGGTTTTCTTGAAAATAAATCGCATGTTGCGGGAATCCCAATTAGTGTGAGAGATGGAATGTTGCCGGCATCACCGGTACCTGTTGTGAATTATTTTGGGATCGACAGCACTCTGCTGGATGTATTTAAGAGTGAAAACTCAATATCAAATGGTCAGCAGTTTTTCACAGAGAATGGTTCCTGGGCATGTTTTGGTGGTTCCGCCGGTACGGATTCTTCTAATTGTGTGTTGATCGCGCAAATCACTACAAACGGGAAATTCAGTTTCGAGTTGAACATTCAGATAGGAACGCCAACAGGTAATGTTGAAAATTATGTTGCCAGAAATCCGAAACAAGAGGAGATAAAATTGGATAGTCTCGTTTTTCACTCTGATAAGTAGAGTTGCATTTTGACACAACCATTCCATTCGTTGAATTATGCATCATGTGAACTGAATATTAATTCATGAATGCAAAGTGAACGATTTGTTTTTCATTCTTAAAGTTTTGCTAACACAAAGTTATTCTGTGACTTCATTTCAGGCTAAGTTCTTTGTTCAACTTTGCTGAAAGCAAACTGGTCAAATCCCTCATCATTTTAATAAATAAAACGAATAGAAATGAAAAAATTTACTTTCTCATGCATCTCCTTATTGTTTTCCATCGTCTCTTTTGCCCAAAACGGACTGGAAAATATTATCGTCGAAAAATATTATGTGTCCGACGCGAATGACGCGACACAAAACGCTACAGGTGGTGTATTGCCTGTTGGTTCTGTTACATATAGAATTTATGTAGATATGTTGCCCGGATATAAATTTCAGGCGGCATACGGTGTTCCTGGTCACGAAATGAGAATTGAAACAACTACTTTGTTTTTTAACAATGAAGACCGTGGCGCCACTTCGCCGACGTATACAAAAAGTCAGGCATCGAACAATACAGTCATGCTTGATTCATGGCTTTCCGTCGGAGCAGCGTGCGCCGGAAATTTTGGTGTCTTGAAAACAGAAGATGATGGAGTTGCAAATGTGTCAAATTCGGATGGTGTATTGCAAAACACTGATCCTTCAGCAGGAATTCCTTTGACTACGCAGGATGGATTACTTGCAGGATCTCCGGAGGCTGTTACTACTGTGGGTATTACTTCTGAGATAGCTGTTTTTGATGCTCAGAATGATGGTACAAATGGACCTTTGTTTTCTACTTCCAATGGTTCATGGGCATCATTGAATGGTTCCATTGGCCCTGATCCGAATGAAAACAAAGTACTGATTGCGCAGATTACTACTGACGGAGTCTTTTCATTTGAGCTGAATATTCAAATTGGAACACCAAGTGGTGGTGTGGAAAATTATGTAGCGCAAAATCCCGTTGCAGATGAAATTCAAATACCCGAACTGATCTATTCCAGTTCAACAGGTATACATGATTTAAGTGCGAAATCCGGAAATGATTTCCTTGTATATCCAAATCCATTCTCCGATTTAGTGAACATAGAAATTCCTTCACAGAAAACTGACAAAGAAGCCAGATACATTTTGTACGATGTAAGCGGTAAAATTATTTGTACTGGATCCCTTATTGGAAAAGATAAAAATCAGTCCTGGACAATTGATTTATCAGCGGTAGCGAATGGTTTTTATGTTCTCGAAATACAATCAGATGCTAAGGTTGAATTCAGCAGAATTCTAAAAGAATAAAAAACTGAATTCTATTTATTCTAAACCCTTCAACCTGCAGGCGGATTCATTTATACAAATGAATTCTATCCTGTATTAGCCGGAATGAAATCCTTTACTGCGATACTGTGTATATTATTTCTTGCAACCAGCTATTCTTTTAGTCAGGGAATAGTAAGAGGTAAGATTACGGATGAAACCGGACAATCCATCATCGGTGCAATTGTGACACTGAAAGCCAATTCTGCTGTCGGTGTAACTACTGATTTGGATGGAAATTATTCTTTAAAAATATCCGATTCTCTGCCCCAGGTTCTCGTTATTACTTTCTTGGGCTATCAAAGTATTGAGGAAAAAGTAATCCTTCACGAAGGACAGGTGTTGCTGAAAAATTACTCATTAAAACCCGCGGCAAAAGAAATTACTGAAGTTACTGTTTCCGCAAAAGCTGTCCGTAGCAAAGAATATTATGTTGAAAGTATAAAAAAGAATTCGGCAGTTACACTTGATTTTGTTTCATCAGAGACAATGAAAAAGACAGGTGATGCAAATGTTGTCGCGGCTATTTCACGAGTCACCGGAGTATCGACAAATGGAGGTTTCATCACAGTAAGAGGAATAGGAGACAGGTATGTCAAAACTTCCATTAACGGAATGCGCATTCCAACTCTGGATCCATTCACGAACAATATCAAACTCGACTTATTTCCCTCCAGTCTTATAGATAATATTATAATTACAAAAACCGCAAGTCCGGATTTGCCCGGAGATTGGGCGGGTGCATTTATATCAGTACAGACAAAGGATTTTCCGGATAAGCTGACAGTGAACATCGAGACAGCAATTGGTTACAATAATCAATCTACCTTTAAAAATGTACTGAGTTCTCAACGCGGAACAACAGATTGGTTGGGGTATGACAATGGTTTCCGGGAGCACAATCATCAGCAATTCACAAATGCTGTTCTTTCGCCAAATCCTTATCAGGAATTTGTCGCTCTTGGACTTGGTCCGTATTTTAATTCTTTAGGGATCACTCAGCAAAACTGGGGTGTCGGAACCTCAGTAGGCGATACTTATTTTAATCTTGCATTGGTGCAATTGGGCTTGCTTGCTCCGGCACAAATCAATGATCCGAATGCCGTGTCTACTGCAAAAAGTATGTACGCTAATGGGAATTATAAAAATCAGGCTTTTGATATACTTAATGCTGATGTGCCTGCCACCGGTAAGTCATTTCCCAACAACTGGAACAACACAAGCCGGCAGGCTCCGTTGAATTTTTCACAAAGTTTTGGAGTAGGAAATCAGATCAAATTATTTGGCAGGACACTGGGAGTTTCCGGACATTTCCGTTACGGCAGCTCTGTTGTATATGATCCTCAATCAGTATCTAACCGAGCCGCAATTGTTTCGGATGGAAGTGGAAACCTTATCAATTCGGTATCTTCTTCATCGCAACGACAAATTAGCAGGGAATCGAATGGTTGGAGCGCACTTTTGTGCGGAGCGTATAAATTAAATCAGAATAATTCTGTTTCGCTTTTGTTCATGCCTAATTATACCGGCGTGAATAACGTATTGAATTCACTTGATAACCGCGATCCGTCAAATTATGTCATTACAAAAAGTCAGTTTTATGAACAGCGTAAACAAATGGTTTACCAGATTAAAACGGATCACTATTTGCCTGGCTCTAAAATTAAAATTGATTTGAATGCTTCCTATACAAATGGTAAAAGCAGTGCTCCGGATTTTAAAAATGTACAATACACAAAAGATCCGTATACCAATACATATCAGATTGGTCCGGAAATACGGGATGGAATACACCGGTATTACAGGTATCTGAGTGATAACATCTTCGACTCTCAAATTAACGTCGAATTTCCATTTCAGGATAAACCGGGACTCTCAAGAAAAATAATAGCAGGAGGAGCATATCAACAAAATGACAGATTGAGTGATCAGTATGATTATTACATCAATTTTGGAGAATATTCTGATTTAAAATTGGAGAATGATAATCTTGAACAATTATTTGATCTGAATAATTTTAACATCCATCCTTATGTTGACCCGTATGGTATTTCTCATCAAACAATCGATGAATATTATGTAGGAACGGAATCTCCTGCTGATCATACATTCGGAAAAAGTAAAGTAACCGCCGGATTTGTGATGATGGATTATTCCCTTACTCTATCCTTGCGTATTTCTGGCGGAATCAGATTGGAAGATGCTCACATTCTTAGCGATGTTGTCAAATTTGATTCTTTAAATTATTTGCCGAATGATCCAAGAAGAAACTATAAAGATGGAATTCCATTGGCGAATCCGGGTAAGTTGAATCAGCTTTCTTTTTTGCCCAGCGCGAATATCATTTACAAGCTGAAGAATAATGAACTCTCGCCGGCTAATTTGAGATTTAATTTCAGTCAGACAATTGCAAGGCCAAGTATTCGTGAATTGTCTGATGTGGCAGTTTTTGATTATGAATACCGTGCATTTGTTTTTGGAAATTCTGATCTGAAACCGGTACAAATAAATAATTATGATTTACGATTGGAAAAATATTTTGAATCAGGCAACAACTGTTCATTCAGTATGTTCTATAAAGCATTCCGGAATCATATCGAACTTGTGAAATCTGCCGGTTATAGCTGGCAGAATGTGGATAAATCTTATGTCGCCGGAATAGAGGTGGAGGGCAGAAAACAACTCTCCGGTCATTTTGAGGTTCGGGCAAATATTACAGGAACCTATTCCAGAACAGAATTTGTCAGAACAAGAATGGAAATTTCCGGTGGTGTAAAAAATTATATTCCTCAAGATACTGTGAAGCGATCCATGTTCGGCCAGGCGCCTTATGTTCTCAATGGAATATTGAGTTACCAGGCCGACAGTCTCGGATTAACAATTTCTCTGAGCTACAATCGTCAGGGGAAACGTTTGGTTATTGCTGCAGATGTAAAAGAAATTCCGGATATCTATGAACTCCCGCGAGACCTTCTTGATTTAAAAATCACTAAAACAGTTTACAAACACTTCACGCTTGGGTTTGCGATTCGTGATATCCTGAATACAGCTGTCGTTCGGTCTTATGATTATACAGATGGAACTACGCTGGATTACGATAAGTATCATTATGGAACGAATTACATTTTCTCCCTTTCTTATCGATTGTAAAAAACAGAAAATAAATTCTATCATGATCAAAAATATTTTCATACTAATTGCTTGTTTTTGTATTTATACAAAATCCTCAGCTCAGATTGAAAACTTAATAGTTGAAAAATATTATATTTCAGATAGCCTTGATGCATCGGATACTATTGGCGGGTACCTCGAACCGGGTTCTGTGACCTATCGTATTTATATTGATTTGAAACAAGGTTCTGTGTTGAAGAAAATTTATGGTGATGCCCGTCACTTGTTGAAATTTGAGAGTACAGAAAATATATTTAACAACAAAGCGGACGGACAGACCTTCGGAAAAGATTTTAGCAGAAACAGACTTGGAGAAAATACTGTCGCCCTGGATTCCTGGTTAACTCTCGGGCAAACAACCAGAATTGCTGCTAAAACATATTTTGGTGTATCGAAACCAAACGATCGTGATGGTTCCATGATAGGCGGCGTTCACAATGATGGTGGAAGTGCGGAAGTTCCGGGAGGTTTAATTTCAAATGCAAATCCTGACGCAGGAATTCCCGTTACAGTTGCTGACGGAATGGATACGATGAATTCAGTTCCCGGTTCCTGGGCAGATGTTGGTATTCTTGATGCGGTAAGTGGCGTGGATTCTTCTGTTTTCGGATCAGTAAAAACGGGTCGTTCATTTATAAGTAATAATGCAAGTCTTCAAAACTCCGGTGTAACAGGAGTAAATCCTGACAGCAATCAGATTTTGATAGCGCAGATTACGACTAAGGGAGAACTTTCTTTTTCTGTGAATGTTGAAATTGAAGAACAAGCGGTTCCGTTTCCGGTGCTTGTAAAATATGTTGCAGAATTAGCACCGGGAGAAGTGAATAGTGATACATTAAAATTAAGTCCATATCTAAAATATCCTGCAGCGTGTGGATGTACTGATCCTGCTTTTCTGGAGTTTAATCCGGCATATCCCTGCTCCAATTCTGATTCATGCAAAACACTCATTGTTTACGGTTGTATGGATACCAGCGCATGTAATTATGATCCGGCAGTTAATTTTCATATTCAGGATTTGTGTTGTTATCCCGGCAAATGCAATGATCGAGATCTTGGTGTAGTGTGTCCGGCACTCAGTACTGAAAGAATCCTGATTTCAAAAACAATGGTTTTCCCTAATCCTGTTTTAAATCTATTGAACCTGAAATGGAACGAACAGGAGGAAATGAATGAGCAAATTGAAATTCTGAATGTGTTAGGTGAAATTGTTTATGAAAAGAATGTACTTTGTTCTAAAGGATCACAAGAGCTCAAACTGGATGTATCAATGCTCGAAGCCAGATTTTATTTTCTTCGAATGATTTCGTCAGAGAAATCGGAAACAATACAATTCATTAAAAAATAGGATACTGAATGTACGGACACAGAAATATTATTTGGCTGGGATTTGTCATTGCTTTCATTATATCCGGATGTAAGAAAACGCAAAGCATTATCACTCAGGAAACAGGTACACTCACAGATATTGACAATAATATTTACGCGACTGTAAAAATCGGCAATCAATGGTGGATGGCGGAAAACCTGAGAGTTACTAAATACAGAAATGGAAATCCGATACAGGAAATACATGGAAACGATGCAGCTGCATGGAGCAATACACAGGAAGGAGCATATTGTGAGTATTCAGAGAATCACAATGCGCCGGGTTTTCTATACAATTGGTTTGCAGTAACTGATACAAATAATCTCGCCCCGGCAGGATGGCACATTCCGACAGATGATGAATGGAAGACGCTTGAAATTTATCTTGGAATGAGCGCGGATGCTGCAAACAAAACAGCATGGCGTGGTACAAATCAGGGAGATCAATTAAAAATTTCCGGAACAGATCGGTGGACAAGCTATGGAAATGTTTGGCCTACGAATGAGAGTGGCTTCTCTGCAATGCCCGGAGGTTGCCGGGTTTACGATGGATCCTGGAGTGATCCTATCGGTTTATCCTATATGGGTTTCTGGTGGTCTTCATCCGTTCACTCCGTTTCGGAGTCCTGGTATAGATATCTGGATTACAAGAATTCAAAAGTATTCAGATCACACGCTTTGAAATCATATGGATTCAGTATTCGTTGTGTGAAAAATTAGAAAACAAATTTATTCTTCTTTTCCATTTCTGATCAAACTGTTTATTACGGTAAGTCGGTCGCCGTTTATTATCATCCCGGTTTCGGTTTAATTAACATTGCATTCATAGTAATGTTATTTATCATTTACGTTGAGGATTTTCTTTGATAATATACTGATAAGATTGGCTTATCAGTGGACTCTGGAATCGTAGTGATATTTACATCGTTCATCAATGGTGATGAAACGCAAAAAAAAACAGTTCAAAACATGAAAAAGAAAATCTTTAAATTATCGGCTGCTGTGATGGTTGTATTCACTTCAGTTGTTTCGTCTTTTGCTCAGACAAATCTGGGTTCGGACTGTGGATGTCCAACGCCTGTATCGTCCAGACCTACAGTTCTATTATCCACACTTGCTGCTTCAGGCGGCGCTGCTGATGGTGAATTAACAGCATCCAATACTATTTTGGACTGTGCGCACACGTATATTCTTGACAAGAAAATTTATGTTCCAAGTGGCAAGACACTTACTATAAATCCGGGAACAGTAATTAAAGGCCGTGCGAGAGCTACTGCTGATTCTGCGACATGTCTCACCGTAGAGAGAGGCGGTAAAATATTTGCAAGTGGCACTTCTACCTGTCAGATCGTTTTTACAGCTGAAGCAGATAACCTTGATGGTACTTATGCAATAAGTAATAAAGGAAAATGGGGCGGTGTGTTGATTGCAGGTAAAGCAACGAACAACCTTACACTTGCCGCGAATGGTCCGTTCCAGGCGGGAGTAGGCGACGGTAAACTGTGCGTCGCTGACGGTCTTGGAACTTTTGAAGGCTTCGCCAGCACGAATTCTAAAGATCAGTTTGGTGTGAATCTTACAGCCGGCGAAACATTTGATGACAATGATAATTCCGGAATCCTGAAATATGTTTCGATCCGGTATGCAGGAGCGGTGTTGCAGGTTGGAGGAGAAATTAACGGACTGACTCTTGGTTCAGTTGGCAGAGGAACAACAATTGAACACATTGAAGTCGTTTCATGTGCGGATGATGGCATGGAATTATTCGGTGGTACTGTGAATATCAAATATTTTTCATCCATGTTTGGTGCTGATGATATGTTTGACTGGGATGACGGTTACAGCGGAAAGGCACAATTCATTTTTGGTGTTAAGTCTTCAACAAATGATACTATCACTACGAGCGCGGACGCTGACAACGGTTTCGAAATGGATGCAGACGATCAAAAATCAAATCTGACTCCTCGTTCACATCCGGTGATTTATAATGTAACTATGATTGGTAATGGTAAACAAGCACTGACCAGCGATAACAGCGGTATTGCGGCGATTGAGGCAAAAGAGCTGACAGAAGGTGAAATTTACAATTCCGTGTTTGCAAATTTCCGTTATGGTTTAAACCTGATTAAATCTCTTGGTACAAGAACCGGTACAAGTGAAGCGTATCATAACTGGGCAAATACCGGAGGAAATGGCAGCAACAGTCTGAAGATAAAATGCAATTCATTTGTCGGCATGACTAAAGATATTGCAATAGATAAAAATGCTGCAGGAACATTGCTTAGCTCTGATACCGCGCAATTTTATACTACAGATAAAAACACTCACCTGAATTCAATTCCTGGATTTACTTATGTATGGGCAATGAATGGAAATACAAATTCAGTTTCAACGCAATTTGATGCTATTCCTAATCCGGCTTTGTCAACCACAGGTTGCCCTGTTGCACCGGTAGATGGTTTCTTTAGTGTAGCTCCTTACCGTGGCGCGTTTGAAAGTTCAGGACAGAACTGGCTTTCTGATTGGGCTTATGCGCAATTATTAAGTGTTACTGCCGGACTTCAACCTTGTCCTACAGATATTAACGGAGATGGAGTTACCAACAACGTTGACTTCCTTCAGTTACTCGGTAGATTCAATCAATCCTGTCAATAATAATATTGACAAATCCTAAACGTATTTCTATACTCTAATTTTATGAAAAAAATTATATTCGTCATTGGCCTTTTTATGGCCAGTCTGATAGCTCATGCCCAAAACGGACTGGAAAGTATCATCGTTGAGAAGTATTATGTTTCTAATGCAGCGGATTCTGTAGGTGCAATCGGCAGAGGAAGCAATCTTCCAATTGGTTCCGTTACTTACAGAATATATGCTGATTTACTTCCCGGATATAAATTCCAGGCAGCCTATGGAGTACCCGGTCACACGTTGACTTTGTCAAGCTCCACATCATTCTATACCAATACTGATCGTGGTGATGTTACACCAGCGTATTCCAAATCCAATGCAGCGCAAAATACAGTGATGCTGGATTCATGGTTGTCAGTTGGTGCGGCTTGTGCAGCGAATTTCGGAATTCTGAAAACTGAGGATGGAGCAGCAGGAGGTACAAATGTTGTGAATGCAAACGGTATTCTTGCAAACAACGATGCATCTGCAGGTATTCCTCTCACCACTCAGGATGGAATTTATTCAGGATCTCCTGAGGCAGTCACTTTTGTAGGTATTACAACAGCGGATCTGGATTTCCTTAGCAGTTCCGGTACTGTTGGAAATTTACTCACTACATCGAACGGTTCATGGGCTTCACTGAATGGATCTGTCGGACCAACTTCTACAAACAAAGTGCTCATAGCACAACTCACTACAAATGGTGTGTTTCATTATGAATTAAATATCCAGGTTGGAACACCCTCAGGTGGAACAGAGAATTATGTAGCCTCAAATCCTACAGGCGCTGAAATTTCTATTCCGAGTCTGACAGGTACGCTCGGTGTAGCGAACGCGGCTCCGACAGTGAGCATTACTTCTCCTGCAAATGGAACAAGTTTTATCACCGGAGCCGTTGTGCCGATTGCAGCTACAGCAGCTGATGCTGACGGTACCGTTTCATCTGTGGAGTTTTTTGTGGATGGGGTTTCAGTAGGCGTTGATGCTACCTCACCTTATACTGCCAACTATACGAGTACTGCCGGTACTCACAGCTTAACGGCAAGAGCTACTGATAACAGTGGTGCACAAACAACTTCTGCTGCGATTTCAATTGTAGTAGCGAATAACCCGCCGCCGACAGTGAGCATCACTTCTCCTGCAAACGGAGCAAGTTTCATAACAGGAACTGTTGTTGCTATTGCTGCCAATGCTTCGGATAACGGTTCTGTTGCATCCGTTGAGTTTTTTGTAGACGGTGTTTCGCAGGGAGTTGACAATACTTCTCCTTATACGGCCAACTATACAGCAACAGCAGGTAATCATAACCTTACTGCAAGGGCGACAGACAATTTAGGCGCTCAATCAACTTCAGCAGTTGTTGCGATAACTGTAGCGAATAATCCTCCTCCAACAGTTGCTATCACAGCGCCTGCGAATGGAAGCAGTTTTATCACAGGTTCTGTGTTGAATATTACTGCGAATGCATTTGACAATGGTTCTGTTGCTTCAGTGGAATTCTTTGTAGATGGAGTTTCGATCGGAATCTCAACTGTAGCTCCATATTCAGCAAGTTATACAAGTGCATTGGGCGTTCATTCACTCACTGCACGTGCAACTGATAACCTTGGGGCGCAAACCACCTCGGCTGCTGTTTCGATTAATATTGTCAGCACGATTCTTCCTTATAAAGTTTCTACTATTTCTGATGTTTGTCTGTCAAATATCTTTTGCTTACCAGTGATCGCGGTAAATCCGGTCAGCAATGTAATCGGCTACGATGCTGTAATGTTGTATGATAAAACGAAAGTTACGCCAACTGGTGTAATCACAGTAAGCAGTGCATTGATTAATCCAACATATGTAGATGTAGCAAATAGTATTGATACTGCCAATGGTTCTATCAGTATTTCACTCTTCTTTAATGCATCAGCGCCGCAAAGTGCACAATTCAGCGGTACAGGAAATGTGTTCTGTGTTGAGTTTTCAAAGACATCGAATTTCGGATCAGTTGATACTGCGGTATTCAGTTTGCCATTTATCCAGGAAAGTTATTTTACAGGAGTGCTTTCTCAACTGGCTGACCAGGGTAAATACAGCACTTACCAGGACAGCGCGTTAAAAGCAGGTCTTCATTTTTGGCTTGACAACAGTGCCCTTCGTTACGATCCATTGAATCCGGGTCAATACCTGATTACAAACATCTATGGCAACAATAGTTCTTGCACAAGTCTGTCTGCAACCGCAGTTCAGCCGGATCTGGGTGGAAATTTTGAATACACGGTGAACAACGGAACAAATCTGAGCATTCAGCGTGATGTTTTAGGCACAACAAGTATGCAGGCAGTAATCAATGGCTTTGACGCGTTTCTGACACGGAAAGTATTGTTGGGTGATCCGACATTTACTCCTTCTGTGTATCAGATGATCAGCATGGATGTAAATCTTGATGGTGTAATCAGTGCCGGTGACCTTTCACAGATTAATCAAAGAGCAGTGTTGTTGATACCTGAATTTAAACAAGCATGGAATTACAATGCAGGCGGTGTATCCAATGGGCAGCCATCCAAAGATTGGGAGTTCATTGATGAAACAACTGTAAACACAGATCCTTCCTACCGCATTTCAACAAGCTTCCCGGCAAATGACGGGGTTGGATATTCGAAAGCAAGAGTTCCTGTTCCATCATTTTGTTTACCAATTTCAATTTTGACAAATGGTGGTTGTCCGGTTATTAATCCTGAAATCTACAAAGGAATTCTGGTGGGAGATATCAACGGTAATTACGCGACAGTTGGTTCAGGTGGTATTTACAGACAATCAGCAAGTGAAAAAGTAATTTTTGATCTTTCAAAAGCAGTAATCAAAGACGGCTTTGCGGATGTTCCGGTGTCATTTATTTCTGATGAAGAAGTGAATTCGCTTGACTTCGCTTTAGAAATGAATATGGAAAATCTTTCGTTTGCTTCATTGGAAGATCGTACGAATTACCTCCAAACACTTGCATTCATGAACTCAGAGAACCGTACACTTCGAATTACATCGAATAGTCTTCAGAATTATGAAAAGAACAAATCACTCCTGTCCATTCGCTTTGAATTGAAATCCGGTCAGATCAATGAATCAGACTTAACTTCAGTTGTAGCATACCTGAATGGCGAAAGAGTGAGTACGGAAGTGCGCGGCGCCAATTTTGTTGCGGATAACAATTTGGTTCAGGTGTATCCGAATCCTTCCA
This sequence comes from uncultured Bacteroidota bacterium, assembly GCA_937871435.1. Classification (GTDB taxonomy): domain Bacteria; phylum Bacteroidota; class Bacteroidia; order AKYH767-A; family 2013-40CM-41-45; genus JADKJP01. The sequence continues at coordinate 82,172 of CALMQM010000121.1, read as the reverse complement.
ATGGAATCCTCAATGTGCTTGTTTCCGCGAACGCAACGGTTCAGCTTTTTGATTTCGAAGGCAAACAGGTTGTTTTTGAAACATCAGTAAATGCTGATGAGAAGCGTGAAATCAATACACAGGATTTTGCATCAGGAATATACATGATGAAAATCTTTAATAACGACTTTGTAACAATGCGCAAAGTTGTTTTGAATAAATAAGTTTTCGTCTGATTTTTCAGACAGTTGCACAAAGCCTTAAGGAATGAGAAATTTCCTTAGGGCTTTGCGCATCTGTGAGAAATGGATTTGTCTTCAGACGGATAATCCATTCTTCATATTATCATAATTTTCTGATTACATCTCCATGTAAAATACAATGCATCTTTGAATAAAGAATAAAACATCATGAAACACACCCTGCTTTGTATTGTCATTCTGCTGACAAACTCATTCCTGTTATCCTCTAAAGCAAAAATTGTTAATACTGAAAAAGAAAACGGTGGTTCTTCGGATCGGGTAGCTCAGGTTGATCAATCCGATACAGTGATATTTGATTTGTCTCAGTCAGTAATTAATGGTAATGAAATAGAATTTCCTGTTTATTTTCATTCGGATGATATAGTAAATGCGCTGGATTTTTCTTTTCGGTTTAATCAACTGAATTTTTCTTATGATTCTATAATAAATCTTACTCATTATTTACAGGTTTATTCATTTTACAATACGAATGATTCTACCTTAAGATTTACTTCCAATAGTCTCAGTGCAATCGGAAATGATACACCGTTGGTGATGCTGAGGTTTATATCAACAGGTGGACAATTGTGTAGTGGTGATTTGAACACAATCAATGCCTATTTAAATGGCGATCCTTGTAGTTTTAAACTTGTATCATGTGTAATAGCGGGTCTCAATGAGACCATGGGATCAGAGGATCAAATAAATATTTTTCCGAATCCGACGAACGATAGAATTACCATTGAATGTCCGGATGCTTCAACTGTTCAAATTTGTGACCTGAATGGAAAAGCTGTTCTCAATACTGAATTTATATCCGAAGCAACACCTCTACACATGAATCTGGAATCACTTTCCAATGGAATTTATCTGGCCAGAATATTTAATGAAAAGCAAATTACTTTAAGAAAAATAATCTTGAGTCGATAGTTTTTTTTATTTCTGAACCTGTGAACAGGGAAGTGGAACATGGGTGTGTACACTTTCTTGTTCCTTTTTATTTTTTAATATTGAGTAGAATTTCTTGCGAAAGAATCATTAGAAATTTAAGAATGGCTTTTTGTGTTTCTGAAGAAATTCAGATGAAATTATTCCGGATTTTGCGCATTGATTCAGGCAATGTTGCTCTCCATCTGCTGATATACTTCTTACTTTAATGGTCGGTGATTGTTTGCTTAATAGAAGATAGATCTGGTCCCCAACAGAAATACAGCTCCTGGCTTTCTAAAATCAAATTTGAAATCAATCCCTTTTCAAAGTTATTGTTTGGGTAAATTGTTTGTCGCCTGAATTTATTTGCAAAAAATAATTTCCATCACCTAAACGATTATCGAGTTGAATGGATTCAGGCTGTTGTGAATTTCCAATGGTCAATGATTTTTCATATACACATTTGCCTTGAACATCAAGTACACGCAGCGTAGCTGAAGCATTGACTGGAGAGTTTAGTTTCACTGTAAAAGTTCCGTTCGTTGGATTCGGATAAACCTGAAAAAGATTTTTGGATAATGTTGTGGATTGAATTCCTGAAGTTCCTGCAGGAGTATATTCCCACAAGTCGTGATACAATGCAAAATTTCCATCCCATCCCAAACCGATATAACCTTTGTTTCCAAGAGTGAAAGCTATTCCACCGATTCGCGGAAGATTCAAATCGTTTACCGTTGTCCAGGTATTTTGAACCGGATCAAATTCGCGGAAGTCGTCAGATTGAGTAGAGAAAGGAAAAATTCTTCCCGTTCCGATATAACCTTTGTTACCGATACCTAAACCTATCGCTTCTGTCCGACACGTATCAAAGTCTGCTTTTTGTGTCCATGAATTCAGAGCAGGATCGAATTCCCAAAAATCTTTCGGATAAAAATTCTGGTACAAATCAAATCCCAAACCGATATATCCTTTGTTGCCAACACTAAAACCAACGGCCATATTTCTTCCTGCACTTCCAAGATTCGCTTTTTGTGTCCAATGATCTGCGACAGGATCATATTCCCATAAATCATTTTTCGAAATAAAATTACTGTCGATACCTGTTCCAATATATCCTTTGTTACCGATACTGAATCCGACAGCATCGTGTCTTTCGAGTCCGGGTAAATCCGCTTTCTGTACCCATGAATTTGCACCGGCATCGTACTCCCACAAATCGTTGAAGTAGGCATTTACCGGCAAGTTCCATCCGGTACCGATGTATCCCTTGTTTCCAATGCTGAAACTTGCGGCATCGGTTCTCGCAGGTCCGGCAAAATCAGCCATCTGTGTCCATGCATTACTTCCCGAATCGTAAGACCAAAAAACTTTGCAGCCCAACGAACTGCTTCCGCTGGTCTCATCTCTTCCTGTGAGCACATATCCTTTTGTCCCGATACCAAAACAACTGGTGTATAATGCAAGAGAACCGGGAAGATCTGCTTTTCGAACCCAGGTTCCCTGAGAAAATACAGACGAAATGCAAAATAAAATTACTGCACAGCTTGTGAGGAATGATTTTTTCATAGGGTGTAAAGATATTCGGAATATCCGCATTCGTGGAAATTATTCATTGGTTTATGTCAATCATTATGGATTCGGAACAGAATGGGATCATTCAGAAAAAAATGAATTTCTGATACGGTTTGAATGGTAGGCAGCTGAAAAAAATATGGAGAAAATTATTGCCTGTTCACGGCTGAAGGATCACCCATTTTTCCACTTTGATAATCACGGTAACATTTCATTATTTCTTCTTCACTGTTCATGACAAACGGACCGTAAGCATATACTGCTTCGTTGTGTGGTTGTCCGCCAAGTAAAAGTAGTTCGGAGGAAGATTCACTATAGAGATGAATATCGCTTTCTCCGCGTTCATACAAAATCACCTGATTCGGAGTAATCACTTTTCTTCCTTCCGCTTCCAGTTTTCCGTTGATGAGATATACAAATGCATTGTGTTGTGGATTGGTTGGAATGCTCAGTTTACAATTCGCATCCATTTTTATATGATAATAGAAAACCGGAAACAATGTGTCGATCTTTGATTTGGCTCCAAACAAATCTCCCAGTACAATTTTCACGGAAAAATCTTTGCCTTTGTATTCGGCCATTTTATCTTCTCTGTGAACATCTGTAGCAGGGTCAATCCATTTGTATCTGGACGGCATGTTCAGCCAGATTTGAAAACCATGGTAAAGGCCGCCGTTGTCAAATAATTTTTTTCCGGTTTCTTCCATATGGATGGCGCCACGACCGGAAGTGAACATCATGAAATCACCTTTGCCGATTTGAAAATCATAATTCAGACTGTCGCGGTGATGTCCGCTTCCATTGAGAAAATAGGTAGTAGGAATAATTCCGGCATGCGGATGAGCGTCCACGCGTAAAGGTTTGTCTTTCGGATTTACATGCACCGGTCCGAATTCATCAAAGAACACATAGGGAGAAACATAATCGTTGTTGTCGCCGGCAAAAGCACGCAGAACGGGAAGAGTTCCAACCATCGTTTTGTTTGCATTCAGAACGGTGTAGATTTTTCTTCCTTTTTCTGATTCAAACATTCCGGAAGCTCCTTTGATAATACCGGGAGTGGCCACAGTTGCTCCGATAATTGCTGATCCTTTGATGAATTCTCGACGTTTCATGGGGATGAATTTGAATAAGCAAGTTAATGAATTTGTGTTTATTTCCCAATCGAATTTTGTGCAAGATGAATCCGATGATTTGCAAGATTCAGATTCAATTCTTTTCAATAGAACATCTTTATCACTGTATTTTGATGGATGAAAACAATTAGCTAGGTTTACCCTGTATGGCTTCGGCAAATAAGAGTAATCCTAAATCCAGTGTTCGGGCTGAAAAATCTTTACAGACGCGATTAAGGTCATGGATTCAGGCAAGGAAAAAGGCATTGAAATTCATTTTTTTCTTTTTGATTTTTATCGTATTGTTTTATATCCTCTGGCCGTCTTCGCTTTTTAATGATTCGCTTAACCCGGCCATAGAAAACATGTACGCGTTTTTGTCATCCAAACTGTTGAATCTTTTTGGTCAGCAAACCATCGCGACAGGAGACAGTGTGAGTTCGGTATTTTTTTCAATCAAAATTAATCGCGGCTGCGATGCGATTGAAGCTATGGCTCTTTTCGCTTCAGCATTACTTGCTTTTCCTGCAGCCTGGAAAAGAAAATTATCCGGACTCTGTGCAGGATTGTTTTTTCTTTTTGCAATGAATTTGCTTCGTATTGTTTCTCTTTTTTTAATTGGCAGATATGCCCCGGACTCGTTTGAATTTTTCCATGTGGAAGTATGGCAGATAGTATTTATTCTTTTTGCATTGGGAGCATGGTTGTTCTGGGCAAAATCACAACTGAACCATTCAAAGCATGCGGACCAATAAACATTTGTGGAAGTTTTTATTTAGCGCACTACTGATTTATATCATTCTTGCACTACCTGTCGTCGCAATAGAAAAAACCTACACAACCTTTTTTAGCAAAACATCTTCATTTTTTCTTGGAAGTTTTTTTGAAACAGGCTTTGCCCGATACCTCACCAACTCCGATCCCTTGACAGTTCATGTACAAGTTGGAAATAAGGCGAACAAAACAACAGAGAACAAAGTTCGTGTGGCATTAACTGATGTAAACACAAGAATACGCGGCTATCTCCCGACAATTCTCTTTGTCGCCCTGATGCTGGCGAGCCCCATTCCGTGGAAACCCAAACTGCTAAAAGTATTCTTCGGATATTTTCTGCTAACCGCTTTTGTTTTGTTTAAACAATGGATCCATATCCTGTTTGTTATAGATCAAAATCCATTTCTTTCTCTTTATACTTTTAATTCTTTTGAAAAAAAAGTTGTTGAATTCGGGTATACCAATATCATAACAACTGTTGGCCCATCACTGCTTGTTGCGGTGTTGATATGGGTGCTTTTAATATACCGGAGAAAGGAAATGTCTCTGTTACTGAACCCGAACAAAACTACAGACAAGGCCTGAAAGCCTTATCCGGCGCGAATTTTGAGCTATTTGGCAGAAGAATAGAATTGTTCCTTTTCGATTTTGCGGAATACGAATTAATTCTAACTTTGAAAAACAAAATGGAATTTTAATGCATACTACATCATGTGCATTGTATTTCATTTGAATCAATTCCTGCCCTTCTCAAATTCCAACATTTTATTTTTATGAAAAGAAACACACTCCTCCTTTTTCTTGTAATTGTATTGTCTGTCATTGATCTCTCTGCACAGAATACACGCTATTGGGCAACTTATTACGGTGGTTCCGGACAGGAATTCGGGAACAGCATCACGACGGATGCTGCCGGAAATGTATACATGACGGGTTCTACCATGAGCAGTACTAATATCTCGACAGCCGGAGTGTATCAAACAGCGAATGCCGGTTCCGCTGATGCATACATAGTAAAGTTTAACGCGGCAGGAGTGCGGCAATGGGGAACATATTTTGGTGGCGCCTACGATGATCTTGCATTCGGAATTAAAACAGACGCATCAGGAAATGTTTATATCACAGGCTATACATATAGTACCAGCGGAATCGCTTCACCTACTGCTTATCAAAACACATTGAATGGCGCGACCACACGCGATGCGTTTCTTGCAAAATTTACGCCGTCAGGAGGTCTTGCATGGGCAACCTATTACGGAGGAGAATTGTATGAACAGGGAACAAGCGTTGCCGTTGATGCAGTCGGAAATGTATACATGGCTGGAAAAACTTCAAGCACCACCGGCATTGCTCTTCCGGGAGAATATCAATCTGCTTTTGGCGGGGGAGCATTTGATGATGACGGATTTCTGGTGAAGTTTGATCCGAATGGTGTAAGATTATGGGGAACTTATTATGGTGGAAATAGTTTTGATGTCATCAATGCAGTAGCAGTAGATCCTTCCGGAAATGTGGTCATCGGCGGAAACACGATGAGTCCGGCAGTGATGGCTTCAGCAGGTGCCTTCAAGACAACACTCACCGGTTTTCCAAATGCTTTTGTTGCGAAGTTCAATCCTGCAGGTTCACGTGTATGGGGAACATATTACGGGGATACAGGCCCGGATGCCGGAACAAGTATTGCAACAGATCAACTGGGGAATATTTATCTCGCGGGAACTACGCTTAGTTCTTCCAACATTGCATCCGGTGGATTTCAAAATACATTTGGAGGAGGAGGAACAACAGATGCTTTTCTTGTAAAATTCAATTCCGCCGGTAACCGTTTGTGGGGAACGTACTATGGTGGATCAGGAGAGGACGAAGGTTTCGGTGTTAGCACGGACCAATGGAACAATGTGTTTCTTTCCGGAGATGCTTACACTCCAAATGGTGCGAATATCATCGCGACACCCAATGGGTTTCAAACAAATATTTCAGGATCAGAAAATGCATTTTTAGCTTCCATCACCCCCAATGGTAATAGAATTACTTCTACTTATTATGGTGCCTTGCATGAAGAGAATGGTCTGGTTGCGGCTGCTCCGACAGGCGCAGTATATCTTGCCGGCTCTGCACTTGCTTCATCCGGTATTACTTCCGGCGGGCATCAGAATGCCTACGGTGGTGCACAGGATGCATACCTTGTAAAATTTTCCGCCAATGCTGTACATTGGGAAGTTGTTGTGCCGAATGATACAGTTCCTCCAACACCAACTACAGCTCCTCCGAAAATCTATATCGGCATTGCAATATTTGATCTCGGAAATATTCATCTGAGCAATGCTACACTGAAAAATTTCTCTCCCGGTGCTCCATTACCGGCTACTGGCTCATCCTTCATCACATTTACATGTGATTTTGAAGCTGATTATTCCAACTCCGGCCCGCCTGTACACATCAGTTGCCCGGCTACATGCACAATGAAAGTTACATACCTTTCTAACTACGGAACGACAAGAAATTTTGATACTGAAATTTTGCAACTGGATATTGCCGGAGGCTCGTTGCCTTCGGATGTCATTTTTCGCGAGAGTCCGGTGCTTCAGTCAAAAGGGGAGCTAAGCATTACTCCATTAGGACTTTACTATAAAACGCACAGTTTTTTTGATTTGCATATGGAAGTTTCATTAACCAATGGTGCCGATTGGCTGCCGTCCGATCCTTCCCTCATTTCACGCATCGATTTACAGGATGGTGTGCAGGCAGCCATTCCAACACTGAGTGAATGGGGATTAATTAGTTTGGGAATTTTATTATTGATTGGTGGATTGACTGTGTTAAAACAAAAAGCATAAAAAATCCGCCTCCTTTCGGAAGCGGATTTTAGCCAATAGATCGTTATTTATCAGATCTGCTTTTCACAAACATATAATAATGTGCAAAGACAGATGTAATTTCACGAGTGTTAATTTATTACAATCGCACACGTGCATGCATTCAGGGGAATTTATTATTGAATCAGTAATTTTTTATTTACTGTTCCAAGATCTCCGTGCAATCTGAGTGTGTAACATCCGGCTGCCTGTTCCGGAATGATGACATCCAGCGGAGCACTGTCCACTTTTTCATTCAGTTCTTTTTGAAACACCAGTTGACCTTCCACTGAGAACAGTTGAATTAATTTCAGACTTGTATTGTCGGAGAAGTAAGAGACTCGTATGAGATCCTTTGCCGGATTCGGATAAACAGAAACACCTGAATTGTTCACGGCCGACTGAATACCTGTGCATACATCCACAACCATGTTTTTGCTTGCGCTTGAAGAACAACCGTTCGCGTCAGTATATGAATAAGTAATAGCGTAAATACCCATACCGATTGAAGGATCAAACAAAATCCCATTTACTCCCTGACCACTGTACATTCCACCGGCAGGACTTCCTCCAGTCAATTGTATCGGCTGATCGGTAGTACACATAGGAGTAAGTCCGGCCAAAGTAACAACCGGAGCCGGTTCTACTGTGATGTCAGCAGTAGATGTACTTGCACATCCGTTTCCATCTTCATAGTAATATGAAACAGTATAAGTTCCAACTCCAATAGCAGGATCAAAGATCGCATTGTTCACACCCATACCATTATAAATTCCTCCCGCAGGTGTACCATTTGTCAAAACGTATTCAGGATTGCAAATTCCTAAAGTAATATCAGGACCTGCAGCGACAACCGGATTGCTGTTCACAATAACTGTTTCAACAGAAGAAGTTTTGGAACATCCGCTTCCATTGGTCACTACAACGGAGTAATCACCTGAAGTAGTTGCAGAGTAAGTCACTCCGGTTTCTCCTGTGATTGCAACTCCATCTTTGTACCACTGGTTGTCGTTTGGTTCACTGCTTGTGAATACCGCGCTTCCTCCTTCACAAAAAGTAGTAAGCGAAGAAGTAGAAATAGACGGAACCTGTGGTGCAGGATTTACAGTGATACTTGTGTATTCTGAAGTTGCAGCACATCCATTCATGTTCGTTACAGTTACTCTGTAATTGCCTGTATTGTTCACACTAACAGATTGTGTGGTTTCTCCTGAGCTCCACAGATATGAATATGTATTGTTCATTGACCACGATGGACCATCGTAGAGATAACCAACGCTGTGATCAACTGAATTTTCAGTTATTGTTCCGTTACCTTCATCAAACATCCAGTTGCCGATCAAACCAGCAGCATTCGAAGAAATGTTGTCGTTCATGTCTGATTGAATTTCAGATTGTGTACGCACAACATTCCAGATACGCACATTGTCGATTTCACTTTCAGACCAGTCATTACTGAAACCAATGTTCAGTGTATTGTCCCAATCGAAATCTGAATGATCCATATTGCCGGTAGCAACCAGAATTCCATCTACATAAATACGTTGTCCCACGCCTGCTTCAACAACTACCGCTACATGGTGCCATTGATTGTCGGCATAGTTTTGTCCGGTGGAATTGATTACTTCTTCAGACCACAATCGATGGTAAATTTCACCGTTGTCAAGCCACAGGTTTCTGTCATGTGAACCACCTAAATCTCCATCACGAACAGATGACAGTCCGGTGTAGGATGCGCTGGTTTTAAAACTTAATTCAAATGTATAGTTTGTTTCAGGTGAATTGAATGGAATGTATACACGTTGAGGATCGCCACCGAAAGAAATTCCTGTTCCGGAACCGGCAGCACTCAAAATTACTGAGTCACCCTGGCACAATGTTGTTAAACCTGTAACGGATACATTTGAATCAGGAAGCGCGGGATCATTTATTGTGATGTCAACAACTGAACTGTCACCGATATTATCAAAAATCGTATATGAATAAGTACCTGCTGAAACTACAAAACTACCGGTACCGGTATATGGCGGAGCTCCGCCTGTACCTGAAATATTAAGTGTAGCTGTACCACCATGACAGAGGATTCCGCTTGTTGTCGCTTCGGAGTTCAGATTGTTTCTGATTAATTCAACGGATCCATAAGAACCACCGCCAAATTCCATTACACGAAATTCGATGGTGGATGTATCTGTGAGAAGGCCTTGCCAGACATCAGCATGGTAATCACAACAATCTTCATGATTCCAAACTTCAACACCATCAATAATTAAATAAGCCCAGTCGTCATGACTCGGAATATTGATGGTATACATTCCTGCCGGAAAGCCGCGTCTTTTTGCTGCAAAAGAATGATCGTCCCAGGTCACTGGATCACCCAGGTAATTCCCGGCATCTGAAGGACTACCATTACCGTCCCAGTCTGCTTGTGAATCGAACGATAATGAAGAGCTGGTGTAGTAGCCGGCATAATTGAGTGTCCAGCTGTCGCCGTTGGTGGCATTCCATGCATACACATTCCATTGGTCCTGTCCAAATACGGCAGGATCACCGACAGGCAACCTGCTGGTTGTGCCGGAATGAAGATGCACTTGATTGTTTGTTGAATTGAAATTTTGCCCGTAAGTGGGCTTTGTTGCACCGGCTAGAATAGGTATTGATAAAAAATACAAAACAGCCAATGCAAAACTCGTGAGGTGAAGTTTTTTCATTGAATATGGTTTTGAAACATTTAACAGAGTGTCATGTTAATGGTTCCAATACTGTAAGATTCCGGCGAACATTCCCTTTTATTCATTACAGGAATCATCAATTCATTACGATTTTGAAATAAATGATTGATAAATCATCTCTATCGCTGCTGAAAGTTCGTGGTTCAGCGAAGTGGTTTTCGTTTTTCAGAACTTGTTTTTTTGTTAAATAGAAATCATTTGAAATTAAATCATCAAAAACATAAACGATCCTGATTGAGATTTTAGATTTTTCAGGTGAAATTCAATTGCATTCATTAGAGGGCTGTATTTTTTTATAAATCAAAATGAAATCCTGTTCTATTGTCAGAGTAGATTCATCTTGTAAATGCTTCATCTTTCTGTGGAGGAAAATGTGTATTTTGCTCATGAATTAGTTCAATGCGATCAATTATTATCTTATGAAAAGAATATTTCTCCTGCTGGTATTTTCCGGTTTTTCGTTGATTTACGCTTCACCATTTAACGGCAATATCAAACAATTCACTCAGCCGGATGGTTCAGTTGTTGACTTGAAATTATACGGAACAGAATATTACATGCGAGCGGAAGGATTAGACAATTATACGTTGATCAGAGATGCTGAATCCAAATGGATTTGTTATGCGAGGTTGTCTGAAGACAAAAGCGAATTGATTAGTACTGGAATTATATATAAAGGAAGGAGCGGAGATCCTTCAACGTTCCAATCACCTCCCGGTTTGCAACAACACCTTGATATTACTCAGCAGGCAAGAAATGCGATCATTAAAAAAAATCAGTCGTTGATGAACGGGAGTCATGCACGGGAGAATTCACGAATAGGTCCGGGTGCGGGAGATGTAAATAACGGAACTCCGATTCATCCTGTATCGGGAAGTATTCACGGTTTGTGCATTGTGGTTGATTTTTCCGATCAACCGGGAGTGGTTCCAATCAGTGAGTTCAATGATTTCTGCAACAATCTGACGTATAACGGATATGGAAACAACGGTTCGCTACGGACTTTCTACTCTGACATTTCCGGTGGTTTGGTAGATTACGACAATGTGGTGTACGGATATTATCGTGCGCCGGAAACATTTGCTTATTATGATGCGTTGCCTTATACAGTTGGCGCGCAAACAATTTTAGGACTTGCTCTCGACTGGATCGCGACAACAGGTTTTGATTTTTCTACTTTATCACTCAATCCGGATAATACCATTATGGCGATCAACCTCATGTACACAGGAAATCCCCCTGTATGGGCACAAGGAATGTGGCACCATCAGGGATATTATTCAGGATTCACTGCCAATGGAGTTTTTTCCGGGGCTTACAATTGTTCGCCTGCCAATTCTCCTCTTGCCATTGCTGTGGTTGCACATGAAAACGGACACATGATCGGCAAATGGCCGGATACATATAAGTATGATAATCTCAATGGTCCGGATGGCATTGGTTCGTTTGACCTGATGTGCAATTATGGAGATTATTTTAATCCGACACCACCGAATCCTTTGTTCAGAAGCAATGCCGGTTGGGGAAGGGTAGTGGATGTTACAAATTTCAACGGACTTAATTCGGATACCGCGAACAGTATGACGTGTTATCGATACAACAATGTAAATGATACCAATGAATTTTTTCTTTTGGAAAACAGAATGCGCAATGGTAGAAGTGCTGCAATCAGCGATGAAGGATTGACCATCTGGCACATCGATCGTACAGGTGACAATCAGACTACGCATCACGAAGTATTTCTGGTACACGCCGACAATAATTATTTCGATGAAAATCAGGCATGCTATCATTCGGCGAACTATCTGGAATTCAGTGCCTCGACAAATCCGTCTTCTGAATGGTACAATGGTGATCCGAGCGGATTGCGTGTGTGGGATATCGGATCTGTAAATTCCATTCTTGATTATAAGTTAGGAAATGGTGTCGCTTCTCCTTCTCTTGAAATCAATTATATCAGTTTAAGTGGAGATAATAATTCGAATGGCTATCTGGAGCCAAGCGAATCAGCGGATCTGAATGTAAATTCATTGAACCTTGGTCAGATCAATTCCGCTGCGGCTACGATTTCATGTACAGCTGTTGGCCCGAATTCAGGATACATCACTGTCAATACACTTACGCAGGGATTGGGAGCGATCAGTGTTTCACAGATTATTCCAAGTACTTTTAATATTACTTTATCTTCATCCACTCCAATCGGAACAGTGTTGAATGTACAATTTCTGTTGACAGACGGAAGTGATTCTACTTATCTCACGCATGTAATTGTCGCGGGTGTTCAGGTTATTATGGACAATAACAATTCTGCTACATGTGATGCAATTTTTTATGACCCGGGTTTTTTAAGCAGTTACAATGCGAATTCGGATTTTACTAAAACGATTAGTCCGTCTATTTCCGGAAATGCAATGGTTGCTGATTTCACGATATTTGATCTTGAAGATGAACCTTCCTGTGCATACGATTATCTTCAGATTTACGATGGCCCATCAACTTTGTCAACTTTGATCGGAACCTATTGCGGAACGAATTCGCCTGGAACAATTACATCTACTGATCCGGGAGGAGCGCTTACATTTGTTTTTCATTCTGATCAGGGTGTGGTAGGAAGTGGATGGGAAGCGAATCTTTCCTGTACGCCAATTCTATCTGTTGAAAACCGGAATGTTTCTTCAATTCAAATTCTGCCGAATCCCGGACAAGGACAATTTGTGTTGACTGCATGTGATAATGCACAAATTAGTGTGATGGATAAAACGGGGAGAATAGTTATTTCAACATTTCGTTCAACGTCAAAAAATGTGACTTTGGATTTATCCAAACAATCCAATGGAATTTATTTTGTAAAAATTATCCGTGGAGAAAATTCGTTGGTGAAAAAAATTGTCCTCGCCCGTTGATTTAAGGTTCAATTTGTAATGGTATCCTTTTTTTGAAAAAAAGAACGGATACGCAAATCAACGTTTTCCCGAATATTGGAATAAAACAAATTGTAGTCACTTACATGGTAGTTTTTTCCAAGATGCATATATCCTCTTTTTTTAGGTCTGTGAATCCAAAGTAGTCCGCCCTGAACTTTTGCATCTGTAATTCCCCGATCAAGGCGGTTATAGCGACGTGGCAATCCACCTGAATTGATGTTTGCCGGAACCAAAGTCGAATCACGTTTCCAGCTGAGGGGATTGGTGCAATAATAATTTGATCCAAGAAATTCATTTGAGTTCACCGTTCCCCATTTATACGTATTCCAGGAGATGAGGCATCCGGTTTGGGAAGCTGAATCACAAGGGGGAATGTTTTTATAAATAGTATCGGTTCGAAAACCAATGACATATGCGGCAACCAATTGTTTGAGCAGAGTATCATTATTTTGAATGAGCTCATAAAGCAAGTGATAGGCATGTCTGCTACCCTGACTGTGAGAAGCGAGAATGAATGGACGTCCTTGATTGTATACTCTGAGGTAATACAAAAATGCGTCTTTTACATCCCGGTACGCAAGATCGAGAGCCTGTTTTCCATTTTCTCCGGCATGTTTTGTAAATGAATACAAAGTAGCCTGGCGATAGCGTGGAGCATACACTTTGCATGATCCGTTGAAAGCGCTGGCCTGAAATCGAATTGGATAGATGTCAACTTTCTTATTTAGTTTTTTATTGTTGACGTCACCGTTCCAGCTTTTGCCACTGAAATTTAAAGTTGGATGAATATAAAATACATCCACAGATGCATTTTGTTGCCCATCTTTCATTCGGTTGTCTGGAGGCAATGCATCTGCACTGTCTTTTTTATCCGGTAATGCGGCCCAATTTTCAGAATCAGAATAATCCGGTGCCGGAGGTTCGGGGTACCTGAGGAACGGATGCATAGGTTGAAAGCATGAAGTGAGGTTTGCAGCCAGCAGGATTAAATAAAAGATATGAATTCGTGTAATCAAAGATTGATGAGAAATTTTAACATTGAGTTGAAGGTATTGAATAAAATAGTAGTTTAAAGCAATTATTTTAAAATTTTTATGATTGAAGATCTGGCATACATTGACGGAATTTCTGTGTTTCTCAGTAAAGATGCGGTTCAATTTGAAAAAGTCATTGAATTGAATAAGTCTATTTTAAGTACTGCGCTTGTCAACCAATCTTCGATTTTGAAAATAATTTCCAGTTTAACTCAGGATATGAATAAAATTATTTCTGAAGGAGTTTTTAGCAGTTATAGTATTCAGTTGCATTTTCAGGGAAACACATTGTTTCTATCCGACAGCTTTGTCAGCTCTCGATTTGTTTCCACCGGACAGGGTGGTGCCATCTCCAGTATAGATTTTAATGAAAATAAATTTTTATATGATTCGCTAACGCAAAGGGAAAAACAAATATTGTGTTTCTTATCAAGAGGGTACAAGCCTGCAATTATTTGTTTTGTATTATTTATCGGAATAGAAACTTTTAAATCTCACAGGAAAAACCTTTATTCCAAAATGAATTTTTTAAATAAATCAGATCTTCAGCGTTGGGCGGACAGATACCTTGACTTGTACTTTAATTATAATGATTAAGAATCTTTAAATAGCTCCCCCCTCGGGGTTAGAAATCCGGGTTAGACAAAATTTAGTTTTCAGGTATCGATTTGATATCGAATTTGTGTTTAGCCGGAAATAACGAATTCAAATTTTTTGGCAGGGGGAATTAAATAATCACAGGTTTCTGATAGCATGTTGATTTTGACCACGGATTTTCAGCATCCGGGTTCGACAGTATTTTATTTCAGTAAAAATTTAAAGCATATCATTTTATGCCTGGGATGGTATTGTGTCTGAATTTCCAGGAACAAGAATTTTTAGCGCTTTATTTCATCGAATACCATCATTCTTCAACATCAACGACCCAAATCAACAAACTATGAAACGCAAACAACTACTACTCATCCTGCTTTTATGTATCAGTGGATTGTGCTGGACACCGCTTCGGGCAAACCCTGCATCGGATTCTATTCCGTGTGGTTTCGACCAGTTAATTACTTTGTTATTGCGCGATAGTGCCGGATCAGCAACATTTGATTCGGTGCGTGCTTGTATCCGAAGAAAAGTGGAAAGCAATAATCAGCAATACCACATCGTACAACAGGCAAATAATTATGTAATTCCGGTTGTTGTCCATTTGATAGGTACGAATGTTTCCAATGCCATTACAGATGCAGCAGTGATTAATCAAATCGCGCTGTTGAATCAGGGTTTTGCCAATCAGTTAGGATCTCCTTTTCCGTATGCTGATGACGCGCAGATTACTTTTTGTCTTGCGCAAACAACAGCTACTGGTGTACCGTGGACGAATTATAATTCCACTACCAACGGGATTACACGTACCACTTCGGCTGCAGCCAACACGATGGCAACAACGCATAATATGAATGCAACAGGAGCAGGTAGTCAACAAGCTCTCACCAACATCATTTATTTTAATCCTACGAGGTATCTTAATATTTGGGTGGTGGAACAAATCAGTCAGACATCGGTGCCTTATGTAAATAGTGTAGTTGGATATTCACCGTTTCCTTTGATGAATGGTTTGCCCAACCAGTTTTTGGATGGAGTAGTAATGCGCGCGAGTAGTTTTGGAGTTAACCCACCCAATCCAAGTCCGAATTATAATCAGGGAAGAGTGTTGATTCACGAAATAGGACATTACCTTGGTTTGTTCCACACTTTTCAATTTGGTTGTAGTGAGGTAATAAATGGAACACCCTGCAACAGCAGTGGAGATGAATGTTGTGATACACCACCTGTAGCAGCAGCAAATCAGGCCGATTGTTCCGCTTTAGCAGGTGCAAATTCCTGTGCAGAAAATCCAAATCTTCCGGATATGATAGAGAACCATATGGATTATGCTTATGATAATGCGAATACTTGCAGAAATACATTTACCGATGAACAGGCAAATCGTATGCATGCCACCATTCAACTATACAGATCTGTATTGGTGTCAGTTGGGAATCTAATTTCAACTGGCCTCACCAGTGCTACCGGATGCCTTGCTAATTTTATTGATCCGACATTTATCACAACACTTCCTGGAGGTACTACACAAGTATGTGTAGGACAAGCCGTCGGATTTCAAGCTGTAAATGGCGCCTCTTCATATTCATGGACATTTCCCGCAGGCGTTCCCGGAACTGCAACAGGTACAAGTAATCCAACCGGAATTACATGGGCAGCAGCCGGAATGTATAATGTTTCACTCACCATCACGGATGGAAACGGAACGAGTTATTCTTCCACTTTGCAAATTTTTGTAACTACCTGTACTCCATATGCGGGCGA
Organism: uncultured Bacteroidota bacterium; assembly: GCA_937871435.1. Classification (GTDB taxonomy): domain Bacteria; phylum Bacteroidota; class Bacteroidia; order AKYH767-A; family 2013-40CM-41-45; genus JADKJP01. The sequence continues at coordinate 65,660 of CALMQM010000121.1, read as the reverse complement.
AAGAGCAAATTGGTATTTCGGTCATCATTGGGGAATCTCTTTTGCTACAGGGACAGCGGTTCCATCTTTGCCAAGTTCAATTACCTCTTTGGAATCAGCAGCCTCTGTAAGCAGCTCTGCAGGGCAATTATTATTTTATACTGATGGTCGGACAGTATACAATTCGACACATGCAATTATGCAGAATGGCAATGCTACATTAAATGGCGGAATCAATAATGCCGGATTAGGATCTAGTGCTCAAGGTGCGTTGATTGCACCTCGCCCCGGAAATCCAAATCATTATTATGTATTTACGACTCCCGGAGTTGATAATTCAGCAGCGATTCAGAATGGTATTACATATTATGAAATAGATATGAGTGCGAATGGAGGATTGGGAAATGTTCTGAATCCAAATGCTGGAGTACACCCAACACAAAATTATTCGACAACAGAGCCATTATTGGCTGTTCCACAATGTAATGGAACAGATTTTTGGCTCGTTGTTAAACCTGTGAATAATAATCATGTCGGGCTACCTAATCCTGGTCCCAATGCTACTCCGGACAATGTATTCATGTCTTACTCACTAACATCAGCAGGATTGGCAAATATACCCGTTACCAGTAATGCAGGAGCATTTTCTACGCCACAGGTTTATCCTGGAGGTAATACATGGATTGGAGGAATTGCTGTTTCTCCAAATAAAAATCTGATTGCTTACTCAGATTTACCATCCCAACAAACACATTTGTACAATTTTGATTGTGCCACAGGAATTCTAAACTACCTGACAACAATTAATGCTGGAGGTTACAGCGCCTGTTTCAGTCCAAATTCAAGAGTCCTGTATTTATCCAATTCAAATTCGTTAACACAATACGATTTGGCCAACTTAAGTCCTTGCAACACAAATATACCTTCCAAGTTGGTCACTACAGTCTCAAATGCATTTGGTGGTGAAGTACAACTTGGTCCTGACAACAGGGTTTATTTCTCCATCAATCGATTCAACGTTTCTGGTCCGGTTGGTTGTGTTAATTTTCCGAATGTTGTAAATGTTACGAACTCTTCAAATGACTGTGGATACAATGGAAATGCTGTTCAACCTTTGGCTGGTACGGTTATTTCAAAATCATGTTTACCGAATGATATTATTGGCTCATTTGCTCCAATGACAGATGATTTTTCATTCTGTGTTCGCAATTGTTCGGAAGCCATCTTTACCAATCTAGGTTGTGGCACAAACTTTACCTGGAATTTTGGCGATGGATATTCCATTACCGGACCAAATGGTACTATTCCGAATGGAACTAACAACGGTACAACAACCGGCAATTTTGAATATCCTCATCACACCTTTGCTGCAACTGGAAATTATATAGTCACACTGTCAATTGATGGGCATCCTGTCGTAACGCATACTGTGAGTATCGTGTTCCCTCCGGTTCCAACGATTACCGGTCCGAACCCGGTTTGCAACACCAACTCACTTCCCGTTTCTTATTTCGGTCCGGCCGGATATCAGTATGCATGGACGGTAACCAACGGTACTCCGACTACAGGAAATTTGCAAACGATTAATGTGGTGTGGACAAGTTTTCCGGGCACAATTACACTTGTGATCACTGATCCAAACACCGGTTGTACCAATACAAATACAATTACAGTAACTCAGGCAACTGCTGCACCTGTAGTCAATGCCGGACCTGATCTCAATATTTGTCCCGGCGGATCAGTACCTATTAATGCAACAGTAAGTAATGGAAGTATAACATGGAGTCCGACAAACGGATTGTCCTGTATTAATTGTCCGAACCCGGTTGCCAATCCAGGCGCGACAACTACATATACTATTACAGCATCCAATGGATGCGGAGCTTCTTCTGATGTTGTTACAGTGAATGTCACTACTTGCGGTTTCACGATCACGAAAACATCAAATGTAACACAAACCTATGCCGGACATCCGATACAATACACGATTACAGTGTGCAACAATACAGGAGGTCCGGCAAACATTACATTGTCTGATCAATTGCCACCAAATTTTGTGATCATTACTACTCCACCCAATTTCCCGAATTTCCCGGGCTATCCTGTGGCATCTACCATTAACAATTTGCCGACAGGTTGTACAGACTTCGTGTATTCCGGATATTTCACTACAAACGGATTGTGTCCGGACCCGGATCATACCAACAATGTTACGCTTACAGGTGGAGGTCAGCAATATACTGCAAGTAACTGTGTGACGATTATGTACGGATGCCCGATGATCGTTTATGGAAACAGCGATTGTGTTCTTGGGAATCCTGTACCGGTTGTGATTGGTGTGCATACACCTATTCCTGCTATCAAGAGGATGAATTTGCAAATTGTGTACCCAAGCTTCATTGCACCGCCAACTTCACTGACAGCACTCAATACTTTTGAATCCTTTGTAGGTCAGAATATTGATTTCGCAAATTCTTCAATCGTGACCAACCCTTCCATTTATACCACAATTGCCGGGGTAGATTATTACGTGACTACAATTAATATAGTATACGATAATCCGGTGAGTGTGATCGGGCCTTATTCATTTGCTACAATCAATTTCACTTATGTAAATCCGATTCCGCCATGTGAGACTTCTCATTTGTGTTGGGCCATTGCGCCTTATTCCAATACGTCGTATCATGTGGATTTGTACCAGACAGGAGCGACTACTCCTACATTTTCGCCGTGGACACAAGGATATCATATTTTCTTTTCCGGTTGTCCGGGATGTACAGCACCTGATGCAGGTTTCACCGTTCAACAAACTCCATGTGATGGTCATGGATGTGTTACTGTAACAGCGACGAACACTTCTCCGACTGCGACTCACATCTGGGATTTCGATGATTACCGCGCTACACCTTTTAACGGCGCTCCTATAAAAACATGGTGTTACTTTGATGATTACATTGACAATGTTCCCAGCATTCAATCTGGTCTACCTCCTGGTACTTATTATATTAAACATACTGTCATTGACAATGGCGCAATGTCTGAACTGATTCAGGCTGTTAATGTATTGCCTCCTTGTTGTCAGCAGAATGTGATGATTTCAGACGGAACGTATTCGAGTTCACTCGGCGGATTGTTGCAATCCACTACTGTGGACATTACAGGAGAATTTTTTGTTGATCAGACTTTCGTTTTCAGCAATTGTACTGTAACCATGGAGCCTGGCGCGAAAATTACCGTCATGAATCAGTCTACACTGATGGTTGATAACAGTACCATTGAAGCATGTAGTAATATGTGGCAGGGAATTTATGTTGAGTCAGGTTCCAATTGTACAGTGAGAAGGTCGCGCATTATGGATGCACAATATGCTGTCTATGCTAATGACGGATCGAGCATTGGTTTTTATAGTTCAACCTTCGACAGAAATTTTGTTTCCTTGTATATTCCGCAAAGTTCACTTGGATACAATGTCGTTGGAGAGCTAATAGATGATTGTACGTTCACAAATTCTTCTTCACTCCATGCACCATTTACAGGGCAGACACCCGCACCTACCACGAATTCCTTCGCTGGTATTCAGGCATATGATGCCATGATAGATTTAACAGGACTTGGGACTAATAGCAATCATTTCAGCAGAATGAGCAATGGAGTTGTTACCAGCCGTTGTAATGTTCGTGTCGCAAGAACGGATTTCCGGAATATTTACGCGGACACTCAGTACAATCCGTTGGTTACATATAACGGAACCGGTATCAACTGCCAGGGTGGTCATGGATATTTCAGTTTGCGTCAGACAGGATATGGAAGTACAGGCGCTGCTTCGTTTGACAACTGTAATCGTGGTATCTATGCCAAACGCATGAACGTTGATTCACGTGCAAACAAAATGACACGTATGAATTATGGTTATGGAATTGACAATGGAAGTAATATGGTAATTGATGTGATAGATAATTATATCTATTGCAATCTGTTTGGAATGATCCTAAGATATAATGACCATGCCCGTCATTTGCTTGTCCAGTCAAATGCGATTCATTTCGGTTATGCTCTTACTCAATTGATGAAAGGTGTTGATGCTATCCGTGTGATGGAATCAAACGGCGACAATCCGGATTCAAAAATTCACGGCAACTCCATCTATTATAATCCGGGTGCAACCAATGCTGCAAACGGAATCAATATGTATTCTGCTACCAGATACCAGGTGACCAGCAACACTCTCACCATGACCAACAATGTAATTAACCGGAATGGAATCATTACACATGGTTGTATTAAGGATGAAGTAAGTTGTAATACAGTAATCGGTTCGTATACTGCTTACAATAATGACAAGTACCAAAGCGCCATCAAAGTAGATATGGGAGACGGACATACAGTATCCTGTAATACTGTCGACGGAACCATCAATGGAATTTATTTTAATGGGTATGCCTACAGTACTGATGTAAAAGGAAACAACATCAATGAACATACGTGGGGCTTGCATTTGTCACCATACACAATTATTGGATCGCAATATTGGAAAGGGAACCAGTGGTTTGTTCCGGCTGTTGGTTCCGGTGTAAATGCTATCTATGAAGATCTGAATAACGCGGCAGTCTATAAATTCAATTACGATCCGGGAAGTTCACCTGGTCCGACAGTTGAGCCTATGTCCTGGTATCCTTCCTATTGGTTCTTTAACCAGGGCAACGCCAATTTTGAATGCGCAAATTCAGGAGGTTATTGTAATCAGTTTGCACGTGTAGATTGCCCATCGTGTACGCGCGACTATGATATTCGAATTGCGCAGGAAAGAATTTCAAATGGAACGTATACAGACGAAAGTTTCTTCTCACTCGCACGTGCCTTGTTCGAAAAGTTGCAACAAAATCCTGAATACAGAGATAGTTTCCCTGTGTTGGATAGTTTTTATGTTGCAAACGAAGGAGGAATGTTGTCTATTCTGAAAGAAATCGGTGATGGTAGCAATTCGATGTACAACATGGATCCTCAGGTTGCGAACAATGTTATTCAAAATGTACAAATGATAGATCTGAATCACGATGATTTACGTCAACATTTAGATCTTATACTCAGTGGTACTCTTACTGATGCTCAACTTGCATCCGAAAGAGCGATCATTGCCGGTTATATGAACACTATTTCCAATCTCGTTTCATATAACAATACAGCTTTGGATCTTGCAGCGAACACCAGAATTCTTTCCTCTGATAATGTGCGGCAACTCAACAATAGTCTGGCCACATCTGAGATTATTGAAGAAAATGAAAGACAGGTGAATGAAATTTATCTTTCAACAATTGCCAGAGATGAGGATGAATTTTCAAGAGATCAAATTGATATTCTGTATCGCATTGCCAACCAGTGTCCGCTTGCAGGAGGAAACGCAGTGTGGAAAGCCAGAGCATTGTATTCTTCGATAGATGAAGAAGCGGAATACGATGACCTGAATACTTGTCTTGCTAACGGAATTAGTTTGCGTGAAATAGGAGGAGAGGAGTTGCTTGCATCCACAAGCATCTATCCGAACCCCACTTCAGGTTCTGCTACTTTGGTATATAGTCTGGAAAATGAAGCAGACGGTCGACTTGAAATTTACAATTCTCTTGGTAAGATTGTCGCCACCTATCATCTTGATTGGAAAGCAAATCAATTTGAGTTCTCTTCGCTTCAGTTGAGGAACGGAGTGTACAATTACAAAGTGATCAGTAAAAATACACTCGTAGGCGTCGGTAAGTTCTCAGTCATTAAATAATAAGTTCTATCTTTAAGAGGTACATACAAACAATCTGTATGTACCTCTTTTAGTTTATATGAGAAAAATTATCATTTTGGCCTGGTTGATGTCGGAAATTGCTTCCAATACATTTTGTCAGTTGCAAAATGCCAATTGGATCCTTGGTTATGACAGCTTATTTAGTGTGCAAACAGGTAGAACAACTATAAATTTCAACTCAGGATTTGCATTTTCATATTCTTACCAACCCATGAATTTCGGATTAACCACTACATGTATGTCTGATAGTCTGGGGAATTTACTTTTCTACAGCAATGGAGTGTATGTAAGCAACCGCAATGATGCAGTGATGATGAATGGTGATCAGCTCAGCCCATCCTTTTATACATCCAGTCAGTCATCAATGAATCTCGGTTTGGAATTGTCGCAAGCCTCCGTTGCAGTGCCTTCACCCGGCCATCCGGATGAATATTATTTATTTCATTGTACACTGGATACATTTGATACACATGGAGTTTTATTCTCCCGCTTTCTGTATTATTCAATAATTGATATGTCATTGGATGGAGGATTAGGTGCTGTTGTGAGTAAGAATAATATTTTGTTGAGTGATTCTATCAATCAGGGCGGATTTGCAGTATGTAGACATGGGAATGGTCGTGATTGGTGGATTGTATGTCATCGTAACAGCAAAAATGATTTTGTGGAATTTCTATTCACTCCAAATGGTATCTCTTCTCCACGAATTCTGGCGATTGGATCGGTAAGAAATGGCTTTAATCCAACCACTGTATTTTCTTCAGACGGAAAAATGCTTGCTACGATTGGAGCGGATCACGGTGTAGATGTTTTTGACTTTGACAGATGTTCCGGCGATTTAAGTAATCACAGAAATGTTTTAATTCCCCATTGGCAGGGATTTTTAAGCGGAGCCTTTTCATCATTGGGAAATTATTTGTACATCACAAACATTGATTCCGTTTTTCAGATAGATATGAATCAGACAAATCTGAGCCTATCCTTAATTGCATCCTGGGATTCAACGTATGATCCATCTGGTCCTCCTTATGCTGCTTTGTTTCACACCGCTCGTCTGGCCCCTGACAACAAAATATATATCAGTACCGGAAATACAACACGTTATTTGCACGTGATCAATTTTCCCGATCAGGCCGGAGCTGCTTGTGATTTGAATCAGCACGCGATTGTGTTGCCTACATATAACGACAATTCATTTCCTTATCAGATCAATTTTACTCTGCCTGCAGCCGGCGGAACAATTTGTGATACCCTGGGATTGCCTGATTCAGTCCTTCCCTTTCAATCAACAGATGAAAATTCTGTATTTGTATTTCCAAATCCATTTGAATCGAGACTCTATTTAAAAAGTAAAAAATCGAAAGGTGTTAAAATAGATTTGATCAATTCTTTCGGAGAAATACTGGATATTCAAAGTCATATAATAAATGAATCTATTGAATTGCAAACCGAATCTTTACCGCATGGTATTTATTTTCTTTCCATAAAAAACGAAACAAATACACAGGTTGTCAAATTGGTAAAATGAAATTAACTATGAAAAAGACAGTATCTCTGCTTTTTATATTATTTGAGTTAATATCAGGAGGTCGAACCGGTTCAGCTCAAACGATCACTGTGCCGATCATGAAGCAGGTATATTACACACATGATACAGTCGCATTAGATTTGAATGTCGATTTAAACGATGATTTGAGTATTCGCAGATACTCAGGAATTGATCATACTGAATGTGCAGGATATGCCCTTCATTCCGGTGTACAGATTTCTTACCCGCAGCTGACTTCTACGCCATTCAATTATTTATCTTCTTTAAGCCTCATCTATCAGGCAACTTTGGGTTGCAACTGGAATTCCCTCTGGTCGCCTAATTCAGGATTAAAGTACATGGGAGTATACATGGTAAACAGTCCGGGAGATACTACATTTGGTTACCTGACATTGGAGTTTGTGGACCCTTCTGTTGGCTTCTGCAGTGACACATTAACGATTTTGTCATACACGTATTCCGTTCAATCCAATGTGCATTTATTGGCTGCACAAATTATCAATGGAGTTTTTCATCCGGAATCTAAAGTTAATATCGAGTTATTTCCGACAGTGTCTTCAGGTAATTTTGCAATTTCAAACTTCCTGAGTGAGAAAAGAGAGCTGCTTATCATGGATGAATCAGGAAGGATTGTATTTAAAACCTTGATCGGACCAAAAGAATCCAAAACGATTGACTTGTCTTTTCTGCCAAATGGAAACTACCTCGTTTCTTCTGATAAACCGGGTATTCCTTGCAGATTTCTCATTTCAAAATAATCTTCCGCTGAATTTTAGAAAAATGTGTTGCGTGAATATTCTTTGCGTTGCATAGTTCATTAAATGCATTGTCCGGAAGTGTTACGCCAGTCTCTGTCAATTGAAGATGTAGAACAGATGAATCTTTTCCATATAGAGTAAAAATTCAGACAATTTTCGTGATGGGTGAAGAGGAATGAGATTTCATTCATCTAAAAAACATGGTCAGCGCAATATCCTTGCGGCTGATTTATCCCCGTGAATTCAGTTTTCCCGAAAGTTCCGCTGCATAGTCCGGACAGAAACGTTCCATTATTTCATGAAATGGAAAATGTTCTGCAGACTTTTGACAGCATATCTCTCCAGGAAATGGATCGGGTCATGCTGTTCGACCGCTATGATCAGAAATTTCTGTTGCGGGGATCAATGTTAGCGGACCTCCTGCAATTTCTCACTGCCGATTATTTTGTACTGGAAGTAAAGAAAACAAGAATTCACACCTACCATACTTTGTATTTTGATACGCAGGATTTTCAACATTACCTGAATCATCATAACCAACGTAAAAGCCGTTACAAATTCCGCCACCGGATTTATGTTGAATCCGACCTTCATTTTTTTGAAATAAAAGAAAAGAACAATAAAGAGAGAACGGTGAAGTCGAGGGTTCAGGTGAAAGATAAGCAAGCGAGCCTCGGTCAGGCTTCACTCCAACTAATCGACGAAATAGCGGGTTGTGATGGCAGTAAAATGGAAGCAAAGCTCTGGACAAATTTTCACCGGATCACCCTGGTGCATAAATACAAACAAGAGCGAATGACCATTGATATGAACATGGTTGTTGAAGATCGCACCAACATGGCAGAAGCAAAAAATCTTGTCATCCTTGAATTAAAACAGGAAAAGAAAACACTTGGTGTTCCGCTGGTGAGAAAACTGGTGGAGCAAGGCTTCCGACCCGGTGCTATGAGTAAATATGTATACGGTGTGACACAATTGTATCCGGAGAACAAACACAATTTATTTCTGCCTACACAAAGAACGATAACGAAAATTAAAAACGCGTCATGATATTACAAGACACAGCAACAGTAGAATTGTTTGATAAATTATCCGATAAATTTTTCTGGAGATACGGAATGGATTTATTTTTTATGCTCATCCTGATCCGTTTTATTTATTATCCTATCTACAGAAGAAAGGAATATGTGTTTACTTATTTTCTTTTTAACACATTAATATTTGTCATCACCTATCTGCTGAATAAAGTGGATATGAGTATGGGTGCTGCATTTGGTCTCTTCGCAGTATTTTCATTGTTGCGCTACCGGACTGAAGATATTTCCGCAAAAGAAATGACCTATTTGTTTTTGTGCATCGCGTTGGGGCTGATCAATGCAGTGAGCAAGGCAACATGGTTTGAAATCACGCTGATCAATGGAATTGTTCTTGCGCTTACATTTCTCCTGGATGGAAATCTGCTGATGAAGAATGAATTCTATTACGATGTACAATATGAGAATCTTCAACTCATTCACCCCGACCGCTACCCGGATTTATTGGAAGACTTAAAAATGCGAACAGGTTTTGATGTACATCATGCAAGGGTTGTCAAAGTGGATTTCCTGATTGATGCCGCGGTGGTAAGAATTTATTTCTACCAAAAAAGAAAGCAGCGCGTACAATAAATAGGGACGAATTTCTGTAACACGCTCTCTGATTTATATTTATTCTTCCGGAATTTTGTATTCCATTCCAAAGCGTTTCGCATAGTCTTCGATTTTTTCAAGTCCGTATTTTTCACGACGTTCATTGACGTGTTTCGCGTCTTCTATAGGCCAGAATTCCTGTACTCCGGTTTTGGAGTTAGTCCAGACTTGCGTGCCATACAATTGATTTTTCCCTTCACGCATGAGTATTCTGTCTTGTAAATAGACAAGATCTACTTCCCTGGATTCACCCTGTTGAACGGAAGCTTCAAGCAATGGTAAATACTTTTGTTGTGTGCTGAGATCGGCATGTTGAATAATTAACCAAACAGTATAATTGCCTGAAGCTCCGACAAAACTTTTCCCCGGCCATCCATAATTGCGAATCAACATTTCTACATAAGCAAGATTGGAGCTGTCAATCATGGACCTGTATGCCGCGGAGTCGTCAGATTTCCGGATGTATTGATCACGTTCCATGATTTGCGAAAGGGCTTTTTTAATTCCTGTCGTGTCCACATCGCGCTGTGCCGTCGCGAATTTGCAACTGAAACAAAATAGACCCAATAGAATAAACCTCGAAACCGACATTTTATTTCTGGTTTTGAAACATAATTTTTATTGTAGCTGTCTCAGAGTTGAGACCAACGCATTCTTTCTGCAATTTAATATTTTCTTTAAAATGAAACCGAAATTTGGGCGAGGGGAAACCTGAAAAAGCCATGCATGGAAATAAAAAGAATATTCGCGGATTTTTAGGAAAAGAGAATTTGAATTTAAAGAAATTTTGGCTGTTAAATTTGTAACATTGACCCTTGGATGACATTCGGTCATTCTTAGTTTTTCAACATTCCATTGCAAATTCAATTTTGATTTGTATTGAATTTTATTCTGTATCTGGATTTTATATTTGATTTCTAAAATGTAAACAATAAATACTTGCAACATGAAAAATAAAATTTTACTCCTTGCTTTCTTTTCTCTTCAGATTTTTGTGAAAGGTCAATCCGGCAATATCATTACAAATAGTCCGGTGATACTTGACGAAATAATCGGACAAACATATTATGATTTGCAAGCAAACGGATCTTCAGGGGATTTGTTGGTCAGAAATAATGATGGGACTTATTCTGCAGCGTGGATGTTCTCCCCGGATACACTAAGTAATTATCCGAATCGTGGAACAGCATACAACTATTATGATCCGAATGCTGCGACAAGTTCCAAATGGTATTATCATCCTAACGGAGTTGCCGGAGCGTATCCTAGTCAGCGAACAGAAGGAAGTCTTCGAACAGGGTTTCCTGCCTTGGCAGTTACAGACAGCGGAGCAGAAATGACTATTGCTCATGCTTCATTTGCTTTCTTTCGAATGGTGCAAAATTGGAGACCTGTGAAAGGACCAGGTATTGCCTGGGATTTACAAACCGGTGCATTTTCTTCTTCATCTACGGAAGATTCCTGGGCCAAAGTAAGCAGTTCAGGAAATACTGTGTATGCGATCTGGAACGGAAGTGGCATTAGCGGTTTATTAAAAAATGGGCAAAACGGTCCTATCTATTTTTCTCGTTCAGATGATGGAGGACAAACCTGGCCGGTTGTTGATCAAATCATACATGAAATTGATTCTTCATTTTATTTGGGTTTTGGTGGAAGCAGTTTTTCTATTGATGCATCAGGTCAAACTGTTGCGATTGCATATGGAGATTATAAAACAGACATCGGACTTCTTAAATCTACCGATGGTGGTAATACCTGGACTAAAACTATCATCAAAACATTTCCGATTCCTTTTTTTAGTATGGATACCAGTTATACCTATTGGACCGGAAGTGGAGTGGTTGACACTGTGACTGCTTCAAGCGGTGATGTCAATGTTTTGATTGATAACAATGGCTTATGTCATGCATGGTGGGGAGCTTTGAGATGGTTCCGTGCGACCGGAACACCTGCAGGATTTTATTCTCCTGTATATTCAGAATCTGATGGGCTGATGTATTGGAATGAAACGATGGGTACAGATTCATCCATGAAACTTACCTCAACACCAGATCTGGACCATGACGGAAATATCGCTGTTCCAATGCCTTATTGTCGACCGATTTATTTAGATGGTGGTGGCTCAACAATTTTACCAAGTGCAGGTGTAGATGAAAACAATGTATTGTATGTTTCATTCATGTCCCCTTGTGAAGCTCCATTTGCGGATACAACAATTTGGGGAGAAGCACATCATCATGTATTTATAATGGCTTCAGCGGATGGTGGTGCTTCATGGTCTGCGCCGTTTGATGTAGTGCGCAACCAGGCACAAGGCGGCAACGGAGAATTTGAGGAAGCAGCATATCCTTCAATGGCAAGGAATATTCGAAGTTATGAAGGAGCCGCTCTGATTTATCAACGAGACAGTATTCCCGGTGCCGGAGTGTCGTCAAATTTATGTTTTAATAGAAAAACTTTGAATGATATTGTTTTTGCAAAAGTAGATCTTACTCTCGGTCTTTCAACTGCACCCGGTGATGATAAGATTCATACTTCAGTTTATCCAAGTCCCGTGAAAGATAAAGTGAATATTGAATTCAACATGTCTGAATCGCAAACAGCCAGATTAGAGATAAGTGATGTCAGTGGCAGAATTGTTTACTCCCGTAAAAATATTCCTTGTTTAGCCGGCAAAAACACTATTGAGGTAAACAGGTTATCCTGGGCAAATGGAATATACTTTTATTCATTGTATGCAGACAAAGGAAGATCTGTTGGGAAATTGATTCTGCAATGAAACGATGATACCATGGAAATTCCCTGCATGGTATTGTGCTGTTCCCGATTTATTTCATAGGTTTGTTAATCTCGTATTGTATCTAACAATTTTCCTGTGATTCGTTCGAATGGCATTTTTTGTATAACCCGGCTTATTGTTTTCATCAACATTTTTATAAGCTCTGTTCAGGCTCAGCAAAAAGAAATTCCATCACGACATTTTTCTGCTGACGATGGTTTGCCAAGTTCAGAAGTTCACAAAATTGTGGAGGATTCGAAAGGGTATATCTGGATTGCTACAGATCGCGGAGTTTCAAAATTTGACGGATATGAGATAAAATCATTTGGGATAGCTGAAGGTTTATTGGATATTTCAATTCTGCGTTTGACGTTGGATTCAAGAGGACGAGTCTGGATGATAGGACGATCCGGAAATATTTATTATGAAGAGGAAGGCAAAATTCTGCCATATAAATTCACAAAAACCGTTGTCGATTTTTGTCAGCAGGCTGTGCCGATTGATTTTCAAATTGACAGTAATGGAACATTTTATGTGAGTTTTACATATTCAGGAGTTCTGGCGATTGATAGTTCAGGACATACCAAACGTATAATTTCGTATCATGACGTTACACAGCAAACAAGATATTTAGATCTGTACGAAATTTCTCCCGGGAAATTAATGAAATCCGTATCTAATTTTTCGACCTTTTCATGGGAGAATATCTTATGCTATACACACAACAATGTTTCTGACTCTGTTAATTTCGGCCCATTAGCCAACGGCAAATTGTGTTATTGCCTGTATAAGGGTGTGTTGTATGTGGCAGTAAACAATCAGTTTTATGTTTTTGAATCCGGAAAATGGAAAAAGGAAATGCCGTGGAATACAGATGTTATTCTTCAGTTGTTTGCTGATAGTTCCGGATTATGGATAGGGACAACGGACGGTGCTTATTTTTTCCGTGATTCTATAAGCCTTCAACCGGAACTACATTTACTGCCAAAGAAAAGTGTATCGGCAATTTTCAAGGATAACGAAGGTTCTTTCTGGTTCGGAACTCTGGAAGATGGAGTGTATTATTATCCCCACCTGGGAATTGAAAGATGGAGTTTTCCGCAAGCTTTCTCTCAAAGTGCAACTGCAATTTTATCAGGGAAAAAAAATGATCTGTTTGTCGGATTGCAAGGTGGCCAGGTTGTCCACATCGATCAGGAGAAATGCACTTACATTCCTACTTCCGATAAATTCAATAACGACAATTTCATCTACGCCCTCTCCAATATGCCTCCGGATGAAACAGTGTATGTCGGCTCTCCCTTTTCTGGATATATTGTAAACGAAACTTTCAAATCAATTCCCGGCAAATTCACTTTTACTGCTACAGAAGGAATTAAAACTAATGACGAGGGAGTTATGTGTAGTGTAGGGAACAGCGAGATTTTTAAATTTCAGGCGGATAGGATCAGTGTTATAGGTGAAGTGCGAGGGAAATGTTTGTGTTTTGATTTTATTGGGAAGGATAAGATGATCATTGGTACTCTTCAGGGTTTGCGTTGTCTGAATATTAATACCGGAATAGTTAGTGATACACTACCTGAATTCAAAACAATTCGGATTGATGATTTGCAAATACGGAAGGATACAATGTATCTGGCCACAAAAGGATATGGCATAATTATACTGGCAAAAAATTTTCGCCTGACAATAAATGAAAATAATGGTCTCACGTCAAATTTGTGTAATGAACTGCTCCTTGACGGCAATCAGATTTGGTGTGCAACGAACAAAGGTGTGTCAAGAATTCGGTTTTTAAATTCATTGGGCAGGAGTCCATATAGTGTAGAACAAATTACTGTTGATGACGGACTTCAAAGTAATGAGGTGAATGCTATGACGAAATCGTTGGGCTATTTATATGTAGCAACAAAATCGGGAGTTTCAAAGCTTGATACACGTAATAGTTTTAAAAATGCAATCCCGCCATTGAATGAAATAATTTCTTTTGAAGTAAATAATGCTAAGAAAAACCTGCATGACAAACTTGTTCTTGACTATACGGAAAATAATATACGCATTCGATTCAACGGCTTATCCTTTCGAAGCAATAAAAAAATACAATATCTGTATAAGTTAATTTCCGATGGAGATACATTGTATTCAGAAACGTCCTCGCGGTTCGCGGAGTTTCCGGTTCTGCTTCCGGGGAATTATCGTTTCGAAGTAAGTGCGGTAAATTCATCCGGTCTGGCTAACAGTATGCCGGCAGCAATTAATTTTATAGTGAACCCTGCCTGGTGGAATACACTTTGGTTCAGAATAGTTGTGTTGTTCTGTATAGGAATAGTTTCTTACGTTTTATATAGATTTCGCTTGTCGCGCACGAAAGCGAATTACGAAATGGAAATACGACAGGCATCTCTTCGTCTCACCGCTTTACGTGCACAAATGAATCCTCATTTTGTTTTTAATGTGATGGATTCAATCAGGCACTACATGAAAGAGAATAATTCTCTGGAAGCTGAAAAATACCTCACTTCATTCGCAAAACTTGTTCGTTATACACTTGATCAAAGCGATAAACAGGAATGTAGTCTGGAAGAGGAGCTCTCTATGATTCGTGTTTATGTTGAATTGGAAAAGGAACAATATTCAAAAGATACGACTATTGAAATAATTTGTGATCCCGGACTTGATATTTCCATGATTAAAATTCCCACCATGATTTTGCAACCTTATGTTGAAAATGCTTTCAAACATGGATTGAAAAATAAGAATCAAGACGGTAAAATCAGAATCCATGTGCAGGACTTGAATAACTATATTCAGGTTTGCATCGAAGACAATGGCGGACCAGTAAAAAATACGGAACGAACTACGGGCTTTGGACGACCGGTAAAAAGTTCTTTGGGAAGAACGCTTGTACAGGAAAGAATCCTTGCATACAACAAAGCTTATGGGAAAAATGTACGTTGTGAAATACAATCTGTATTAAACGAGCAGGGAGAACAAACAGGAACAAAGGTCTACATCGTATTTTGAATAATGATTTTGTGATCGGGTGAACAATCATTGAATGAAAATTAGTGAATATCAGTTTTACTTGTGCTTTGTACGATCGAATTGATCTTTTTTATTTATCCGAATTAAACGCAATCAGAAAAGCAAAACGACACATTGTTCCGGCGTTGATACCAAAATCCGGATCTTGATTAATTAGCGGGGAGAGAATTCTGAACATTGCGGAAAGGCTTTCCAGATCAGGCTTTGCTGATTGAGCTTCTTTTTTAGATTCCATAATTTTCTGTCTGAAGACCACTTGTTCCCCAAAACATACCATTTATCAAGTCGATGGATTTTTCGTCGGGATTGGCATTGCAAATCCTTAGTATTGTCTGTATCAATACGATGGAATTTAGTATTTCCAAAGTGAATTTCGACTTATTAAATCAAATTATATGAAAACATCACTACACCTCTGCTTCTCTATTCTTTTCTTTATGATTTTGTCTAATCTGACAATTGGAGCAAGCCCTGTTTTGAATGAGGCTCAATCTGAAATGACTTGTCAGGATGCGGATTTACCTGCAATCTCCGTTTCGCAGAATTCAGTGTGTGTCGGCAATGCGGTTGTGTTGTCGATTGCATCAGGAAATTTAAATGATGCTACAGACTGGTTTTGGTATAGCGGATCGTGTGGAGGTGTACCGGCAGGTAATGGTTTTGCTATCACAGTTGTGCCTTTTACGACCGAAACATATTTCGTAAGGGGAGAAGGTGGATGTGTGACTCCAGGAGCATGTTCCTTTGTAACAGTTACTGTTCTTCCACAGGTAGTACTTGATCTGAAATTATTTATTCAGGGATATTATCAGGGAAACGGAACCATGTCACCGGCAATTTACAATGAGCTTGGAGCCATCCCTCCGTATAATCCTACTGATGTTGATTCAGTAATTGTGGAATTGCATGATGTGACAGATGCCTGTTTAGTGATCGCCAGTGATACCGGCATGTTACAAACCGATGGAAGTTTGCATTGTGAATTTCCCTGTTCACTAAACGGAGGCAACTATTACATCGTAATAAGACATCGCAGTTCACTCGAAACATGGAGTTCAGTTCCGATTGGCATGTCCGGAAATACTTTTTATGATTTCAGCACCGGTGCTTCTAAAGCGTATTGTGAAAATATGATTGATGTGAACAGCGAAGGGGTATGGTCCATTTATTCCGGCGATCTGAATCAGGATGGGCTGATCAATGATTGTGATGAACCAATTATGCAGAATGACATTCAGAATGGTATCAATGGATATTTTAATACCGATTTAAATGGCGATGGCTTCACAGATGTTTTTGATGATTTGATTCTGACCCCAAACAGATCACTCAATCTTGCAGCTTGTTCTCCTTGTACTTCTTCTTCTCCTGTAACAGACATTTGTCCGATTCTCGGTCCGAAAATTTTCTGCGGAATTCCTTCATCAGGAACCGCAACTTTTTCTATCGCTGCAGTTCCGGGAGCGACAGCTTACTCATGGTCATTACCGGCCGGGATGAATTTGTTGTCCGGACAGGGAAGTTCATCAGTAACTATAGGATGGACAGCCGCAGCTATGCAAACAGGAATTGTTGGTGTGCTTTGTGTTTCGGCAATAACTCCATGTGGTCTCTACGAATGTTGTGACACGATAAAAATAGTTGCTGAGCCGGTAGCTGATGCAGGTCCGGATTCGACAATATGTGCAGGCTCCTGTATTACACTTTCAACTCCTGCAGGTGGAAGTGCAACTTCTTATCAATGGTATACTCTTGCAGGTTGGGTGGCCATTCCCGGCGGTAGCAATACGGTCACAGTGTGTCCTTCAGCGGCTACATGTTATGCAGTAATTGTAAGCAATGCCGGGATTTGTTCTGATACTGATACCGTATGCATTTCCATTTATACACCTCCGACATTGACATGGAATACAATTCTGCCAAGAGAATGCAGCGGTGATATTTCCTTCCATTTGACCGGAGGTTCACCAGCCGGTGGAGTTTATCATGGTCCGGGCACCTATGCTGATGAATGGTTTAATCCGGGCCAGGCTCAAATTGGTGTACATACTCTGTATTACGTGTTCACCGATTCATGCGGACATCTTGATTCAGTCGCGAACACAATTACCGTTGTGGATTGTCCATGCAACGCCGGGTATTGTCGGAATTTTGATGACAATAACCTGCATGACTGGCAACCCAATCCGAATGCACCGATGGTTGATGTTCAGATCAGCAATGTTGGATCACAGAATGGCGCGGGTGATTACTATGTTCTGGCATCGGATCTTACCGGCATGTCGCAGTTGATGGCGGAGCCGGGTTATAATGGTAGATGGTGCTGCGGAGAATTCTGTTACGACTACAAAGTAATTGATGATGGTGATCCGCAAAATGTGCTGAATCTTCATCCTGTCTTTTACATTTACAGAAATGGAAAAGGATTCAAATTCACTTCTTCTGTTACAGTAACCGAAACAGATGGCTGGCACCGCATTTGCGCTCCGATAACAAATTGCAATCCGGCTCCTGTTTCTTCATTAGGATTGTGGGAACCGTTGGCAGGAACTGCCGCAAACGACTGGGATCCTGTGACCAATATGATCGACAGAGTTGCTTTTGAAATTGATTACAATGGTGGTGATGAAATCGCCGCATTCGACAATGCATGTTTCAATCCTACTTATTTGTCTGCTACACTCGAATTTACAGATTGTAATACTCTGTGTGCAAATGTTACGAGCTGTTGTGGTCCCTATACTTATGTATGGAATGTACCACCTGGAGCCAGCATCACCAGTGGTCAGGGTAGTGCATGCATTACCGGAGTTTTTCCTGAAGGCGATTATGTATTGGTTGTTTCCAATTCAGCGGGTGAAACGGTGACAGTAACGATACACAAAACAGCATGTTGTAATCCATGTGATCCTTCCAACCTTATTCCATCGCTTACGATTAACACAGGATACAATGAGACAACTAATTCCGCGACCGGAATCGGACAAAGTGAAATGAACTGGGTGCTGACCGGCGCACCTGCAAGTGAAGGGCTTTCTCTTCCGATGGCTCCATTTACTATCGCTTATGGATACAATGGAAAACCAACTTTTGCTAATTCACAATGGATTTCTTCTTCTCTTTCCGCACTTACTGTCGGGAATAATGCAACAGGACCGGCGTTCACATTTGAATATATGTTCTGTGTTTGTCAGGATGATACAGTACATTTTGACTTCAGTGCAGGTCTCGATGATTCGATTCTGGTCTACATTGATAATTATGCAATCGTCTTTCCACAGGGACCGTATAATGGGTATGGCGGATTGGATTATCATCAGGCATATTTTCTTACAAGCGGAGTGCATCATTTGAGAGTAGATCTGAGAAACCTCGGGGGGTCGGTGATGGGATTCGATATTTCAGGAACCATTTCCGGAAATCATTTACTGAAACATGGCACTTGTAACCCGAGCTTCATGGCGGCGGATGCCGGTCCGGATATCTCAATTTGCAGAAATGAATGTGCGACAATTGGTGCAGCGCCTGTCAGTGGAATGACAGCATACAACTGGTTCAGCCTTCCCGGATTTGTTCCGATTCCTGGAGGATCCAATTTTATTACAGTATGTCCGACAACAAATACCTGCTATGCATTAATCACTACTGACGCGAACGGATGTAATGATACCGATACGGTTTGTGTGACGATTCGGGATCTGGGACTTACTTGTCAGGGAACAAATATTGTGTGTCATGGAGCAAGTACTGGTTCTGTGTGTGCAACGATTGCTTGTCCGGATCCACCTTACAGTATTTCCTGGACACGCAACGGAGTTCTTTTCCCGGGTCCGAATTCTTTGTGTTTAACAGATTTGACAGCCGGGACCTATTGCATCACTGTGATTCCCGCAAATGGCAGTATTGAATCTTGCTGTTATACAGTTACAGAACCACCGGCGATGGATCTTTCAATCACAGTATTTCCTCCGGCTGGTTGCGGACAAACAGGAGGATTCACTTTAATTCCTTCAGGTGGTACAGCGAATTATACTCTTTCAATTGAACCCTGTCCTACTTTGGGGTGTACCTATCCTGTCAATCCTCTTGGTATTTCCGTTTCAAATTTTCCTCCGGGATCATATGATTTCATTCTTACAGATGCGAATGGTTGTGTAAAAACATTTACTGCTATTATGCCGGACGCACCATTGACTGTCAATTGTCAGGGTACGAATGTTACCTGTCATGGCGGACTGAACGGGTCAGCCTGTGTAACTACGAATTGTGGCACTGCTCCATTCAATTATTCATGGACTAAAAACGGGAATGCAATTTCCACAACAACTTCCTGCGCTAACGGATTGGCTGCAGGTGTATATTGTGTTACTGTAACAGATGCAAACGGAATAACCGCGTCATGTTGTTACACAGTCACAGAGCCACCAGCTCTTTCAATCAATGTAATTGTATTTGATGCGCCTACCTGCGGCGGTTTGGGATCATTTAGTTTTATTCCCGGTGGTGGAGTGGGTCCATATACCATAAGTACATCTCCTTGTGTTCAAAATTATCCTTGTTCATTTTTTCAAACCATGGGTTTTTCAACACTCCAAAAATATCCGGCAGGCGATTACACCATTTATGTAACTGATTCCAATGGATGCATTGATTCCATTCATGTAACAATGCATGAACCTGTTCCACCGATAATTTCAGTGGATGCAATCAATCCTTTGTGTTGTGGTGACAGTGGCCGATTCGTGACACATATCAATGGAGGCACGGGGCCCTATACTATTGAGATGCGGATTTCTTCCGGCGGCTTTTCAACAACCATACAGCAATATTCGAATGTAAGCGGACCGTTATTCAGTTCGCCGAATGCAGCGCCGGCTGGGCAATACACGATTGTTGTTACAGATGCAAACGGTTGCACATCGAGTGCTACTCTGGATCTGGTTGACCCGCCTTGTCTCGAGTTGCATGTTTCGTTTACGCCCCCATCTGTTGATCAGTGCGATGGAACCATCACAGCGTATGGTTCAGGAGGAACACCGTTCAATTTATTTTATCCTACCGCACATGTACCGTATAATATTCTGATCAGTCAAATCAGCGGGAATACTTCAACTGCTGTCTATTCTCAGAGCGGAAATGTTACAGATGTACCATTCTACAATTATGGCAATCAGTTGTGCGCCGGAATTTATGTAGTGACAATTGCCGACTCCAATGGATGTACACGAACAGATACAATTAATTTAGAATGTGAATGGCAACTTAGTCCACAAGCCGGAGTATTTAAAACTACGTGTCTCGTTGCTACCGAAGATGCCGTGATTAGTCAGTTTGCCCCAACCACAAATTACAGCAATTATCCATTCATTAATGTTTCCCGTTGGACGTACAGTACAGGACCTTTCTACAATACACGTGCGTTGTTTAAATTCAACATGGCGTCTATTCCTTCCAATTCCGTTGTCAATGCGACTCTTCTTTTATCGAATTGTCCAACGTGTGCACCGAATGATATTCACCGTGACTTAAGTGGATTGAATCCCTGGTTCGCCACTCCGTTGTATGGAAATAATTCTATCGTGAGTGGTTTGTCGGCACCGTGGACAGAAAATACTGTTACCTGGAATGGAGCACCTGCAGCAAATGGTCTTACTGATCCTGGCGCAGATCTGGGGGATAATACTACCACCAATCTCAGTGTAACAGTGACAAATATTATCCAGAACATTTCCAATACAGGTGTAAACAATGGAATGATGTTGCAACTCGCTGATGATCCTCTCAATCCGATAAATTATTATCACGCGATTAATTTTGCTTCAAGAGAAAATGCAAATGCTGCCATCAGACCACAATTATGTATTGATTACTATGCGAGCAGTACTACCATATGTCAGGGTACCACTGTACCGCTGCAAGCTCCTGTTGTTGTTGGTGTGACATATGCCTGGTATTCTTTACCCGGATTTGTTCCGATAGGAAATGGAAATCCGATGAATGTAACGCCGATGGTGTCTACTCAATATGCTTTGATCGCGACATCCGCAGGCGGTTGCAAGGATACCAATTATGTAATGGTAAATGTGATTATTGATGTTGATGACAACAATCCTTGTACTCAGGACTATTGTCTCAATGGTGTCGTTCACCACGATCCGATTATTTCCTGTGTTTGTCCATGCGACAGTGTGCATCACCTTTCGCCGAATAAAGTGGTGAACGGTAATTTCTCCGCAGGTAATACAGGATTTACCAGTGATCTCCCGAATATTTGTACCTGTCTGCAGGGAAGCTATTGTGTAGGTAATACAGCAAAGGTTAAATGTGCAAACTTCTTGCTCATTCCTGATAATACCTCAGGTACCGGAACAGGAAATGCAAATTACCTTATTGTCGATGGCAGGAATGCAGCTCCTACCATTGTGTGGCAGCAATCTGTCGGGAATATTGTCATTGGTAGAACCTATACTTTTAGCTTTGCTGTACATCCGAATGTTTCCGGTAGTACGGATAAACCCAGCCTCGATGTCATGTTAGGCTCATCAGTTATTCTCAGTGTTCCGGCTGTTTCGATGGTGAATGGTATGTGGACTACCTATTGTACAAGCTTTACTGCTGCAGCGAATATTCAGTCAGCTTCCTTGCGAATCAGACAAACGAATCCAAGCAATCTCATTGGCTATGATTATGGAATCGATGATATTGTCTTTAAATCCTGTGAGAAAAATATCAATCTTGATAATATTTCATATACCAATGTACCCTGTTACAACGGATCAACAGGAAGTATCAGTGTTTCACCAACAGGAGGTGTGAGTCCGTATACATATGATTGGGGAAATGGAATTTACACTCAGTCAATTTCAGGTTTGTCCGCGGGGACGTATACAGTAACAGTAACCGATGCAACCGGAGATTTCAATACAACTTCCATTGATATTCTCCAGCCGGATCCGATTCTCCCGACTGTTTCTGTTACTACTCCGATCACCTGCTATGGTGGAAGCGGATGTGTACTCGTGAGCGCAACAGGAGGGACTCCGGCTTACAGTGGAACAGGTGCTTTCTGTAATGTGAATGCCGGAACTTCTGCATACATCATTAGTGATGCAAATGGATGTTCTGTTACAACTTCAGTGACACTCACCGAACCATCGAAGGTTGAAGGACTGATATCTACTGTCGCGGCAACTTGCGGCTTATCGAATGGCTCCGCTACAGTCGTTGCAAGTGGAGGAACAGCACCTTATTCGTATTCATGGAATGGAGGAACAACACAATCTTCATCAACACTCAGTTCGATTCCAGCAGGCGCTTACTATGTTGTGATCACGGATGCCAATGGCTGCACAGGAAGTGCATCAACAACAGTAGCCGGAGGAGGATCAGCTCCTGCAGCACCGGGTCCGGTTTCAGGTCCGGTTGGTGTTTGCAGAAATCAAACCGGCATCGTGTATTGTGTAAATCCTGTTGCCGGCGCAACTTCCTATACCTGGACTTTACCATCCGGAGTTACAGGATCTTCAGCTTCAAATTGTATCTCAGTGAATTTCCCGGCTAATTATGGAGGAGGATTTATTTGTGTCACGGCAAACAACGGTTGTGGAAGTAGTTCGGCAACATGTATTAATGCTCCGGTGCTCACAGTGAAACCGGCAGTTCCGGGATCTATCATAGGGAACACCATCATTTGTGGACCGGGAACACATACATTCTCCACGCCATTGGTTGCAAATGCAACATCTTACAACTGGTCCGTCACAGGTACAGGAGTCGCTATCACTGGTGGACAAGGAACGAATACAATTTCAGTTTCTGTTCCGGCAGGATTCGGACAAGGAAGTCTTTCGGTGTATGCATCGAATTGTGTGGGTAATTCAGCGACACGCGGAATATACATTACCGGAATTCCCGCAAACTCTATCCCGATAACAGGACCAACAGTTGTTTGTGGCGGAACAAATAATGTCAGCTATTCTTTCGGTACGGTGGTTGGAGCCACATCCTATCTGTGGACAACCAATACACCTTACATTAGCATCGTTTCACAAAACGGATTGAGTTGTGTAGTGAATTTCCTTCCCGGATTCACAAGCGGAAATTTGATGGTAGACGCTATCACAAGTTGCGGAAGTTATCAGCGATCGGTGGCAATCAAATCAGTACCGGCGCAACCTGGAGCTATAACCGGCCCTTACTTTAACTTGTGCGGAGCACAAACTGTAGCATACAGTATTGCGGCAGTGGCTTCCGCAACATCGTATAACTGGACGACTCCGGCGGGAACCAGCATTCTCAGCGGACAAGGAACTACTTCCATTACGGTTTCCATACCGGCAAACTTCAGCAGTGGAAATGTATGTGTACAGGCTCTCAACGCGTGTGGCTCCGGAATTTTCCGATGTCTGATTGTTTCTTCATTGCCTGCAACAGCAGGAGCAATCACAGGTCCGACCACCGTTTGCAAATCTTCTGTTCAGACATATTCCATTGCAACTATCAACGGCGCGAATACCTATAGCTGGTCGATTACCGGAGGAGCGTCTTCTGTTCCTTCCGGAACTTCGGTTTCTGTAAATTATAATTCAGCAACTTCCACTTCGGCACTTTTGAAAGTGAAAGGAACAAATGCCTGCGGATCAGGACAACCGGCTCAGCTGAACATAGCAGTGAATCTTGCATGCAGAACTTCCGGAGAAGAAATGTCTCAGGATCAGTTGTTGCAAATCTATCCGAACCCTAACAGGGGATTGTTTACTCTTCAATTCAATTCACAGCAGGAAGGATACAGGATTTTCAGAATCTTTGACCTTCCCGGACATTGCCTCATGTACAAGGTAGTGGATGTATCTGCCGGTTTGAATATGGCAGAGTTTGATCTGAGCAAGGAAGCCAAAGGAATGTATTTGCTTACGATAGAAGATCAGGACGGAACAACTCAACCTGTCAGGATAAATGTTGAATGATGAATTACTGATGGAAAAAATTTCCGGAAAACTCATCATCACATGAACACAAAAGGCTGCCTTAATGCGAGGCAGCCTTTTTTTTCGATTAAATTATATTATCCGTTCAATGGTAAAACAATGAATTCGGGAATTTGACGCTTTGATTTTGTGTTTTATAGCAACATTACTTTTTGAAATTATTTGTAAAAAAGATGTAAGATTTCGTATTGAATTGGTTTAACCTTTTAGAAGAGGAATGGTTAACAGAAGATGCAATATGAATGGAAGATCCCCTAATTTCATTGAATTTTCTCATCTGAAGGAATTCTGTTCTGGCATTCTTGTAGTGCTATGCATCACCGGGTTCTCCGGAAGCAAAAAACTATTGAACCGGATTGTAATTTTCATCTGTATTATTTCGGGAATTCTTAACGTTGACGGTGCATTTGCTCAGACAAATCCGACTCCGCAACAAATTCCCTACTCACAGGATTTTGGAAACAGTTGGTTTAAGAATTCAGGGATTCCTGCGGGTTTTGCCGTATGGCGTGTAGCCGGTAGTCCGAGTACATCCTTGCTGGCAGCATCAAACAGTACTCCGAACAACAATGAATCGTCTTTTGATTCAGCCACTGTTGTAAAAAGTAATGGCACAGGATATGGATATTCGGGAATTGGTACTGGCGGAGTAAATGTCAACAACGGACAATTGTATATTCAAACAAGCAGCAACAGTTCTTCAGGAACGGATCAACTGGTGCTTGCTTTGAAAACAACCGGGTATCAAAACATCAGAGTTTCGTATGAGATAGAAATGATCAATCCGCAGCCAAAGAAAACCGGAATTGTATTTCAATACCGCGTGGGAAACAGCGGAACTTTTACAGTGGTGGATTCATCTTACAATCACAACAGTTCCGATCGTTCGCAAAATCAGATCGATTATTTTGTGAGTCTGCCTCTGAATGCCAATGCGGATAATCAGAATACCATTCAGCTTCGCTGGGCATTTAGCAGAGATCCGAATCCTGTTGGAAGTGGTTCATGTGGTATGGCAATCGACAACATTGTTGTAAGCGCGGATCCAATTACTAACCCAATGTATTTTCGCTCAGTCGCTTCAGGAAACTGGAATGCAACTGCTACATGGGAAAGTTCTCCGGATAGTATTACATGGAATGCAGCGACAACAATTCCATCTACTGGAGATAAATTTATTCAGATTCGTGCTCCTCATACCGTAACAACTGCAGGATTACCTAATCTGGTGGTTGATGAGTTGAGAATTGAATCCGGAGCGACCTTGTGGAATGCCTGGGGAACAGCCCTCGCCATTGACGACGGCCCGAATGCAGTGGATCTTGATGTACTCGGAACGTTGGAAGATTCCAGTAACATCAGTGTTGTATGGGTGAACACAGCGCGCTGGAGATTGGGAAATACAGCAACATATATCAAAACATACAACACGAATTCCACCAACTGGCAGCTAAAATATTACAATGGAATTTCTTCCATTCCGTCTACTTCTAACTGGATTTGTCGCAAAGCCGCCGGCTCCGCGGTGGAACCATCCATTTCTACTACCAACGGAGGGCCACCTTATCCGCAGGTGTATTATGGAAATCTTTGGATTGAAAACAATGCGGCTACATGGAACAGCAACAATCTCTGTAAATTCCAGGGATCGAATAATTATCCTGTCATCAAAGGAAATTTTTATGTCGGAGGGAATGGTTCATCAGCGTTGAGTTTTTTAAATTCAAATTCGCATACATCACCTGTAAAAGTGATGGGTTCCATAATTATCAAATCCGGGTGTACATTGAGAAACGAAGGGACCGGATTTGAAGTACAGAATAATTTTCAGTGTGATGGAATGCACACCTATGGATCGAGTACTTCCAAATTGCTATTCAGCGGAAACGTCGCGCAAACGATTTCCGGAAGTGGTACAGTTCAAATCTGGAAACTGGAGATCAATAAAAGCGGCGCGCAGGTGAATGTTTCCAAAGATGTTTTTGTGTATGGCAATATCAATTTGTTGAGCGGTCAATTTCTGACTTCGGCTTCATCCTTAATAGAAGTAGAAGACAATGCGGGTGCTACCGGATCTTCTAATTTAAGTTTTATAAATGGTCCGATGCGTAAAATCGGGAATGACGCTTTTGTCTTTCCGGTTGGGAAAAACAACAGGTATAGATCCATCGCTTTCAATGCCGGTATTTCCGCATCTGTTTCAGACAGCTATACAGCAGAATATTTTTATACTGATCCAACCTTAGTGTATGGAAGTGCTATTGACCCGACTTTGGATCACATCAGTCATTGTGAATACTGGACACTCGATAAAAATTCAGGCAGTGCGCAAAAAATTGTGACATTGAGTTGGGACGCGACAAGTTGTGGAGTGACAAATTTATCTGACTTGCGTGTTGCCCGTTTCAATTCAAGTTTTTGGGAAAATGAAGGCAATACAGCGACAACAGGAAATACCTTGTCCGGAACGGTAAGTAGTTTCGTAACCGCTAATTACGGACCTTTTACTCTTGCATCGATTACATCCGAAAATCCTTTGCCTGTTGAGTTACTTTCCTTCGAAGCAACTGCAAAAGGCGAAGCGGTGCAGTTGCACTGGGTAACGGCTACAGAAATAAACAATGATTATTTCACAATTGAAAGAAGTAAGGATGGTATTCATTTTGAATCTGTCAAAAATATCGATGGAGCCGGGAACAGCACGCAAACACTGGAATACGATGCATTGGATGATGAGCCATTCAATGGCTTATCGTATTATCGGATAAGGCAAACAGATTTTGACGGGCATTTTTCACTGAGTAATATTGTTTCCATTCGTTTTCGATCTACTCAATTTCAGATTATTCATGTGTTTCCTGATGCAGCGAACGGGCATGTGCAGGTACAGATTCGGTTTCCGGAAAACGGAAATGCCAATGTGATTCTGCGAGATCCGCTTGGAAGAATAGTTCAGAATCTACCACTGATAACCGAAGCACGGATTATGCAATGTCAATTCATTTTTTCAACTGTGGCTCATGGCGTATATACAATCCAGGTTGTATTCAAGGATGAGGAATTGACGGAGAAATTTGTTTATTGATTAATTTTTGAACACGGTATATACTTATTATCTTTTCTTTTTTTTCTGAATGACTCCGCTGTGCCGGAATTACTTATAATTTTCTCAATAGTACGTTATAGCTTCTCCGGACGAATGTCTGTCGAAGCGCTGCAATATTTATTACCTTTAGAATAAGAATTCATGCGACAAATGGTTTAAAAGTCCGTCGCAGAGGGTTTATTTTTTTTAAAATGATCACATGGCGATGCGTATAAAATAGTTGAAATGTATACATGAAAATAACCCGTAAAAGATTCTCCTGTTTTAGAATTAACTTATCTACATTAATATTTCTCTATTTTCTATTTCATCATTCTTCAGTTTTCTCACAGAACATTGAATGGGAAATAAGTTTAGGAGGAAGTAGCGATGATTATAATTATAGTATTTGTCAAACACTTGATTCAGGATATTTAGTAGTTGGATACACTTCATCAAATGACGGAGATGTTGTTGGATTTCATCCAGGAAATTGCTCCACAGCATATTGTTTTGATACGTGGGTTGTTAAACTGAGTACAGTTGGGAATATCGAATGGTCTAAATCTTTGGGAGGATCAATGATGGACATTGGAAGAAGTGTTTCTTTATCTGGTTCGGGATACTTGATTGCAGGAATTACATTTTCAAATGATGGAGATGTATCCGGGAATCATGGTAGTAGTGATGCCTGGATTGTAAAATTAGATAGTGTTGGTGGTATAATATGGCAAAAGTGTATCGGTGGATCGGAAGGAGATGGCTTTGAGTCAATTGTGGAATTAGCTGATCACTCAATTGTTGCTTTTGGGGCAACATATTCAAATGATATATGGGTGCAAGGTAACCACGGAGATGAAGATTTTTGGTTGGTAAAACTGGATTCATCGGCAAATGTCATATGGCAACATTGTTATGGAGGAAGTACTCGGGAAAGTCCTTTTTCCATGAAACAAACTTCTGATGGAGGCTACGTATTATGTGGCTTTACAGATAGTAATGATGGCCAACCCAACATACCACTTGGAAGAGACAAACAATATTGGGTAGTTAAAACGGATTCCACGGGGGATATGTTGTGGAATAATAATTTCGGTGGAAGTAGAGATGATTGGTGTACGGATGCAGTTGAAACAAATGATAAAGGATTTATACTAACCGGTTTTGCAGAATCAATCGATTATGACGTAACGAACAGACATGACAATTTAGCTGCTGATGGTTGGGTTGTTAAGATTGATAGCATGGGAAACTTGATATGGCAACATGCAATGGGAGGAACTGATGGTGATGAATTTTATTCAATTCTACAAGCAGAGGATAGTTCATTTGTTACAGTAGGATTTACGATGTCAAATGATGATGATGTGAGTGGTAATCATAGTTCGGCGCAAGATAATTGGTTAGTACAGTTTTCGGAGCTAGGAGTGATTCAATCACAAAAATGTTTCGGAAGCCCATACGGTGATGAGTGCAAAAAAGTTATTCAAACGATTGATCATGGTTTAGCATTGTGTTCCAATACCTATGGTCCCGGATTTGACGTTTCAAATTTTCATGGCGGGAACACAGATTTTTGGGTTGCAAAACTCGGTTCAATCATAAACTCAATCCCCGAAACGAGCCTTGAGGGAATCACTTTTTTCCCAAATCCTGCCAGTGACTTTATTTATACTGAGAAGGTACTCATCCCTCAAAGCATAAACATTTATTCCCTTTCCGGAGAAATGATCAAACATTTTGAACTAAAATTTCAAAATGAAAAACTGGACATCTCCGATCTTGTTCCCGGTGTATATTTTTTAAGAACAGAAGATGGCGCTGTTTCTAAGTTGTTGAAATATTGATGGAACTAAAAATTTCCCGCTGTGCCTGATTTGTTTTAACTTTCAAATAAACGCACGTCATAGCTTCTCCGGACGAATGTCCGTCGAAGCGCTGCAATATTTATTACCTTTAGTATAAGAATACATGCGACAAATGGTTAACAGGTCAGTCGCAGCGGAATCCGTAATCCTCGTTGTAGCATATGCTGAATGTCTTTTTATAAAGATTAAATCAGAAAATTCTTGTCAAAATCCATCTAACCTTTTCGGTAAGATTCAATTGTTTTTGTAAAGAGGAGTCTGAATTTATTAAAAAAACGAACTTTTTTGAATGAATCTTGTTTTTTGAGCAATTTTCAGTGTAATGAATTCTATGTCTTCTTACAACTTTCAGTGTTGAATCAGGTACACAGAATAAATACACCGGCGTATTTCCGGTAAAAACTGTTCAAATGAAATCAAGTATCAAAATTTCCATTCTGATGTTTTTCGTCAGGGTCACAGTTATCCTTCTGAATCCGATGGAAGTTCTTGCCCAACCCTTTGTCGATTTGTTCAATGCGAAGATGCAACTCTTCTCTCCGCAAGAATTTTCTGCAGATGGTACTTCAAAACTTTCAGGATATCAAAGCGAAGCAACATTCCTGCTTCCGATGGAACAAAAAAACAAAGACGTTATTTTAATTGGAGGTGATTACACACAACTGCATTTTAAAACAAGTGGTGCAATCAATATGCAATCGGATCTCTATAGCACATCGCTTTTGCTCGGAGCAGAACTTGGTATGAAAAATCAGAAATGGAGAACTACAGTATTGCTCCTTCCAAAAATCAACTCTGATTATAAAGACATCAGTATGGATGATGCGCAGCTTGGAGGAGTGCTGTTATTCAATTATAAAAAGAAGGAGAATCTCAAATATCATTTTGGTCTCTATTACAACCGGGAATTTTTTGGAGATTATTTTCTGCCATTGCTTGGTATCGATTGGAAAATCAATGAACACATGAACCTTTTTGGTGATTTGCCCAATAACATGAACTTCGAATACAAAATTTCCAATTCCATTTATTCCGGCATAGCATTGCTCACCAATATCAGTTCTTACCGATTAAACGCTTCCACCGGAGGAATGTATGTACGTGAGGGAGATAAAACAATGGGACACGATGAAGTAAAAATTTACCTCAATGCATATCTCAGCAAACATCTCGTAGTGTATGCGGAAACTGGTGAGACATTTTATCGTACATACACTCTTTACAATAAAGCAAACGAATTGCAGGAGACTGCAAGTATTTTCAGAAAAAGTAATGATGGAATGTTTGTGACATTTGGAATTGCATATCGCTTCAGACTGGATAAGGAATAACCAAAGCTTTTATACGATTCAAACCTTATTGATTACAAGGCCATGCTTAAATAGCGTGGCCTTTTTTTGTTTGAAAAAATTGAAGAACAGCCCTTTTCTTTTTGTAAAATAATTTGAACAATTTTACTTTTGAATTTACATCGGTTCTTTTCTTTGTGTCAAATGGAACTTTCGTTTCCGGCACATCCGGAATTGATTAACTTCGCCACACTATTAGTATTGTATGATTGATACCTCCGTTCAGGAACTTTTGCAAAGCGTAGAAATTTTTAAAGGTATTCCGGCTGAACTGCTGGAACAACTTGCAGGCAGACTTGAGAAACTCCGTTTTCAACCCACAGAACTGATTATTCAAAAAGGCGAAGAAGGCAATGCCATGTTTGTGCTCGCCACCGGAAAGGTGAAAGTTCATGACGGTGAACATACCATTGCTGTCATGGAGCCCGGGAATTATTTCGGAGAATTTTCCCTGCTTGATGAGGCTCCACGTTCGATGTCTGTATCTGCGGTTGATGAAGTACATTTGTTTAAAATCAGCAGAGAACAATTTTTCGGCCTGCTGCAAAGCCAGCCCGAAGTTGCCAAGAAGATCATCAGCGCCCTGACACGTCGTTTGAGAAGTCAGAATGAATCTATCATTCGCCAATTAAGAACACGCGAAGAAGAATTGAGCAGGTTGGTGGATGAACGGACGAAGGAATTGAAATTGCGGAACGAAGAGATCTCTTTGAAAAATCAGGAGATTACAGCGAATGTAAATTATGCAAAGCGAATTCAAACAGCCATTCTTCCTGATATAGACAAAATACGTTCAGCATTTCAGCAGGCATTTGTATTGTACAGACCAAAGGATATTGTGAGTGGAGATTTTTATTCGTTTTTCCCTCAACCGAATGGTGCAATCCTTATAGCAGCAGATTGCACAGGTCATGGCGTTACTGGAGCCTTCCTGAGTGTTGTTGGTAATTCACTCCTGAACCAGATTGTCGCGGAAAAGCGGATCACAGACCCCGGAAAAATTCTGGACACCTTGCATGTACTGATAGTAGAAACACTCAATCAACGTACCGGAGAATCTACGGATGGAATGGATATCGCCTTGTGTTCCGTGGATTTGAAAAATAATCTTCTCACATATGCCGGTGCAAACCGTCCTTTGTGGCTTGTTCGTGACGGAGAATTGATCACATTCGCGGCGGATAAATATCCAATCGGAGGTTTGCAAATTGTACATGATGAAAATTTCAAAACTCATTCGATTGAATTAAAAAAGAATGATACATTCTATATCTTCAGCGATGGTTACGCGGATCAGTTTGGAGGAGAGCTTGGAAAAAAATTCATGACAAAAAAATTAAAGGAAACATTGATATCCATCCGTCATCTTTCCATGGAAGAACAGCGCTCCGGTCTGAATTCTGTTTTTGATGAATGGAAAGGAAACCACGAACAGATTGATGATGTCCTGATTATGGGTGTGAGAATTTAAGAAAGCAACGAACGGAATTTTATCTTATTCTAATATTACTCTTTACAATTTAGTATTGAAACAATAGTCCAGATTAATGTAACCCAAAATGCTCAGCGAAGAAGAAATCATCAGGCATACAAAGAACTGGGTAATTGATGTTGTGGTCGGTTTAAACTTTTGTCCCTTCGCTGCAAAAGAAGTGAAAAAGGGAAGTGTTCATTATATCGTGGCTGAAGGAGATTCAGTAGAGGAACATCTGGAAATGGTGTTGACAGCATTTTCGCAATTGGATCAACAAGCGGAGATTGAAACCACATTGATCATTTTCCCTGATAGTTACACAGATTTTAACGAATACCTGAATTTTGTCAATGCAGCGGAAGATGAGCTTGCGGAAAACGGGTATGAAGGAATCTACCAGGTTGCAAGCTTTCATCCTGAATATCTTTTTTCCGGTTCTTCCCCGGATGACGCCGCAAACTACACGAATCGTTCACCTTATCCCATGCTGCATTTGCTGAGAGAAGAAAGTCTGAGTCGTGTCATTGACGCGCATCCGGATATCGACAGCATTCCTGAACGAAATATTCATCTGGCAAGACAGAAAGGATTGCATGCCATGCAAATGCTGCGCGAAAGCTGTTTCAGGCATATTTCTTAACAAGTCCTTTAAGGATTTGCATCAACGATTTTTTATCTTTGACATTCCTCAAATTGAATGTATGAAGAGATCGTTAACCCTCCTTTTATTTTTCTGCTTCGGATCAGTAATCACTTTTGCTCAACCTGTCCGTAACAGTCTGGCCGAAATCCGATTGAACCTGGAAAAATTGAATACTCTTGGTTCTGTTTTGTATGTCGCCGCTCATCCTGATGATGAAAATACACGCGTCCTCGGTTATTACGCGAACGAGAAACATTTTCGCACCACATACATCGCGATGACTCGTGGTGACGGCGGACAAAATCTGATCGGATCAGAGCAGGGCGAATTGCTTGGTGTAATCCGTACACAGGAATTACTCGCAGCCCGACGAGTAGACGGCGCTGAACAAATGTTCAGTCGTGCCGTGGATTTTGGTTATTCAAAAAATCCGGAAGAAACATTTTCATTCTGGAACAAAGATTCTATTCTCGCGGATGTCGTGTGGGCGATTCGTAAAGTTCGTCCGGATATTATCATCATGCGTTTCCCTACAACCGGTGAAGGTGGTCATGGTCATCATACTGCTTCCGCTATCCTCGCAGTAGAAGCATTCAAGGCCGCAGCCGATCCGACACGTTTTCCCGAACAACTCAAATACGTACAAGTGTGGAAAGCGGAACGAATCTTCTGGAATATGTTTCGTCCAAAGGAAGAGGAAGTAAAAGACAAACCGGATATCACAAGTGTCGACATAGGAGCGTTCAATCCATTGCTTGGAAAATCGTATGGTGAGCTGGCTTCAGAAAGCAGAAGCATGCACAAAAGTCAGGGATTCGGAACAGCCCGTAGTCGCGGTAAACAACCTGATTATCTTAAACAAATTGACGGTACTCCTTTTCAGCAAAATGAACTTTCCGGAATTAACACCACATGGACGCGTGTAAAAGGTGGTGACGCCATAGCCGCTGAAATCCAAAAGCTCAGCAAAGCCTTTAATGATCTTGATCCTTCTGCAAGTATTCCTGCCTTATTTGCATTGCGAAAAAAAATTAACAATGAAATCAAGGACAATTACTGGAGAGAATTAAAAGTGAAAGAGATTGATGAACTGATCGCTGCTTGCGGAGGTTTTTTTGCAGAAGCATTCGCGGATACCTATTCAACTACACCAGGAGAGAAAATAAAAATTACATCAAGTATCATTCAACGTACGAGCCAGCCGTTTCAACTGACTGCCGTTCGTTTTGATCGTAGCGATTCCCTGGTGTCGATGACACTCAAGGGCAACGAGCAGGTAAATATTTCTGATTCAGTTGAAATCAGAAGTGATATTGCATACAGTAATCCATATTGGTTGCAATCAGCTCATGGGCCGGGTATGTTTAGTGTGAATCAACAGGAACAAATCGGTGTTCCCGAAAATCCGGCATTCATGGAGGTGCAATTTCAATTGAAATGGAATGATGAAACACTAAACATTAGCCGACCTGTTGTATACAAGTGGGTGGATCCTGTAAGAGGAGAATTATACAGAGCTGTCGAAGTAATTCCCCCTGTCAGTCTTATCACTCCTGAAAAAGTTTTTGTGTTCGGTGGAAATACTCCTCACAATGTGCACATGAAGCTGAAAGCCGGCAAAGCAAATGTAAACGGAGAATTATTTTTGTCCTTGCCTGCCGGCTGGACTTGTACACCAAATTCTGTCCTGTTTAATCTGCTATCCAAAGAAGATGAAATGGATGTCAGCTTTTCTGTCCAGGCTCCATCAGCCGCTTCTGAAATTGTTGTACATCCATATGTTGTAGTGGATCAGAAAAAATATAACAAGTCACTGGAACATGTAAACTATGATCACATTCCTGTTCAAACATTGGTGAGAGACTGTGAATTGAAACTTGTGCATTTTTCTAATTCAGTAACTCCATTGAAAATTGGTTACATTGAAGGAGCAGGGGATAAAATACCGGAGTGTCTGAGACAAATGGGCTATCAGGTCACCGTACTCAGTGACGATGTCCTGAGTAAAGGAGAATTGCAGGCATATGATGTGATCATTACAGGTATTCGCGCATACAACACCAACGAACGGATTCCGATTTATCAACCCAGACTGATGGAATTTGTTCGACTTGGCGGAACATTATTGGTGCAATACAACACCAACAATTTCTTAAGTACGCTTAAAGCGGAACTGGGACCATATCCTTTTAAGATAACACGCGACAGAGTTACCGACGAGAACGCGAAAATTACCATACTCGATTCTACAAATACAGTATTCAACTATCCGAATAAAATTACACAAGATGATTTTAAAGGATGGATCCAGGAAAGAGGAATTTATTTTGCAGGCGATTGGGACAAGCAATACTCAGCTTTGTTATCCATGAATGATCCCGGAGAAAAACCTTTGGAAGGAAGTCTCATCACGGGAAGATATGGCAAAGGACATTACATATATACCGGATTGGTTTTCTTCCGTGAATTGCCTGCCGGTGTTCCCGGAGCTTATCGATTATTTGAAAATTTAATTTCATTGGGAAAACAACCGGTACATTAATCTTTAAACTTTTATACAATGTAGATGCTTTATGTCAGCAGAAGAAAAACCCCCGTTTTTTTCCACATGGACTAAGATGTATGCAGCTGTTATCATTCAGTTGCTTCTCCTGATTGTATTGTTTTATGCTTTTATGAAATATTTCTCATGAGTAGCATCGATTGGATTGTGCTCATCGGGACTTTGCTTTTCATCGTTTTGTATGGAATGTGGAAAAGTAAAGGCGACAAGAACATTGATGGATTCTTATTGGCTGACAAAACTATGCCCTGGTATGTGGTTGGAATTTCCATTATGGCCACACAGGCGAGTGCGATTACTTTTCTCTCCGCGCCGGGGCAGGCTTATACAGACGGGATGCGTTTCGTGCAGTTTTATTTTGGATTGCCAATCGCGATGGTCATACTCTGTGTCACCTTCGTTCCGATCTTTCACCGGTTGAATGTGTACACAGCTTATGAGTTTCTGGAGAAAAGATTTGATCTGAAAACCCGCGCGCTCACAGCATTTTTATTTCTTATACAACGTGGATTAGCATGCGGACTTACCATTTACGCGCCGTCAATTATTTTATCATCCATTCTTGGATGGAATATTTACTGGACGAATTTATTTATGGGAGGATTGGTTGTTTTGTATACTGTGGCAGGCGGGACGAGAGCTGTCAGTATCACACAAATGCAGCAAATGGCAGTGATTCTGGTTGGAATGGTTGCTGCCGGTTTCATGGTCGTGCATTTGTTGCCGGAAAATATTTCATTCAGAGAATCACTGAATCTTGCAGGGAAAATGGGAAAACTGAATGTGATCGATTTTTCTTTCGATCTCAAAAATCAGTACAATGTCTGGTCAGGCTTGATTGGCGGGCTTTTCCTGATGTTGTCCTATTTCGGAACTGACCAGTCACAGGTAGGAAGATATTTGAGTGGAAAAAGTGTGGGACAAAGCAGACTCGGTCTGTTGTTCAACGGCGTGATCAAAATACCAATGCAATTCAGCATATTACTGATCGGAGCATTGCTCTGTGTGTTCTATCAATTTCAGCAACCGCCGTTGCATTTCAACAATGTGGAAGTAGATAAAATCAGCAATAGTTCTCTGGCACCTGAATATAAAATCCTGGAATCAAAGAATGAAAAAGTGTATCGCGAGAAAAAAGCCGTGATGGAAGATCTCGTGAAAGCGATCCATTCAGGCGATGAAGCGAAAAGTAATGAATTGGGTTCTATCGCCAAACAAAAACAGGCGGAAATGAACTCACTGCGAGCTGATGGAATCGCGTTGATGAAAAAAAATGACAGTAAAGCTGAAACGAATGATACGAATTACATCTTTCTGTCTTTTGTGATGAAATATTTTCCTGCCGGATTAATAGGTTTGCTCATTGCAGTGATTTTTTCTGCATCCATGTCTTCTACATCTTCGGAACTCAATGCGCTCGCTTCAGCAACCGTTGTCGATATTTACAAAAGACTTTTCAAAAAGGACAGCGATGCGCGACATGATCTTCGCGTTTCCAAAGTGGCGACTGTTTGCTGGGGAATCTATGCCATCATGGTGGCGATGTTTGCCAATCAGCTTGGTAGTTTGATTGAAGCGGTAAATAAACTCGGCTCCTTGTTTTATGGAACGATTCTCGGAATTTTTGTTGTCGCTTTCTATATCAAACATGTAAAAGGTGCCGCTGTGTTTTATGCGGCATTGCTTGCTGAAGCTGTTGTTTTGTATTGTTTTTGGATAGAACTCACGGCCTTTCTCTGGCTGAATTTGCTTGGATGTGCCTGTGTAGTGTGTTTTGCATTGTTGTTTTCACTGAACGATAAGAGCAATGTATCCCAAATAAAAAACGCATGAAGATTGCTCTTCATGCGTTTTTAACAAAATGAAATTCTGTTTATTTAGCTTTTGCCGGCCAGTCAGCCAGTGCTTTTTCTACCTGAGTTTTGAAAAAGAAACCATCCGGGTTTTTATCACCGAGTGTTTTTGCTTTGTTTGCCCACACCAATGCTTCTTTGTAATTGTTTTTAGCGGCAAGCAATTGAGCTTTTGTCCAGTTATTCAGCCAGTCGTTTCCAAGTGACAAAGATTGTTCAACATATTTCATTCCGGCATCGTAATCTTTCTTTGTGTCCATCATATAACGTGCAGCGGAATTGAAAACTCTCCAGCTTCCTTCTGTGCTATTGCGAATATTGTCCATCGCCTGATCACTGGTGAAAGTTGTCACCGGAATTGTGATGCGCACTTTTTCCCATTCCATGTTGATTTTTGCATAATCATCATTGAAGTCTGAAAAAATGAATGCAAGTCTTTCACGTGAAGGAATCGCCTCAGGAGTAACAGTCATTCTCAACAAATCTTCTTCTTTTTTATACTCACCTGTAGAGGCTGAAGCATTTTTGTTCAGAATAAATGTCCAGGTGCTTTTTCCGGGAATAGTGAAAATGGAATAGCTTCCTTTTGGAACAGCGGTTTCACCAATTTTCACATCTTTACTGAAGGTGATTTTTGTCGCGGCATTTGCTCCGGTGCGCCAGAGCTGATCGTATGGAACAACTTCGCCCCAAATAACACGTCCTTTCACTCCGGGACTACTGTAGTCAATTGTGATATCTGTCAACCCTACAGCCTGCATCACACTGGCTTTTGGACTGGGTTGTGGCAATACAAGCTGCGCTGAAGCAGAGCCTGAATGTAGAATAGCCAAAACAATGGCTGCGGAAAGTAGAAATATTTTTTTCATGGTCGTTGATTTTGTCTGCAAGGTAAGATTTAGAATTTTAATTTTTTGAAAAATGCGCGTCAGGGAATGCTCTTCATTGATTTCATTGAAATCCTGTTCAGCATCAAGCGCTTAATTACTCAGTGAAAACGGAAAAATGTTATTGGTTCAAAAATCTAAAAGAAACAAAAAAGACCGGAAATAGTTTAGTATTTGTGTTAAAAAGCACCTCTGAAATGAACACTGATGTAAAAGATAAAAAAAAGGATGCAAACTGTGCATCCTTTTTTAAGAATTAAAATTTCGCAGTACAAAAACTAAGCTTTCATTTGAATTATTAATACTCGGGAATGAAACGAATTCATTCTCAAAGTTTTTGAAAATTCTTTTCCAAAAGTCCTGTCGTTCCGTCCTGGTCAGTATCAATCACCAATACAGATTTATCCAGTTTTACAACTTCCCATGTTCCATTGTAACGCGGAAATCCATCAATAGTGATTTCCACCTTGGTCATTGTTGTATGTACTGAAATAGTTCCTCTTCCTAATTCTGTCGTTCCTTCCCCGTTAGTCGCCGGAGTGGTTCTTACCAGAGTTCCATTGTCGATGGTCCATACTTCACCGGGCAGGCTGCTGGGTATTTGAATCATGCTCCAGGAACCATTAAGTTCCGACATAACTCCCTTTTCAGATTTCAGGAATTCTGATTTTTCACAGGATGAAAATGTAATGCCTGTAAGCAATACCAGACAGGCAATAGACAAGTAGTAAATTTTCTTCATGTTCAATAAAGATTTCGTATACAATGTAGTGAGGAGCGTACATGTGAAATAACACAGCACGCGCAATGTATTGGGTCTTACGGGAGCTGCTTCAATCAGTTTCCGGGAAGAGAAAAGTGAGTTGTAAGATTCAATCCCGTTGAAGTGTTGAATAATCAACAGGACACAGTATTTCAACAAAAAAAATCTTCAGACTTCATTTTGAAAAAAAATAAAAGTGTAAGAAAAGAATGTAAAATGATACATCTTCTTCATTTTGATTTGAAGAATCGATGTATTTTCAGACCATACCA
The DNA here is from genome assembly GCA_937871435.1 of uncultured Bacteroidota bacterium. Classification (GTDB taxonomy): domain Bacteria; phylum Bacteroidota; class Bacteroidia; order AKYH767-A; family 2013-40CM-41-45; genus JADKJP01. The sequence continues at coordinate 26,330 of CALMQM010000121.1, read as the reverse complement.
AAGAAACAATAGAGCAGAACCTTCAGGCCGAATAACTTTTGGATCAATAACGTAATAATTTCACGCGTTCATTCACATCATCACCTTTGAGGTACAGTAAGTAAATTCCTGCAGCAAGATTCACCGCAATATCTTTTTTGATAATCAGATCCTTTTGTGTATCCATACTTCCATGATAAACCCATTGCCCGAGTTCATCATACAAATCGATCTGTAAATCATTGATGTTTCTTCCCTGGAATATTTCCAGTGAAAAATTATCATCAAAAGGATTTGGAAAAATGTGAATATAATACTGAGGACCTTTGCATTCTTTCGTGAATACTTCAACGGTATCCGCACTCAGACAGCTGATGTCTGCCGAAGCTGTTACCCAATAAATACCTGCCTGCGAAACCTGCGTCGTTGAATCATGCGAACCGGTTGACCAGTTGTATACATAAAAATTGTTGCTCGCATGTAAGGTGATAACTTCATTCTCACAAATGGTCGTGTCCGGACCGGCATCAATAGCCTGGACAACATAATAGCGTACATGGATCGAATCAATCGCATTGCAATTTTGCGCAGTAGTAGCTGTAACAGCATAGTCTCCATCCTGAGTTACAGTGATGGAATTGCCGGTTTCATTGGTAGACCAATGATAGGAACTAAATCCCGGTGTTGCAGTCAGCGTGAGGCTTTCACCCGGACACAAACTCGTGTCCGGTCCAAGGTAAACAGGAGGAACAGTATAATTATCGATGTGAATAGTGTCGGAAGAAATACAGTTGTTGCTTGTGCTCACACGCACAGAATAATCTCCGGATTGAGTAACACTCAGTGTTGAAGCAGTACTTTGATCCGACCATGCATAGGATGCAAATGAAAGTCCCGGAGTAAGTACGAGCAATCCACCTGAACACACGCTAAGATCAGGGCCAAGGTCTGCATGTAAAGTATCAATGATTACCTGAATTGTATCTGAAGCGATACAATTCAATGCGGATACAACCTGTACAGTATAATCTCCGCTGGCAGTCACAGTGAGTGATGAAGCAGTACTTTGATCCGACCATAAATAAGTTGCAAAACCATTTCCGGGACTTAGAAGGAGGGAGCCTCCGTCACACAATGTAGTATCTGTTCCCAATGAAATCTGAAGTGTGTTGTCAAAGAGGACATGGATCGTGTCAACAGCAAACGCGTTGCAATCTCCTCGTTTGCTTACCTGCACCCAATAAGTTCCGGATTGCCATGCTGTGAATTGAGAATTGGGTGATCCGTCCTGCCATCGATAAGTATCGTAACCTGATCCGGCATCAAGTACAACCACAGCACCGGTACAAATAGTTTTATCCGGACCTAAATCCACCTGAGTGGTACTGGTGTCAAGTGTGATGGAAATTGAATCACGAAGCAGGCATCCGTTCGCGCTTAGTACATCTACCCAATAATCTCCCGGTTGCAATGCTGAAAAAGTAGGACTGGAGGAACCATCCTGCCAGGAATATGAAAAGTAAGCATCCGGCAATGAAAGAATCAATGTGTCGCCACTACACACTGAAGTATCCGGACCAAGATCAGGAAGTTGAGGAATGACATGAATAAACATAGTATCACTCAGCATTCCACAATTGGTGGATTTCAATATCACCAATGTATCAATACCTCCGGATGAAAAATCAATGTTCACCGTACTGTCAGTGTAAGAAGTGATGGTTGAATTTCCGAGTAAACTCCAGTTATACGTTCCAAGATTCCAGACGTTAGCATGAATGGAATACTGAACTGCAGTAGCATTCGGACAAATTGTGTCCGGGCCGTTGATGAGAAGATCATCAGTATAAAACGCAGTACTCATGAAGTTGGGCAATCCTAAAATGCTGGATTTTCCATTCAGATATACACCGTTCGCGGCAGCCTGGCAAGCAACACCCGTAGCATTCGGATAATTAATCACTCCTACATATGCATCAAACGGAGAGAAGCCATTTGAAAAATAAATTTTTCCGTTTGGCGCAAGCTGTAGTGAATTCTGATTTCCCGGAGCAATCAGCAAAACTTCAGTCCAGGAATTGGCGATCGTTGTCGGGTTGCCAGAGCTAAGATCAAATTGAATGATGTGACCATCGGCTGAACCGGAGTGTTCAAATGTGTACACCTTGGTATTGTCCGGAGAAAATTCTACACCGTAATTGTAATAGGATGCAGGAATGGTAATCGGATTTGAAACAATGCCGGTAGCATTGTCAAAATGAAATATTTCAAAAGACAAACTAAATGTTGTCACCGCCAGCCATTTTCCATCACTGGAGAATTTCATCTGACCCTGTCCCGGTGTCTGATAATTTCCGGCAATATTTTGTCCCACCGCGCTGATCACAGGAGTAGTATTCACTCCATTGCTGTCAACCAGGTATGCAAGAAAACGATTGCTGTTCCATTCGTGAGTAAGAATCCAGATTTGTTTTCCGTTGCAATGCATCGTTCCGGTAATTTTTTCCACAACCGGTGAATGAAGGAAAACATTGTAAGGATAAATATCACCGCTGCCTCCATTCATATTCATGTCAATAACAGAATAACGGAATGGTGCTGCAAATGTGTCTTCAAATACTGCTGTTTGAAAGTAGATGTATTTGTTCGGACGGTTTGGCCATGCAACCGCGAGCCCGCTCTGGCTTGCTGAGAAGCCGCCATACATATATATAGAATTCGGCATCGCGACATGATTCATGTTGAATACACTATCGCCATAGGTATAGAATTGCAGATTTCCACTCTTGTCGGACATGCTTACACTTCCTTCGAAATCAAACATCGCGCTATTGGTTACTGCAACAGGACTACCGGATGTAAAATCCAATCCGGCATAATTTCCGAAATACCAGTTCGCAGCTTCAAGGTCCTGACATCTCCCGACCTGAATGTATTCTGAAGCTGAAGTATCATAACAGGATCCATTGTAAGAAACCAGGGAAACCTGGAATCCTCCGCTTTGATAAAAGTTGTACGGAATCGTGTTACCTGTCCCGATTACTTGTCCATCCAGCAACCACTGACAAGTCACACTACCGCTGGTTGTATTTGTAAATAATACAGCAGTGTTTTTAGGAATGCAATTGGAAGTACTGTATGTAAAAGTGCTTACTGTTGAACAATCCACCCGGATTGTATCGGCAGCGGATTTTGTACAGGAACTGTCACCATTCGATGCAATCATTGTAATGATGTATGTTCCGGGGGAAGAAAATACGTAGCTCAGATCCTGTGAAGTAGAAACAGAAATCCCATTAAGAAACCATTCATACGAAGTCGCGCCTGTACTGAAATTACTCAGATTTAGTGTTGCACCGATCGACACATTGCTGACGGAAGTATCGAAAGCCGCGACGATAGGACTTGTACACAAACTCCAGCAACCATGCGAAGCGAGTAAACTGGCTCTTGAACTGCTCAGAGCTGTTGACATTCTGTCTGCCTGGCCGCTGGTGAAAAGAGTATGACAGGTCAGAAAACCATAGTCCATGTAATTTTCAATCTGATCCGGTTGATCGCCCAGACCTCCTGCGCTTACCGGACGAAAAGGATTGTTCACAGATGCATCCGCGTCATCGGAAGTACAAGTGTTCGGAGCGGCATTGCATGCTGTGCTTGCCGTTGAATTATCAGGAGGTGTATCGCACACATGATCTCCATCAGTGAGACAATTGTTGTTGGTGCAGCCACCTTCAAATGTGTGATACAATCCCAGGTAGTGGCCAGCTTCATGGATCAACACTTTTGAGTTGTCGTGAGAATTTCCGAAGTAAGCTGCTTCATTCACAATTCCATCTTCCGGATTTCCATGCGAAGATGGAAAATAGGCGTAACCCGCGACACCACTTCCCATTGATAGAGAAGAAATATCACGAACAACCCAGATATTGACATAACGAAGCGGATCCCACCGGTTAATATTTTTTAATGTGATATCATCTGTTTCCATTGTCAACTCAGTCAATGTGGAAACATCTCTGGTAATTCCAGTGGTGAATGCGCCGTTTGGATCCTGGGTGGCCAGACAAAACTGAATACCTACATCTACACCATTTATCTGAGCAAACACTCCGCTGTTGGAATAGGCTTCATTCAAATCCTGAATCGCCAATGCGACTTGTGCATCAGAGATATTTTCAGCTCCATTGTTATGGATGATGTGTACGACAACAGGAATCGAATAGAGTGTCCGCGGGTGATTCTGCGGATTGTGAATTCGTTGCTGATTGTTTCCGGCAATGTTCAGCTGATCATAAATGAACTGATCAAGATTTTCATGACGGTTTCTGATGGAAGAATCACCGGCCATCAAGCGATGCAATAAAAGATCGCTCGGACATGGCGGAGAGTAACGCTGTCTCAGAACGTCCTGATTAACGCGGCCTGTAGATTGAAGTGAGGATTGAGCTTGAGAAGAAAAGGTGATGATGAAAAAAGACAACACCAGAAGGAAGAATGCTTTCATAAAAAAGGGTCTGCAGGCAATTTGCCTGAGCCATGAAAGTAAAAAAATACTTGTGTTCTTTGCGGCTCCGGATGAAATAATTCACACGAAGCCACAAAGAATACAAGTCAATGCTCAGTTTTGAGCATGCAATGCCATTCGATTCCCTTCACTGTCAATGAAGAAAGCCATATAGCCGATCTCGGGACTGATCTGTGTTTTCGGCATAATCATTTTACCGCCGGATTTTTCAATCCTGTCAATCACATTCTGAATGCTCGGATTGGCATTGAGGTAAATGACAGCTCCATCAGTGGATGGCTTGTGCATTTCGCTTTGAACCAATGCGCCGCTCACTTTTCCGTTACCCATGTCCATTGGAAATCCAACCATTTTCATTCCCGGCATTTCCTGCATGGGTTCTAATTTCAGGTTGAAAGTGTTTTCGTAGAATTTCTGTGCTCTCGAAATGTCCTGTGCAGGAATTTCGAACCAATTGAGTGAATTTGTGTTTTTGTCCATTTTTTTAATTTTTAAATGTATACTTATATATAGAGATGTTGATCATCTGGAAGGAATGGTTGATTGATTGTGTCAATGTCAGAACCGGATCTTCCTAAGATATACAGCTTTTTTTATTTGCAAAAAAAATTCAGAAAATTTAACAGGGGTACGATTTGGTATTTTTGAAAATAAATAAACACGAGATTCAAACTGGTTTGATCTCAAACGTACTTTTTACATAGAATTCACCTACAAAATTGTTTTGTTTGCCAAATACGCTATTGTCTTTGGAGTATTTTTGGCAACTTGATCCTCTGTATGAAAATAATCGCCAACAGTTTATTACTGCTTTTCTTTTTGAATGTACAGAGTTTTGCTCAGGCACCGGAATGGATCAGCCTCATGCAAAATCCTTCTTCCAATTATTTTAAAATTGTCAATTCATACACGCATTGGGAAGACAGTATGGTTCAAAAAAGTCATGGCAGTTATTTTTCCAGAATGATTTCAAAAGAAAAACTTGAACACATTGCTGAAATAAAAGAAGAAGGGCAGGAACATTTTCATCATTGGTTGCTCGAAGCTGAAGGGAAATACGACAAGCAGGGAACTCCATTGCCTGCAGAAGTGATCTGGAAGCAATTTCAACGACAGCGAGAAGACAATGGACTAAACTCGACACAGCAAATTCAGGGAACATGGAAATGCCGTGGCCCTTTTGACTCGCATGCGACTTTTTCAGGTGTCACCGGAGCAGGGAATGGAATCGGAAGAGTTTTTCCGATGGCAGTGAGTCCGGTCGACAGCAACATTGTTTTCGCGGGGACTCCGGCCGGTGGACTGTGGAGATCACTTGACGATGGAAATCATTGGCAGGCGCTCACAGATTCAATTGCGGGGATTGCTGTCCGGGATGTAAAATTTAGTACAACTGACGCGGGAACATGTTATGTTTTGTTTCAGGGAAATTTATTCAAGACTACCGATACAGGCAGCACCTGGTTACAAGTGTTCAATTCACCTGCGTACACAGGCACAATTCTGTTGGATGTATCACAGCCGAATACCATTTACCTGAGTATGGCTCAAAACGGATTGTTTAAATCTACCGATGCCGGACTCAGTTGGAACCTGATTAACACCATTCTTCCTCAGGCTGTCAAACCCGGTAATGCCGATGTGTTGTATGCTTTGAACGGTAGTAATTTTTTGAGTTCGATTGATGGAGGATTGCATTTTGATTCTGTGGCAACGTTTAATCCGGCCGGATATGCTATCGCTGTGACGCCGGCCGACAGCAATTGCATTTATGTTTCCTATCGTTATTCTACATCCTACGGAGGTGTGCATGTTTCTCTTGACGGTGGAAATACATTTATCACCAAACCTTCTTCTACCAATATCAATGCCTACATGCTGTATCCCATCATTGCAGTTAGTGGTACAAACCGCGATGTGGTAATCATTGGCGGAGAAATGATTTCCCGCTCTGATGACGGCGGATCAACATGGAATTTTGCCTGTACATATTCTTACGACAGCACATCCGTTTTGCCATATGTTCATCCGGATCACCGCTGCATTCTGTTCAATGGCGGAACATATTGGGATGGAAATGATGGAGGGTTGTATAAAAGTGAAGATGGTGGCATTACATTCATTGACAAAACAAATGGACTAAGTGTAGCCCAGTTTATTTCTTTGTCATGTGCTCAGCAAGACACTTCAGTATTTATCGCCGGAGCAAATGATTGTTCTGTTCTTGTACACCAGGACACCGGATGGGCAAATACATTTGCAGGTGATGGAGTGGATGTTAGTATCAATCCATTCAATGCAAATAATTTTTTCGGAAAAAATCAATATGGGTATACAAGAACGTATGATGGAGGACATACTCAGGATTATACGACATTGCTCGAAGGTTTGACCGAAAGCACCTATGGATTCAGTGCAGGATTTCCACTGGTTTTTAATCCGCTGAATCCGAATTCTCTCTACCTCGGAGTTTCCAATGTGTGGAAAAGCACCGACCGCGGAGATACAGTGCACGCGATTTCTGCATTCAGCAATTCAGGTGTAGGATCTTTTTTGATGGTTGGAAATCCGGATACATCAACTCTGTTCACTCGTTTTAACCGTACACATGATCAGGGCCTGACCTGGTTACCGATGAATAAACCTGTGTATGCGGTGGATCCGGATGAATACAACAAAGTTTGGTCAGCACAATATCAAATCAACAAAATCAAAATTTATTTTTCTGCTGATACGGGAAATACCTGGACTCAAATCAATACCATCGATGTTCCGTTAACAACAAACAATCTTAAAATTGAATGCCTCAATAATTCCAATGACGGAATATTTTTAGTTACAGGTACCTCTGTATATTATCTCGACAACTCTCTGAGCAACTGGCAACCATTTTATCAGGGATTGCCGGCGACAACAGTAATGGCGATTAAAGCTATGCAGTCATCCGGCATTGTGCGTGTGTCTACACTCGGAAGAGGAGTTTGGGAAAGCTCATTGTTTGATCCATTCCAGCCCCTGGAAAGTGATTTCATGCAGGATAAAAATCATATTTGTCCGGGTGATACGATTCATTTTTATGACAACAGTTTGAATGCGGGTCAGGGTTATGCATCCGTTTATCATTGGTCGTTTCCGGGTGGTAATCCTTCTCAGTCAACTCTCCCGAATCCTCGGGTTTCATACACGGTTCCCGGAACCTATGATGTAAACCTGGTCATGACTGCAAATAATGGAAGCGACAGTATTGTGAAAACAGGAGTAGTTGTGGTTGATTTACCTCCACCGTTGCAAGCACCGTTTAGCGAGGATTTCGAAGGTTCTGTTTTTCCTCCGACCGGTTGGAATTGGAATCATTACAATCCGAATATTACATTTGGAAGAAGTACACTGTATGGTGGTTATCAGCAAACACGAAAATCTGTCAGCTACAATACATGGACAAATGATGGAGCGTATGAGGATTATTTTATTACTCCGGATATTGATCTTTCTCTTGTACCAGATCCCGTTCTTCGCTTTGATTTACTGTATGCGTATGACTATAACCCCACTCAGGCGGATACACTGAAACTTTTTTATTCTTACGACTGTGGATTTACCAAACATTATTTTTTCGTCAAAGGCGGACTTGATTTAAAAACCGACAGCGTGTATACCAATTACAGCATCTCATTTGATTCAAGTTCATGGACAACAGATACAATTTCGTTGTATCCTTTTGCACAAAATGCACCTTTTCAAATCGGTTTTGAAGTGAAGAGTGTTGCGCGTTGCGAACTCTACATAGATAACATTGAGATTTTTAGTCTTCCGGGTTCCGGACTTCCTTTTGAAAATAACAAAAATGAAAACTTCTCTTTATCGCCGGTCCCTGCACAAAATGAAGTCAAAGCTTTCTGGAGATCATCGGAAAGCGAAGAGGGATTTGTCACAGTTTATTCATTGAGCGGACAAAAGCTCTTTCAATCTAAAATTCAGACAAATATTCCTTTAACAATTCCAGTTTCGGGAATTTCAAAAGGTGTGTATCTCGTTCAAATTACCGGTGAAGGAGTGAATCTGAATAAAAAGCTGGTGAAATAAACATGAACTTTTACTTTTTTGTAAAACTTTTCAGATTTATTCATTAATTTTCATCATCGAACGCTTGCGTTCACAGTCATTCTAATTCTGTTTCGTTAGAGGGAAATGAAAACAGCATGGCGATTGACATTCGCTGTTCAGATTTTTATTATGCTGAATAGCTTTCATGCTGTTTTGTCGGGTAGATTTTTGATTTGTTATTTTCCGTGTCTTCAGGTGATAGATACATTCGTTGAAACTGCAAATTCCTAAAACCCCATACATGAAAGAATTTATGTTTTTTATCCGCAAACAAAGCGACAGCAACGAAGCTTTGTCACCAGTTCAACACGAAAAATTTCTCCGGAGCTGTGAGAAATATATTTCGGATCTCAAAAGAGATGGAAAGCTGGTTTCCGCTCAGCCGATCGAATGGACAGGCAAAATTATTTCCAGAGATGGCGATGTGTTGAATGAATTCAGTTTTGAAGCGAATGATGAAGTCATCGGTGGATATTACCACATCCGTGCGGCGAGCTTTGAAGAAGCAGTAAAAATTGCCAAACAAAATCCTGAATTCAAATTCAACTCGGATACCCGCATCGAGGTACGATCCATTAAGATGAAGGAAGAAACAACAGGATTCGTGTATCCTCTGATTTCTAACTGAAATTTCACAATTTCGGATACATTTGAATTGCTCTGAGATCCGGCATTCCGGCCGGGATTCTTGATCTATTGTTAAATATATTGCTGTCAACTGAGCTATGTGGTGTCCATAGAGATATCCTTGAATAAATTTTAAATCTTACACATTATTTTTATGGTTCTTTCGTTTTTTTGTTCTTGCCAGACATTTTACCTTTGTCGCAATAGAATGAATTGTTTTCATAGAACTGTAAATGAACATGTATGAGAAAAATCTTCATTGCTTTCGTAATAATAGTTTCTTCGAATTTTTATTTGATAGCTTCAGAGAAGGAAAAGGGGAGAAGGTATGACTTTAGCAAACCTCATCAGACTTTTGTACTTCCCGATACATTGCGTGAAATCTCAGGTGTCACCGAAATCGATTCACAAACCGTAGCCTGTGTGCAGGACGAAAACGGGATACTTTTTATTTACGATTTGCAAGAAAAGAAAATCCGTAGTCAGGGTTTATTTCATCCGGATGGCGATTACGAAGGAATTGCGCGTGTTGGAAATGCCATGTATATATTAAGAAGCGATGGTTTACTGATCGAAATACCCAATTTTCATTTTCCTGATAAAAATGTGAAAACCTACATTACCGGAATTCCTGCGGATAATAACGAAGGATTGTGTTACGATGCTTCCGCCAATCGTTTGTTGATCGCATGCAAAAGTAAAGTTGGAAAGGGCCCGGAGTTCAAGGATCTCCGAATGGTGTATGCGTTTGATTTACTTACAAAAAAACTTCAACAGAATCCTGTGTTCACTTTCAATATGTCTGAAATAAAATCTTTTGTCGTAAAGAATAGTGTTTCTACCACCGTCAGAGTAAAAAAGAACAACAGCGGTTCTGAACCTATGATTCGCTTCAGAACATCAGCAATAGCTCTTCATCCTTTTACAAATGAATTGTACCTGCTTTCTGCTGCGGACCACATGCTTTTTGTTTTTAATGCGAATGGTGACATTTTGCATGTTGAACAGCTTGATGCTTCGGTTTACAACAAAGCCGAAGGAATCACATTTTTATCCAATGGTGATATGCTGATCACCAATGAAGCGCAGCTAAAGCGTCCGACTTTGCTCCGACTTAATTATGAATAATTAAATAACCAATTTATGTCTCTCGTAATCCTGGCCTATCCTGAATTGGACGCCGGTGTCTTGCAACGGATACAACAATTCCGCAAACAATATGATCAACAGCAGTTTTCAATTGTTGATCCTCATTTCACATTGGTTTTTCCTGCCAATGTAAAACTTACGGATAAACTTCTTCTTGAAATAAATTCGGTTGTAGATGATTTCGGAGCATTTCAATTCTCCTTGTTCAAAGCGGAGGTGATTCAGGATGTGATCACAAATCAGTACATGGTGTTTTTGACGACAGAAACAGGGAACGATTCATTTCAACAACTGCATACTCAATTGTATGTTCATTCTCTTCAACCCTACCTGCGCTCTGACATTCCCTACGTTCCACATATCACTATTGGCAGAACAGAAAGTGAAAGCGGAAGCATGGGAATAGCTGAAAAATGGAATCAGCATGCATGCGTAACATCCGGTATCGTCCGTTCTATAGTGCTGGCCGATTTTACGGGAGATCGCCTCATGAAAATTAAGGAACTCAGACTCTTGAATGTAAGCAGTGCGGCTGAGGAGAATGACCTCTGAGAATCTTACCTGTAGCTTACCTTTTTTATTCTTTGGTAACCTTTCCTGTTTTATTCTGTACAAAACAGGATTTAGCAAAAGGCATTACAAAGCTGAATGTTAAAAAAAATAGTTTCCGATCGAACCGGCGCGACCATAAATTGTTAAGTTTGTTCTGAAAGCGAAATTTTCTGTTTGGGATCTTGTGGTTTGTCCTAATGAAATTCATCATGTTGAGAAAAAAAATATTCCTACTTTTTATTTTTCAATTGAGTGTTCTCTCATCCTACTGTCAGAAAGAGAAGCAAATTCTGAATGCGGAGTATATTGAGAAGTCGGTGGTTAAAATCACTCCCGGAATGTTCGCGGGAAAGTATGAAGTAAACAATTGGTTGTACCGACAATTCATCAATGATCTCAGTATACAGAAAAAGAAAAATGAACTGGAAATTGCCCGCATCGATTCTACCGGATGGTTGCAACAACCTGTGTACATTGCTGCGTTGAGTAAACAGTATCATACCGACAAACAATACGATGAGTTTCCGGTGGTGAATATCACCTACGAAGCCGCCAATTTATTTTGCGAATGGCTAACTCAGAAGTACAATTCATTTCCCGACCGCAAATACAACAAAGTATCAATCCGATTGCCAAAAGAAGTGGAGTGGATCCAGGCAGCGAAAGGAAAAAATCCCGGCTCCATTTATCCAACCGGTCCGGGCCTGAAAAACAAAGACAGTATTCCAATGGCGAATTATAAGCGAACCGACTTGCCGGTCTGGAACAATCCCAACATGCCCGATCCGGGTGATTTACTGATGCTTGCTCCTGTGAAATCCTACTGGCCTTGTTCCTACGGTATTTACAATATGGCCGGAAATGCAGCCGAAATGATTGCCGAGAAAGGAGTCACCAAAGGTGGAGGCTTCATCGACACAGAACTTGCCATGTATCTTGAAAGCAAGGGACAGATGCAGGCTCAAGCGAGCCATATCGGATTCCGCTACTTTTTATTTCTGTCGGATCAGAAATAATCCGGACAATTCGTTTTTTATATCTTTAGGGCATCTCTAAAAACCTCTTTCAGGTGCTGTTCAATTTAATTCATCAACTTATTTGAACAGATCAATAATGATCTTTTTTTGCCCAACGTCGTTCCTCGTTAGTCGGATACGTAGTTTCAGTATCCTCCTTCCTCACGCCTCGTAGTGCAAAAAAATCTCTGCGTACATCACCCAAAAAAGGTTATTGGTAGGGCCCTTTAAAGTTGCCTGCTCATCAACGGATTTCTTCTTCCTGTCATGCTGTTTAATTCTCTGGAGTTTGCCATTTTCTTTCCTCTCCTGTTTGTCATAAACAGTCTGCTTTTAAAGCGTAGTCTGAAAGTGCAAAATCTGTTTTTATTATTCGCAAGTTATTTCTTTTATGCCTGTTGGGACTGGAGATTTCTTTTCCTGTTGATTTTTTCCACTGCACTCGATTTTTTTACCGGAAATAAAATTGCTCAATCGAATACACTCAGAATCAGGAGAGCCTGGCTTCTCCTTAGTGTCCTGATCAATGTGGGCTTTCTTGCATTCTTTAAGTACATGAATTTTTTTATAGACAATTTCAGTGCTTTGCTTCATGGATTGGGTTTGCATCCGGGTATGCATGTGTTGTCTATTGTTCTTCCCGTCGGAATTTCATTCTATACTTTTCACGGACTTTCATACGTCTTTGATATTTACAACCGGAAAATTCAACCTTGTCCGAGCTGGATTAATTATTCCCTGTTTGTAGGATTTTTTCCACTGCTTGTTGCCGGACCGATCGAAAGAGCGACACATCTTCTTCCTCAAATCGAAAAGCCGCGTCAATTCAATTACGCCAAGGCAGTTGATGGAATGAAACAAATCCTGTGGGGATTGTTTAAGAAAATTGTCATTGCCGATACCTGTGCGCATTATGTAAATCTCGTCTTCAATCATCCGGGAGATTATTCCGGAAGTACACTTTTTCTTGGCGCTGTGTTCTTCTCTTTTCAGATCTATGGTGATTTCTCAGGCTATTCAGACATCGCTCTTGGTACAGCACGCATACTCGGTATTGAGTTGCTTCAAAATTTTTCATTCCCCTATTTTTCGCGCGACATTGCGGAGTTTTGGAGACGCTGGCATATTTCGCTTACTACCTGGTTTCGAGATTATCTCTACATTCCTTTGGGCGGCAGCAGAAATGGAATGCTCAGAGCGATTCGTAATACCATGATCATCTTTCTGATCAGCGGATTTTGGCATGGAGCCAACTGGACATTTATCGTATGGGGATTGCTTAACGCGATTTACTTTCTGCCTTTACTTGTTTTAAAGAGAAACAGACTTTCACTCGATACTGTTGCTGAAGGAAGAACATGGCCTTCATTCAGGGAATTATCGGGAATGCTCATTACATTTTCTCTCACTGTTTTTGCCTGGATCTTTTTCCGTGCAGAAACTCTTTCAAAGGCTGTGAGCATGATCGGGAAAATATTTTCTGCTTCTTTTTTTACAAAACCTGAATTCATTACCGGGAACGTGACAGTCCTAATCCTCATATTTCTGGTGATTGAATGGAATGGAAGAAAAAATCACTACGCGATAGAAACCTTCGGAATTCAACGAAGCAGATTTGTACGATGGAGTTTCTACTATCTTATTGTTCTAGCGATTTTACTGTTGAAACCTGCAGAAGATCAACCATTCATTTATTTTCAATTCTAAATGATGATCAGGAAATTTTATACAACGTGCGGAATCTTTGCTTTTATCCTGATAGTTCTGGTGATGACTCTGGGTATGCGACTGCGAAAAACTGATCCGGCGGATTATCTTGCTGCTATGGTGGATAAGCATCACCTCCTTGAAAATTTACAAGGACCACGACTAATTTTGGCAGGAGGTTCCAATCTTGCATTTGGAATCAACAGTCACTTGCTCGATTCCGTATTTTCCGTTCCTGTAGTGAATCTTGGCTTACATGCCGGACTTGGACTGGAGTTTATCCTGAATGAATTGAAAAGCGAAATGCGTTCAGGAGATGTGATCCTGATTTCGCTTGAATATTTTATGTCGTTAAAAGGAGATTATCAGCTGAAACATAAAGCAGCGGAATTTTATCCCTCCTCTGGAGCATACTTTGAGCACGAGTATGTAGGCGACATCCGATACCGTATCGAAAGAAAAAGAAGTGCGATGCAGGAGAACCTCAGTATGGTGAAGCAATCAATCCTTCAAACCATGCGGCCTTCTTCAGGGAATAAAGAAAGTGTAAATGTATACCGACGGGCATGCTTTAATGCATACGGAGATGAAGAATGTCAGTTGAATGGAAAAAGCTCCATACGTGCTTCAGATATTGATCCGCTTCCTGTCAAAGGATACGATGGAATCCCATTGCTGAATGAATTTTACAAAGAAGCAATTAAGAGGAATGTCAAGGTTTATTTCCTGTATCCGAATTTTCCGCAATCAGTCTATGAGAATAATATTCGTGCAATTCAAATTTATGCGGCGGACATTTCGAGTCGACTTTCAATTCCGGTACTCAATACTCCGGAAGACATGGTCTTTTCCGATTCCCTGTTTTATGATACAGTATACCATTTGAACGGATCTGGCCGCAACCTTAGAACAGAGGGTCTTATTCGTCAATTGAAACAGGCGAAAATATTTTCCGAAAAGAAGGCACTTTGAATGCATCACCACTCAGGTTGTTATAAAAGACAATCTGTTTGATTAGAATTCCGGGATTGTCAGTTATCTTCAAACTTTCGGAAAGTTCCGTTATTCAGTGTGTTATAAAGGCGGAACGAAAATGTGGGCCACTTTAAAATAATCATCAGGGTAAATCGTCTGCTACAATATTCAATCTGGTTTAATCTTTTTGCCGCGCATCAGCAACATCATTTTCCGGAACTAAAGGAGACAGAGAATTTCAATTTTATTTGGACCATACATCAATCGATTCAAAAATAACAATGAAAGTATTAGGTAAAAATCCGTCCGGTGAACATTTGAAAAAAATTGTTGAGAGTCCGAATTACAAGAACGGAAAGTTTCAGAATGTAGAACATACTGAAGTGATGGCGGAAGTTTCCTTTTTTCAAATACTTCGTGAATACATAAATAAGCCGGCAAGCGTAAAACCTTCTTCTGTATTGCCAACTGAAAAAACAGATTTGCACAAACTGGATGTGTCATCGCCAACTGTTATTTGGCTCGGGCATTCATCGATATATTTAGCGTACAAAAATTTCCGTATGCTGGTGGATCCTGTTCTAAGCGGACATGCTTCTCCCTTCACAACTTTTGGAAAGGCGTTTGAAGGAAGTGATGTATATGGAGTAAAGGATTTTCCGGAACTGGATGTATTACTGATTACACATGATCATTACGATCATTTGGATTACAAAACAGTATTGCAACTGATTCCCAAAACAAAACGAATTATCACTGCATTGGGAGTGGGTTCCCATTTGCGTTACTGGGGAATTCCCGGAGAAATGATTACAGAGCTGGATTGGTGGGAAACTGCGACACTTCCTGATTTTGGTCGCATCACAGCAGCGCCGTCAAGACATTTTTCCGGAAGATCAATCACAAGAGCAAAAACTCTCTGGGCTTCTTTTGTGCTTAATCTTTTTGACCAGCAGATTTATCTTGGTGGTGATTCCGGGTATGGCTCACATTTTAAATCTATCGGAGAAAAATTTTCTCGTTTTGATTTTGCTATGCTTGATTGCGGACAATATGGAAAAGGCTGGCCAAGCATTCACATGATTCCGGAAGAAACGGTTCGTGCTGCAACAGACATTGCCGCGAAGGTGGTACTCCCTGCACATTGGGGAAAATTTGTTTTGTCTGTTCATCCATGGAATGAGCCTGTCACCAGATTTATGAAAGCTGCTGAGAGCGCTGCTTTCAAAACCATTACTCCACTCATTGGTCAGCCTGCCGCGTATCTTCAGCCTGCAAAATATTCGTCATGGTGGAATTTTGAAAAGTAAATGCAAATACGGAATAGCCTTTGTATTATAACGCAACATGTCTCTCATTTCCTTTCAATGAACAGAAATGAGATCAGATGACGAATCATTCATACTTCAACAAGAGGCAGAATCTGTAAGAAATTCTATTCTTTTTTTTCATGAAAAATTAAAATGCTCTTTTTTCAATTAACCTGAATCTTCATTTCGGTTAAAAATTCCCGATTTGAATCTTTTTCTGATTATATAAATGCCTGATGTTTGATTTTGAGAGCATTGAAAAACAATAAAATTCAATTTTTAACAATTGAATAAAGCCGGAATTTCTGTTTGAATTGAGCCAGAACTGCTCCAACATTTCTCCCTTTCTGCCGTCTGAACCACTATATAGTGGAGAATCCCCGGCTTCGCCCGGATCGGATTTGATTTCCTGAAGGAGAAAAATTTTGAAGGAGATTGTATGGTATGAAAAAAATTATTCAATCCGGTAGAGTTTCTATATCCATTCGCAGCATTCTGCAAATGGCTGTACTTTTTTTCATATTGTTCTGTCTCAACTTCACAGCTTCTGCGACACATATCAGTGGGGCAGACATCACCTACACCTGGGTGAGCGGGAATACTTACAATCTTGATCTGACTTTGTATCGTGATTGCTCCGGAGTCTCTGCGCCGAACAACGTTTCTGTAAGCTATTCTTCAGTATCCTGCGGTTACAACCTGAATGTTACTTTGAACAAATTGCCCGGAACAGGACAGGAAATTACGCATCCGTGTACAGCAGGACTTACGACCTGTAGCGGAGGAACGAATCCCGGAATTCAGAAATATGAATATGTCGGAACTGTAACATTGCCTGCTCAATGTACAGACTGGCGATTCGGATATTCAATTTGTTGCCGTAACTGCGCGATTACTACTTTATCTTATACACCCCCCAATTGTACCGGAGTTCCTGCTTTGTATGTAGAAGCAACTTTGAACAACGTAGCTGCGCCTCATAACTCATCTCCGATCTTCTCAAATATTCCGATTTCATTTTTGTGTATCGGACAAACATTTCACTACAACCACGGAGCGTTTGAAACAGATGGTGATTCTATCACTTATGCATTTATCACTCCCCGTTCCGCTGCCAACACCAATGTTGTGTTTGCGCCGGGTTATAATGTGAACAGTCCTATTTCATCTTCTCCTGCAATGACAATTGACGCTTCAGGAGACATCCTGGTAACTCCGACACAAACAGAAGTAGGAGTGATGGCAATTATCGTGAGAGAATACCACAATGGTGTGTTGGTGGGATCGGTTATCAGGGATATGCAAATCTGGACACAACCTTGTTCTAACATTTTGCCAACAGCATCCGGTATTAACGGGACGAACAATTTCAGTATTGTCGCTTGTCCCGGACAACCTTTGTCATTTAACATCACATCGAATGACGGAAATGCAGGACAATTGGTAACGATGTACTGGAACAATTCGATTTCTGGTGCAACTTTTACTTCTACCGGAGCTGCGCATCCGACAGGTACTTTCACCTGGACACCATCAGCAGCAGACGCGCGACCGCAGGTATATACCTTCACCGTTACTGTGCAGGATAACAATTGTCCGAGCGCGGGTTTTCAAACATATTCTTATGACATTCTTGTACCTGTCATGAGTACAAGTGCAGTGTCAACACCTTCTGCTTGTGCTACTCCATTAAACGGAACAGCAACTGTAAATGCAAGTGGAACTTCGCCATTCCATTATTCATGGTCTCCCGGTGGAGCCACAACATCCACCATCACAGGATTGGGTGCAGGAACATATACTGTGACTGCCACCGACGCGAACGGATGTACTCTCACAGCTACTACAAGTGTCACAACACCTACTCCTATCACACTGTCGACAGCCGGTTCATCGAGTGTTTCCTGCAGAGGAGGCAACGATGGAGCAGCTGCAATTTCAGCGAGTGGAGGAACATCGCCTTATACATATTCCTGGTCACCATCCGGAGGAACAGGAGCTTCTGCTTCCGGACTTTCAGCCGGCACTTATACTGTGACAGTAACAGATGCTCATGCTTGTATCAAGACATCAACTGTATCAATTGTTCAACCTGCTTTGCTTTTGTCAAGCATTAGTGGAAGTACAGCATTGTTGTGTCATGGTGATGCAACAGGAACAGCGACTGTGAATGCTTCCGGAGGTACAACACCTTATTCCTATAATTGGTCTCTTGGAGGAGCAACGAGTACAACACTCTCCGGGCTGGCTGCGGGCAATTATTCGGTAACAACAACCGATGCTCGCGGATGTACAACAGTCTCTTCTGTAAATGTAACTGAACCTGCTGCTGTGAGCAGCAGTGTATCCACTGTTTCCGCTACTTGTGGAAGTTCTAACGGTAGTGCAACAGTTATTCCTTCGGGAGGAACCTCTCCATATACCTATCAATGGAGTCCGGGTAGTTCTACTACTGCAACACTTTCGGGTGTGGCGGCAGGTGCATATACCATTACTATTACTGACGCTCATGGTTGTACTGCCACAGACGTAGCCGGAATATCAAACCTCGGTGGACCTACCGTATCAGTTGCCTCGACGCATAATGTGCTATGTGCCGGTGGCAATAACGGCGATGCGACAATTTTAGTGAGTGGAGGAACTGCTCCATATACTTATCAATGGAATCCTTCTGTTTGTACCGGTACTTATGCATCCGGATTACAGGCCGGAAGTTATTCTGTAGTAGTCAGAGATGGAAATAACTGTGTGTCCTCTACAGTTGTAGACATTACAGAGCCGAATCCTTTACAGATTAGTCTGACACCAGGAAGTCCTTCCTGTTTTGGTTCCAACAATGGTTCCGTACTTTCTTCAGCGAGTGGAGGTGTTACACCTTATACATATACTTGGTCGAACGGAGCGGGCGCATCTGCCAATCCACAAAATCTCGTCGCCGGTAATTATCAGGTGACACTTACCGATGCATACGGTTGTACAATCACAGAATCTGTTACTCTTACTCAACCTCCACAGTTGAACGTTGCTGTGTCTTCCAATTCTCCTGTATCGTGCAATGGCGGCAGCAATGGAAGCGCAACAGTAACAGCAAGCGGAGGAACTACTCCTTATACTTACAACTGGTCTCCTTCTGTCGGAGCCCTTCCGACAATTGTTGGTCTGGAAGCAGGTTCTTATCAGGTGACAGTGAGCGATGCAAATGCCTGTACACAAAACGCGACAGTCACAATCACTGAACCGGCGATGTTGTTATCATCGGTTTCAACAAGCGTTCCTGTACTGTGTCATGGTGATTCTACAGGAGTAGTACTTGTGAATGTGAGTGGAGGTACTACACCTTATTCTTATTTGTGGTCAGGCAGTGGAAGCACTTCTTCCAATTCCGGCCCTTTGCCTGCCGGTGCTTATTCCGTACAAGTTGCTGATGCACGAGGATGTCTTTCCACTGCCACTGCCAACATCACCGAACCGCCTGCACTCACTACGACAATTCTTTCACCTGTGAATGTGAGTTGTTTCGGAGGAAATGACGGGATGGCAACAGTATTGTCAGGAGGAGGCACTTTGCCTCATACATACTTGTGGTCTCCTTCCGGCGGGACTTCAGCTAACGCGTCTTCACTCACTGCAAATACATATACAGTTACCGTTAGTGATGCAAATAATTGTCAGGAACAGGCCATTGTCTCTGTCAACCAGCCTCCGGTTCTTACATCTTCTATACTTAGTACCACCATGAACTCATGTCACGGAGATGCAGCGGGATCTGTTACAATTGAAGCAGTCGGCGGAACAGAACCATATTTATATCAATGGTCTCCTTTGGGAGGAACAAATCCCAATGCAACCAATCTGGCCGCAGGAAATTATACTGTTACAGTTACAGATGTGAATGCATGTACTGTATCTGTTTCTGCTGTAATTACGGAGCCGCCTTTACTGACTTTATCCAGTTCTACTGTTCCTGCTACCTGTGCGGGTTCTAATGGCAGTGCAAGTGTAACTCCAACAGGAGGTACGTCACCCTATTCATATTTATGGTCTCCCGGAGGAAATACGACATCATCAATTTCATCTGTGCCTGCCGGTAATTATTCCGTCACTGTAACTGATGCCAACGGATGTACAGAATCTGCATCCATCGCAGTCTCCAATATCGGTGGACCCACTGTCAGCCTGACTTCTACTGTACATGTATTGTGTGCAGGCGCGTCAACAGGATCCGCATCCATTTCAGTGAGTGGGGGAACAGCTCCTTTCTTGTATCAATGGTCTCCTTCAGGAGGAACCTCAGTAAATGCTACAGGTTTACAGGCAGGTTCTTATTCCGTGATGGTTACAGATGGTAATCATTGCATGTCCGGACTCACAGTCGTGATCACTGAACCTCCTGCATTGAACCTGAACATAATCAGTACCGACGCCTTGTGTGCACATGCATCCGATGGAACAGCAACAGTGCTGGCAACCGGTGGAGTTGGGGCATACACTTATGCATGGACCGGAGGAGGATCAACAGGAAATATTCTTAATGGTGTGCCAGCTGGTAATTACACTGTAACTGTACACGATGCCAATGGTTGTGTACAAAATGCTACAGCGGTTGTCTCTGAACCACCTGTATTGTCACTTCAATTGACAACGCAAAACAATGTCAGTTGTGCGGGCGGATCGAATGGTTCAGCTACTATGCTGGCATCTGGTGGCACACCTTTGTATCAATATGCATGGTCACCGACAGGTGGAACATCTTCTTCAGCTACAGGGATGAATGCAGGATCCTACGTGCTTACTGTAACTGATGGGAATTCCTGTCAGACTTCTGTGCCCGTTCAAATTACTGAACCTGCTCCGTTGCAGGCTGCACCGTCAGTTACGAACGTCGCATGTAACGGAGGAAATACCGGTTCATTTTCATTAAATGTATCAGGTGGAACTACACCATATTCTTATGCCTGGTCAAACGGTGCTCCGAATGCTTCATCAGCGACATCACTTGTTGCAGGTAATTATTCCGTTACCGTAACGGATCAAATGGGTTGTACCATCACCAGTGTACAAAGTATTTCAGAACCTTCTTTGTTGCAGGCAACTTTGTCTGCTCTGAGGGATGTAAGTTGTAACGGAGGCAATGACGGCAACGCGGGAGTAGTTGTTGCAGGCGGGACAGCTCCTTATACTTATGCATGGTCACCGGTGAATGGAACATCCGCTTCTCTCACCGGTATTCCGGCAGGAAATTATTCTGTTACCGTCACGGATGCGCATTCCTGTACAGATGTCGTAGGAGTTAGTATATCTGAACCTCCTGTATTTACTGCAGTACCTTCAGTTGTTGCCGGAACTTGCGGTGCACCGAATGGATCCGCTTCAGTAGCTGTTGGCGGAGGAACTGCTCCGTATACTTATCAGTGGAGTCCCGGCGGAGGAAACACTTCTTCTTTGAATAATCTTGCCGCGGGAACTTATACTTGCACCGCAACAGATGCACATGGATGTTCAGTGGTCAATTCAATGCTTGTCACGAATTCAGGATCTATGTCGGCTGCTGTAGCGGGAGTGAATAATGTATCGTGTTATGGTGGAACGGATGGTTCCCTTTCAGTACAGGTCACAGGTGGAACTCCTCCATTAGTGTACACATGGACAGGAGGAATCGGAAATGCACCAATAGCAGGAAATCTGTCTGCAGGAATTTATGCAGTAACAATCACCGATGCATTCAATTGTTCTCAGACATTATCCATTAACATTACTGAACCAGCACTGCTGCAAAGCAGTATCGCTGCATTCAACAACATTACCTGTTTCGGAGCAAATGATGGTAGCGCTGCATTGTCGGTGACAGGAGGAACTTCGCCTTATACATATCGATGGAATCCTAATAATGATTCTACCGCTCAGGTGGCAGGATTAAATCCGGGTACATTTACAGTGGACATCACGGATGCGCATGGATGCACTTCGCAGTCGCAAGTGAGTATCTCACAACCGGCAGCTTTGCAGGTTTCGTCTGCTTCCACACCTGCAACATGCGGATCTTCGAACGGATCAGTTAGTGCTTCCGTCACCGGTGGGACTTTGCCTTATAGCTATTTCTGGACGCCCGGCGGAATGCAAAATGACTTTATTACCAATATTCCTGCAGGATCTTATTCTGTACGAGTGACGGACGCACACAATTGTCAAACGACTCTCAATACTTTCGTCAGCAATATTGGCGGTCCATCCATCACACTCGCGGATAGTAACCAGGTAAGTTGTTTCGGCGGACAAAATGGTTCGGCTACTGTTTCAGTTATTTCCGGAACATCGCCATTCACATATCAATGGTCACCCGGAGGAGGAACAGATTCCATTGCTTCATCACTTTCAGCCGGTTCTTATTCGGTAATTGTTGCAGATGCGAATAATTGTCTGACCGGACTTACAGTTGCCATTACTGAACCCTCTCTGTTGATTTCACAAGCTTCTGCTACAGATGCTTTGTGTGCCAATGGTAATGACGGCAGTGTGATGGTCGTGGTGAATGGAGGAACACAACCTTATCGGTACTCGTGGAGTAATGGTGACAGCACAGCTGCAGTCTTCTCGCTCCCTTCCGGTAATTATGATGTGACAGTGACTGATGCTCATGGATGTACTGCAATAGAATATACGAGCATCTCTGAACCAACACCAATCGTAACAGCTGTATCACAAAACAACGTGAACTGTTTCGGTGGCAATGATGGATCCATACTTGTCGAAAACACAGGAGGTACTCCTGCTTATACATACAGTTGGTCAAATAACGAAACTTCCAACGCTGTTTCCGGATTACGTGCAGGAACCTACCAGGTGACAATCACCGACCAGCATGGCTGCAGTCAGGCACAAAGTGTGACTATTGCTGAACCTTTAGCACTCGCTTTGTCATTGACACCAACGGATGCACAATGTTTCGGATCATCTGATGGTATAGCGAGTGCTTCCTTAAGCGGAGGTACTCCACCTTATGCTTATGTTTGGTCTCCTTCGGGAGGAACATTGGAAACTGCTACCGGATTAAGAGCTGGAAATTATACTGTTGCAGTTACTGACGCACATGGATGCAGTGAATCATCTTCTGTGAGCATTGGTTCACCTTCACCAATAACATTGAATGCTACTCAAACTGCTGCACGCTGTGCAGGTTCTCAGGATGCAACTGCAACAATTTTTCCATCCGGAGGAGTGTCACCTTATTCTTATAGCTGGACAGGCGGAAGTACAAACGCATCTGTTGGAGCAGTAGCTGCAGGCATTTATTCCGTTACAGTTACTGATGCACATGGATGTTCCGAAACTTCATCCGTTCAATTATCAGAGCCAACGCCTGTCAGTATGAGTGTTCAGGGTTCCGCCTGGATTTGTATCGGACAAAATGCGACTCTTAGTGCTGTTGCATCAGGTGGAACGGCAAATTATTCTTATCAATGGAATACAACAGCGACTACTGCTTCTATCCAGGCAGCTCCGCAAAGCACAACAGTATATACAGTTTCAGTTACGGATGCGAATGGCTGTACTGCAGCTCCTCAAACTATTCAGGTGAATGTCTTTCCGGGATTGCTTGCTTCTACTGCCGGTGATGATTCCATTTGTGTGGGACATTCAGCAAATCTTTCTGTGAATCCAGCTGGAGGAAATGGCGGACCGTATAATTATGTCTGGAGTAATGGAGCAGGAACGCAATCTATTCAGGTTAGTCCTGCTGTGAGCGCGATATATACAGTAACTGTTTCTGATAATTGCGGAACACCGCCGGTGGTGCTTACTGTACCAGTCGCAGTAGTGAGCGGACCGCCCGCTGATTTTCTACCGAACCCGGCAAGTGGTTGTCCTCCTTTAATTGTTCAATATCGTCAACAGGGAACGACTCCGGCAGGAACGACTTACATGTGGGACTTCGGCGATGGAACTACCAGTATTAATCGAAATCCAACACACACGTTTACTACACCCGGACATTACACCGTTCGTCATATTGTTACCAATGGAATGGGATGTCGCACGGAGGCACAGGTGCCTGCAGCGGTAGAAGTTTTCCCTCTTCCCGAAGCGGCATTCTCATCACAGCCTGATGACGCGTCGATATTCAGACCGGAAATTTCATTCTTCGATGAAAGTAAATTAGGTGCCGCGTGGCAATGGGATTTTGGTGACGGTCAAGGAACATCTACATTACGATTCCCGAAATATTCTTATCTCGACAGCGGTTTATATACTGTTCGATTAATCACAACCAGTCCGAAAGGTTGTATGGATACTACATATAGTGTGGTAAGAATTCGTGGGGAGTTTGCTATTTTCATCCCGGACGCATTTACTCCGAATGAAGACGGGGTCAATGATCATTTCTCCGCATTGGGTATAGGGATCAAAGATTTTGAATTACATATTTTCGATCGGTGGGGATCTGAAATTTTTACTTCCGCTAATCTGGAAAAAGGATGGGACGGAACAACAAACAACAGCCAGAAACAATGTCAGGCGGATGTGTATGTGTACATCATTCGCGTGCATGACATGGAGAACTTACCGCACCAGTATCTCGGGCATGTGACGCTTGTGCGATAAAGTGTTTTAATAGTTTAGTTGTTCAGAGCGCCGTTTTGGATCCAGATTCTTACCTGAGCAATTTCGCAATCACTCATACGGTTTCCGCCTTTCGGCATAGGAGAATATCCTGCATCTCTGTTAATAGATCCAAACAGTCTGCCATCCATCGCAACACTTTGTACGCCGGCATACGTTTCAAGATTGATACCACCACGTGGATTCGCGGTACTGTGACATCCGGTACATTGATTTTGCATCATTGGAACAATCACACCTGAGTAGGTAACATTACTGCTATCGCAACTACCGGCAGTACACACATTGTTTTGTGCACCTTGCGTGATCCAGTTTTGGATGGTTGCAATCTGAGAAGAACTTAATGGAGAAGCAGGATCAGGTGGCATGCGGTCTCCGGGGTCAGATGTTGTAATCGATTCCATTACTTTTCCATCCATACGGAACGGGCGAATATTTCCTGTAGCCATAATATTCTGATAAGAATCCAGAACAATTCCTTCGCGATGACTTCCTGCATCATGACAACCGCTCATCGCGCAGTTGGAAATAAATAATGGCAAGACATCATTTTGAAAATACGAAGTGTCCGGATCACACTGAGGAGTATTTCCTGAACCGTTTCCATTTCCATTTCCAATTCCGTTACCTGTATTCTGAGTTACAGGTGCAGGAATTACATCAGGTTCGTGTTTACAAGCAGCAAGCAGGAAGAGCACACACAGCAATGCGGCAATAAATAACTGCGCAGAAGTTCTTGATTTGGACATGGGAAATAAAGAATGAATTTCAATCCATTTTGAAATTCACTACTAAACTATATCCCAATTCACGGAAAGAAAAAAGAAGGATGCGGAACAGGAAGAAATCGAAGCTGGATGGGAAATGAGGAAGTCTGTGCCGTTTTTTTTTCGCTCAAATCTGTGTAAGGGATCTATCTTCACTGAAGGATCTTAATTATTTTCCAGCTACAAAAATTTTCTTCTGAAAAGCACCCATTCAATTTGAGATGCTGAAGCCAAGAAATGCACTTGGAAGAGATTGGATGGGAATGTTGTGTGTATAATCCTGAACCGCTATTCTACTGGTGAGATTAATTAAGGAAAGATGCAGATGCATATGCCCAAACTTCAATATATGCTTCAGTGAAATAAATATTGTATATACAATTCATAATTTTTACGCTACAAAGTCGTTTTAAGAAATACGCTTATTTAGAAATTGACGAGATTTTGGTTATAAACTCGTTTCATTCAACAATTCTTGGAAGCAAGAACTATTTATTTTCCGGTTCACGCAAAGGTGCTCAAGTTCTGCTTTCTTTTATGCTTTTCCTGGTACAATTAAAATCAACCATGTGAGTTAAAAATAAAAGTTGTTTGATTAATCCTGGAAACATCAAATAGCTAATAATTTTAAAAAATTCTTTTAATTTATGATGAAACCAAACCTACGGCAGCATGGCTTTTCTTTACACAAATGGTCCAAAAGTTATAACTTTTCAGGCGTAGGAGAATAATACTTTTTTTAGTAGTTCAATAGAAGACTTTCCAAAAATCAATTTTTGAGTTAAATTCGACGGTTTTTTGAGTCGTATGTTAAATTAATAAAATTAACATTACTTTCTTTGCCATTGCATTTTCTTCTGCTACATTCGTATCTCTATTATAATATTTTATTTGTCGCTTTTTGTTTATATTTTATTATTTAATATTTTAAAATCAATATAACTTCGGATCAAGTTTCTAGTGCAACATTTTAGCTAAACTAATTAATTATTACCAA
>CALMQM010000120.1 GCA_937871435.1 uncultured Bacteroidota bacterium | reverse complement strand
AACACCAGGCGAACCGCAGAACAGAGTTCAAGGTAACCAGCATGCAGCAGAAATTGACGCAGTAATCACCATCCACATAAATGAAAAAATCCTTCCGGGTTATGGAAGGATTTTTTTTGCATCCGGTAGATTAGCTTTTAGTTACTTTGGTGCTCACTTTTTTATTGTCAAAGATCAGATTTAAAGTGTATTCTCCTCGTTGCAGGTTTTGTTGATCTTTGTAAACATGTACATTTTTTCCCTTCGGTGCTTCGAAAGTTTCTGTACTTATGACTTTACCTTGTGGATCACTTAATTGCATCCATACTCTGCCTGATTTAGGAATGAAATAGGATATGTCAAAACTGTGATCGAAATTCTGTGGGTTCACTCTTTCGATTGCAAAATCTTTTTCTGTTTTAAATTTAATGGCTGATAAAGGATGTGTTACGAATTTTCCATTCAGGAATGTCTGGCGGAGACGATAGTACACAATACTGGTAGATGCAGCAGTTTTATCTGTGAATTCGTATTCTTCTCCATCATTCTTTTCAGGACTGGATTTTACATTGCTGACATTCACAAAATCGACTCCATTAACTGAACGTTCAATTGTATAATAATCCACTTTGTCGTTTGCACTGCTTGACCAATGTACCTTTACCAATCCTTCTTTCGGTTCAAGCATAAAATTAAGAAGCGATTCAGCCAGAGGAGATACCGAACCCGTAGAGCGAATCACAAGGTTGTCAAGTATCGCTTTGTCGGCACCATTTCCATTCATATTTTTTCCAATGACAATATTCCCTGCATTTTTCCAATACAATGGCGTATTTGCATTTCCCTGGTGACTCCACACAATTACACTGTTCACAAAAATTTCTGCTTTACCGGAATTCGGTGAATAAATAAACCGGTATGTTCTGTAAAGCGGATCATCCGGAATTTCATAATTGGTTCTTTCACGAACCTGCTCGCTCCCGCCTTTTGAATTTTCAGTTCGATAACTGATAGTGATAAAATTATTTTCAAAACCAAAATTGAAATTATTACTACGACTGAAAAAAGATCCTTCCGGTTCACTTTTCCTGTAGTCGATACTGATATCAATTCCTTCCTGATTGTATAATTCACTCGCTTCAAATTCCAGATCAATGTCTTTTCCATTTGGTCCGGGAGAAAGTCCATTGGTAGAAGAACGACCTCCTGACATACTGTGAGCATCTTTCCCGCACCTGGTTCCGTCAGGACCCAGAGTTGCTGTAGTTACCGGATCTTTTTCCCATGTAAATTCAGCCAGGATCTCACCTTGAGAATTCAATGAGATACCGCCGCCTTCTTCAGCTTCTCCGGATGCACGTGTCTTGCTCAGATTATTGAAGTTGAGATATACCAACCACCCCATCGTCAACAGGAATATTCCTGAGAAGGTTCCGATGACCATTGCCAGTCGCATGGACATTCTCCGACCCTGTCGATTTCTTCTGCGTAGTGATTTTTTCATTTTATATTTTTTTCTGAATTGTTTTGTTGTGTCTCTTGTTCAGCAAATCCATGCCGGTAATTTGTTGCTTGTTTTTCTTCCTCAGCTTTTTACAATCTTCTGTGTCACTTTTTTGTTTTCGTATTTGAGGTTGATAAAATAAACTCCCTTTTCCAAACCAATCTGATCAAGAAAATCATATTGATTCATACCTTCATTGGTGTGTATATTATCCTTGAATACAACCTGGCCGCTTTGATTGAGAAGTTCCAGTTCTACATCCGCGCTGAGTTGGAAAACAAATGAAACTGTAAATTTTTCCTGGAATGGATTTGGACCGATGGATGAAATGGAAAGTGACTGTGCTGCCATGTCGCTTCCTTTAAATTTGACGGTTTCTATGTTTGAATAAGTATACTTCCCGTCGTAATCAGTTTGCTTTAGTCGATAATAATTATAACCCCTGGCCGGGTTTGAATCTTCTGCAGAATAATGCATCGTCTGAGTGCTGTTGCCGGCACCGGGTTGATTTGATATTGCAGTGTATTTCATTCCATCAGTCGATCTCTCGATGGTAAAATAGTCATTGTTGATTTCTGCGGCTGTTGACCATACGAGTTTCACGGTTTCTCCTGCTGACATTGCTTTGAAGAATACCAATTCGATTGGTAATGGGGCGGTGGATGAAACAATAATCCAGGGAGAAAAGAAATCAGCATTATTAACTGTTACCGTTCCGATTCCGCTTGTAACACCTGTACCACTGCCTGAAGGCGGCAGCCATTGATTTCCATCCCAGTTTTGAATAGCCAGGTTACCATTTTGAAATGCGGGACTGACTGTATTTTCTGAACCTAAATAAGAAAGTGTAACAGTTGCAGTAACACCCGGAGCTACAAAATTCCACCATCGATCTATCACACTCGATACCGACTGATCTGAACTGTTATTTCCCGCCATTGTATTCACGGCAGAAACGTTACTCAAACCTGACCATGGAACATTGTCAGAAGCTGTAGTTGCTCTTGTAGCTGCATAAACATCAGTTCCGCTTCCGGCAGTCAGGTTGAATGTAACAGGTATGTATGAAGTTGAATTAACACCGAATGGAAATACATGTGTTCCGGTGCTCATACTTTTCCAAACGATGACACTCGTATTGATTGCCGCATTGGTTTCACTTTTAATATAACCTGTATTCACATTGATTGCACCTGTATTTCCATTTTCAATTGTGATTGTGTCTGCATTCAGATTGAATTCACCTGATTCTAAATTCAGCTGTGTTCTGACGTATACTGAAGATGCTCCATTGAGATAGGCATATTCGCTGTTCGCGGTTCCCTGAAAATTGATGGTGAGAATACCGTATTTCTGATTGGTACCCGTTGCATTACCAATTCCAATTCCGGTGACTACCTGATTGTCCACTCCATTGTATTCCACTGTACTTTGAGGATCGAGCAAAATATCCATGCTGCTTCCCGGATCTACTGTAGCATTGCTGGTATTATCATAAAATCCGTATGTATTGGTTGTTTTCAGAGTGCCTGAAGCATCTACCTGCATTCCGGTTTTTGTACCTGACCCGGCAGCATAAATCCTGTTGCTGTTCATGATCAATGTTCCTCCGGATGCAACTCTTAAGTAAGAAGTTGAAGCGATAGAGTGATTGGATATTTGTAGATTTCCTGAACTTACATTCAGAGTGGTTCCGTTGTTAATTGTTTGTTTAACCTGAGTAATCAAATGACTACTTCCGCTCCGGGACATCGTTGTAGTTCCTGCCCGGTTGAAATACAGCATACCGAAAATAGTGTTCGCAGCTGCGTCTGTCCTTGTTATTGCTCCTGATCCACTGAGTGTATAATTTGATCCATTTAACGTAATGCTGTGTTGAGCGGATGAGCCGGATGTATTGTTATCATAATTTATAGTTCCGCCACTCTGTGTGAAATTTCCATCGACAGTCACATTCACTGCATTGGGAGTGTATGTGCTACTGTTGTTGTGCAGATAAACTGTTCCTGCACTTTGTGTAAAAGAGCCTGATAAATTCATTGTTGCAGCTCCGGATTCTCTTTTTACAATCATAGTTCCTCCGGTAACACTTACATTTCCGGCTAGAGTACCGGTGAGTGAACCACCAAAATAGGAGTAGGTGAGTTCGCCACCGCTGACGGTAGTTGTTCCTCCTGTATACACAGTGGTAGTATGTGATTGCGCTGTTGCACCCGGCCAGTTAAAGGCATTGGTTCCACCAGCCACACTTAGATTTCCAAGAATACTGTCTGTTTCAGCCCCTGATCCTGCAGATCCCGTGAATTCTCCACCGGCATTTCCTGAGATGGTCACGTTCCCGTTATTTTTCCAGTTGAGTTTGACAGAATTGTTTGTTGCTCCTACAGATGATAATCCAACAATCCAAAATGCGTCAGTTGCGCTCGTATATGTAATAGTGGTATTTCCTCCAACGGAAAGTGAACTGGTGCTAGTTCCTGTATGACAGCCTGCATGCACCATGAAATCTCCACCCGTGTAGGTAAGGTTTCCAGTGATGGTTACATTGCATACTCCTGCATTTGTAGTAGTGCCATTGTATATTCCATAGAAACCGCCCTTGTTTTGCACGAAGTTGCCGGTGACATTCAGAGTACCGTTTCCGTTTCCTACATTGGCGACTCCGGAATTCATTACCAGTGAAAGTATTCCTGCTCCATTGAGTGTCGCAGTTCCTGTCACATTCAAAGTAACGTTTCCATTTCCATTGTAAATCCCTGTCATCATACCATCGGTAATGGTAAGATTGGTAGTGTTTACAGTAAAAGAACCGGAATGTGTACCACCGTGACAATCGAGATAAGAGTTTGCATTCAACAAAACAATATTGCCGATTGTGGTACTGGAAATTGCGCCGCTTTTATCTAATACAATCCATCCCTGATCTACAGTCAATGTTCCCTGAATGACATGGGTACTGAAATAATTTTGCTGACGCCATTCATAGATTGATCCACCGTTCAGACTGTTCAGTCGAAGATTCCCGAAATTTCCCGTCACTACAGAACCGATCGGAAGAGTGTAATCATACCATTCATTAATAATAAGACTGGAAGTGGCAGAGAAGTTTTCTACACCATTGGTAAAAAGTGTTGCATTTGCCGCATTGTTGGTTTGAGGATCCCAGGTGAACGAGGACCCTGCACCAAGCGTAAAACTTTTTCCGGATGCAAAAGATATATTGGTATTGTTCATCGTAAATGTCCCATTCACAGTTAGTGACTGAGTCATCGTTAATGATTTGTTTCCTGAAAATGTGATTGCACCTCCGGTAGCAACATAAATCGAAGCGACGGACGTGTTGGCTCCAATGTTCATTGTTTTACCATTAGGTATGATTACAGAATCTCCTGCGGCAGGAGCACCTGACGGCGACCAATTTCCTCCGGTTGCCCATGTCCCGCTTGTCGCAGCTGTTTTGGTTGCTGCATTTGCATTCACTGAGATGAATACACTCAGGAGAAAAATAAATACCTGAATAGATCCTGTAATTGGTTTTTGGAAAGTGGTATACATATTAATTTTTTATCAGCTTTTGGGTCTTCACCTGATCTTTACATTTTATTTGTAAAATGTAAATGCCGGCGCGTAATCCGATATTGTCTTTATAATCAAATTGATTTTCTCCTGTTGTACCGTTTTGTTCAGTTTCAAATATTGTCTCACCTTTCAGACTGAGCAGTGCTATCTTCACGAGTCCATCCGCATTCAGGGCATAATCCACTTTAAAGGAGTCTTCAAATGGATTCGGACCGACATCCTTTATTTTAATTACAGACTGATTCGGAAGATTGATCGTAACAGTTTTCACTTCTGAAAATGAAGATTTTCCATTCGAGGTAGTTTGTTTTAATCGATAGTAGGATACACCATTCACCGGAGATTTGTCTATTGAACTGTAGTTCAATATTGCTGAACTGTTTCCGGCTCCGTCTACCTGTTGAATAGATTCGAAATTCACACCGTCAGTACTTCTTTCAATAGTAAACTGAGCATTGTTATTTTCAGAAAGTGTTGACCAGTTAATATGAACTTCAGTTCCTTCTGACCTCACATCAAAGTTGGAGAGCTGAACTGCTGGTGCAGTTGTATTCGCTCCAATCACGCAGTAGGAATTAAACGAAAGGGAATTCACAGTTACTTCTCCAATTCCGCTTTTCACTCCTGATCCGCTTCCCTGTGGTGCACTCCATTGTGTACCTTCCCAGGAATAAATACTCATGAGCCCGGTTCCGTAATCAGTAGACAATGAATTTTCTGATCCTGAATAGGAGAGGGTCACCTTTGCTTTTAATCCTCCGGAAGAAAAATTCCACCAGCGATCAATAATCTGTTCTTTCGCTATATCTGTATCATTCACAGTTAAATTGACACCGGCAGGAAATGGCTTATTGTCATTGTCAGTTTTTCTGGTGGATGCTTTAATATCCGAAGGGAAACCTGAAACCGGAGTGAATGTTACAGGAAGATAGGTCGTCTTGCTTAAGCCAAAGGGTATCTGATGTACGCCTGAAGAAATATTCTTCCAGCAAAAAATACTTCCTTCATTTTCGCTATAGATATAGCCCTGATATCTTTTTATTGCTTCACCTTTTCCATTTGAAAGAGTGATAATTTTTCCGTTCAGTCTTAACTCGCCTGATTCAAGAACCAATTGCGTGCGGACTGTAACATTTGAAGCTGCTGGTGCAACGTTTACATTTCCTGTCTTGTTGATTTTTAAAATTCCATATTGATGGTTGATGGTTGTCGCCACTCCATTACCGCTTCCAGTGAGTACCTGACTCTGATCTCCTGAATATTCAATAATACTGTTGGCGTTAAGATTGTAGTTAAGATTTCCGGCTGATGATATTGCGGCATTTGTACTTCCATCATATAAACCAATGCGTGATTTGATTGACAAAGTAGCTGCCGAATCAATTTGAATTCCTGAATAGTTACTCAGACCATCTGAAACCATTTGATTGGAATTGAGATTGACACTCGCGCCTGAACAAATTTTGAAATAATCCATCGCCTGAATATTTCCTGACGGAATCAACAGATTTCCGGAATTTACCTGTAACGGTCCGGTTCCTGCCACTTCAACTTTTACCTGCGTAATGGAATGTGTTGTGGAAGTTCTGTTGTAGATATGTTCGCCTGTACCATTAAATCTCAACTTTCCGAAAACGCTGCATACACCTTGTCCTCCGTGAGTAATTATTCCTGTTCCACCAATTGTATAATATTTTCCAAACAGATTTATTGAATGTTCCGCACTGGTGTTGTAACTGTTGTCGTCGAAAAACAATGTACCCGCAGTTTGATTGAATGAACCCTGAATATTTACATTTACAGGATTCGGAGTTGCTGTAGTTCCGTTACTGTGCAGATAAAATATTCCTCCGGTCTGCTCATAATTTCCGGTCAGGTTCATTGTAGAATTTCCGGAAGCTCCTTTCAATACCAGATTTCCGTTGCTTACCTGTAATTTTCCTCCAACCGTTATAGATGCAGTACCGCTGTTTTTTGATAAATAACTTGTACCTCCGTTCACAATAACATCTCCATTGATCAACATAGTAAGATCATGAGAGGCCGCAGTCGTTCCAAAATTGAATGCCATTGCTCCACTGCTGATTTGCAAATTCCCTCCAATCGTTACGGATTCAGCTCCTGCGGATGCGGTGCTTGTAAATTCAGCGTCACCAGGACCGGAGAAAATTAAATTTCCTCCAACAGTAAAATATACTTTTACATTATTCACAGTCCCGCTGATACTCGACAATGATGTGCATCGAAATTTATCTGAGGCAGAAGTGAAATTAATGGTGCAATTGTTAGTTATTGCCAGGGTGCTCGTTCCTCCCTGAACATGGATTCCCGTCTGTCCCATGAATATTCCACCCGTGAGAGTCAGTGAATTGATGCTCGCATTGAATGTTCCGGATTGTGTGGTAGTTACATTATAAATAAAACGAGTGTCTCCCATTGTTTGCAAATAATTGCCGCCAACATGAAAACTTGCATTACCGTTGCATACTCCCAACACACCACCATTATTGATAATCTTTACATTTCCTGTATTGCTGAAATTTCCTGCAACGTCAACCGTAATATTCCCATTTCCATTGTTCAGCCCGTAAAATATTCCTCCGTTGTTACTGACTGATCCGACCGATAATGTGAATGATCCCGGATGCGTTCCGTTGTGACCATAAAAACAGGAATTGACAGATGTCAAAACCAGGCTTCCGATGTTCGTATTGGTGATACTTCCGGAACGATCCAGCGTAATCCATCCCTGGTCAACCGTTAATGTTCCTTGTATTTTGTGTGTTTGAAATTCATTCTGTTGATTCCATTCTACGATAGAACTATTCCCACCCGGACTATTCAGTGTGAGATTTCCAAAATTCCCACTCACAACAGAACCAAGGGCAAGTGTATAGTTGTACCAGTTTTTTATAATCAAAGTACTGGTCGCTGAGAAGTTTTCATTTCCTCTGGTAAATAATGTAGCAGCGGCCGATGTATTGGTTCCGGGATCCCATGTAAAAACTGAATTCGGTCCAAGCGTAAATCCAAGACCATAGGAAGCAAGACTAATTTCTCCCTTGTTCATGTTCGCTGTTCCATTGATAACAATATTACCATTCAATGTCAGTCGTTTCGATGGAGCCCATACCAATGTCCCTCCGGCATTGACAGTCAGATTTTGTATAGTGTTGTCAGCGTCAAACGTGACAGTATTTGTGGACGCAATAACAGCGTTGTCTCCGGCAGCAGGAACTCCACTTGGAAACCAGGTGGAAGGATTGCTCCAGACTCCGGATTGAACGGATGTTTTTGTCGTCGCATCACATGTGTAGGATGCTGCCAGAATAATTCCTGACGCGAGAAAGTGTTTCAGGATATTCCGGGAACGAACGGTTTTCTTCATATGAATTGTGTACTGAAGAGTGTTTACTGAAGGTAAGTTTGTGCATTCGCCTGTAGAGGCTTGGCTTTCCTGATAAAGAGAGCATTCGGATTCGTATTGTTGTTCAACTTCGGATCCACGAATGGTGCAGCCAGTTCTTTTTCGTTAACCGGTTTAAAATCCGGAACCATAATCACATTAATAGTCTGGCTGTCTTTCGCCCGTGTATTGTCTACCTGAGTTAAATTGAAGAAGAGTGTAAGTCCTCCTCCGATCAGCAAAAAGCAGGAAGCTGCCAAAATAATAATGGTTCGTCTCGTCATCTTTTGTCTCTGACGCGACTTTACTCCAATTGATTTTTTCTTCATAACAACGGTTTTTTACTCTATTCTTCTACGCCAAACGCTCCGAATAGCTCCTTGTGAAGCGATTCTCAGATTGCATCTGTAAGAAAATATGAGCTTTAACACAATTCAGGGTTGTAGGAAAAGGCAAAGAAAAAATTTGCTTGTTTTTTAAAACGAAAATGACTTTTTATGAAAAAAATATTTTGTTTATGGAAAAA
>CALMQM010000119.1 GCA_937871435.1 uncultured Bacteroidota bacterium | reverse complement strand
GGGTATATCAAAAGCAATAATATGTAAATGGGATTTCAATGAAGTAAATATACTAAGAAAGTTTACAGCATTCGGTCGTTTTACAGCACATCCATAGATTGTTCCCTGTTTTTTGAAATGGCGTATAAAACAATTTTTCCCGCCGCGTGGCCATCACCATAGAGTTCAATATCAAAATTCAGTGTCCGCTGCATCAAATCTTTCGCGTCTTTTTCAATGGAGGTCGCATCTGCTCCGCTGAGTATATTGAAGCCATTGCTTACCAGTTCTGTCCATTCCGTTTCTTCACGCAAGGTGATACATCCCTTTTGAAAGAAATACGCTTCCTTTTGCAGTCCCCCACTATCAGTTACAACCGTACGACAATGACGTAGTAATTCAAGCATATCAAAATAACTCACGGGTTCGAAGAGTTTGAATTTAGGCTGAATAGAAAATTGCTGCAAAAACTTCCGCGTGCGTGGATGAATTGGCATAATTACAGGAATGCTCTCATTAATTGCATTCAAGCCATCGACAATCCCTTTGAGACGTATTTTATCATTTGTGTTCTGTTCACGATGAACTGTGCAAAGAACAAACTCTTCCATTTGCAATTTACGTATGATCCCTGATTTCTCAGCAGCTTGCAATGCATAATATTCTACCGCATCTTTCATTACATCACCGGACTGAATTCTGATACATGGAAAATGTCCGAAACCTTCTTGTTCAAGGTTTTGCATCGCCTGATTTGTTGGACAAAACAGGAAATCAGAAATCCGATCTGTGAGGATACGATTGATTTCTTCCGGCATATCCATTGTGAAACTGCGTAAGCCTGCTTCTACATGTGCTAATGGAATACGAATTTTCTTTGCCGCTAATGCTCCGGCTAATGTTGAATTTGTATCCCCGTATACGATAACCAAATCAGGCTTCTCTTCCAAAAGTATTCGCTCAATACCCTCCAGCATTTTAGCTGTCATCGCTCCATGTGTGGTTTCCGACACATGCAATTGAAAGAAGGGTTTGGGAATTGACATTTCTTCGAAGAAGACAGCCGACATATTGCTGTCATAATGTTGTCCTGTATGAAGAATGAGTTCCCGAACATTGGAATGTAGTCCCAATTCACGGCTTACAACAGCAGCTTTCACAAACTGCGGACGAGCTCCAACAATGCTGATAATTTTTTTTCGTTTCATCATTTCAATACAGATTCATAAACACCCAACAATTTATGCAAAGATGCTCCCCATGAAAATTCTTTGGTTACAAACTCTCTTCCAGACAATCCCATTTTCAAACGAAGGGATGGATCCTTCACCAGTCTGTCGATTGCATTCGCCGTATCGTCTGTGTTTTTAATTTCTACAGCAATGCCTGTCAATTCATTTCTGAAAACCTCCTTCAATCCTTGTGCTTTGCTCACAATGACAGGTTTTCCACTTGCGGAAGCTTCGAGGACTGAAACTCCAAAACTTTCTCTCTCAGAAATATTCACAAAAATATCAATCTGCTGATGGTAACGATGTACTTCATCATATTTTACTTTGCCGGCAAATTGTGTTTCGTCCGTCAAATTCAATTCTTTCACAAGATTACGTAAATGTGTTTCAAGAGAACCATCCCCTACCAACATTAATTTCAACTTCTTCTCCGGATTTTGTTTTTTGACTTTTGCAAATGCCCGGATCAGGACATCCAGACAGTAAACAGGTTCCAGTGATTTGATTGTTCCAATCACTATCTCTTCATTGGCATTACTTTGATCACCGCTTGAAGGGACAAATCTGTTTACATCAATTCCAAATGGTATTACTTCACAATCCATTTTAAATGTCTTCCTTATCTCATCCGCCAGGATTACACTGGAAGCTATCCTTTTATCAGCGGCATGCAGATTCATGCGAATCAATTTTCTGTGAAAATAACTTCTTTGAGGAAAATCCAGTAAATCACTTCCCCATGCCGAGACAATCAAAGGATGAAATCCTGACATTCTTCCGAGAGATCCGTAACTGGTAAGATAATGTGCATGAACCAAATCTGGTTTGAATTGCTGGATGGCTTTATGGACGTGGCTTCTGTTAAGCAGGTATTTGAGCTTCAGAATATCCGAAGAATAAAACTGTTTCTTTTCAAAACCCGAATTTGAAAGCAACTGAATTCCGTGCACGGAATACCAGTCCTCTTGTGGCTGAGAAAGAGAAAATATTCCGGTAGGATAGCCTGCATACTGCAATGCTACCGCCCACTTTTGTGTGTGAGCTGAATTGATATCAGAAAGTAACAGAATTCGTTTCATGATATTTTCAGCGTAACGTAATTTGTGGATTCCATAAATATCCAAAGTACTTTCGCAAGGCGAAGAAATAGGCTCTTCTCTTCACACGGTGTTCTTGCTTCATTATTGAAGTCAATGAAAACACAATACACCGTGAAAGTAAATGAAGGAATATGAATAAGGAACTTATCAGAAAATAGAAAGAACCGTAGTGCTTTCTCATATATTTGATTTTACTGATCAGTTGATTGGTAATAACAACAGGTAAGTTTTTTAATGAACTTTTCCCGGAATGATGAAGGATTTCAGCCTGGGCAACGTAATGAATCTTTCCTCCGGCTTTTGAAATCCGGTAACAGAAATCAGTGTCTTCCATCCAGAACAAATCAGGATCCAATCCTCCAATCGATTCAAACAATGATTTCCTGAACATCAATGCAGCTCCGGAAGCGGCCTGTGGGTCGAAATCATTAACGTAGGTTGAAGCTGAATAAGTGGTTGGCAGAAAATGAGTATGTAAATAAAATGTTTCGAGAACAATGTTCATCAGTCCCGGAAATTTCCAGCAGGAAGGCTGAAGACTCCCGTCTGAATTCAGCAAACGTGGTACAACAACATCACTTGCTTCTGATTTCTCCAAGCCGGATAAAAGAGTCTGTATTGCATCCTGCTTTATTTCAGTATCAGGATTCAATAACAGAATTACAGGAGCTTTTGCTAAATTCATTCCCTGATTATTTGCTCCACTGAAACCGGTATTCATTTTATTCTCAATCCACATTACTTGTGGAAAAACAGGAATGATAAATTCCCTGCTTCCATCGCTTGACGCATTGTCAACAACAATTACTTCAACCTGTTCCGGTTTGCATGAAGCGTAAATTGATGCAAGGCAGCTTTTCAACAGTTCCTTTACATTATAGTTTACAATGATGATACTTAACTCCGGTTTCATGGCATGAATTATTGAAATTTTCTATACAACCGAAGTATCAGATAAAAAGGAAAGAAGAAAGGAAGTAACACACAAAATAACAGATACGTAAAAAATCCATTTCTTTTTACGATTAAATGATCCAGAGTTCTGAATAACAACTTTCTTTTATGATTAAACAATGCATTTGTTAATTCTTCTTCCATACGGATGATAATGTACAGAGATTGTACAAATGATAAACGAAAAGGACGAAATTGCATGAGTAGAACTGCCAGGTAGTGAGATCGCATTCCGACAGTGTCTCTGCTTAAACTTCCTGCATGAAAACGAACCAGTGCAGCTGTTTTCTCAACCTTGCAATAAGTGAATGATCGAATGTACTCACAACACCGTAACCAAATTTCCCAATCTTCTAATTGTTTGAGTTGCTCATTAAAATGACCTGCCTGATCAAAAACTCTCTTTCGTGTTAATGGACTATTGATAACAAATATATTTTTACGAATAAGAATAGAAAACAGTGCTTTCCCGTCCCCATCATGACCGTTTTTTCCTGCATCCGACAAGTCCATGATTTGTTTACGGGTTTCCTCCGGAAAATCGCTTGTAAAGTATTTTACCGGTCCATACACGAGATCTAACCCGGGATTATTTTCCAAAACTGCAACATGCTCCTTCAATTTATCATTGGCAAGTCGGTCGTCAGCATCCAAAAACTGAATGTATTTTCCCCGGGCCAGTTTCAGTCCTTCATTTCTTGCAGCTGAAGGGCCAGTATTTTCCGCTTCGATATAAAT
Source organism: uncultured Bacteroidota bacterium (assembly GCA_937871435.1). Classification (GTDB taxonomy): domain Bacteria; phylum Bacteroidota; class Bacteroidia; order AKYH767-A; family 2013-40CM-41-45; genus JADKJP01. The sequence goes on along the minus strand of CALMQM010000119.1, from coordinate 12,901 downwards.
GAATCTTTTATCCTGACTGCAAATTTTTTCAGCGGCAGCCTTTGTATCTCTGAATGCACCATTGTTCACAAGGATACATTCCCATGATGTAAATGACTGGTCAACGAGAGATTTACATGTCTCCGGGAGAAACGCGGCATAATTATAACATGGTATAATTATCGACACAACAGGTTGGAGGAAAGATTCAGTCATTTTTCCTCCCTGATTAATTTGAGTAAAAGGGCGAGCTTATACCATCTGGAGTTTTTCAGGCGAATAAATTGTTGCGCAGACTGAATAACTTTTTCAGGAAAATACCTTGACTGAACTTCTGCTCTTTCTTTTGCCTGAAGAGCTTTATTTTTTAAATCGGAACTGAAACCATCCAATGCAAATACAGATACAACTAAGCCACAATGTCGTGTACTCGCATTGTGTATGATTATCGCTTTGAGAAAAAAATCGTAATCGGCGACCATTTTCAAGGATTCATCATAAACGCCATAACGGGTAAAAAGATCTTTCCGGATAAATGAAACCGGATGCCAAAGAGTATCCGCAATCATGTGATGAAAACTGATATGTTCCGGCATTTTTCCAATACTTTCCTGCCCGCTTTTTTCCCGAATCACCATGTTTCCATATATGATGTCTTCACCAGCATTCTGTGAAAACACATTTTGAAGAACATCAGATGAAAAAAGGAAATCTCCGGAATTTAAAAAAAGGCAATACTTTCCACTGGCCTTCTCTAATCCTTTGTTCTGTGCATGATAAATTCCATTGTCTTTTTCTGAACACCAAAATGAAATGAACTCACTTTTCGACTGAATGTATTCTTTTGAACCATCTGTAGATCCGCCATCAATTACAATCAATTCAATTTCCTTATAAGTCTGAGCAAATACACTTTCGAGTGTATTCTGAAGACCCTTCAGGTTATTGAAACAAATTGTGATAATGGATAATTTCATTTTCCCTGTTCAATTGAAACATTGTATATTCTGCGATAAGCATTTGCAACCTTGGCATTGCCCATTTTTTCGATAGCTTGTATTCGAATCTGTTCTCTGGAATATTTCTCAGGGTGATCTAACACATCATGAATTGCCAGTGCGAGCCCGCGAACATCTCCGGCTTCCGCCATTTTCCCGTTTGTTGAATCGATGAGTTCAGGAATTCCACCAACTGAAAATGCAACAACAGGAGTTCCGCAAAACAAAGACTCACAAATTGTATTGGGTAAATTCTCTGCTTGTGAAGGTAAGACAAACAGATCAGCCGCAGAATATATTTCAGCCATTTCCTCTTCGTTTTCTATATAGCCGAGATGATGAATTCCCCATTCCTGTCCAGAAATTAATTCATGTCCGGCCGAACACACAAGAATATCTGTCCTGTCCACATACTGCAATGCTTCCAGAAGTTTCTGTAAACCTTTACGGGAATTGTCGATATGGTGAGAAATGAACAACACTATTTTTTTATCCTGTGGCAATCCTAACTGTTTCCTTGCTTCTGCTTTGTCGAATGCTGGCACAATGGAAGAATCTATCGGATTTGGAATCGTGTGATGAGCGAAACGTTGAAAAAGTTTACTTTGTTTGGATAATTTCCCAAGCCAGGCTGAGGGAGTAACGACCTGTAATTGCCTGTCCGAAATTTTATTGAGTGATACTTTTTTTTCCTCCAGTATCTTTCCTGCAAAAGTATCATCAATGGTATTTTTTAACTGAGGGCATGGCAAACAATCCCTCTTGAATTTTTCGCAATCATCAGCATGGTGACAACCTCCGGTGAAGGGATTCATGTCATGGAGTGTCCATACTATTTTATTTTTTATTTCGGAGAAGAATGACGTGTAATCAAGAAATCCCTCACTGACCCAATGCAGATGAACAATATCTGCTTCCTTTATCAAGGGATGATTCTGCAGGTGATACGGTGAAACTGCAAAACTAAAATTCTCGAATCCTCTCGGTCTGTTCTTCAGATGGCGTTTAGCCATGCGCTGAAACTTCGGAGAAACTATGCCTGAATACTTCAACGCTTTTCTTGCCTTTTCAAGAAGTGTCGAAAAAACCGGAAAGTTTTTACCTGACGATGGATTGTAGCGGGTATGTTCCGGAATATCGTTGGTGAATTTATACAAAGTCAACAAATGAGAATCAACACCTTCACTCAATAAAGCAAGATGAAGCCTCACAGCTGCCATGCCGGCTCCTCCTCTATCGCTCGTACTGAGATGAACTACTTTCATTTAATTGAAAAAATTATGGATGGCAGATTTAAATTCATTCAATGCCCAATCTCTCACTAAAAATCTCGGAACCTGGAAAGGATCGGTATAAGCATGCGTAATGTATGGATAGTTGGAGGCTACAAGATGAAATCCTGCTTCTTTGCATAAGTTCATTGTGCCCTGCGTGTAATCCATTTTTGTTCCAAAGGGATAGGAGAAATGTTCGATTTTAGTGCCAAGGAGATCTTCCACTATTTGTTTTGAATCCTGAATTTCAGATTTCTGCTCTTCCATTGACAACGCAGCAAGTGACGGGTGGTTATGAGTATGTGCACCGATCACTGCAGCATTAGAGCCCGACATTTTTTTTAGTTGTTCAAAAGACATGGAACGATGTGAAGCTCTTGGTGCAGGATTACCAAACTGCTCCGATAATTGTTTCAGGGTAATACTTCGTTTGTTTGGATGAATTTTCCTCAATACAGGTAATAATTCCTGATACAAAGAATTTCTTTGCTCAATATCTGTTCCGTATTTCTTTATCAACCCGTTTAGATCAATGGAAAGCTCTTGTCCAACCGGTTTTGAAAGCAATAGAATATTTTCCAATTCATCCCACCAAAATTCATTGGGAGTATTCAAATTCCCGGTACATACATAAAACAATGCCTGCATTCCATGTTTTTCCAGTATAGGAATTGCATGAAGGAAATTATCTTCATAACCGTCATCAAAAGAAATCACGATACTTCCAGACTTGAATTTTTTGTGTTGAAGAATATTTGTCTTCCATTCCTCAATACTCAGTACTGTGTAGTTGTTTTTCAAAAACTCCAATTGCTTGTCAAAATTTTCCGGACTAACACACAATAACTGAGGGTCATTGGTGTATTCAGAAACTCTGTGATATAAAAGGACAGCGCAACTCCCATACATGGCGGAATGCCATTGTTTGAGAATTTTCGAAGCGATCGACTTCGCTTTATGCTTCGTATCCCAGATTAATTGCATGTATATCCAGTTGAATATCCATTCCTGATTTAGCAGGCAAATTCAGAAATGGTTGTTTCCCCAATCCTCCCAATGAATGAATGGTATACCGAAAACCATTACGCGTTAATATTCCCAATAAACGATCCAATTGCTGTTCGTTGGATGCCCAGGAATGATACTCCAAAAACAGGTTTTTAACTTTTTTTAATTGCGGTTCAATATCAGGAAGTACGTCATTCTCTGCTCCTTCAATGTCAAGTTTCAACAAATCGACAGAAGTTTCTGTTGCTAAAAGATCAGCCAGTCGAACTGAATTGACTTTAGATTTTTTTCCTTCAAAATAAACAGATCCTCCGTCCGCACCTTCAAGAGCGAATTCTATTCCGTCATTGTGAGTCCATACTGCACTTTGATATAATTCCACATTCTTCACTCCATTAGAATCAATATTTCTTTTCAGGCATGAAAAAACTGCTGGATCCGGTTCAAATGCTTTAACTCTTGCGTCAGGAAATTTTGATTTCATGTACAGACTTACAAGTCCAACATTGGCCCCACAATCATAAATAAGAGGAGATTCGGAGATTTTTCTAAACAATAATCTTTCTTCTTCAAATATCTCTAACAACTGATATGCAACAGACAAGTAATCTGTCATGCTGATATTATATCCACGAAATACAATATCTTTTGGTGTGTACCTTGGAAATTCATGTGCTTCCCGGAGAATTTTATTCATTTCATCCGGAAAAAAATGTTTTTGTATCGATTTCAATAAATTCATGCGAACAAGAGATTGAAAATAAAACGGGGCAAAGATTCCTTCAGCCTGTTCATGAGCTTTACTTTTCTTGAATCACTGTGCAGAAACCGATTCAGGATAAAATTTTTCCAGTCTGTAAATGCAGATACACTCTCGATTACTTCCTGTTTTTCTACAACTGCAATTTCATTAGCAAGCGGGAGATCAACATTGTAATCTTCCATACGCTCATGAGTTCCGGCCTGATCAAAGCCCATGTGTTTCACCATGGATACAGGAGGAAATAATGTGAGTCCATTTTCGAGTATAGAAGTTGCAGTCCAGCGAATGGCCCAACTATCAATTTTTCCTTGAATAAATAAATCCAGCATCGGTTCAAAATATTTGAGATTGTTGAAGCCATTGAACCGGCTCAATTTATTTTCTGTGATAAGTCTTTGCTTTATTTTCTGAGGATCATATTCAAATTTTTCCCATGATCTTTTAAATGTACCCCAGGCAATACTATCAGGATAACGCATGAAGAATGGACGATGATTAAAATTTCTCCTTGTAAAATACGTCCAGGCTCCTATCGCGAAAACTGTTGGTTCGTCTTTATAGATTGTCAGAGCATCATTCATGTATTGTAGAAAAAAAGGAGACAGCAACACATCATCTTCCAAAACTATCACCAATTCGGATTTTTGTAAGGTTGCAGTTACGCCTTCAATAACAGACCGGGCCAGTCCTTTATTTTTTTCAGCTTCATAAACCGTGATGGATTTACACCATTTTTTTTCGCGTATTACAGAACGAACCTGTTGAATTTTCTCCAATTGATCTGCGGTGGCATTCTCCTTAGGACCATCAGCATACACAATCAGATCAGTTTCACCTGCGAGCGTATTGGCAGATAGGCTCTCAAGAGTTTGCCGGAGCAAATCCGGACGATTGTACGTAAATAACACTGTCGGAATCCTGTTCATGCATTCTTCCTCCACACACAAGTACTGGAAAACCATTCCCCGAAAGGTACCGGTGCCATTCCATCGAGGATCAACGTATAATCCTTCGCAATGAGGGCATCCATTTTTTCATGATAATGTTCCCGCTCCGCGTTATCAAGAATCAACAATCCTCCTTTTTTCACTTTCGACAATGAATGAAACAAACAGGAAGGACGAGCTCTTCCATCTACCAATACCAAATCAAAATAACCATCAGGATACTGATCAATCGCGGCAGCATATTTCTGAAAGCTGAGATTTTCAGAATGAGTATCGGAAGATAAATACAATTCGGGATCAGCAGGTGAACCCGAAAAGCCGGAAGGTTCCGGTGAAATATGCTTTCCTGTCCAATGTTTTATTTTCTTGCGATTCAATATTTCGGTCAATCGTTCAAACCATTCTTTATCGTGTTCAACTGTAATCAGCTCTGAAACATATTTGGCGAAAAATAAAGTAGATCCACCTCCGCCATATTCAAAAACCTTCATTGAACTTTTCAGATAATTCCGGAGAAAATCAATTACAGGATAGGTAAGCCATACCATTTCATCCCTGACTGAATTTCTTTCCGGTTGCTGATCTTTGATCCATCTGAAAAAATATTTCCAGACAGAAAAAGGAGGAACAGCTTTTCTTCCTATGCCTTTGCTTCGCCTGATCTCAGAGCGGAACTGATATATCTGGTGTCGAACCGAAGACATTTAGAGTAGTTTAAACTGATGATCGATGTAAAAATTTCCCTGACCGTCCGGTATCAATTTACCTGTACCGAAAAAATCTCCGTGTTCCACGTGGAAAGTTCCCGCATTGTTGATCCAATCTGCCACATCATTATTTACCGTGCCATACAGAGTGAAGGAATACAAACCATGTCGCAAAGGCAAGCGAGGAATACTGATTTCAATTGTCCCTTTCTGACCAGTCATGTCAGGAAAAACTGAAGCTGTTGTATCGTTATTGAGATTGGTAATACGCTGGCCCATTTCATCATCTATTCCCATTGCGATGTGAATATTGCGTAATGGTTCAGCAGTATAACGTTGAATATTTATGCAAATTTTTGCAGCCTTTCCGCTCTGAAACGAACTCAGTTGATGTCCTTCATTATCTTTCAAAGAGAAATTAATAAAGCGGAATGCACCATTACCATTTCTGTCTTTTCTGTCGGCAAGATCAATAACATTCACATCGGCGGTAGATCGGAGATAGGTGGCGATGACCTGTTCCCTCTCTCCCATCATTTCAAGTTTTCCTTTATTAAGATAAATGGCTTTGCTGCATAAATTCTGGATGGCTGCCATATTGTGGCTAACAAATAGAATTGTTCTGCCAGAGTTTGCAACATCTTTCATTTTGCCCAGACATTTCTTTTGAAATTCCGCATCCCCAACGGCAAGCACTTCGTCGACCACAAGTATTTCAGGCTCCAGATGTGCCGCGACAGCAAATGCCAGTCGCACATACATACCGGAAGAATATCGTTTCACAGCTGTGTCCAGAAATTTTTCCACCTCAGCAAATGCAACTATCTCATCAAACTTTCTTTGGATTTCACTTTTGCTCATTCCAAGAATGGAACCATTCAGAAAAATATTTTCCCGGCCGGTTAGTTCAGGATGAAAACCTGTACCTACCTCAAGTAAACTTGCTACCCTTCCTTTGATCGAAACTCTGCCTTCTGTTACTTCAGTAATCCTGCTCAAAATTTTCAGCAGTGTAGACTTTCCCGCGCCATTTCGCCCGATGATTCCGATTCGTTCTCCCTGTTGAATTTCAAAAGAGACATCTTTCAATGCATAAAATTCTTCCTTCTTTGCGTTCCCTGATTCATTGATGCTTCCGGATTTGCGGAATGCGCCTGTAATCACATCCCGTAGCGCAACATATGGCTCAGAGGCCTGATGCTTCAGGATGTATTTTTTACTCAGGTGCTCAACGCGAATAGCTACACTCATTTTTTCGAATCAGATAATGTCTGCAAAACTTCTTTCCATTTTCCGGAAAAAATACAAACCGTAGATGAAGAGAAGAATAGATAAGATAACGGAGATGCTGAATCCTGTAAAATTGATCGGACAATTTCCTCCGAAGATGCACCAGCGGAATCCGTCGATTACACCAACCATTGGATTCAGTGAATAAATCAAACGGAACTTTTCGGGAATGACGGAACTGCTGAAACCTACAGGCGAAACATACAATCCGAATTGTACAATAAACGGAACTACATATCTGAAATCCCTGTACTTCACATTCAGCGCGGCAATCCAGAATCCTGCTCCGAGAGTAACAACAATAGCAAGCAAAAGAAAGGCTGGTAAAAAAATGATTTGGGCTGAAGGGATAAAGCGGTACCAAATCATCAATCCAACAAGAATGAGAAGAGAAATGAAGAAATCAATCAATGCAACGATCACTGAACTGGCAGGTATGATCAGTCTTGGAAAATAGACTTTGCTGAGCATTGATCCGTTTGCCACAAGGGAATTACTTGCTTCTGAGAAAGCATTGGCAAAAAATTGCCAGGGAAGCATTCCTACGCAGACCAGCAGCACATATGGAACTCCTGAATCCGGCAGTTTGGCAACTTTGCCAAAGATGATGGTAAAAATAATCATCGTCATCAATGGCCGGATAATACTCCAGGCAATTCCGATAGCGGTTTGCTTGTATCGGACAAGAATATCGCGCCAGGAGAGAAAATAAAATAAGCCGCGAAACTTCCAGAGATCTTTCCAATAATTCGAAACGCTCCGATTGTGTTCAAGAATGATATCGAATTCGGTTTCACTCATTGTCTGCAGCTTATAAAATTGAAAAAGCTGATGTGATCAGCTCCCACCAACTTTTTCAACACTATTTCTATTTCGTTTTACTTCGCGTAGTTCACCGCTCTGGTTTCACGGATGACAGTAACTTTAACCTGTCCGGGATAAGTCATTTCTGTCTGGATTTTGTTGGCGATATCGAACGACAACACCTCCGCCTGTTTATCCGTAATTTTTTCACTCTGCACAACGACTCTCAATTCGCGACCGGCCTGAATGGCAAATGTTTTTTCTACTCCGGGATATGAGAGTGCCAATGCTTCCATGTCTTTAAGTCGTTTGATATATGACTCCACGACTTCCCTTCTCGCTCCCGGTCTCGCTCCGGAAATGGCGTCACATACCTGAACAATCGGTGAAATCATGCTGTTCATCTCAATCTCATCGTGGTGAGCACCGATTGCATTGCACACTTCCGGATTCTCTTTGAATTTCTCCGCGAGCTTCATCCCGAGAATAGCATGTGGTAATTCCGGTTCGTCTTCAGGAACTTTTCCGATGTCATGTAACAGACCTGCCCGCTTAGCAAGTTTGACATTCAAACCCAGTTCTGCAGCCATGATCGCGCACAGATTCGCTACTTCCCGGGAGTGTTGCAACAGATTTTGTCCATAAGATGAACGGTATTTCATGCGACCGACCATGCGGATTAATTCAGGAGCGAGTCCGTGAATTCCGAGATCGATAGTTGTGCGTTTACCAACTTCAACAATTTCATCTTCCAGTTGTCTTTTTACTTTGGCAACCACTTCCTCAATACGTGCCGGGTGAATACGTCCGTCACTTACCAATTGGTGCAAAGCCAGACGAGCCATTTCACGGCGAACAGGGTCGAATCCGGAAAGGATGATTGTCTCCGGAGTATCGTCGACAATAATTTCAACTCCGGTCGCTGCTTCAAGAGCGCGGATATTACGACCTTCTCTTCCGATAATCCGTCCTTTTACTTCATCATTTTCGATGTTGAATACAGTCACTGCATTTTCAACTGCATGTTCTGTAGCAACACGCTGAATGGTCTGGATAACGATTCGCTTGGATTCTTTGTTGGCAGTGAGCTTGGCTTCTTCCATGATATCCTTTATGTAGGACATGGCCTCAGTTTTTGCTTCCGCTTTTAAAGCCTCAACCAACTGTGTTTTTGCCTGGTCCACGCTAAGTCCGCTTATTTTTTCCAGTTGCTCAACCTGACGCTGATGCAGTTTGCTAAGCTCTTCCTGTTTCGCTTCTAAAATCTGAAGTTGATTTTTCAGGTTAGCCTGAAGTGTTTCATATTCCTGTTGCTTACGTGTGCTTTGTTCCAGCTTTTGCGCCAGGGTCGCTTCTTTCTGTTTGATCCGGTTTTCCGCAGCGTTTACCTGCTTGTCCTTCTCAACGATTGATTTCTCGTGTTCTGATTTAAGTTGAAGAAATTTCTCTTTTGCTTCTAGAATTTTATTCTTTTTAATGACTTCTGCATCGGCTTCTGCATCCTTTACAATTGCTTTGGCTTTTTCTTCGGCCAGTTGCTCTTTTGTCTTCATGGTTTTGTTCAAGACGTATCTTGAAATCAGAAAGCCAACGATGACAGCAACCAGTCCTTCAATCACCAGGATAATCAATGTATTTCCATCCATTTGATCTAATTGGTTGTTATTATTCCTAAACGGAATACGGTTAAAACTCAGGGATTGTACTATTTGTTCGAAAGCCCCTTTTCACTGACGAACAATAAAAAACCCGCATTAATTCCGCGACTTAGATAAACCCCTTTAAGTCATGGGTGGAGCTGCCTGGCTTTTCTGGTTTCTGCTGTCCGGAAGGAATCGCCGGAGCGATTGCAGCCTGCCATAGGTGCCATTGAGCGTTTGTGCTCCAATGTTGAAATGTTGAGTTTATTTAAGTGAACCGGAACTAATACGGGATATCCCGAAATAGTCTGAATGCAGCATCCTGACAGGATGTGCAAATCAATATTATTTCTTCAAAGAACGATAGCCTTTAATGAGAATGATCTTCCTTGGCCAGGTACTCATCAATCAGAAGTGAAAGGTACTGGATATTTTCTGTCACTTCCTTCTGATCTTCTTTATTTTCCTGTTTATGCTGACCTAATGCTTCACTTGCAAACTGCAAAGCGCACATCGCCAGGAGGTCTTGCTTGTCTTTAACAGCATAGTTTTCCTCGAAGTCTTTGATGCGTTTGTTGATATTCTCAGCTGCATTCATGACACGGTCATGCTCTTCCCGTGTGATGCGCAGAGGGTAAGTGCGGTTGGCAATTGAAACTTTTATGGATAGATATTCTCCCATAAAGGGTGATTCACTTATTTGTGTACATCCATCAATGAAATATTTTTATCTATCTCACCGATAATGTCATTAATTCTTCTTTTGATCTGTGCAATGTTTTGTTTGGTAGAGGTCTTCTCGACTTCTTTTAAATTCCGATACCCCTCTTCCATCCTGTCAGTCCGGGCTTTCTGTTCATCCAACTCCGATATGAGCTTTTTGTTCTCAGCCAGAAGCAGCAAATTTTGATTTTTGAGCTGTTCATGCAAAAGTATCATTTTTTGAATCCTGTTTTCCAGGGCCGTAAAATTTGTTTTGATTTCTGCTTGCTCCTGCATGAGTGTCGCTTTTGTTGCGTGAAATATAAGCAACAAAGAACAGAAAAATATCTGAATTATCACATAAATTATTAACAGGCAGTGTTCACAATATCAATCAGATGAAGGTATGGATGAAAAGTGAATTTAAGATTGAATATCAGGGGGTCTTTTGATAGGTATTAGGTATTAGGTATTAGGTATTAGGTATTAGGTATTAGGTATTAGGGACGAGGGACGAGGGGTCTATTTACCTTACAGATGCAAACAACCAGAACCAGGAACCAGGAGCCGACTTAACATAATAATTACTATTTAAGAAAAAATCGACTATTTTGCGAAAAAGCGTTTCTTTGTAAAATGATAAAAAAGAGCATTTCGCTATTATTCACGTTTATTAGTCTGGGCACTGTATTGAAAGCTCAGGAATATCCTCAGAATTACTTCGCCTCTCCGCTGGATACTCCATTGACACTGGTTGCTACTTTTGGTGAGATCAGACAGGATCATTTTCACTCAGGGATTGATTTGGGAACCCAGGAGATGGAAGGTTTGCCGGTGATGGCATCTGCTGATGGATACATTTCAAGGATTAAAATTTCTCCGGATGGATTCGGAAAGGTTCTCTACGTTACTCACCCAAACGGGTATGTTACAGTATATGCCCATTTACAGAAATTCACACAACCGGTGAATGAACTGGTGAAAAAGACTCAGTATGAACAACAGTCTTTTGCTGTTGAATTGTATCCAAAAGCAAAAGAGTTTAAAGTTAAAAAAGGTGAAGTGATTGCTTATTCAGGAAGCAGTGGCAGTGCTGAAGGACCTCACCTGCATTTTGAAATCCGTCATGAAGAAACAGAAGAACCGATCAATCCGCTTTTGTTTGGAATTCCCGTTCACGACAACATTCCTCCTCAAATTCGCTTTGTACGCTTCTTCCCTACTCCGGAAGCGGGTATTTTGAACAAGACTGATTCCTCTGAGATTTTTGAAGTTCAAGTAGTAGACGGAGTGAATATTTTGAATACACCGGATTTTGTGCAGGCATTTGGCATGATTGGAATTGGTTTCGCTGCTACTGATCAGCAGGATAATTCTTCTGCCGTATTGGGAATTTATTCCGCTGAATTATCGATTGATGGAAACCTTGTGTATCAATGGCGAATGGATCGATTCAATTTTGACGATACTCGTTATGTCAATGCGCATGTTGACTACATGAGTTACAAAAGAGATAATGTCGCTATTGAAAGGTGCTTCCGTTTGCCCGGAAATCACCTCGCCATTTATGGTGACACAACACAACTTGGATATCAAAACTGGACAGAAGATGCGCCACATGACATCCGGATTGTAGCAAAAGACTTCAGTGGAAATTCTTCCATTCTTGAATTTCAGATGATCTCCTACTCTTCTATGTTTGACCGTCCCTATCAACCAAAAGTTCCGGGTGCAGTGTTGGTGACCAATCAAAAAGGCATCGCAATTCATAAGAGCGATCTGGATGTGATCATTCCGAGTGGTGCTGTTTATGAAGATTTTGGTTTTTATGACTTGCAAAGAAAAAGCACGAATTATTTGTCACAGGTATATACGCTTGGCGACCCATATGTAGCACTTCAGCTTCCTATTACTGTAGGTATAAAACCTGTTGCAACGATCCCGGATAGTATGAAAAGCAAAGCAGTGGTTGTGAACATTCAACCTGACGGAACCACGCAGGCTTTGCTATCGAACTGGAATGGAATTTTTCTTAGCGCGAAATCAAAACACTTCGGAGACTTTGCCATTCTATTGGACACAATGCCTCCTGTTTTAGAAAAAGAATATGTACCTGCAGATCTTAATTCCAGCCGGGGATCAGTGATACAGGTAAAAATGAAAGATGAACTATCCGGAATAAAATCATACTCCGGTACAATTGACGGGAAGTGGCGGCTATTTGAATACGACTCCAAAAACCACATGTTGCAAGCTGATCTGTCAGATCTTGATTCCAACCACGAGCATTCAACACGTATTATTGTGACAGATAATTGCGGAAATACCACGACTTGGGATTATAAATTTTGGTTTTGACGTATCATTTCAACAGTCAAAAGGCTACTGTTCAGCACATAAAAAATTATTCAATTAATTCAGCATTATTTTTTGCGGGAAAAAAGCAACTTTCTATCTTTGCCGCCCTGCCAACGGGTGAGGTGCCTGAGAGGCCGAAAGGAACAGTTTGCTAAACTGTCGTACGGGAAACCGTACCGTGGGTTCGAATCCCACCCTCACCGCCACCAGGCTCAAGAGGAAGGATCTTTGAATGTAGATGGCAGATTGTAGATTATCGTTCTTTAAATGAAGTTATTCGGTTCTTAGTTTACAGAGATAATGAAAAAGTAAAATCTCATTGAATAATACTAATTCATTCTTCAACAACTAAAAATCAACAACCAAAAATTATTAATTCGGGGTGTAGCGTAGCCCGGTTATCGCGCCTGGTTTGGGACCAGGAGGTCGCA
>CALMQM010000118.1 GCA_937871435.1 uncultured Bacteroidota bacterium | reverse complement strand
GTTCCACAGCCGGAATCACAAGTTCAGGGTCAACCGGTAATGTGCAGGTATCAGGTACAAGATCGTTCAATACAGGAGCAGATTATACTTACAATGGATCTGCGGCGCAAGTTACAGGTTCCGGTTTACCTGCGACAATTAGAAATTTAACATTGAATAATTCAGCCGGTCTTACCCTTACAAATACTGTTGCGGTAAGCAATACCCTGACTTTTAGCAATGGTAAAATAACGACGGGCTCCAATGAAATGAATGTAAGTAACACTTCTACTTCTTCAATTTCAGGTTATTCATCGAGCAAATATATCATTGGAAATTTGAGGAGATCTGTCAGCGCAAGTGGAACGTATGTATATCCATTAGGTACTGCGGCAAACTATGAATTCCTTAGCACAACGCTCACGTCTTGTACGGGCATTACCAGCATACTTGGAAAATTTACAAATACAAATCCTGTACTTCCTGCATATCCTCTTACAGATGTTACAGTAAATGAACTGGATGTAAATTCTCTACTGGATTATGGATATTGGACACTTACACCAAATAGTGCCATCACTTCCGGAAATTATTCTGTTCAGTTGAAGGAAACCGGTTATAGCAATTCTTTGCGAAATGGAAGTATTTATGCTGTCATCACACGTGATAATGCTTCATCTTCTTGGGAACAAAATGGAGATCATTCTGACGCAAATCAAAGTGTAAGTGGAGGAACGGTAACAACAGCAGTTTCAAATCTCGGAGCATTTTATGATTATTCGGTGGGTGTAGCCAAGTATGCGGCATTCGCATCGCCTTCTCTTATCAGTGGAACTGCAGGTGCTGTAGGAGCTATTTATAAATTTCCCAATGTGATGGATAACATCGACGCATGGGTAAGAATAAATTCAATTGTTGGCGGAGCTGTACTGAGTGATATTGATAATCCTTCAACCGGATATACAGAAGCTTTTCAGCCTTTCATTGATTATCCGGCGAATTCCACAGCTTATATCGAATGGCAAATTATGTTTAAAGTGGCAACGACATCCACGGATACAACCATTAAGAAAATGTCCGCTACAGGGGTAGACGTAGATGGTGGTACTGGTTCCGGTGGAAGTATCCGGGAGTTCATTGATGCTACGATGCCGACCAGCTATTCACTTGACCCGGCGACAGTGTTGACCATTACCAACCTGAACGGAAATTATCGGGCTCTGGGAAGTACTGCAACTGTATCTAACATTGATACCTCTGCAAGAGAAGCCATGTATCAGTTGAATTACAATAATGTCAAAACAATAATGTACCGGACCGGTAGTATCAATACTCAATCGGTCTCGGAGGTCAGACAAACGTCCTTGTATTTCCGTTCATTCAATTTGCCTGTAAAAAATATTGCCTTACCTATTGAGCTTATCTACTTTAAAGCAAAAGCTCGTTCAGGAGTAGTCGATCTAACCTGGGCAACAGCATCTGAAATTAATAACAGTTATTTTACCATTGAACGGTCTTCTGACGGAGTCAATTTCATTCCCATAAAACAAATTAATGGAGCCGGGAATAGTACTGTGAAGCTGGATTATTCAGCAGTAGATGATCAGCCTCTGGATGGGACATCCTATTATCGTCTGAAACAAACCGATTATGACGGACAATATTCATACAGTGACATTGAATCTGTGAAGAATGGAAGCAAAAACAATTTGCCGTCATTCGAAATTAAGATGATTGATCCGAATCCATTCCAGTCGAGTTTTAAAGTCGGATTCATTCTGGATGAGAAAGCACCAGTGAGTTTCACATTACTCAGTATGTCAGGAAAAGTAATGGCTGAAGAAAGCATTGATACACGCGAAGGATACAATACATTCGAATTTACAGATCAAACCGGGTTGCCTTCAGGCATGTACATTGTAGTGTTGAAGTGTAATGATAAGGCTGCATCGAAAAAGGTGATGAAAGAATAACCGGACTATTTTATACAGATTCAGTCTTTTGATTATTGATTAGCTTAAGTTTTAAATTGCTACTGTGAATTGTGCAGAAGCAATAAAGGGCCATTCGTCAATCATATCGTTCAAATCGGATATAGTTTTTCTCATATCCCATTTCCTGTAAATGCTGTCTTGCTTCACGAGTCATTTCTGACCATCCGCAGATATAAAAATACATATCGGGTTTGTGTTTGAAAATGTCCATGTAAACTGCATGAACATATCCGTTTCTTCCTTTCCATTCAGGATTTTCCCGTGATAAAACTGGAATGAAAGTGAATTCCGGATGTGCTTTTTCCATGTTCTCAAACTCTTTCCTGTACAGAATATCCTGGACAAATCTGTTTCCGAAGATTAGTGTTATTTTTTTATGCGGAATATTTTTCTGAAAAATATGATTGAGCATAGATCTGAATGGAGCAATACCTGTTCCAGTACATATAAAACAAAGATCCCGGTCAATGATTTCCGGAAGTAAAAATTTTCCAAGGGCATTTCGTGAAACAAGTATTTCTGATCCCGGCAAAGTGTGATCCCAGAGAAAATGAGTGCCTTTGCCTTTTGGTTTCAGTGAAATGACCAATTCAAAATTGTTGTCCGAAGTGGGAGCGGAGGCAATTGTGTATGCTCTGTTTGCAAATGATTTTTCTATTGGAAGATGTAGCATCACAAACTGCCCCGGTTTGAACGAAAATACTTTTGATTCCGGCACATGAATCTTAAAAGATCTGACATGTTCAGAAAGTTGTTGGACGTCTGTAATTTTACACCCATGAAATTCGTATGCCATATCTTGTCAGAATTTTTTCAATGCTGATTCGATCTCGTCCAACATCCAATCGTGAACATCCAAATGTGTTACCATCCGGAATGTTTGTTTACCAAATGCAACGGCCTTGATGTTTCGGGCAGCCAAATGAGAGAGGAATGCTCTCAGATCTACATCTGATTTCAGTGAACAAACAACAATATTTGTTTCAACAGGTAATATCGATTCCACATATGTCTGAGTCAAAAGCATAGATCCGATTTTTTTTGCACGTTCGTGATCTTCTTTCAATCTGATTATATGATGATCCAATGCATACAACCCGGCAGCTGCCAGATAACCGGCTTGTCTCATTCCTCCTCCCCAGGCTTTGCGAATGCGTTTTGCTTTTTGAATATTTTCTTTCGAGGATACCAATACAGATCCAACCGGTGCTCCGAGTCCCTTTGACAGACAAAATGATAATGTGTCGAACAGTTTTCCGACTTCATTTGGAGAGTCTTTTGTTTCTGTCAATGCATTAAATATCCTCGCACCATCAAGATGTGATTTCAAATTATTGTTTTTACAAGTTTCAGAAATGGATACCATTTCATGATACGTGTAGAAACTTCCTCCACCTTTATTGCATGTGTTTTCTATTGACACAAGTGTTGTAGGGGAGGAATATACATTTGAAGGGTCGTTAATATTATCAAGAATTTGTTCGGCAGAAATTCTTCCTCTGTTTCCTTCCGCAAAACGCATGGAAACTCCGGAATTGAACGCTACCCCTCCGGCTTCATAGTAATAAATGTGTGCCAGCTTATCGCAAATTATTTCGTCCTGGGGTTGTGTGAGAACTTTAATGGCGATTTGATTTGCCATTGTACCGGAGGGAACAAAAAGTGCTCCCTCTTTTGAAAAGATTTCAGCGGCTTTTTTTTCAAGCTCTTGTATACTTGGATCTTCTTCAAAAACATCGTCGCCAACTTCTGCATGAAACATTGCATCAAGCATCGCTTCTGTTGGTTTTGTGACGGTATCGCTTCTTAAATCAATTTCCGGTTTTTTGCTCATACCTGTAAAGGTGAAAAGTTTTTTCCAGAGTAAAAATTAATCAAAAAAAAAGGCTGTCAGTTCTGACGCCTTTTCTACTCAGAGGACTCTTTCTTAATCATTTCCGCTGGAATCTGCAGGGACTGTGTTGGCTGGAGGAGAAGAGGTATTTCTCCTGTGCTGCATCATGTTTGCTCTTCGTTCATCTTTCATTTTCAAATAGGCAGACATTTGATCCTGTGTCAGGATAGCTGCCAGCTCTTTCTCCGTTTGCTCTCTTTGTTGCTTCATCAATTCACGATTCGTCTTGCCTGCTGAAGCTCTTTTGAGAAACAGATCCTTTACCTGTCTGGTTTGGTCGTCTGTTAAGTTTAGTTTTGATTTTAAACGGAGAGAAGCTTTTTCCGCTCTTTCAGTAGGAGTAAGTTGATTAGGTTGACCGGATCTTTGAGCATTCATGCTGCTGAACGCTGAAAACAGCAGAATAAAAATTCCAAGGGCGATTCTTTTCATCTTTTTTATTTTCTAAGACGCTCAGAATTGCCTTCGGTTTAATGTCATTTATAATTTTCTCATCACCATCAAACCATCGCGGACAGGAAAAAGTACATGTTCGACTCTGGGGTCGTTATGGACTTTTTCGTTGA
>CALMQM010000117.1 GCA_937871435.1 uncultured Bacteroidota bacterium | reverse complement strand
AAGTGAATATGGTGATCATGAATGGAGTGAATGATGATGAAGTTCCTGATTTTGTCAACTGGACACGGGATTATCCGGTGCATGTTCGTTTCATTGAGTTCATGCCGTTTGATGGTAATCACTGGCAGAATGCGAAACTTTTAACATCGAAAACTTTACTGGACAGAGTTTCTGCATTGTATGAAGTGCAGCCTCTTGAAAATAAGAAGCACGATACAGCGAAAAAATTCAAAGTGCTCGGATTCGAAGGAACCTTCGCGTTCATTAGTACGATGAGTGAACCTTTTTGTGGTGACTGCAACAGACTAAGGCTGACTGCTGATGGCAAAATGAAAAACTGTTTATTTTCCAAAGGGGAATTGGATCTGTTGTCAGCTCTACGAAAAGGCGAGTCCATATCAGAATTAATTCTATCCTCTCTTGCTTCCAAAGAAAAGCAGTGGGGAGGGCAGCAACTATATTCACATCCTCAGAACCGCTCAATGGTTTCCATTGGCGGATAAAAAAAAAGACTTCTGTTTTGCAGAAGTCTTTTTTTTGAAGGAAGAATTTTATTTTCTCTTATCAACCATTACATATTCTCTGGTGACATTTCCTGTATAAATCTGCCGAGGTCGTGCGATCGGTTCTTTTCCTTCTCTCATTTCTTTCCATTGCGCGATCCATCCCGGCATTCTGCCAATGGCAAACATCACTGTAAACATATCCGTTGGAATACCTATTGCCCGATAGAGAATTCCGGAATAGAAATCTACATTCGGATACAATTTTTTATCGATGAAATAATTGTCGGTCAGTGCGACTTCTTCGAGTTGTTTGGCAATATCCAGCAAAGGATCTTTGATACCCAGTTCTTTCAGCACGTCATCGCAGGCTTTCTTAATAATTTTAGCTCGCGGATCAAAATTTTTGTAGACGCGGTGTCCGAATCCCATCAAACGGAATCCGCTGGATTTATCTTTGGCTTTCGCTACCCATTCTCCGATGTTGCCTCCTTCTTTGCGGATTGTTTGCAACATTTCAATTACTGCCTGGTTGGCTCCTCCATGCAAGGGGCCCCAGAGCGCGGATACTCCGGATGAGATCGAAGCATACAAATTCGCCTGCGATGAACCTGCAACACGTACTGTAGAAGTGGAACAATTCTGTTCATGATCGGCATGCAGGATTAACAATTTATCCAGAGCATCCGCTACTTTCGGATTGACATGGTATTCGTCGGTTGGTTGTGCAAACATCATGTGCAGGAAGTTCGCGCAATAAGACAATCTGTTTTGGGGATACATTACTGGATGTCCTATAGATTTTTTGTATGACCATGCAGCAACAGTCGCGCATTTGGCCATGAGTCGCTGAATGGTCAGATCAACATCTCCCTCTGTTTTGTATACATCAGGATAAAATGTAGACATTGCCGCAATCATCGAAGCAAGTACTCCCATCGGATGCGCTTTGGAAGGAAATCCTTCGTAGAATTTCTTCATGTCCTCATGAATCAGCGTATGATGTGTGACTCCTGAAATGAAATCAGCAAGTTGACTGCTGTTCGGAAGTTCTCCGTAGATGAGCAAATATGAAACTTCAAGAAAACTTGATTTCTCTGCGAGCTGTTCAATCGGGTATCCACGGTATCGGAGAATACCATTTTCTCCATCGAGAAATGTAATGGAACTTTGTGTAGATCCGGTGTTCTTAAATCCTGTATCCAGCGTGATGTATCCCGTCTGGTCCCGGAGTGTAGAAATATCAATTGCTTTTTCTCCTTCAGAGCCGATAATAACCGGTAATTGAAAAACCTTGTTCTCCAATTTTATTTCTGCAGTTTCTTGTGACATACTATTAAGATGAAATGTGGAATGAAAAAATCAGACGGCTAAAGTAATTGAAAGATTGATAATTCAGAATCAAATCGTTTTTCTAATGAAAGATTCAACTTGGTGAAACCATTCGTCAACATAGTCATAATAGGATTTCTGCCAGTTAAACGTGTTCAATTACAGTCAGATATAGGGAAAAGAGTTTGGATTGATGAGTAGCCAACTGAAATCAGACCAGAATATTTTTATTAACCAGCTGTTCTGTTTTGATTCATAGTCTGCTTAGATATCATCGCCCAACAGGTTCAATCAAATCATTTTGTAAAAAAAATTCAAGCGAAATCAGACACTGGAAAATATCCACTACAGCTTGCAGTATATTTGATTGCATGATTTTTATCATACAAATTATTTTTCAACCGAAAATAATTTTATCAACAGGAAAGTAATTAATCCAACGCTCAGAATTTGGAGAACTCTCCAGAATCATTCACGAATTGAGAAAAATTATCCATCATTTCGAAGGTGAAAAATACTATCAACAAAAAGTCGGGGAGACACATGCACAAAGGCCAATTAAACCTTTGAATGAATTCATGTTTCCTACAAATTACAAGCTTTCTTTCGTGACCATAATATGACAAAGCGATCCCCCTTCTTTGTCAGTTTGAAGTTTTCACTGCGACAATGAACACTTCAATTTTGTAGAATATCTTTTTATCTGAATCGACCCCCGGATTCTTTAATTAGAACGAACAAGAATTGATTCAGTATTATCCCGCCTAAACAATAATCTACAATTTAATTAATTCACTATGTTACGAAAACTAACTTTAAGTTCACTGTCATTAATAGTGGTGGTGCTGTTGTCGAGTACAATGATGTCCGACAATGGAAGAGCAGGGAAAACAGGTTCCCCGGGGGAAGCAACCTGTATTGATTGTCATGGAGACTATTCGGCAAATATGGCCGGAGGTTCTATCGCCATTTCCGGAATTACCGGCGGATCATATACTCCCGGTACAACTTACAATCTAAGCATTACTGTTGCCCGAAGCGGGATGACTGTATTTGGATTAGGCTGTGAAGCACTCACCAGTTCCAATACAAATGCTGGAACTTTGGTTATTACCAACAGTGCCGAAACACAATTGAAAAGTGCAACTGTGAGTGGTGTCAGTCGCCAGAGCGTAGTTCATCAGCTGGATGGCGGAGCAACTAACAACACACATACTTTTAACTTCAACTGGACTGCGCCTGTAGCCGGTACAGGAAATGTTACCTTGTATTATGCAGGTATTGCCGGCAACCATGATGGAAATGAATCCGGTGATTATGTGTACAATGGTTCACTTGCACTTACAGAAGGCGGCGGATGTAATGCTCCGGCACAACCGGGTGCCATTTCCGGCACCATGAGCGTATGTGCTGGTTCAGCACACACTTATTCAGTGACTGCTGTTTCAGGCGCTACATCGTATGTTTGGACTCTGCCATCAGGATGGTCAGGTTCTTCTACAACGAACTCAATCACTGCAACCGCGAACGGTGGATCAGGAACAATTTCTGTTGCTGCAAGCAATGCTTGTGGAACCAGTAACGCGCAAACAGCTCAGGTAACAGTAAACCCGGTCACAACACCGACCATTACTGCAGGCGGACCAACAAGTTTCTGTCAGGGTGGAAGTGTAACACTTACGTCCTCTTCAGGTGCTTCTTATCTCTGGAGTCCGGGTGGCGCGACAACACAAAGTATCACTGCTACTAATGCCGGATCTTATACTGTAACCGTTACTTCTGCCGGAGGTTGTACTGCAACTTCTACCGCAACAGTTGTAACAGTTATTACTCCTACAACTCCAACTATCTCTGCCGGTGGCCCGACAAGTTTCTGTCAGGGCGGAAGTGTTACCCTTACTTCTTCAGCAGGAACATCTTATTTGTGGAGTCCGGGTGGAGCAACAACACAAAGCATCACTGCCACGAATGCAGGATCCTACACAGTAACTGTTACTTCAGCAGGAGGATGCTCGGCAACATCTGCTGCAACAGTTGTTACTGTTACTACACCAACTACACCTACCATCAGCGCGAATGGTCCAACTTCATTCTGTCAGGGTGGTAGCGTAATGCTCACCTCCAGTGCAGGAAGCTCTTATCTGTGGAGTCCGGGAGGAGCGACTACTCAAAGCATCACTGTTACCAATTCAGGAAGTTACACCGTCACAGTTACCAGCGGATCATGTACTGCGACTTCTGTTGCAACTGTTGTGACTGTTTCCAATACAAGTACCCCAACCATTACTGCAAGCGGACCGACTTCATTCTGTCAGGGTGGAAGTGTTGATCTTACAGCAAGTGCAGGAACTTCATATTTGTGGAGTCCGGGCGGTGCAACAACGCAAACCATTACAGTAACCAATTCCGGAAGTTATACAGTTACCGTTACAAGTGGCACCTGTACTGGAACATCTGCTGCAACTGTAGTAACTGTTTCCAATACCAGCACACCAATCATAACAGCAAGCGGACCTACAGCAATTTGTCTGGGCGGAAGTGTGGATCTTACTGCCAGTACCGGAGGTTCTTATCTCTGGAGCCCGGGTGGAGAAACCACACAAACTATTACTGTCACCGCGGCAGGCAGTTATGAAGTCACTGTAACAACTGGAACCTGCACTGGCACATCAGCAGCAACTGTTGTAACAGTTTCTTCAGGAAGTACTCCGACAATCACTGCCAACGGACCAACCACATTCTGCCAGGGTGGAAGCGTGGATCTTACAGCAAGTGCCGGTTCTTCATACTTGTGGAGTCCGGGTGGAGAAACCACTCAAACGATTACAGTAACAGCAGGTGGATCTTATGAGGTAACTGTTACAAGTGCAGGAGGCTGTTCAGGAACATCAGCCGCTACAGCTGTGACTGTAACGACTACAGGTACACCGACAATTTCCGCAAGTGGTTCTACTACCATTTGTGACGGATCAAGTGTGACACTTACATCCAGTTCTGGTACAGATTATTTGTGGTCACCGGGTGGTGAAACAACTCAAAGTATTACCGTAAGCGCAGCCGGAAGTTATGAAGTAACTGTAACCGGAGGTTGCGCCGGAACATCTTTGCCAACAGTAGTGACTGTAAATCCGAACCCGACTCCATCTGTTGTAGCCGGTGGAAATACAACATTCTGTCAGGGAGGCAATGTAGTACTCACTGCTTCCGCAGCTTCTTCTTATGCATGGGCACCAGGTGGTGAAACAACACAAAGTATCACAGTTGATGCCAATGGAACCTATGCCGTTACTGTCACTGATGCCAATGGATGCAGCGGCACTGATGCAGGAACATTGGTAACTGTAAATCCATTGCCTGTGGTGAGTCTTGCTGCGTTCAGTCCTGTATGCGATACGATTGCAGCATTCGCGTTGAGCGGTGGCAGTCCGGCTGGAGGAACTTATTCCGGTACGGGAGTAAGTGGTGGCAACTTTGATCCTGCTGTTTCCGGTGCAGGAACATTCCAGATTACCTATTCTTATACAAATACAGATGGCTGTACTGCAGAAGCAACAGCATCATTAACCGTTAACGTTTGTACTGGTGGTGGTTGCACAACCGCTCCTGATGCACCACAACATATAGCAGGACCATCCAGAATTTATTGTAATCAAACCGGTATCGTTTATTCTATCAACGCGGTTGCAACAGCAACCTCGTATGACTGGACAGTACCAACAGGTCTAACGATCACAAGCAATACCGGCACCTCTATCACTGTGGATGAAGACACTTCTTTCCATGGTGGTCTCATCTGTGTATCTGCAGTGAACGCGTGTGGTTCAAGTCCGCAAGAATGTAAATTCGTTCGTCCGGGTCGCATCCTGATTTCTCCGATTCACGGTCCTCATCAGGTGTGTGTGGAAGATTCCAGTGTGGATTATGCCATTTCACCGGTTACCGGAGCTGTTTCCTATGTGTGGACAATTGGTGGAGGTGCTTCACTTACATCCAACGGAACCACAGCGACTGTTGATTTCAGCACGGCTACGATGCCATTTATTCTCTTGCGTGTTGCAGTAACAGATGGTTGTGGAACTGTGCGTTACCGTTCGATCTGGATTCACGTCAGCGAGCATTGCGACGGAGATGGTCATCACGGTGGTGACGGTGATGATGATGACGGAGATGACGATGGAGATGATCATGGACACGAACATGGTGACCGAATTGCTGCAGGTACATTTGACTATGTTGTATATCCTAATCCTTCATCCGGAATCTTCCAGGTGGAGTTGGATATGACAAATACAATGGATGTAAATATCAACGTACTTGACCTTTACGGAAAACATGTTGCTGAAAGAACCATTCACATGGAAGCCGGAAGAAATACGGTATCATTCGATATTCCTTCTCTTGCTCCGGGTGTATATTTCCTGAGCATACATGTTCCGGGTGAACAAGCGAAAACACAAAGAATCATGATTACCCGTTAATTTTGATTTGATCTGTTTAACATAAATAGACTGCGCCGGCTACCTTTTGGGTGGCCGGCGTTTTTTTTGTTGCCATCAACCAGAATTAACAGGTGAATGAAAGTGAGGAAGATTTCATTCAGGATTGAGAAAAATTGGAGTTGCGCAGGACTCAATTTTCATGAATTCAACAAATTTGGCATTCACCCAAGAATTCTTCCGTTCGTCAAAATCTTGCTTGTCTGGTCATTTTAAACTTTTACCTTCATCATCTCAACAGGCAACACTACCCACCATGAAAAAAAGCTACCTTCTTTTTCTCCTTATCTGGATTCCGCTCCTGAGTCATGGACAGAGAACTGCGGTTGTTGGATTATCTACCGGTGTAGTGAACTACATGGGTGACCTTGGCAATGAAAAATATTTTCCTTTTAGTTCTGCCAGTCCCGGAGCTGCTGTTACATTAAGAAATTTTCTTGGCGGTACCAGAACTTCACGAACGATGTACCGTCCCTTTGATTTGCAAGTGCGTCTTAGCTGGCATCGTTTACAATATGATGAGACTTCTGATCTGGGAGGGAAGAAAGGTACAGAGCTTCGTAATTACAACAGGGGAATTAATTTCAGGAATGATCTCTTTGGTACAGAAGTCGGAATAACCTATACTATTTATCCGAATAAAATGGCTCCTCTCTGGAAGCCCAAATTCTGTTTCTTTTTTATGGCAGGTATTGGAGCTTATTTCGGAAAACCGAAAGCGGACCTTTTCAATGGCAGTATTGATTTGAAGAATAAATATTATTTCTGGAAAGATGGCACTATCCGGGATGTTCCTGAAAATAAAGGAGCGATAGGCAATGTGATTGAGAAAGATGGCGATTATGAAACCAGCTTACACGACTGGCTTACGGAAGGACAAGGTTACAACAGGGAAATTCACAGCAAGCAACCTTACGATCTGTGCAATCTCGGCTTTCCGGTAGGAGCGGGGATTCGGTATATCTATTCCAAAGAACTGAGCTTTTCCGCGGAGTTCAACTATTATTATTTCCTGACAGATTATCTTGACGATGTGAGCGGTCGTTATGCTACATTTGATGAGATTCAATCTTCTTTCCCTGACCCGACTCAATATGAGCTTGCACGTTACATCTCCGATCCGAGTGGTTTGGGAACAAGTGGATATCCGGGACCCGCTACCAGCCCGAGAGGAAATCCGGGGCAGTCAGATTCTTTTACTTATGTGAGCATAGAAGCTTCCTATAAATTCACGTGGAAGAAAAAAGGTATATACGGACAGTAATGTCCGGCCTGGCATGAAGCACGATTGCCGGCATTGAAGAAGGCGTCCGAAAGGACGCCTTCTTTTTTATTTCTCACGATTGAGTGATCAAAATAATTGTGAGTAAGACACCCGGAATAATTTAGGTTTAGATTGAAATTTTATTATTTTTATTTTGTTTTATTTGATGGTTTTGTCACCAGTGAATAAATTGGTGATAAATAGGAATACTGTTGATAGTGATTTCTGTTTCTGGTTTTTACTTTGACTGAATATTTAATCATGTTTGATAGTTCTGATCTTATTAACAACCCAAAATTCAGAATAGGAATATTGTTATTGGTTCTTATCCTAGTGAATATCAATTTACACTGGGGGAAAAATAACTGGCAAGTTTCTTTGAATTCGGATGGAAAAGGTTACTACGCTTATTTGCCATCTTTTTTAGTTCATAATGATTTTCAATTTACCACAATTGATACCTCATCCAATCCCCTTATATCAAAAAATATTAATCCGGAATTTCGAATTGCTGTTGATAATAAACGGATCAACAAATATACTGTTGGTGTGGCGTTTTGTATGATGCCTTTCTTCCTGGTAGCGCATAGTGTATCCCTTTTGATGAATTTACCTACAGATGGTTATTCTTACCTTTATTTTATATCGATAAATCTGGCTTCTGTTTTTTTTACAGTGCTGGGTTTGTATGCTACAGATAAATTACTCCGAGGGTACAACTTTAGTGGAGGATTAATATTTTTAGTGCTTACTGCCATACTTTTTGGATCTCAATTGTTTTGTTATTCGGTAGCTGAGCCGAGCATGTCGCACAGCTACTCCTTTGGATTAATTTCAATTTTTTTTTATCAGTCAAGGCAATTTTTTATTCACCCTACGAAGTCCGCATGGTTTAAAGCCATACTATTATTGGCAATAGTAGTTTTAATCAGACCAATCAATTTGCTTTGTATTCTTTTTCTCCCTTTTTTATCCGGTGATACGATTCAATTGAAAGCGGCCGTTCGTTATTTGAAGAAAAATGCCATAGTATTCTTACTTTCGCTATTGAGTTTTTTTATAATTGTCAGCATTCAACTGATTATCTACAAGCTTCAATCCGGATCATATTTTGTTGATACATATCCCGGCGAACATTTTAATTGGACAAATCCACATCCGCTTGATCTTCTTTTTAGCTATAAAAAAGGATTGTTTTTATACACTCCAATTTTTCTATTTAGTTCAATTGGATTTGTTTCGATCTACCGTATAAATAGATATGCATGTGTTACATTGATCTGTGCACTACTGTTACAGGTTTATATATTTTCATCCTGGTGGAATTGGTGGTATGGTTATAGTTTTAGCTCAAGACCGATGACTGAATACCTTTCCATTGTTGCTATTTTGCTTAGCTTTGGGATTGATGGTATTCGTTCTTTTGGCTTGAAACAGGTATCAAAAGCGTTGGTACTGTGCTTGATTTTATTCACTCAGATTCAAATCTATCAATACAGGCATTTCATTATCCATCCGGAAAAAATGGATAAGACTCATTACCAGAGAGTATTCATGAGGGTAGATCAGTTATTTGCGAATGAGAATGCGAATAGTGATCTTTTGGATGAAAAATGAATGTTTCTTCGGATCAAGTTTCTAGTGCAACATTTTAGCTAAACTAATTAATTATTACCA
>CALMQM010000116.1 GCA_937871435.1 uncultured Bacteroidota bacterium | reverse complement strand
AACCCGCGGGTGTCGCGCAGCTCCGCGCTGGCGTCCAAGGCGACCGGCTTCCCGATCGCCAAGATCGCCGCCAAGGTCGCCATCGGCTACACCCTGGACGAGATCCCCAACGACATCACCGCCGAGACCCCGGCGTCCTTCGAACCCACGCTCGACTACGTAGTGGTGAAGTGTCCGCGGATTATTTCGCACCGGCATTTCGATTCACTTTGCAGCATTCACTATCAGATAAATTTACGCTGAGTTACAACCTCGGTCTGGAATGGGATGGTATTGTTCCTGAAAGTGAATTTATTTACACTTGTGCATTGGGTTATTCCATCTCTGATCATTTCAGCTCTTATGCAGAAGTCTTCGGCTTTGTTCCTGAAAAGGGTATGAACAAACACATGGCAGATGCAGGAATCGCCTACTTAATCAATAACAATCTTCAACTGGATTTGTCAGGAGGTATCGGAATCAATCAATATGCAACAGAAAATTATATATCTCTCGGATTTTCATTCCGTATTTAGGTTAATAACACAATTCCGGTACTAAATATTTCCTAAAGAAACATGTATAGACTCGTTTACCTCAAACTCGCACTTCTCATTCTTTCTTACACTGAGTGTATTGCACAAAACTATTGTTTAAGCGACAGGTTTTCAGAAACAGCATATTTCGACAGTTCAGAAATCAGGGTGGACAGTAATATTACTTATGCAAATCCAATACATGCTTTTACTCAACAGATTGTCGATTTAAAAATGGATATTTATTATCCTGATCTCTCAATTGACAGTCTTGCATTGCGTCCTTTCATTTTACTGATTCATGGAGGAGCGTTTCTGGGTGGAAACAGAACTGAAAAATCCTATGAATGTATGGAGTATGCACGAAGAGGATTTGTATCAGCCACTATTGATTATCGTCTTGGATGGAATTGTTCCGCCACAGATTTATTGGGAATTTGTGTTTTGTGTCAGGGCGGGAATGCAGACATCATGACAGCAACTTATTGTGCGGCGCAGGATGCAAGAGCTGCGATGCGACACATATTCTCGAATGCATCAACATACAGAATAGATACGAGTGCGCTATTTATCGGAGGCGAAAGTGCCGGTGGAATTACCGCTTTGCATGCGACATTCTGGGATCAGTCCGAGGCAAACAGTTTTGATCCGAATGCATTGTCCCGCGCCGGTTCACTGGATACTGCCGGTAATTCAATCCCGTCCTCCTACTCAATCAAAGCTGTGATTAATTCCTGCGGAGCGATTTCAAAAGACAGTGCATTGCTGAACAATGGAAATATTCCAATCATCAACTTTCACGATGAATTTGATTGTGTTGTTCCTACCCAATACGGACAAGTTATCAGTTGTATTTGTCAGCCTTTCTACTGGACAGCAGGATCATCCATTATTTATTCTAAACTCACTGCCAATAATATTTGTACTCAATATTATCAGGTTCCTTTGAGTGTGAATCATTGTTCTTATTCCAAACCGGAACTCATTTCTAAAGCCAGCTGTTTTTTAAAATCCCTGTTTTGTCAATCGTGCCAATCCGGATTCGTCAATCAAACCGGCACTGTTGTTTCTTGCAGTATGTGGAATGCAATTGAAGATTTAGCTGCTGATCAAACCAAAGACTATTATGAATTGAAATCAATCGGTCAGAATCAATATGTGCTGAGACGAACTGAATTTACAGGAGAGCTTGAATTTGTGGTAACTGATTTATGTGGCAGATTAATACACAGTGGAAAATTGTTACAAGGAATGCAAGAAACATACTTCTCCACTGAATCTCTGTCATCAGGAATGTATTGTTTACAGGTAAAAACAAATTCTTTCCGACACTGTACAAAAATTATCAAACCAGATTCACGATGAATCAGAGAAAGATCATTTTATATATCGCTTGCAGTGTGGATGGCTATATTGCCGGACCCAATGACAATCTGGATTTTTTATCCATGGTAGAGCGGCCCTCAGAAGACTATGGATACCAGAAATTCACGGATACTATTGATGCAGTGATTATGGGAAGGAAGACCTATGATAAAGTCCTGAGTTTTGGTATCCCATTTCCGCATTCAGGGAGAAACTGTTTTGTAGTGACAAAAACAAAAACCGGAAAAACCGAACATGTAACATTTTGGAACAGTGATCCGGATATTCTCGTTCGAGAATTGTTGAAGCAACCTGGTAAGGATGTGTTTGTTGATGGAGGTGCTTCACTTGTAGACGCATTAATGAAGCACAATCTGATAGATCGTTACATCATCTCCACAATTCCTGTTTTTATCGGAGATGGAATCCCATTATTCAAACCGGGAAGACCGGCGATTCAATTGAAACATTTGCAAACCAATTTTTATCCAAGTGGATTGGTACAAACATGGTACGATAGAATCTGAGACTTCCTTGCAGGAAGAACGAAATTAACTCAGCTGAGTCCTTCAATTTCACCATTTACCAGACGAATCCGATGCGCCTGTGGATCCTCGGGTAACCCCGGCATACGCATGATTTCTCCGGCGATGGCTACTATAAATCCAGCTCCAGCATTGATCACAACATCCTGAATGGTGAGTGTAAAATCTTTCGGAGCGTTGATAAGCTTTGGATCGTCGCTGAAAGAATATTGAGTTTTGGCGATACACACAGGCAATCTCGACCAACCCATTTTTTCGAATTTCTTCAGTTTACTTTCCGCTTTTGGTCCAAGTACAATTTGTCCTGCATGATAAATTTTCTTGGCAATCTTTTCAATTTTAATTTTTAAAGGATCGACATCATCATAGGTATATAAAATAGAAGCGGAAGGAGATTCTTCAATCGCTTTCACAACTGCTTTAGCAAGATCACTTGCTCCATCTCCACCTTTTTCAAAACCATAATTTACAACAAACGCTACATTCCGATCCTTGCACCAATTACGAATGTATTCCATTTCATCATTTGAATCGAAAGGATAATGATTCAATGAAACCACTACACTTTGACCAAAGCTTCGAAGATTTTCAACATGTCTTTCCAGATTCGGAATACCTTTCTTCATGGATTCAAGATCCGGTTTTTTCGTTTCTTCGTAAGGTACGCCACCATGCAACTTCAATGCTTGTGCACTAAGCACTAAAACAGTTGCTTTAGGTTGCAATCCTGCCAGCCGGCATTTAATATCCAGAAACTTTTCAGCACCCAGATCACTCCCAAATCCGGCTTCTGTTACTACATAGTCACAGAGAGACAAAGCCATTTTCGTTGCGATGAGTGAATTGCATCCATGCGCGATATTTGCAAACGGACCTCCGTGAACGAATGCAGGAGTATTTTCAGTTGTTTGCACCAGGTTTGGCATCAAAGCATCTTTCAGAAGAACAGTAATTGCTCCTGCTACACCAAGGTCTTTTACTGTGAAAATTGATTTATCCTGTTTGTAACCGAGCACAACATTTTCGATTCTTCTTTCCAGATCTTCAAGACTTGATGCAAGGCAGAAGAGGGCCATAATTTCAGATGCGGGTGTGATATCAAATCCTGTTTCAACGAGATCTGTCCTGCTTCCTTGTCCGAGTCCTGTAATGATATTTCTCAGGGTTCTGTCATTCACATCCAACACTCTTTTCCATACAATAGAATCCAGTTGCTCCGGTTTATTATGGAATTGATATTGATGATTATCCAGCAAAGCTGAAATCATGTTATGTGCAGAAGTAATGGCGTGAAAGTCACCTGTGAAATGCAAATTAATGGCATCCATCGGTAACACCTGAGCATAACCACCACCGGTTGCGCCACCTTTCATGCCGAAACATGGTCCCAGACTTGGCTCTCTCAAAGCAACTGCCGCCTTCTTTCCAATCTTATTCAACCCGAGCGACAAGGAAATAGAAGTTACAGTTTTCCCGATACCGGCTTTTGTTGGAGTGATGGCAGTAACCAGAATCAAATTACTTTTTTTGATCTTTTCTTCATTGATATAGTGCAGAGGCACTTTGGCAATGTGTCTGCCATATGGAATAATTTCCTCTGCATGAATACCGAGTCGTTCTCCAATCGTTCCAATAGGTTCCAATTTCGTATTGCGGGAAATTTCAATTGCCGAGAGCATAGAGTAGTTTGTATTTAATGGTGATGGTGTGCAAGATAATGACCTGTCTGAATTCCTCAAATAAAATAACTCAGAAACAGTTCCGTAAATATAGACTAATTCAGATTTCCTTCTTCAGTCCGGGATATTTCAACTTCAGTGATTTTAAGGAAGCTACAACTTTTTGAAGTATCAAATATTCTTTGTACCAATTCTGGTCCGCGGGAACAATGGTCCATTCGGCATGGCGTGAGCATTTTTCAAATGCGTCTTCATATGCGGCCATATAATCTTTCCAATATTCTCTTTCTTTCAGATCATTATCGTTGTGCTTCCACATCTTGGATGCTTCATGCATTCTTTCCTCCAATCTTTCCAGTTGTTCTTCCTTTGAGACGTGGAGATAAAACTTTAATACAATTGTATTTGTCTGAATCAGCAGTTTTTCAAAATCATTGATTTGTTCAAACCTTTGTTGAATGGTATGTTCATTTACCCACGCATGTACCCTTTGTATCACTACATCCTCGTAATGAGATCTGTTGAAAATATGTATCATTCCTTTTTCGGGAACCACCTGATGTATCCTCCATAAGAAATCATGTTTCATTTCCAGCTCAGTTGGTTTTTTAAATGGAAAAACTCTGCACCCCATTGGATTGACAGATTCAAAAACATTTTTGATTGCACCATCTTTTCCGGAGGCATCCATTCCCTGTAAGACCACCAACAATGAATGAGAAGCAGATGCATACAGCAAATTCTGTAATTCTTCCAATTCCAGTTGCAATTTATCAGAGTCCTTCTTTACTTTCTCTTTGCTCAAACTTTTTGGAGCCCGTGTAGAAATTTTACTCAACTTAATTTTTACTGTAGCCATACTATTTCAATTTGACAAAATTCAATTCATGAATGGAAGCTCAATGCATCACAATTCTCCTGTATCTGATAAACAACAAAGTTAGTATTCCTTTGAAATAGGAAAGTACGTACGATACAATTTCAAAAAGCTTCTTTCAGCATGACGTACAAACCTGAAGATCCTTTGCCCCAGCCATAATCAATCCGGAGATTAACTTTTTCCTTTTCTTTCACAAGAATGCGCAGTCCCGCTCCATATGCATAATGCAAACCGGGCAGGGAAAATTTATTGATGTCGCTACTCACTTCTCCCAAGGAAGCAAAACCGGCTACACCAATCCGCCAGAAAAGATATTGTCGCCATTCAGCCTGCAAAGCAGACATACATTTGTCGGCGTAGCGGCCTTTGTAATAGCCGCGCATAATCTCAGTACCTCCGAGCATGGAAAGATTACGAACAGGGATGGTTCCATCACTCAGTTTTGCAACAGCATTTAAAGCCAACACACTGTTGGTTCTCCAGGGAATGAATTTTCGAACATCCAAAGAGAGAGTCGTAAAACTATACTCACTTCCAATTTCTCTGTCGAAAGATGTAAAATTCACTTCTGAGAATAAGCCATGACTTGGACTGTATGCATTATTTCGTGTATCATAGCTCAGCAAAATTCCGAAACCACTCGTTCTCCCTCCTTTTTTTCCGAAAATATATTGTTGATCAAATACTCCGCCTGCCTCATAGTTGAAATCACGTACATCTTGAAATTCATAGCTTGCTCCCACATACAAACTGCCTATCAATCGATGCAGCAATTGAGGATTAAAATACATTTGTTTGTAGTCATAACTTTCTTTATTCTGTTCCGGAGAATCATTTCCTAAACCCCAGGTTTTATCAGGATAATAACTGTAAGAAAGCTGCATTCTGAATATTCTTTTTTCAAGAGAAGAAAATACAGTCGAATTGAGCACCAGAACAAGCTGTTTTTTCTGTGTAGCAAGAGCGATCAGACTGATATCAGAAGTTCTTAAGTCTGTCTCTTTCTGGTTTGCTTTGAAAAAAAAAGCAGTAGCGAGACCAAGTCCCCATTTTGTTTCCGGTGAACGAATAAAAAAAGGAAACACCAGAAAACGAGATGGTCTCGCATCTGACAAAGTATCATCCACAGGAGCATCCGCATGCGCCCCGGAAGAAATTGCGGAAAAAATCAGGAGCAGGAAAATACTTAGCCGGGCCATGAGGGATGGCGAAGATAGCATATGGGGCTTATTGTGGCAAGCCTTCGAATTTTACCGTGTATGATTTGTAAAATGTCAGACAGTCTGACTGAATATCTGAGATTCAGGCTGTTTTCTCCATAGCCTTGCATCGAGGGCCATGCAAATATTCCTGACAAACGCTCTTCCGGCCTCAGTGACTTCCATTCGGAAAGGATATTTCACAATCAAACCATCTTTCACCATTTCATCAAGGCGTTCCAATCCTTCATACAAAGCTTCAGTTTGATCTTCCGGATTTTCCCAGGAAGTTTCAAAATGACACATCAGGTTTAAAATATGCCTGCGAATTACCAAATCCTCTTCACTCAAGATATGACCGCGGACGATCGGGAGTTTTCCTTCGTTCACCATCTTCACATACTCTTCGAATACTTTCACATTCTGCGCAAAGCCGGTCCAGGAATCACCAATACTTGATACGCCCAATCCGATTAACAAATGTGTATCGGTGGTAGTATATCCCATAAAATTCCGGTGCAGTTTTTTCGCGACGAATGCTTTATACAACGAATCTGATGGAAGTGAAAAATGATCCATTCCGATTTCTTTGTATCCGGATTCTTCAAGCATCAAACGACCTTTTTCATACAGGGCACGTTTCTCTTCTCCTGCGGGTAAATCATCTTCTGTGAATCGTCTTTGTCCGGGTTTGATCCAGGGAACATGAGCATAGCTATAGAAAGCAATTCGATCAGGCATGAGCACCTTTACTTTTTCAATTGTATCAGTGATCGTGGCCATAGTTTGCAATGGCAAACCATAGATCAGGTCGTAATTGACAGACTCATATCCAATTTTCCTTGCAGCTTCGGTGACAAGTTTCACCTGCTCATAGGTTTGAGTGCGATGAATGATGTATTGAACTTTCTGATCAAAATCCTGAATCCCGAAACTCACTCTTTTGAAACCAAGATCATAGAGTGTTTGCAATTGCTCCACCTGGGTATAGTTGGGGTGGCCTTCAAATCCAAATTCATGGTCAACTGCGACATCTGCGTCTTTTAGCAAACCATGAATTAATTTTTTCAAATTATCACAGCTAAAAAATGTAGGCGTTCCACCACCCAAATGAATTTCCTTAATTTTTGGACGGCCGGGGAATTGTTTTACATACATATCCCACTCCTTCAAAACTGTATCGATATACGGAACTTCCACCGCATGATTCACAGTAATCCGTGTATTGCAACCGCAATAGGTACATAAACTTTCACAGAATGGCAGATGGATATAAAGACTGATTCCTTCTTCTTTGGTTTCAATAAATGTTTTCGTCACCAACTCAAACCATTCTTCAACACTTGGAGATTTGTCCCAATAAGGAACTGTCGGATAACTTGTATACCGTGGACCGGCAACATTGTATTTTCGAATCAATTGTATATCCAT
The DNA here is from genome assembly GCA_937871435.1 of uncultured Bacteroidota bacterium. Lineage (GTDB taxonomy): Bacteria > Bacteroidota > Bacteroidia > AKYH767-A > 2013-40CM-41-45 > JADKJP01. The sequence continues at coordinate 727 of CALMQM010000116.1, read as the reverse complement.
GACTGATTTAATTATCTTCAGCTCTCCATTCAGCATAAGAAGTAGCAGTTTCATGAAGACGGATTACTTTTAATTCTATTCCGGCTGGAAACAACGGAATAATTTTCTTCATAAAATCCGCTAACAGATTTTCACAGGTAGGCTGATAATCGACAAATATTACTTTCTCAAAGGTTTTGTTTAAATCCGGAATATTACGGTGAGGAGAGTTGCCATTTAAGACAAGCGCGTGATCAAAAACATCCACAATCTTTTCTTTCACGATTTTTTTCAGGTCAGTAAAATCCATCACCATCCCATTTTTTACATCTTCTGAATTGTTGCTGGGTATTCCCATCAAAGTAACTTCAAGCCGGTAAGAATGTCCATGGATGTTTCTGCACGGACCATCATATCCGTAGAGAGCATGTGCCATTTCAAATGGAAATTGTTTAGTGACTCTGATTTTCACCGGCAATTGATTTAAAATACAAATTTAAGTCCGCACCCGGACGGTGGGATGACAAATGTCAGTATAAACTCCGAATTAAGGAAAAGTTGCAGGAAATGACACGTATGTGATAGAAAAAGCAAGGAATGTCCGGATCAGAAGAAATGTCAATGAATATTCAAAGGGTCGAAGGTATATTCAACTCGTTGGTTCCAGGGCAAACCTGAGGTTACCACCATATTGAATTATTTTCTAATCCTTGTCTTCTTTTTCTTCCTCAGATTCCTTTTTACCCAT
>CALMQM010000115.1 GCA_937871435.1 uncultured Bacteroidota bacterium | reverse complement strand
GTTCACTTTCCAAACCTTGTTCTTCTCTTATCAACTGATCTTTCCAGTCAAGGTTGATGTAGCCTGCATTTTGGGAAATAAGATCCTGCAGACCCACTACGTTTATCTTGTAATCGATGAGATAAGAATCTTCTGCAAGAGTGTATACATATTCAATGTATTTATCCTGACCCGCAGGCAAGCGCATGGTGACACTTTTCTTATTACCTGTACTTCCTGAAGCCTGGAAGAATAAACTTTCCGTACTGATGATTCGGTTTTGTGCTGATAATGTAAGATTGAACACACTTGAATCAGAGGAAAAAAGTCGAACCGGTTTTCCTTCCCAGGATTTATAATCTTTCAATTCAATGGCACGGATACGACCGCCTTTGGAAGATATTTCAACCTTCACCTTAGAATTCTCAAGAGTCAATAACTGTTCAGTCCCTTTAGCTGCTTCTGCAAAATCTCCATACAGTTGTTTGTCCTGATTTGCAATCAACGAATCATTAGAAACCTGAAGTGTGTCGATGACAGAAGAATCCTTCACAACAATATTCTTTGCAGTTTCTGTTACAACTGTACTGGCTTTTTGAAGTGCAGCAATAGAATCTTGTTTGTGACGGGCTGCAGCAAGTTCTTCCTTGCTGGGCTGGGTGTAAATTGAATAGCCTACAATCAGTAAGCCGATGAGCGAAAGACCAATAATGGAATTCTTGTCCATGAGGGAATTTAAAACGGATGGCAAAGATAGAAAAAAGCATGAGGGAATTCCTGCCAGTTCATTGAAGTAGCTTCAATTTCGGATCTTACCCTCAAAAAAAAGCCGCCTGGATGTTGAAGTCCAAGCGGCTAACAATCAATTATTTTGGTGACCATCCGGTTGTTTTCAAACCGGGATCAAACATTATTTCTTGAGGAATTTAGCTTGTCTGCTTATCTCCTGAGTATCTCCCTCACGTTTCAACTTGATGTAATAGATACCGCCTGCAAGCTCTTCCAATCCACTCTTGATTGTATTGTATCCTTTGTGAACGAGTATGTTTTCTTGTTTTACGATTTTACCCAATACATCAATAAATTCTACTGTGATTTGTCCATCACCGGATTCAAAGAATGTATAGGTAAGATCAGTGTATGCAGGATTCGGATATACACTCAGTTCGTCCAATTTTCCTTTGCAATTCACAGCTACAGGTTTGCTGGTACTATAGTTTCCATCAATATCAACCTGACGGAGTTTATAGTATTGTACACCCTCACAATGATCTTTATCAAGATATGAATAATAGCGGGTTTCATTACATACTCCGAGTCCACAACCGGCAATCGGGTTATTTGCATTCACCACTTCAAAAGATTCTCCATTGTAACTGCGGAGAATTTCAAAGTACGAGTTGTTGGATTCAGAAGCTGTGACCCAATCACACATAACGCCTTCACCATCCGGTTCAGCTGTGAAGCTTATCAGTTCGATTGGGAGTGGAGTTTGAGATTGAGCAGTTGCAAAGTCAGTTCCGACACCTACTGTTCCGAAACCACTCATTCCTGTACGTTGTGTGTTAGGAGCAGTAGAAGGAATGTAACAAGTACCCTGTAATCCCCATGCACCGGAAATATATTTGGCAACAGTCCATCCCATACCGGTATTATTTGTTTCACCATTGTTATGAAGCTTCATGGTGTAGGTACCTGTACCAGATCCTGTATGTGGAATAAATGTCCAGTATCCCTGGTCAAATAAATTCAGAACATCATAAGTATTGATAATACATTCAAGGGCTGTTGGACCGGCTATCGGAACCCATGGACTGTTCAGTGTGAAACTACCGGTGACATCATATGCCGTTACAGGACTGGCAGTATATTGAATCTCGGCAAGATTGTAGAATTGGTTACTGCCAACAGGGAAATGCCATGTTTGCAAGCCGGTATTTAAGGCTCTTCTCAGATTTCCAACAACGTAACTGTTAGCATTTCCAAGTGTAATCAGAAGTGGTGAAGTGTTTGTTTTATGATACACTTTTTGTGCACCGGTAACAATCTTTCCGCTAGTCAATGTCAGAGAATCCAGGATGTTCAGGTCATTGAAGGCTCCTACGGCAAGATTCAACGTAGAAACTACTGATTGATTCATTGTGACGTTATACAGATCGACACTGCTAACTAGGTTTGTGAAAGTCTGTGGCGCTGCACCATTGAACTCATATGTACTGTTGGTGGCAATTCCATGAGTTGTTGTACCGCCATTATTGGTCCAGTTCCCTGCAACCTTAAAGTGTTTGCCATTCGGAATCCACTGTCCGGTCGGAGATGCGGTGTTTAAGGTAAAGTTCCCTTTGATATCCACATTTACATTCGGAGTCAATGTACCGCCTGATTTACTCATAGTCAAATTCCAGAAGGCACTTGTACCGGTCAGGTTTCCGGACATTTGTTGATTTCCATTACCGATGAATTGAACAGTTGAACCTGCAAGACAATTCAGAGTTCCATTGTTAGTAAGGTCACCACAAATAGAAAGTGTGATACCGGCATTGATAGTTAAAGTTGCACCGGCATTGATGATCAGATTTTTTACGCTTGTGTTTGCAGCAATAATCGGTTGATTCGGTCCACCTTGAATTACACAAGTTGACGGACCACCGGCACATGTGCCCATTGTGGTAATGCAAGATGGATCCCAGTTGGATGAAAGTGTACCAGGTGCCCATGTAGAGCTTGCGGCATCAGGTCTCCAGTATTGAACGTTTGGTGCACCGATATTTAATGGAGTGGTACCAGGGAAGTTCAATGTAAATCCAGATGTTGATCCACCGGAATAGTTTCCGAAGTGGGATACAAGCAACACAAAAGTTTGTACTGTTCCAGCTGTAGCACTCAGGGTGTATGGAGGATTAAATCCACCGCCGGCAGAACTACTGAGACCGGTAGTACCAACCGCAGAATAGTTACATGTGCGGAATGGGAAAGTACCGGAGGTAGGATTGGTCTGTATCAAAGAACAGTAACTTCCAAGACCTGTTGTTTCCCACATTTGGAAGTCGTAATCAGAGAAACCGTTGTTTGGAGTAACTACAAATTGAAGATTACTTCCAGGACCTGTAGAAGTAGTAGAGAAGGTGTACCATACACCGGATGCTTCAGCGGAAGCTAAACAAGTACCGGTTTGAAGATCACAAATATTTCCTGATCCTGTAAATCCCGGGTCAGCAACTGTTGTGTTGGCAGTACAAACTGGTGTTGCAAGATCACAATCCTGATCCGGAATAGGAGGGAAAGAAGAAGCGCCATCGATGGCCATAATATCAAAAGTTCCTGTGGCTGCATTTCTTCCGTCTACACGAATGTAATAGGTAGCACCTGCAGTCAATCCGGTTACGTTCAGATCTGAGTTACGACCACCACCTGAAGAACAAAGAGTGAAGTTGTCATTGCAGGCAACCTGAACAAGAGAACCACAAGTTCCGGAATACAAAGAAATTTGTGAGTCTGTCAATGAACGGAGACGGGTACGGATTTTCAACGTTGTTCCGGTAGTTACAATAGTATACCAGACTGTATTCAGTGATCCGGCATCCCAGCAGGTTGCAGGACCAGTATCGCTGGCACCAGTTCCGGATGCACATACATTTGTTTGGTAAGTAGCACTTACACCCATTGTCAGTGGAACTGCGCCGCTACAAAGATCATTAGCAGGTGTACAACCGGAGATTGCACAAATCCTGAAAGTACCCGGAGTTGCACCGGTGTTTGACCATACGCGAACATAATAAACTGTTCCTGCCGCCGGAGGTACTACTGTAATTGCCGGCATGTTTGAACCTGCAGAGTTATCGTCACATCCGATTAATGTTGACAACGCACCGCAAGTTCCGGTATAAACCGCCATACCAAGGTCAGTGGCTATCGTGCCGCTTGTACCCGGCTGTACAGATATTGAATGAGGCTGGTTGCTCACGGAAGTCATCGTAAACCAAACATCCCCTGTGACGCCATCTACGAATCCCGCACATCCGGGGTTAATAATGGTACCGGCTGCTGAAGGAGTAGCACATGCTACAGTCCAGTTCGTTGATCCTGTACAAGAAGAACCGGTGATAGGTGTTATGGCAACGCTGGCAGGTGGATTCGCGCAATTGTCATTCGGCGGCGCACCCAATGCGGAAGGAGTAATACTAAATGAGAATGGAGTTGAAGCAGCAGCGGCAGTATCATTATCTATCATGATATAATACGTGAAGCCGGCGCCCAGTGTTAAACTATTAATATTAATCGCGGAACCTCCCGCACCAATATTGTATGCAACCACTGATCCCGCTGTCGGGCAGGCTGTGTAGATGAAGATACCGGGATTAGTATTCACTGTTGTATTAAAAAGCGAAATGTCATAACAACCAGAAGCTGTTGGAGTGAAAGAAAACAGGTAGTCACTACCAGATGTCGCGAGATTTCGCGGGTTCACGTTGTTGGTATCAAAGTTATTATTGAAACCTGCATTGTTCATTGTCCAGTTAGTAGGAGCAACGGTTGTATTGTAACTACCCGGTGAAGGATTGGCTGCATCATAAAACCAGCACGTAATGTCGTTAGCTGTAGCACAGGTAGTTCCCGGTGGTCGCAGTTGAATATCGAAATTTCCCACCCAGGTATCCTGATCGCCTTCCACACGGACTAAAAATGTTTCCGCTACGTTACAGGGTCGGCCACTGATGAGTATGTATGGGTTACCCGGAGAACTGCCATTGCTTGCTTCATCTGCGGCAACCAGCGTAAAGGCCCCACAGGTACCGGTGTACACTGCCATTGCCGTAGTGAATGTTGCCGGACAGGTATTGTTAATGAGGAGTTCAAAGCTTGTAATACCTACAGGTTTTGTAACAGAATACCAAACGTCGTTTGAGAAAGACTGTGCAGTCCACGCAGCAGGTTTAGCCGGATTTGCGCTGGCCATATTCACCTGTCTTGTCATCACCAATGTTTGGTTAGTTAAAGTAGTGATAGCGCCAGGGTTGAAAGTGAGAGTTGTCGCAGTACCACATGTGTCATTTGCAGGAACACCCGCAACCGGAGCCCAGGTAAAGGTCTGGTTGTTGGTTGGTTTGGTGGAAATTGTATTAAACAAAACGTTCTTACCATAAGTAGTTCCCAGAGTTTGCACCGAACTGTTGTTTTGTGAATAATAATCACCGGGACAATATCCTGATAAACCTATTGAAGCTCCCAATGAACTGGTAACATCGACAGCGCCCGCAAGCTGCTGATAAGTAAATACAATGTTTCCGGAAGCGGTAACAATCTTAGCCTGGAAATTTATGGATGCAGCTAATGCTGTGTTTCCCCAAAGCATGTTGTTCCATTCCACTGTAAGAGTTCCCAAAGAGTAGATCCATGCAACACGACCCGCACCTCCGGTTTTTAGGTCATCCCATAATGGAGCAACCAATGTACTTGGGGCAGTCGACATATCGTTATTTGGCAATGCACCACCCGGATTTTGAAATGAAATAAATCCGTTGGAAGACAAGTAAAAACTCGTGTACCTAATTCCACCATAGTTAACTGCAAATCCAGTAGGAGAAAAAGGTCCTAACAATGATTCGTCAACATTTGCCGCCATTGGAGTTCCTGAAGTTGCGGTGGTTGCAGGAGCGCCAATCGTAGTAAAAGCTGCTGACCCCGCAGTGAGGGTGTACTGTATGCCCGGTAATGCCATGGCTGAAAAGCAGGAGGACAAAATAGCCACAGCTAACACAAACAAGTTACGAGTAAAATTAATTTTCATGGTTTGTGGATTATGCGTTTGATTCGACGTGTTGTTTTTTTGAAAAGCCTTTATTGATCAGTGTTTTCGCAGATTTCAATTTGTTATCAATACACTAAATTTTCCTTTCCTCAAATTACCGGAATTCACCCCCCACATTAAGCCTATTTGGATGGTCAAATCTAATGATTTTTTATTTAAATTTCAATTAATACCCCCTTAACTTATGAGAATATTGGCGAACATCCTGAAAATGTTCGGTAAGTCAGAAAATGCTTGGGTGAATGGTTTCATGTTAATTTTTCCGGAGCTATTTTAGGCTTTTTGAAGAATGCGTTTTACATTGCAGCTTCAAATCAAGAAAACATGAAAAAACCAATACTTGTCTGTATTTTATTAATATTTGGATTAGGGATAGTGAAAGCTCAGCCTATTCTCAGCTCTGCCAATAATCCACATGCCGGAGAAAGGTACTTCTATCGAATTACAGATACCATAGCACAGCCGGGTTATTCCGGATCAGGTCAGGTGTGGAATTTCACTTCTGTTCAGGTGACTTTGAATACGGTGATCCTCAATTATGTCACACCAAGTCAAACTCCACATGCTGCAAGTTATCCAACAGCTAATCTCGCGTCGTATATCATCGGTGGAGAATATGATTACTACACCACTTCAGCGAATTCCTTTATCTACAACGGTAAAGGTACGGTGAATGATATCGCTACGATTACCGGAACGAATTATGTGTTTTATAATTATCCGTTTCAGTTCGGTAGCACTATCACAAATACGGTTAGTGGATCAACAGGGGCCGGTAGCATTACAGGTACAGTAACTATTACGGGTGATGGTACCGGTACACTCAAGCTTCCAAGTATTACTTACAACAATGTTCTTCGCGTAAAACGTGAAGAGAATATAACTTATAGTTTTGGTCCGGGAGTGGATGAAAACATTCTAACTGTAAGTTATTTCTGGTACTCTTCCCAATACAACGCTCCATTGATGAAAATTGTAACAACTACAACCACTGGTATCGCAACAGGATATACTAAATTCGTGGGCGTTGCTGACTTTGGACTTGGTGTGAATGAACTCGCGAAGCCAAGTATCGGCACCTTGAAATTATTTCCAAATCCTGCAAGCAAAGAGGCTTCCATCAAATTAACAGTGCAGGAAAAATCAAATGTTACTTTTAAAATTATGGATCTGACCGGTAAAATCTGGAAGGAATGGAATCAGTCTGAAGCTCCGGGCGAAGCGAACATTCGTCTTGATTTGGCTAATTTACCAAGAGGAATTTATCTCGTTTCCGCTCTGTCAGAAGGAACTCTTCGTCAGGATCGTTTGATCCTCGAATAATAAAAAAAACATTTTTCAAAAAAAAATCCGGAGTAGAATGCTCCGGATTTTTTTTTGACCTGAATGTATTTTCAAAATATCTTCTCTTCATTGAAGGGCGAAGATCAGCTAATTCCCTGCTTGGTACGATCAAGCGCGGCACGAACAAATTTCACAAACAAAGGATGTGGGTTTTCAACTGTGCTTTTGTACTCCGGATGAAATTGTACACCAACAAACCAGGGATGATTTTTTAGCTCGACAATTTCCACCAGGTTGCTCTCAGGATTGATTCCTGATGCAGTCATTCCGGCTTCTTCAAAATCTTTCAAAAATTTATTGTTGAATTCATAGCGATGTCTGTGCCTTTCGCCAATCTTTTCTTTCTTATACACAGTTGCTGCCTTTGTTCCTTTTTGAATGTTGCATGGGTATTCACCCAAACGCATAGTTCCACCTTTCTTGGTAATGTTTTTTTGACCTTCCATAAAATCAATCACTGCATGTTTTGTAGCCGGATTCATTTCAGTGGAATGCGCATCTTTCCAACCGATCACATTTCGGGCAAATTCAATTACAGCACATTGCATCCCAAGGCAGACACCAAGAAAAGGAATGTTGTGTTCTCTGACATATTGTATAGCGGTTATCTTTCCTTCAATTCCCCTGTCTCCAAAACCGGGAGCAACCAATACTGCTGACAAGCCACCCAGTTTTGAATCTACATTGCCGGGATCAATTTTTTCAGAGTGTATCCACTCCAGCTTCACACGTGTTTCATTCGCTACACCTGCATGTATGAATGATTCCGCGATAGATTTGTAAGCATCCTTTAATTCAATGTATTTTCCTACCAATCCAATTCTTACTTCATGAATCGGGTTTTTTAATTTCCCCAAAAATTCTTTCCATTGCGCAAGCTCAGGCTCTTGTTGCAACGGAAGTTTCAATTTGTTCAATACAACTTTGTCCAGTTGTTCTTTGTACATCAACAGAGGTACATCATAAATTGTATCTGCGTCTATGGATTCGATGACAGCATTGACATTGACGTTACAAAACAAAGCGATCTTCCTTCTTATTTCACTGGACAAGGATCGTTCAGTCCTGCAAACAAGAATATCCGGTTGAACTCCAAGTTCCAGCAGCGCTTTCACACTGTGTTGTGTAGGTTTTGTTTTCAATTCACCTGCTGCTGCAAGAAAGGGGATGAGTGTAAGATGGATTGACAGAGCAGCGCTCCCCAATTCCCATTTCAATTGACGAACAGATTCAACATATGGAAGCGATTCAATGTCGCCGACAGTTCCTCCGATTTCTGTGATCACAACATCGAACTGACCAGTTTCGCCCAGTAATTGTATTCTTCTTTTTATTTCATCTGTTATATGAGGAATAATCTGGACAGTCTTGCCAAGGTAAGCGCCTTCTCTTTCCTTATTGATTACAGTCTGATAAATTCTCCCGGTGGTTACATTATTTGCCTGTGAAGTCGGAGCGTTCAGGAAACGTTCGTAATGACCGAGGTCGAGATCTGTTTCTGCTCCGTCATTAGTAACGAAACATTCGCCATGTTCATACGGATTCAGTGTTCCGGGATCAACATTGATATAGGGATCCAGTTTTTGTATAGTAATCGAATATCCTCTTGCCTGAAGTAATTTGGCAAGTGAAGCGGAAATGATTCCTTTACCTAATGAAGAGGTAACACCTCCTGTAACGAAAATATATTTTGCTGAAGCCACCGTGTTGATCCGTTAGAAATTGAATTGTATGGAGTTGAAGAATATTCCAAAAGAAAAATTCATCAACACGGGGTACAAATGTAAGAATTCATGACTGAGTAAAAAAAATAAATTCAGATTTGATTATTTTGTGCCCAAATGTTTCCATGTTCATGAATCATAAGGGTTTAGTTGTACTGTGGTTCCTTTTTCTCAATATTTATTCTGCTTTGCCTGTCACGGCTGACAGCATAAAGCAGACTGAGGATTCCAATCAGGTGAATGTCAATCACAATTTTTGGAAGACATTTCGACAAGATTCCATTTTGTCGTTCCGAAACAGAAAAGGTTATTTCCCAATGCTCTTTCACAATTTAGGGCAACAAGCAGTTTCGCCATTTCACATGACCGGCAGAGAAGCTTTGTTTGTTGTTGGTGTGTCTGCATTTACCACCGGCATGCTCTTTCTGGATGCAGATATTGATCGGGGGTTTCGGCCGTTAAAGGATAGAAATCCATGGTTAAAAGAGATAAGTCCTGAGTTCACACAGTTGGGTGATTATTACGGATATGGACTACTTGCCGCTTATGGAGCTTATAGTATGGTTTTTAAAAAGCATAAAGCTCTTCACACCGCGATGCTTGCCAGTCAGGCTGCTATTTCTGCCGGATTATGGGTAAGATTGATTAAGGTGTGCACAGGAAGAATGCGACCGGGAGCAACGTATGCAGACAGACAATACAATGAAGACCATTGGTTTGGTCCGATTGCACAATTTGATCCGGATACCAGAAAAGGCAGGAGTGTTGCAGCATTTGATGCATTTCCGAGTGGACATACTGCGGCAGCCTTTGCATTAGCAGGTGTGTTCGCCATTCAATACAGTGAATACCGGGCTGTTCCTTACGTAGCTTATTCACTTGCTTCACTTGTAGCAGTGAGCAGACTGGTGGAACATGAACATTGGGCATCTGATTTATTGCCCGGAGCATTGATTGGTTATGCCTGTAGCCGGCAGGTTGTGCATTATTACAGATCTCTTTTTCCGGAATATTCTTACCGGTACAATCGAAAGCAACACAACTCCTTTATTTATTTTTCAAACTCAGGGATACCGAAGATACACTATACCCTGGTTTTTTAAAGAGTTAATGCAATCCATGAAAAGAAGAAGGCTTATGTTCAAATAAAATTTTTCATAAGCTATAAACTATGTCCGGGGTATGCATCAGAATGTGAGGTTAACTCCGAAACTCCAAATGAATGGAAGCTGATAGACCCTTACATTGGTAATTCTGTTGACATAAAAAATATTATCCCGGTCATAGACATTTGTAGCACCGGCTACTACTTCAAGCACAGAATTTTTTGACAATTTAAAAGAACGTTGTAATGAAAGGTCGAGACGGTGAAAGTCTGATAATCTTCCTTTGTTGAGTTCTCCAAAAATAATTCCAAGGTTACCATTCTGATTGTTGACATTTGATCCTGTTCCTTCAGGAAAAGTCAGTTGTTCGTAGAAGCCTTGTGTTTGAGTGAATGGGAATGCGGAACCATAATTCCATCTCACATTTGCCTGCCAGACATCATCCTTGCCAAATTTATAAGAGACGATCAGATTCACATTGTGTCGACGGTCGAAACTGGGTTCATAGGTACGAATACCATCGAATCGTTTCACTTCACCGAGTGAATACACAGCCCACACATAGAGTTTTTTGTAATCATATTTTAAAAGAAAATCAACACCTCTCGCTTTTCCATTTTCAATAATGTAATCTTGTTTTAAATAATCAGGTTTCTCACTGTGTTGAGCATCATCTTCATAAATCTTATCCCGGTTAATATTTTCAAGCTGATTGAAATCTTTGTAATAACCTTCGACATTTAGTGAGAGTCGATTGGTGAGATCTATTTCCACACCGATAATCGCGTGTTTGGCTTTTTGAAGTTTAGTAGTAACTTCTTTGCCGTTGAACTGATCCGGAAGTTCGTCTGATCCTGAAAGGAATCCATAAAATAAATTCACGACATCTCTGTCGGAAGAAGCGGAAAGAAGATTTTGACTGTAAAATCCTCCTGCGGCTTTAAGCCGGATGCGATCCGCGAGATTGTATTTTAATCCTAATCGGGGTTCAAAGGAGGACTCAGACAAAGATGAATAATAGTTGTATCGGATCCCCGGTTCAATCACAAATTTTCCTGCAATCTTTTTGTATTTTAAAAATGCTGCTAATTCCGTAGTGTTTTCAGTCTGATCATTACTTGATCCGTAGTTGTTGGTGAATTTGTAATCGGTTTTGAAACCGAGTAACTCAATTCCATATTTGAGTTCATCTTTTCCAAGAAAATAGGAGAAGTTGAGAGCAGTATTAAATCCGCGAATTTCGCTGAAGCGATCCCGGCCATCCGGCTCTTTTAAATTTATTTTGTAACCGGAATAAGCAAAATTTCCATCAATGAGAACTGATGATCCTGAGGGAACAAGCAGAAAATTAGATCCAAAGCCATTGCTTGACCAATGAAGATTTGTGGCTTCAGTATAATCTACATTATCAACAAAATTAAATCCGAACAAATTGAATTTACTACCTGAAGAGCTGTTGAAGGATACTTTACCATATATATCCGTGAAGCTATAGGGAAGTCCCGCGCTATCCAGATTAGAATAAAGTGATTTAGATGTTTTATCGAGGTAAGAGTTTTTGGCAGTAAACAAAAAAGAGGAACTGCCTTCTTCATTTTCTTTTTCTTTCTTCAGAGGACCTTCCACCAAAGCTTTTGCAGTAAAAGTATTGACGCCAACTTTTCCGGCTACTCTTTTTTTGTTTCCATCCCTGGTTGTAATATCCATAATGGAAGAAATACGATCGCCATATTCAGCATTGAATCCGCCGGTGTAAACATCCGCTGCACGGATAATGTCAGCATCAAAAACGGAATACAAACCAATTGAATGAAAAGGGTTGTAGATAATCATTCCATCCATGAGCATTTTATTTTGGATAGGCGTGCCGCCCCGGATGTACAATTGTCCTCCCTGATCACCGGAAAAAATAACTCCGGGTAATACCTGCAGGTACTGAGCAAGATCAGGTTCGCCACCAATCGTAGGTATCTGACGAATTTCTTTTGGAGTGATTTTGTTTACTGAAATACGAACATCCGTTTTCTGCTCTTCTTTTTCAGCTGAGATGTTCAGCTCTTTCATCTGGATGGCGGACTTTTTTAGAAATATTTTTTTAGTAATAAGATCACCGGCTTTCAGGTTAAGTGGCATGATAATACTATCGTATCCCACTGAAGTGATAAGTAATGTATAAGCACCTGCAGGAACTTTTGAGATAGAAAAGAAACCATCAAGATTGGTTTGAGCACCATAAGTTGTTCCTTTCAGGTATACACTGGTATAGATAGCAGGTTCAGATGTTTCCCCTTCGTAAACGAAACCGCGGATTTCGGCATTTTGAGCCCAGAGAGAACAAGAAAATAACAATCCCAACAGGGAGAAGTAGAGTTTGCGAAACATAGTTTTATCGAGAATGACAAATGTAACTATTTCAAACTGCCAGCTAAATATATTTTCAAAAAAATGGCATTATGATTCCAATTACAGAGGGATGACAATTGGCCAGGCTTTCGTTGCATGTATTTATTTTCCTTAAGAAAAAATGTTAAACTTCATTTAAGGCTGATCAGAACAAAAGAAAATGAGGTTAAAAAAGACTAATCAATTCGTTCGAATACTCCGCAGACGGATGACTTTATTCAGCCATTTCCAGAATTTTGTGATATTCATCCGGTGTAACAGGCATTACAGATAGTCTGCTAATTTTAATTAATGCAATATTGGCGAGCTTTTTCTCGGATTTAATTTGCTGAAGAGTGACAGGTTGTTTGAGTGATTTTTCCGCTTTCAGTTCGACTGAAATCCATGCTTCGTCTTTCGTGGTAGGGTCCTGATAAAATTCTTTGGTGACAGAAGCAATGCCGAGAACCATTGATTCACCACCACTATGGTAAACGAGAACTTTGTCGCCTTTTTTCATGGCACGTAAATGAATCCTTGCCGCATAATTCCGGACTCCATCCCAACTCGTTTTTCCATCTTTCAAGAGATCTGACCAGGCATAGGTTTCAGGATCGGATTTGACAAGCCAATAGTTCATGTGTGCAAACAGTTTGTTGTGTTTTAAAGTATGTGTAAAATTCGGAATGGTTCAATGCAGAATTCGATACACAAGTTCTTTCATCAGGGCGCCATCATCCGCGCTGCTGGCTTTGATTCCTTTAGAACGCAAATCATAATCCCGGATGTAGCTGATATTGCGAATACAGTGATCTCTGGAATAAGCGCGAGCAGCGTTTTCATAGTCTGATACAAAATAGGGATGAACTCCTAAAATGCTGGCAACATTATTTTGTGAACGGTCAGTGATAGAATGTAGAGTGAGCAACTTGAGAAAGTAGCTATAAAGTTGTGGCAGTGTAAACTGAATCGGATTGTTTTTTGGATTGGCTCCAAAATAATTCACGATTTGATTTGCTTTGAGGATATTTCTTTTTCCCAAAGCATTTTGCAGTTCGAAAATATTGAACTCCTTGCTGATGCCAATGTTTTCTTCAACGAGTCTGGCGCTAATTTCATCGCCGGGTTTCAAGTTCAACAGAAGTTTGTTCACTTCATTGGCTACACGACTCAGATCAGCTCCCAGGTATTCGGCCATCAGAGCAGCTGCTTTCGGATTGATTCGATGTCCTTTAGATAAGACATATTGGTTCACCCAAGCAGGAACTTTGTCGGCATAGATTTTCTTAGACTCAAATACAACACCAGCCTTTTCCAGAGTCTTCGCGGCTTTTGTTCGCTTGTCGAGTGTTTTGTATTTATAACAAAGTACAAGAATTGTAGTAGGAGTAGGGTTCTGCAGATATTCGTAGAAATGATCTTTTGTATCAGATTTTTTTCCTGCTTTTGAAACCGATTCAGATGATTCTTTTTTACCTCCTATGTCTTTCAGATCTTGTGCTTCCTTAACTATCACGACCTGATAATTGGACATCATTGGATAACGTTTCGCATAACTGATGAGTGTTGGTAAGTCAAGGTCTTTTCCATACACCACCGTCTGGTTGAATTCCTTCTCCGCATCACTTAGCACTTCGTTTTCAATGTATGCTGCAATCTGATCTATATAAAAAGGTTCTTCTCCCTGTAAAAAATACACAGGAGCGTAGATTTTCTTTTTAAGATTACCGATGATCTGATCGAAGGTCATGACTCGTTGAGTGTAGATGCTTAGAAACGCAAATGCTTCACGGTATTTCCGTTATTAATCAATTCATTGAGTGAAGCGATACCAATTTTCAGGTGGGCATTGACATATTTCTCTGTGACTTTCTTATCGCTCTCTGCAGTTTTTACTCCGGTAGAAATCATCGGCTGATCGGAAACAAGTAAAAGTGCTCCGGTAGGAATCTTATTAGCAAATCCGGCAATGAAAATGGAAGCAGTTTCCATATCGATTGCCATGGAGCGCGTGATCTGCAATAATTTCTTAAAATCTTTGTCGTGTTCCCATACTCTTCTGTTCGTAGTGTATACCGTTCCGGTCCAGTAATCGAGATTGTGGTTCCGAATGGTTGTGGATACAGCTTTTTGCAGACTGAAGGCCGGAAGTGCAGGTACTTCAGGGGGGAGATAGTCGTTTGAAGTTCCTTCACCGCGAATGGCTGCTATCGGAAGAATCAAATCACCAAGTTTGTTTTTCTTTTTTAATCCTCCGCACTTTCCCAGGAACAGTGCGGCCTTTGGTGTGATGGATGATAATAAATCCATGATTAAGGCAGCGTTCGGACTTCCTATCCCGAAGTTGATAATGGTTATACCACCATGAGTTGCATTGGGCATGGGTTTATCGGTTCCATTAATTGGAACTTTGTTCCATTCACTGAAGAGTCGTACATAATGATTGAAATTGGTCAAAAGGATGTATTTGCCAAAATCTTTCAGTTCAGTACCTGTGTACCTTGGAAGCCAGTTCTCAACGATTTCTTTTTTATTATTCATAAAGGTATTTTCGTAAAAAAAATTAGGGTGGAATTACCGAAACTGCATTTCCCTGAGTACAAGTTTAAGCTAAGAGCAGACAATTCTGGCGGACAAAGTTTAAAAATTTTCGACATAGTTCGGGGAAAATATGTTCGTTTAACTCCGGAAGAATGGGTGAGGCAGCATGTGCTTCATTTTCTGATTCATGACAGACATTATCCACGTTCCTTGATAGGTGTTGAGAAACGTGTGGTTGTGAACAGGTTGGAGAGAAGAGTAGATATTCTGGTGTACAATTCCGGTCTCGAGCCATTTATATTGGTAGAATGTAAGTCTCCACAAATCAAAGTTACTCAGGAAGTTTTCGATCAGGCTGCCAGGTATAACCTGACTGTGAATGTGCCTTATTTTGTTCTCAGTAACGGACTGGATACTTTTTGTTGTACGCTTGATCATAATCTGAAATCCTACAAATTCCTGGAAGAAGTTCCTTTCTATGAAAAAATGTGATGAATCGAAGATTTTAATCAAGATCATTGAACCCTCATCCGGAGCCATTGTTATCCAAAAAAATCAATTTACCTTGTGCAAAGCATTCTGTTAACCCAATTCAAACATGAAAAAACAATTACAAAAGCTACTCTCAGGAGTTGTCTTTCTTTCTCTTCCATTGATTAGTATTGGCGCTAATCCGCATGGAATCAGCACTGTATCAAATAATCCAAGCAGTTCAGCTGAATCCCTGTTTCATGGTGCCCGTGTGAAAAGTGGAGTTTTGATTATCAAAGTGAAACCTGAATTACGCTCATTTTGTTCCGTCAATTCCATTTCAGAGTCGAAATTGCAATCTGTGTTTCAATTGGCTTCAGTTCAATCTGTAGAGAAGAAGTTTCCCAAAAAAGAGGCACCGGTTCAGAGTCAATCAAGAGGATCAGTAAAACCTGTTGATCTGAGTCTGATCTATCAATTGCGACTTGCAAATGGTGTTTCTTTGGAGAAAAGCATTGAGCAACTAATGGAAAGCGGTTCTGTAGAATATGCTGAACCGATGTATTTAAATTTCATGGATTATACTCCGAATGATCCTCAAATCGCCACACAGTATCAGAACGGAAAGATCAACCTGTACAATGCGTGGGATGTTTGGCGTGGAGATACGAATACAGTGATAGGAATTGTAGACAGTGGAACAGATTGGGATCATCCGGATTTGGCAGCTAATATTAAATACAACTGGAATGATCCTATCAATGGTGCTGATGATGACAACGACGGATTCATTGATAATTTCAGAGGTTGGGATATCAGTGAAAGTGATAATGATCCAATGGTAGTGAATAGTGATCATGGATCGCACGTTTCAGGATGTGCTGCTGCGGTAGTTGATAATAATACAGGTGTGGCCGGTCCATCGTTCTTGTGTAAATTTTTACCGGTGAAGGTTTCTCTTGATGCCAGCACAACTTCTATCGACAATGGATATGATGGAATCGTTTACGCAGCGGATCATGGCGCGAATGTGATCAATTGCTCATGGGGAAGAACCGGTGGAGTGAGTCAGTTTGAACAAGACATCATCACCTACGCGACCATTGATAAGAATGCTCTTGTAGTTGCAGCTTCCGGTAATGATGGTCTGGAAGAAGATCATTATCCAAGCAGTTACAAATATGTACTAAGTGTTGGCGCTACAACAAGCAGCGACAGCAAAGCGGGATTTTCCAATTATGGTTACGCAATCGATGTTTGTGCTCCGGGAAATCAGATTTACTCTACTGTATTCAATGATACGTATACAGCCTACAGTGGTACTTCGATGGCATCGCCAATTGCTGCAGGTTGTGCGGCTATGGTTAAATCCAGATTCCCGTCCATGAACTCATTGCAAGTAGGAGAACAACTCCGCACAACTGCTGATGATATCTATTCAGTGAGCGGAAATGCCCCGTATAGAAATAAACTTGGAAAAGGAAGAGTCAACTTGTATCGTGCCGTAACGGATTCTGTTTCTCCAGGTGTTTTGGTGGATGCAGTTCATATCACTGATAACAACAACGAGGTGTTTGTAATTGGTGATACGCTTGACATAGTTGCAGTTTTTAAGAATTATCTCCGCCCAACAAGCAATTTGAATTGCGTAATCTCCAGTACCAGTTCTGCAGTAACTATTCTCTCAAACACTTTTGCGGCAGGAGTCATAGGTACATTGGATACGGTTTCCAATTATGCGAGTCCTTACCGAGTGCTGATCAATTCCACTGCCGGAAGCAATACTGAGGTAAGATTTAAAATTACAATGACTGACGGATCATGGTCCGATTACCATGCCTTTATCGTTGTGGTAAATGTTGACTATGTAAACATAGCCATCAATGACATTGCTTCTACGATCACAAGTAAAGGTCTGACTGGATACAACAGCAGTCAGCAAACCGGTGGATTAGGATTCACCTATATGGGAGGAGCTACGATTTTATACGAAATGGGTTTGATGGTTGGTGCTTCGGGCACTCAGGTTTCTGACAATGTCCGTGGTGACGGATCAACTTATGACAATGACTTTGCTTCTGTAGTAAATGTATCTTCTCAGGAACCGGGTGTGTATTCTGATTTCGATGCAAGTGGAACTTTCAGAGACAATGGTACTACATCTGTATCACCGATCAGTGTGTTTATTTCACATCGTGCTTTTGCTTGGATGTCTCAGGCTGACAGAAAATACATCATCGTTGAATATACAATCCACAATACAAGTGGAGGAACATTGTCGAATTTATATGCCGGTTTGTTTGCAGACTGGGATATCCCTCAGTTTGGCAATAACAAATGCTCAGTAGACAGTTTGCGTAAGATGGGATATGCCTGGAGTACGGATGTTTCCGGTTTGTATGCTGGAATGAAATTACTCAGTTCAGGACCGTTTAATAATAACTCTATTGATAATATTACAGGAGGAAACGGCGGTCTGGATTTGTCGGATGGATTTAGTAATACTGAAAAATATTCCGCCCTTTCAACTTACCGAAAGGATGGCGGAACTTCAGTAACTACGGGAAATGATATCATTCAGGTGGTTTCATCCGGTCCATTCACTCTTGGTACCTCAGATTCTGTGACTGTCGCTTTTGCACTTATTGCAGGGGAAGATTTGAGTATGATTCAGGCGAGTGCGGATGCTGCCCAGCTTAAATACGATAATTTGTATACAGGATTAACTGAGATTCCATTAGCAGGTGAATTTTCAATGTCACAGAGTTATCCGAATCCTGCCCGTGAACAAAGCACGATCACGTTCATATTGCCACAAACCAATACAACTGAACTGGCATTGTACAATACACTTGGAGAAAAGGTAAAAACAATCCTTGCAGAGAAGCTTAATGGAGGAAAATATTCAGTGACAGTAGACCTGAGTAAAATCCCTTCCGGAAATTATTTTTATCGTTTGCAAAGTGGAAGGAACTCAAAAACTTTACCGCTCATTATCGTGAAATAATCTCGATTGTTCTTTGGAAAGCCCCGCAGATCAGCTCTTGCGGGGCTTTTGTATTTTAGTAAACAGGTGATACTCAGAAATTCATTCGAAATGTGCCTGAACCCGTGATACAAAAGCTAACCTAAAGAACTATCAGTAACAATAAGATGTGAAGAAAATTTGCATGTTTCAATATCTTCAGACGAATTTCGTTTTAACTTTGTAGCACCAAGGAAATTTATTTATGGAATTAAAAGACATTATTTCAGTACCCGGAATGAGCGGCCTTTATAAGGTTGTAGCGAACAACAAAAACGGATTCATAGTTGAATCCCTTGTTGATTCCAAACGAACGATGATTAATTCGAATCAACGGATCATGACACTGGTAGATATTGCGGTGTATACAACCGATGAAGAAATGCCTTTGCGTGAGATCTACAAAAAGATCCAGCAAACGGATGGTCAGAAGCTGGGAGTTGATCCAAAAGGAGATGCCGGAAAGCTGCGTGACTATTTCAAAAAAGTTGTACCAACATTTGATGAAGAGAGAGTGTATACTTCTGATATTAAAAAAATGCTGGTTTGGTATGATTTGTTGAAGGATAAAATTGATTTCAGCAAAGAAGAAGAAGTGCAGGGTGAGGCGGATGATAAGATTTCGACTTCGAATGAACACGAGAAACCAATTCCTAAGAAACACGAAGCACACGGACCGAAAGCTGAATCTGCAAAAGCCACTACAGCAAAAACGAGAAAGAAAGTTTAAAGAACATGACATCCAATACCATTCAAGCGCCGGAAAAAATCCGGCGCAACTTTTTACCGGCAACTCTTGATCTCACTACCTGGGACGCTGTTGAGCCATTCTATCTTGATTTAACCGGCAGAGAAATAAACTCACTGAGTGAATTACAGCGGTGGTTGTCAGATATTACAGAGCTTGATTCTGTGATACAAGAACATGTTGGTTGGTTGTACATCCGAATGACCTGTGATACTACGGATAAGAAATTAACCGAGGCTTACACACATTTTGTTGAAAATATAATTCCGAAAATTGAACCATTCGCTGATCAGTTAAATAAGAAGTTGGTTAATTGTTCGTACAAAACGGAATTGGATAAGCGCTATATTTTGTATCTGAAGCAGGTTGAAAATTCAATCAGAATTTTCAGAGAAGAAAATATTCCTGTTCAGGCTGAATTGTCTGTGAAAGAGCAAAAGTACGGAGAGATTGCAGGTGCTATGACAGTTGACGTAGATGGAAAAACTCTCACATTACAGCAAGCAGCCAATTTCCTGAAGAATCCTTCGCGTGAACTAAGAGAGGATGTTTATCACAAAATTCAAAACAGGCGTCTGCAAGACAGGGAAAAACTGGATACTTTATTTTCCGAATTAGTTGCTCTGAGACATCGTATGGCTCAGCAGGCCGGATTCGCAAACTACCGTGATTATAAGTTTGTTGATCTTGATCGTTTCGATTATACACCAGAAGATTGTCAACATTTTCACGAATCAGTCCGTACCGCAATAGTTCCTGTGTTGGATACCTTGTTTGCAGAAAGAAAAGCTGCACTGAATCTTGACACCTTGAAGCCTTGGGATCTCGATGTGGATACTATGGGTCGTGATGACATGAAGCCTTTTAAAAAGGGAGAAGAGCTGATGGCGCAAACAATCAGTTGTTTCACAGAAATCGATCCTTATTTCGGTGAAGTGACTCGCACATTGGAGCAAATGCATTATGTAGATCTTGATTCGCGCATCGGCAAAGCCCCGGGTGGTTACAATTATCCACTTTATGAATCCGGTGTTCCATTTATTTTTATGAATGCAAGTGGATCTCTGCGTGATGTTGTGACGATGGTTCACGAAGGTGGACATGCGATTCATTCCATGCTGACGAGGGATCTTGATTTTATCGGGTTTAAAGAAATACCTTCTGAGATTGCAGAGCTTGCATCGATGAGTATGGAATTGATTTCGATGGAACACTGGCATCATTTCTTTTCCAATCCGGATGATTTGAAAAGAGCTCGTCGCGAGCAATTGGAAAACGTGCTGGAAGCATTACCCTGGATTGCATGTGTAGATCATTTTCAGCATTGGTTGTACATGAATCCGGATCACACAACCAAAGAACGCACTGACGCGTGGAAGAGAATCTATTTGCAGTTTAGTTCAAAAGAGATCGATTGGACTACGGAACAAAATCCTCTCGAAGCCATGTGGCAGAAACAATTGCATTTGTTTGAAGTTCCGTTTTATTACATTGAATATGGAATGGCACAACTTGGAGCTATTGCGGTATGGAGAAACTATAAGCAAAATCCTGCAAAAGCGATTCAACAATACAAAGAAGCTTTAGGTTTAGGTTATTCGGCATCCATTCCGGAGGTGTATTTAGCAGCCGGAATTCGATTTGATTTTTCTGAAAAATACATTCATGAGTTGGTGAACTTTGTTAAAGAAGAGCTCAATAAAGTGTAAGAAATCTACCTGAATTTTTTTTGCACCTCGCGAAAAAAGCAATCTTAATAACCCGGTCAGACACCTCAATTCATGAGATCTGCCGGGTTTTTTTCTTAATTGCTCCCGAAATCCGCCACAGATCAGGGTTTGAGCATCTTAAAATAGTTGAATAGAGAGTTCGTTACCGGCCTCTCATTTCCCAACTTGAAACAGAATGAAATGTTCGTTTTTGTAATAAAAACGATGCTTTTAACTGAATTAAGGCCCTCGTTTTAAGAACCTACTTGAACGGAAAGCATATAAAGATAAAGCCATAAACGGGCGCAAACCATTTGAGCAAAACTCCGAGAAATATTCGCCGGCCTATTCCTGATGAAGGGCGAAAGGTATTATACCGACTGCTGCTTTTTGCAGTTGCTGTGGTATATGCTTTGGTGTTTGTATTGGATTACCTGCTTCAATTGCATTTTACTTTTTTCCTCTTGCTTAGCTTGTTTGGGTTTGTCATCCTGACATTGTTGTACATGTGGTTCAGGGTTTCCGGAAGTCAGGAATTAATTCCGGAAGAAGATTCAAATGAAAAAGAAAATGTTGAACCGGAAGAAAACCGGACGAAATCGAATGCCGGAATTCCTGCCTTTCCTGATGCATTATTTATCATCAGTACAACCAGTGGATTAATTCTCGATTGTTCCGAAGAGGCGATGAGACTTTTTGAAACAACGGATAAAAACACACTTCTTGGTTCTGATCTTTCACGCTTCATGGCGGAAGACTGGTCCAAAGAAGAGAAGAAACAAATTCGTCGTTCACTGGATCGTCAGGGAAAAGCAAATGCCAAAGGTAGTTTTGTAAGTCTGAAAGGTGGAAAATTCAGTGGGATGGTTCAGATGGTAAAAAATCAGGAGCCGGGAGAACGATCACTCATGCTGAGAATAACAGAAACTCATGGTGATCAAAATTATCAGAATATAAATTCCAGTAATGCAGAATCTGTTTCTGGTCAGGCGAAGGATTCGCCTATGGCGAAATATTTTGAAGAAGGAATGCAGGCTATGGCACTGATTGGGATGAATTATAAATTTACCCGTGCCAACAAAGCTTTTTGTGATCTGCTTGGTTATACTGAAATCGAATTGCAGCAAATTAGTTTTCCTGACATAGTGCATCCGGAAGAGAAAGAAAAAGAAAGGAAAAATCTTTCTGCTTTGTTCAGAAATGAAGTGCCGTTGAGCAAGCGTGAAAAAAGATTGGTGAAGCGGAACAATGATGTGATCTGGGTTACTTCTCATTCTACTACGGTGTTGGATGAACTTGGTCGTCCGCAGTTTATTATCACCATGGTTGAGAACATCACGCAGAAAAAGCGGATAGAACGTACACTTTATGACCGGAAGGAAAAATTAAACGCTCTGGTGGAAAATGCTGAGTATTCCATTTTATCAGTTGACAAGCACCACACCATATTGCTCATTAATTCAAAACTTAGTGATTTACTCTTTGCTCTCACAGGAATTGTAGTAGAAACCGGGTTTAATTTACTGGACATTTTACCAGAAGATTTTCATTCAGAATATTTTGAAATGCATCGTCGGGCATATACAGGCGAGCATTTTTCTCTTGAAAAAAATGTAGTAATGCATGGAAAGAGAGTGGATGTTGAAATTGTGGTGACGCCTGTGAAAGATGATTATAACAATGTTTTGAGTGTTACATTGTTTGGCCATGATATCAGTGACCGAAAAAAGTCAGAGCTTAAATTAATTCACGATAAAAAGGAAGCAGAAGCGGCGACAGAAGCAAAGTCCACTTTCCTTGCTACGATGAGTCATGAAATACGGACTCCATTGAATGGAGTCATAGGTATGGGGAAATTGTTGAATCAAACTTCTTTATCGCCTAAGCAACAGGATTATGTAGATAGCATCCTGCTCAGTGGAGAAGCATTGTTGTCGGTGATAAATGACATTTTGGATTTTTCAAAAATTGAATCTGCCAAAATGGAATTGGAGCATAAGCCTGTATTGATTAAGAGAGCCATCGAAGAAACATTTGATTTGATGTCATCCAAAGCGATTGAAAAGAATCTCGCTTTGCAATATACTATTGCCCCGAATGTTCCTTCCTATATCTATGGTGACATTACCCGATTGCGTCAAATCATGATGAACCTTGTCGGAAACGCGATAAAATTCACACCGAAAGGAATGATCACAATCAGTGTTACCAGAGTTAAGGAACTTGATGGCAAAACAGAATTGTTATTTGAAGTAAAAGATACAGGAGTAGGTATTCCACCGGAAAAAATTGCCAAACTGTTCAGAAGCTTTTCCCAGGCAGATGCAGGTACAGCGAGAACATATGGTGGTACCGGATTGGGTCTTGCAATTTGTAAAAATCTGGTGGAATTAATGGGAGGTAGAATATGGGTAGAGAGTGTACCCGGACAAGGTTCTAATTTCCGGTTTACCATTAAGTCAGAATCTGTCAGTGCTTCAGATACTCCAAGAAATACCGGGAATGGCAGTAACAAGCTGATTAATTCTCATGTGTTACTGATCAGTGACGACAAGACAGAAGCAGATATTTATTCGAGCTATTTCAGACGCTGGAACATGGTACCGCGTAGTACTGATGATTCACAAAAAGCGCTGGACATAGTAAGCGAAGGAAAAGACATCAACCTTGTATTGATTGATGCGCAAATGATCAGCGCGAAGGCGCTTACTTTGGCGGAAAAAATCCGGGCGTTGAAACCGAAATCGGAATTGCCAATTGTTTTGTTCAATGCGGATCATTCAGACACTGTGGTTTTTGATTATTCAAGTGATCTTGTATCGGCGGTTATTCCGAAAAATGTTGATCGTTCCAAAGTGTTGGATATTTTGATAGGAGTATTTTCCATTGAAGATCATTCACGCAGTCAGCATGATCATGATTTGGGCAAGATGGATATTAAACTGGCAGAACATGTGCCGGTAAGAATTCTTATTGCAGAAGACAATCAAATTAATCAAAAGCTGGCGATGAATATCTTCGAAGGATTGGGATATCATCCGGCAATGGTGAGCAATGGTTTGGAAGTGATTGAGGCTTTGAGAAATGAGAGTTACGATTTGATCTTCATGGATGTTCAAATGCCGGAGCTGGATGGATTAGAAGCTACTCGTTTTATTATTCATAAGATGGATTTGCCTCATCGTCCGATTATAGTAGCGATGACGGCATTTGCTCTTGAAGGAGATAAGGAAAAATGCATTGAAGCCGGTATGGATGATTACATCAGCAAGCCATTTCTGATTGAAGAAATAGTTGAGCGGATTCGTAAGTGGGGTGGAAGGTATATTCAGGTGAGAACAGAAATGGCTCAACAGAATAACAATAAAAAAAGTACAACTGAACCCGAAGCTATTTTGGATAAAGCAGTATTGCAACGATTGCGTGATATGACCGCAGGCGCTGACCCGACTTTTTTCAGTCAGGTTCTGACTATGTTCCTTGAGCAGGGAACAGATATAGTGAAGGAAATAGATAGCTTTTGCAAAGCAGGTGATTATACGAATATGAGCCGACTTGCTCACAAACTGAAAGGATCTGCATTGAATATCGGAGCTAATTTACTAGCTGAGACCTGTAGAAATATTGAGTTGCTTGGTAAATCAGCAAATCCACCCGAGTGTGAATCTTTTGTGCCTCAATTGAAAGAAAACTGGATTAAGACAGAGGCGGCACTCAAAGCATTATAATATTCACTTTTTCAAAATTCAGAATTTACTTTCTGAAAAGATTTATTTGAAAAGGTATTTAAAGAATATTCACTTCCATTTCCAATTCCACCCCGAACATTTCTTTTACGCTTGCCTGAACAGTTCGTGCATGCTGAATTAATTCAGTGCCACTTGCGCCACCATAGTTAACCAGGACTAATGCCTGTTGTTTGTGCATACCGACATGACCGGATACTTTTCCTTTCCATCCGCTTTTTTCTATCAGCCAGCCTGCAGCTAATTTCATTTTATTTCCGGTGGTTTTGTATGCAACAATATCAGGAAAATTATTTTTTAAATTCAGATACACCTTCTCATCAACCTCAGGATTCTTAAAAAAACTTCCTGCGTTTCCGATTTTTGTCGGATCAGGAAGTTTGCTGCTTCTTATATTGATTACTGCCTGAGAAATTTCGCGAATGCCTGCTTTATCCACATGCATTGATTTTAATTCCTGTTCGATAGCACCATAACTTGTATTCAGAAAAGGTTTTTTATTCAGTTGAAAAGTAACAGAAAGTATCGCGTATTTATTTTTCGCTTCACGTTTAAAAATGCTGTCACGGTAACCGAAGTTGCAATCTTGTTTAGAGAATTTTCGGATAGTCCCGTCTTCCAGATGCATGGCTTCAAGTTCAAAAAAAGTATCTTTTATTTCCACTCCATAGGCGCCGATGTTCTGTATTGGTGCCGCTCCAACTGAGCCCGGAATCAGACTCAGATTTTCAAGTCCTGCAAATCCCCGTTCGATATTCCATAAGACAAATTCATGCCACACATCTCCCGCACCAGCCTGAACCCAGGCAAGATCATCTGTTTCCCGGAGTACTTTCATTCCCTGGATCCTGTTTCGGATCACAAGTCCCGTGAAATTACCGGTAAACAGAATATTGCTTCCGCCTCCAAGTATAAGTTTGGGAGTATTCTGCAATACAGGGTTCAGTATGACTTGTCTTAATTCCTCCGCTGAAAAAACCTCAGTAAATTGAGTAGCAAATACCTCCAAACCAAAGGTATTGAATCCTTTCAACGAAACATGTTCCTGAATCTTCATACGAATAAGGACGAAAATAGAGAAGGAAAGCGTAGAATTGCTGCCCTTATCATGAACTTTTTAACGAATTACTCACAGCCAAAATTATACGGTTTACCAAGTGTGTAAGGTGGTGACCGAAATTAATTGACCCTTCGTGAAGTCGGGATTATCTTGCCTGAATCTCATGGTTTAGTTTTTGGTTAAACGACCGAGGTGTTTATTCGAGTTAAGTCAGGACAGCGGTCGGGAGGCCGCTGTGCCTGTTTATAGAGGCTTCTGTTCCTCAGAGAAAGATGAAAAACTCCGGGATTAAATTTTTACAACCATACCAATCCCAATGTTGGCTCCATTGAAATGAATCCGGTATGGGATGGTTTCTCCTCCGGGTCTCAGGATGGTTCCTTTGCCATAGTGGAGGTTATTGTATGCCGTATGTAAAGTGAACCCAAAATATTTACTAATGAAAAGATTGGCTCCAAGGTCTATTTGGAAATGACTTCCATTTGCAGAGAAGCTTCCCGGATTATTCAGGTTGGAATATTCAAATCGAGAGAGTCCGAATTTCAGTCCGAAATACAAATTGAAATATTGTGTGCGTAAGAAATGAATATTTCCAAGCAGGCTGAAATCTGAATTTGATGCCGTTGCCGTATCGTTGTCAGTGGAGTATTTATTTGATCGAAGCTGGATTCCGGCTCCCAGATAATCGCTGATGGCATATTCTGCTCCTGTGTGCAGGATACTGCCAACGGTTCCGTCTTTAATTTTTGCTCCTGTTTGTAATTCCTTTCCAAGCGTTTGATAGGTGCCTACGTCGATTCCGAAATCAAACAAAATATTTTTCTTCAGGAAACTCTGGGCTGAACTCATTACAGATAAAAAGCAAAGTAAAATGAGCGGAAGGATGCGCATGAGTCAGAGCCGGAATGACGAAGAATTTCGCCGCGTGAAGATAAGAAGTCTGTCGGAATTCTAATTAAATCCTACCTTTGGCAACATCAAATTTATAAACCATGACGAATCTTGATTTGATACGTAAAAATTTTACGGAAGCGAAAGCAGCTGTTGACTTAGTATTGCAGGATGAACTTTTGTTGAAAAATATTTCCGCCGCAGCTTCTCTCATGATTGTTTCAATCCGCCATGGTGGCAAAATAATTTCATGCGGGAATGGTGGCAGCATGTGTGATGCGATGCATTTTGCAGAAGAGTTAAGTGGACGATTCCGTGAAGACAGAAAAGCGCTTCCTGCATTGTCAATTTCTGATCCCTCTCATATAAGTTGTGTAGCAAATGATTATGGGTATGAAAAAATATTCGCCCGTTACATCGAATCTTTGGGAAATAAGGGGGACATATTATTGGCTATAAGTACCAGCGGTAATTCAAAAAATATTCTGCAGGCTATTGAAGCGGCGAAATCCAAAGGGATGAAAATTGTCGGTCTTACTGGGAAAGATGGAGGAGCAATGGCGACCGCTTGTGATATAGAACTTCGGGCTCCTCATTCTGATTTTGCTGACAGAGCTCAGGAAATCCACATTAAAATAATTCACAGTTTGATTCAATTAATCGAACTGGAAGCCTGATACATTTTCTTTTAAGTATCATTTTTTATCCTGCTTTTCTGCTGGATTATTCCGGAGTGAATTTGCACTCTGACATTTCAAAGTACAGCACGACATTCTACTTTCGGCATCTGAATTATTTATTAAACGATGCTCGTAAAAACATTTGGTAGTGCCGTGTATGGAATCAATGCTACAACCATTACTGTAGAAGTCAATCAGGCAAGCGGTGTCAATTTTATTCTTGTCGGCTTGCCTGACAATGCCGTGAAAGAAAGTCAGAAAAGGATTGTCGCTGCATTGAAGAATTGCGAATTCAAGTATCCTCGGCAGGAGATCACCGTGAACATGGCTCCTGCGGACATACGCAAGGAGGGGTCATCGTATGATCTCACGATCGCGTTAGGAATTCTGGCCGGATCAGGTCAGGTGCAACAGGACGTGCTGGAAAAATATGTGATCATGGGAGAAATGTCATTGGATGGAGGAGTGCAACCGATCAAAGGTGTTTTACCAATTGCCATCCAGGCGCGCAATGAAGGTTTCAAGGGAATCATTCTGCCAAAAGAAAATGCAAGAGAAGCCGCTATTGTCAATGGACTTGAAGTGTATGGTGTGGGAAACATAACGGAAGTTGTGGAGTTTCTGAATGGAGGTAAATTGTTGGAGCCGGTTATTGTGGACGCTGAGGATGAGTTTAGAAATTCACAGGGTAAAAGTGAATTTGATTTTGCTGATGTAAAAGGACAGGAGAATATCAAACGGGCAATGGAAGTAGCTGCGGCAGGAGGACACAACCTGATTTTGATCGGTCCACCCGGTGCAGGCAAAACGATGCTGGCAAAACGATTGCCTACTATTCTTCCACCACTAACATTGAACGAAGCACTCGAGACGACAAAAATTCACTCGGTCGCCGGGAAATTAGGGAAGGAGTCATCACTTGTTTCTATCAGACCATTTCGATCTCCTCATCATACTATCAGTGATGTGGCTTTGGTTGGAGGAGGTGGATTTCCGCAACCCGGTGAAATTTCACTGGCGCATCATGGAGTTTTGTTTTTGGATGAACTTCCGGAGTTTAAACGTACGGTGCTGGAAGTAATGCGCCAACCATTGGAAGAAAGAAGTGTGACAATTTCCAGGGCAAAATTTTCCATCGAATTTCCGGCGAGCTTTATGCTTGTAGCATCGATGAATCCTTGTCCGTGCGGATATTACAATCATCCTGAAAAGGAATGTGTGTGCGCTCCGGGAGTAGTGCAGAAATATCTCAACAAGATTTCCGGACCTTTGCTTGACAGGATCGATATTCATCTTGAAGTAACTCCGGTTGCGTTCAAAGAACTCACCGGAATGCGCGAGAGTGAACGGAGTGAAACTATACGGGAAAGGGTAGTAGCAGCAAGACAGGTTCAGGCGGAAAGATTTAAGGGGCAGGATGGAGTGTATTGCAATGCTCAAATGGGATCAAGACTTCTGCATGAGATCTGTGTGATCGGTGAAGATGGAAGAGCTTTGTTGAAAACAGCCATGGAGCGATTAGGATTGTCTGCCAGAGCTTATGACAGAATCCTCAAGGTATCCAGAACAATTGCAGATTTGGACAAAAGTGAAAACATCAAGACCGAACATCTGGCAGAAGCGATTCAATACCGAAGCCTTGATAGAGAAGGATGGGCAGGGTGAGAGACATTGAGTTCTTGTAATCATTATTTCATGATTATCGAAATTCTCTTCTGCATTTTTTCTAAAGCTATTATTATTCCATCAAATCTTTGATATTGACGGTCGGCACAAGTTAAATTCAACCGCAATAAATTTTCATCCTTCAATTTTCTTTCTTTTCTTTAGTCTTTACAAATGAAAGCATGACCGGCACCCTTGCTCAACTCATTGTACTGGCTACCTACGGAAATCAATTTCTTCGGACAGGAGAAATTAATACTGCTTTCTATCCTGATAATTCGACCTTTCTGAATTCCGAGTCAGTCGATTTTCGGGAAATGACCAAGCGTTTTATTTTGTCTGGCTTTTCTGAAAAAACTATTTGCCGGAATCCGGGAGAATGGCTTAATCTTCTGAAGAAAGAAAAGACTCAAAAACTGCATTTGTTTTTCAGGGCTTCTGAAGATCAAAGCAAAGGACCTGATTACAAGCTTGCGGGATTTATTGGTGGCGGTGGAAACTGGATGTTAGAACAAATTTGTGATGGGTACTCTTACTATTGGCAGGCTAAGTGGACCTATAACAATTCATCATCTGAAAAGGATAAACGATGGATTGTCAGTTACGCCCGCTTCTCGCAGAAAATCAAAAGCAGCAACTATAATCAGAGTGAAGAAAGAATCCGTGATAATTTTCGCGTAGCGCTTTCTGATATCTCTTCCTTTGCTTCCTTGCAAAATTTTCATGGCTGGTCAAATACTTTTCAGAAAGCGCTGTATGAATTGAGCAATTTGAGTCCAGGTGAGAATTACTATTACAAAGATTTGGTTCCTTCGGGCGATTTTTCTGTTGCATCCCGACAACTTCTTTATTCGGCCGCCATGGCCTGGGTCTTTGGTGGTATGGGTTCCTGGAATGATATCAATTTAGAAAAAAAGGAAGATGAAGAACGTTACGATGAATTGTCGGCAAAATTGTATCAATGTATTACAGAGAGTGTTCTTGCAGTTGTGAATGTGTGAATGAGATTTCATTTATTTTTTTCAGGCGTTTAATTTTTTGATTGCCTGATATGGTTTTTAGTGTGTTATTTTCAAAGAAATTTTCATTGACATATCCGGTCTGATCTGGATTTTTTTAATAGTCTTTTAAGTATTGAATTCCTTTTAAGTATTGTTAAGGTTCTGAAAATCATTCTTTCCCTATGTTCGGGTTTTGGATTTTGTATGCGAAAATTATCAATCATTCTTCTTCAGTGTCTAATGTCAGTTTCGTTGGTGAAATCTCAGCAATTCACAAAAATTCTGACAGGCTCGTTTGTTAATACCATCGGTGATTCCCGGAGTGTAAACTGGATAGATTTAAACAAGGATGGCTGGATGGATTGTATGATTACAAACGGACCTTTTGGTGGCCAAAATAATTTTCTCTATATCAACTCCGGGAGCGGAACATTTACTGCTGTGCTCAGCGATACAATAGTAAAAGATGGCAAGCCTTCTGATGGTGCCACATGGGCAGATGCAGACAATGACGGTGATGTCGATGCTTTTGTTGTAAATTATTACGATGTGAATAATTTATTTTATCTCAATGATGGAAACGGGAATTTCACTCAACAATCCACCGGCTCTTTGTGTAATGATGGTGGTTATTCGGAAACGGCTTCCTGGGGAGATTATGATAATGATGGATTGTTGGATTTGTATGTCGCGAACAGCTCCGGGAACCTGAAAAACTTTTTGTATCATAACACGGGTTCCAGCACATTTGCAAAAATAAACACTGGAAGTGTGGTGAACAATACGCATTCGTCACGTTGTGTAAACTGGACAGATATAGATCTTGATGGAGATGTTGATTTGTTTGTAACGAATGAATCAAATGAAAATGAAGATATCTATGAGAACACCGGGAATGGCAGTTTTGTGTTGCATAGTTCTGGTCCATTATTGAATGATGGAAGGTTTACGATGAGCGGAAGCTGGGCTGATATTGACAATGATGGAGATCTGGATGTATTTCTCGCCAATGATCAGGCGCCGAATTCATTGTTTAGAAATGATGGAAATTTTGTGTTTACCAAATTGCTGAATGATACTGTCAGTAAAGGTTCCGGACATGCGTTTAGTTCAGCATGGTCAGATATCGATAATGATGGTGATCTTGACTTATTTGTAACTTATGCTTTCGCCGGTTCTTCCCTTCAACAAAATCGATTGTATTTGAATGATGGAGCAGGATCATTTACCCGCATCCAGGATGTAGTTACAGCGGATTCATCATGGTCCTATGGTTGTGCTTTTGCTGATTATGATAACGACGGTTTCGAAGATCTTGCAGTTGCAACAGTTCGCTTTTCAGGCGTTGATCCTTCTGATTTTCTCTATCACAATAATGGGAATGGTAATCACTGGTTGACGCTGGCTTGCACAGGGACACTCAGCAATCGTTCAGCAATTGGAACAAAAGTAAAGGTGAAAAGCATTCTAAATGGATCATCGGTATGGCAAATGCGGGAGTTGTCTGCACAAAGTTCTTATTGCGGACAAAATGATCCGCGTCTGGGAACTGCCGGCGGCGGGGATCACATTCCCGGCTCCGGCCAATCCGGTGCCCAGTATTGCCGTCAGTCCAGACAAGAAATGGATGGCACTGGCAAATGCAGATGGCAGTCTCTCCGTTCTGGATCTGTCAACGCGTCAGATTGTCATGCAGCTGGCAGGTCATGCCGGGGCTGTGAATGCCGTGAGTTTCAGTGCGAATTCGGCACGGCTGATCAGCGGCGGGACGGACAAAACCGTGCGGGTGTGGGATCTGGCCAGCGGGCAGCCGGTGACCGTGATCACTGGCAGTTTGCAACCCGTGCGGGCCGTTGCTCTCAGCCCGAATGGACTGCAGGCCGCTGCCGGAGCCGCTGAAGGACAGACTTCGATTTACAAGCTGGATGCTGCCGCCGCCGCGGGTGAAAACGGGCGGGTAGCCCCAGCCCTTCTCGTAAGCGCGGACGGCGGCCTGCATCTCAGGCAGGTCGAAGGGGATGAGGGCGGGCTTGCCCGTGGTCACCAGGCTCACGGTGACGCGGACGGTAGGCGGCGCGATGGCCTCGATGTAGTCTTTCAACAGCGCGTAAATCTTGTTGGGGTCCTGATTGCCCACCAGGCGCGAGCTTAGCTTGGCGCCCGCTTTAGCCGGGACAATGGTCTTCGGGCCGGGGCCGCTCCAGCCGCTCCACAGGCCGTTGATGTACCGGGTCGGGCGGGCGGAGATGCGCTCGCGGATTGTGTACCGCGCGTCGCCCCAGACGGCGGGCACGCCGGTCGCCGCCTGGTACTGCCCTTCGCTCAGGTCGGTCTTGGCGATCATGGCCCGCTCGGCCTCTGTCAGAGGCACGACATCATCGTAGAAGCCCGGCACGGCGATGGTGTTGTCAGGGTTGTAGAGCTTGCCCAGGA
>CALMQM010000114.1 GCA_937871435.1 uncultured Bacteroidota bacterium | reverse complement strand
TAATGTACTGGTACTTTAATATTTTTTATTCGGGAAATAGATAACGTCGGATTTATACCGATTGAATGCATGAGTTCGGAAGTTTTCCGAAGGACATCAATCCAGTGATTCTCTCCATGTCTGACTTTTAATGTATCAGCAAATGATGGAACTTTAACCTGAATGATTTCAGGATTCAAACGGGAAGATTCTTTTTCAGCTGTTGATTTGTTCCATGCCAATTTTGTTCCCAGTGTAACAATCCCTTTGAATAATTCGGGTCGCGACAAAGCTAAAGACAAAGCAATATATCCTCCCAAGCTGTACCCGAAAACATACATGGGAACCGATTGCATTCTGCAAAAACCTTCCAATGAATCTTGAAAAAGCTGAACTGTCCATGGTTGATCAAGATCCGGATTTTGACCGTGACCCGGAAATTCAAAAAACAATGGAGTAAAATCAGGTGCGGACCCGAATAGAGTTTTCATTTGAGAAGCGCTGCCAAGAGCTCCATGTAATATCAAGACAAGAGGTTTATCCATTATTCTCTGACTTTCTTTGGGAAAGACAAGTAATATTTCTCAATCGGTCCACTGATTGATTTAATGTTCAGAGTATCGGCTGCATCCGCTATATCAAGTACTTTTCCATTCTTCAGTAAAATGTTGATCTTATCATTCCGGGTATCATAGGCATTATTCACCAGAGTACCATTCAAAACAAAGTAATCAATTTCATCTTTCTTCAAATTGTATTCCTGAATAACACGATCCCGTTCGCTCTGGATATATGTCTCATCGAATTTATCACGCTGTAGAATTATCTTGAATAATCGTCTGTTCATCATCCTTCTGCATAATTCAGATAAAATAAAATCCGGATGTTTGCTCCATTGCTTGACAGATGTTGTAATGTCGCTATCATCCAATTCAGCAAACGTTGCAAGAAGTGTTTTGTCGTTTAAAAAATCGGATTTAGTATATACACGATCCAGAAATATTGCAAGTGCCGGAGTTGAAAAGAGAGAAGTTCCCTGCTTTCTCAGCTCTTTCGCCCTTCTCAGGATGCTGATTAATAATTGTTCGGCGCAAACAACAGTTTTATGCAAATACACCTGCCAATACATGAGACGTCTGGCAACAATAAATTTTTCAATGGAATAAATTCCCTTTTCCTCTATGGCGAGTTCATCACCACAAATTTCCAGCATTTTAATTATCCTGTCGTGACTAATCACACCCTCCGAAACACCGGTAAAAAAACTGTCTCTTGTTAAGTAATCCAAACGATCCACATCCAGTTGACCGGATACAAGTTGATGTAAAAATCTCTTAGGGTAACGATCATTAAAAATTTCAATTGCCATGGAAAGCTCCCCTTGAAAATCATTATTCAACTGATCCATGAACAACCCTGAAATTTCTTCATGCTTAATTCCAGGAACTATACTGTCTTCCAAAGCATGAGAAAATGGTCCATGTCCGATATCATGAAGCAGAATAGCAATACTTACACTCTCGGCCTCTTCATGAGTTATGGTATGTCCTTTTGAACGTAATGTCTCAATAGCTTCTCCCATTAGGTGCATCGCTCCCAAAGCATGATGAAATCGCGTATGATGCGCACCAGGATACACCAGATGAGTCATTCCAAGTTGTCGGATTCTTCTGAGTCTCTGAAAGTAAGGGTGTTCTATCAGACGGAATATGCTTTCATAGGGAATCCGGATGAATCCATAAATCGGATCGTTAACTATTTTCAAATGCGCTGATTTCACGTTAGCCGAAATTTAAAGCTTTGGCAAATATCCGGATTCAAAAATGATTTTACACTATGAATTTGAATCGATTCCATTAATTCAGCCAATAAAAAACTCAATAAGTCGTTGTGGATCCTATAGAATCAACTCTCTCATAATTTCAAGTGATAAAATCACACTCAAACCAACTATGAATCGAAACATCTTTGCTACATTTGAAAACAGAAAAAGTGCCACCCTTTCCACTGAACTTATGGACACAATTAAAATACTCTGGGCAGACGATGAAATTGACTTGTTGAAACCCCACTTGCTTTTCTTACAGGAAAAAGGTTATTCCGTAACCACATCCACCAATGGAGGTGATGCATTCGAGCAATTTAAGAATCAAAATTTCGATATCATATTTCTGGATGAAAACATGCCCGGACTTTCAGGACTGGAGACTCTTTCAAGGATGAAAAATCTGAAACCGGAAATTCCGGTTATCATGATTACGAAAAGTGAAGAAGAAAGTATCATGGAAGAAGCCATCGGTAGTAAGATTGCTGATTTCCTGATCAAACCTGTAAATCCAAATCAGATTCTGCTTTCACTGAAGAAAAACCTTGAAAACAAACGACTGATAAGTGAAAAAACTGCAACGGCCTACCAGCAGGAATTCCGTAATATCGGAATGACGTTAAGTGATAAATTATCCTGGAAAGAATGGGTGGATGTTTATCGCAGACTGGTTTTCTGGGAATTGGAATTGCAGGAATCTGCTGATGAAAGTATGTATGAAATACTGACAGCTCAGAAAAGTGAAGCAAATAAATTGTTCTCGAGGTTCATCGAAAACAATTACCTGAACTGGCTGAAGAATCCGGACAAAGACATTCCGGTTACTTCCAATCAGCTCATGAAGAAAAAAATTCTTCCGTCTGTCGATGAATCACCGGATCCGGTATTCATGGTTCTCATCGACAATCTGAGATATGATCAATGGAAAATATTGCAACCGGTCCTCTCCGAGTATTTCAGAATCCAGGAAGATGACTTGTATTTCAGTATTCTTCCTACTGCAACTCAATATGCACGTAATGCCATCTTTGCCGGATTGATGCCCTCCGAAATCGAGGCGCGATTTCCAAATTTATGGTTGAATGATGAAGATGAAGGAGGAAAAAATAAACACGAGCAGGACTTTCTCTCTGATACACTAAAGCGATTCCGCAAAGAGTATAAGTTTTCCTATACCAAAATTACCAATCACCAGGAGGGAAAAGATCTCGTTGAAAACGTTCCGAATCTTTTGCAGAATAAATTCAATGTTATCGTTTACAATTTTGTGGACATGCTTTCACATGCCAGAACAGAAATGGAAATGATCCGTGAATTGGCGGAAGATGAAGCAGCATACCGATCCATCACGCTTTCCTGGTTTGAGCATTCTCCTCTGTTTGAAGCATTGAAAAGAATGGCCGAAAAGAAAATCCGATTGATCATCACAACGGATCATGGAACGATTCGCGTGAAAGAACCGACAAAAATTGTGGGAGACAAAACGGTCAACACAAACCTTCGTTACAAACAGGGACGGAACCTGAATTATGACAAGCGAGAAGTATTTGAAGTAAAAAATCCTGCTGATGCCATGTTGCCCAGACAACACTTGTCGCAGGCTTTTGTGTTTGCTAAACAGGATAATTTTTTTGCATATCCTAACAACTACAATTATTATGTGACTTACTATAAAAACACCTTACAACACGGTGGAATTTCATTGGAAGAAATGATTATTCCATACGCGGTTTTGAGTAGCAAGTAATTGATCAAACAGATCATTCTGTTCATTATCTGAAAAAAGTTTTCTCTTAAACTCTGCATCATTGCGGGGTTTATTAATTCTATTCCCGTTCTTCGAGCGGCAAACGGGAATCGAACCCGCGACCTTCAGTTTGGGAAACTGATGCTCTGCCAACTGAGCTATTGCCGCATTTTTCTTCATAATAAGTTCAAAAATCGCGGTTTTAATTTCATTCTGCCTTCATTGCATCCTCCTAATTTTGGCAAAAATCTTGATATAGGTGGATTTCAAATAATGCCAGATTGAAATGAAAGGCTACTTTTGTAATTCTAAAAAATACTCTCAAAATTATGAAAACTGTTAAATACCTCGCTATCTCCATTTCTTTACTCCTTTTCGCTGGGACTCAATCCTATGCACAGGAGGTTGCTCCGGCAACTCAGGCAAACGAAGTAAAAGCCGATAATCCGAATGCAGCTGAGATTACATTTGAAAACGAGATGCATGATTACGGAACCATCAAACAAGGTGCAGATGGTACCTGTGAATTCAAATTTAAAAATACAGGAAAAGAACCTCTGATCATTTCAAACGCTAAAGGTAGTTGCGGATGTACTGTACCAACATGGCCAAAGGAACCTATCATGAAAGGCCAGACCGGAACCATCAAAGTTCATTACGACACTAAGAGAGTTGGTGCATTTACGAAAACTGTCACTTTGAATTCCAATGCTAAAACTGATACAAAGGTACTCACCATAAAAGGTGTTGTTGAAGCTTCCGAAGACAATTCTGATCAGACAATGCCAATCAAGAAGACTTCCGGTTTACCTCTCGAAAATTCTAAATAATCATACTGAACCCATTTTCCCCTTCTCCTATGAAAATCAAATTCCTCCTTATCGCTTTCGCATTAGTCTGTACTCTTCCTTCTTTTGCACAGGATGAAAAAAAAGTATTGACGAACATTGGCAATGAAGACAACAATCAGGCGTCGTTTAAATTCGAAACTGAAGAACACAATTTCGGCACAATTACTCAGGGTGAGTCTGTCACCTATGAATTTAAATTTACAAATACGGGTACAGAACCATTGATTATTTCAAAAGCAGAAGGCTCTTGCGGATGTACAGTTCCTATTTATCCAAAAGAACCAATTATGAGAGGTCAGGCATCAGCAGTTAAAGTGACATTTAATTCTACCGGTAAAATGGGCGTCCAGGATAAAACAGTCACATTAACATCCAATGCGAAACAAAATCCAATGATCATCCATATGAAAGGCACTGTTGAAAAACCAATTTCGCAGCCTGCGGTTGATCAGAAAAAATAATTGGCATCATATTCGATAATCAGAAATCTAAATAACAAACAATCCAAAAACAATCCACAAGAATGAAAAAAGCAATCTTAGCAATGTCGATGTTTCTTTTCGTTGCAGCAGCGAATGCTCAACAAGATGCCAAATCGACTCCAGCTGCAACACCTGCTGTTCAGGACAACAAAAACGCACCTGACTTCAAATTCGATGTTGAAGAATACAACTTCGGTTCAATTAAACAAGGCGATAAAGTAACGTATGACTTTACTTTTGCGAACGTTGGAAAAGAGCCCCTGATCATTACTGAAGCTCATGGTTCTTGCGGTTGTACAGTTCCACAATGGCCAAAAGAGCCAATCGCGAAAGCCGGAAAGGGTACAATTCACGTAGAATTCAATTCAACAGGGAAAATGGGTATGCAAGACAAAACCGTAACTATCACTTCAAATGCAAAAAGCGGTTCCAAAGTGTTGCACCTGAAAGGTAACGTAGAAGCTCCGGCCCCGGTTAAAACTGATGCCCCTGCTGGTACTGAAACCAAGTAATGGAATACTGAAATTATTGTATTTTTAAGCCCTCCAGACGGAGGGCTTCTTTTTTGCCCAATGCGGGAGAACTTAATTTAGAACAGATGCCAAAAACGTCACAAAAAGGAAGAGAAATGCCTCCTTCCCCAATCAGGAAGTTGGTACCATATGCCGAACAGGCGAAGAAAAATGGGAAAAAAATCTATCATCTGAACATTGGTCAACCGGATATAGAAACTCCGGAGACCATGCTGAATGCTATCCATAATTTTCCTCTGAAAGTAGTCGAATACAGTCACTCAGCAGGAATTGAATCCTACCGTAGAAAATTGACGACGTATTACAAGAAGTTTAATATTGATCTTGATTATACTGATATCATCATTACAACCGGTGGATCTGAAGCGATAGAAATCGCGATGATGAGCTGTATGGACCCCGGAGATGAAATCATCATTCCTGAACCATTCTATGCGAACTACAATGGCTTTTCTACACAGGCCAATGTAAAAGTGGTTCCAATTCGTTCCACTATTGAA
Source organism: uncultured Bacteroidota bacterium (assembly GCA_937871435.1). GTDB lineage: Bacteria > Bacteroidota > Bacteroidia > AKYH767-A > 2013-40CM-41-45 > JADKJP01. Next base: position 3,963 of record CALMQM010000114.1, on the reverse strand, counting down.
AGCGGTTTTGCCCTCCCGCCTATTTCTGAATTTGAAAAATTAATTACACCAAAAACGAAGGCAATTCTAATCTGTAATCCGAGTAATCCAACCGGTTATTTATACAGTAAAGCAGAACTTGAATCATTACGTGACCTGGTAAAAAAATATGACTTGTGGTTATTTTCAGATGAAGTATACCGTGAATTCTGTTACGATGGACATTCATATACTTCGGTTATGCATCTTTCAGGAATCGAAAACAATGTCGTTCTGTTAGATTCTATTTCCAAACGATATAGCGCATGTGGAGCCAGAATTGGTGCTTTCATTTCAAGAAATAAAGAACTGATGGCAACCGCCCTTAAATTCGCTCAGGCGCGTTTGAGTCCGCCTACATTCGGACAGGTAGCCGCGGAAGCTGCGATCGATACACCCGACTCCTATTTCGCAAATGTGAAAGCTGAATATGTAAGCAGACGAAATCTTGTTGTGGATAGTTTGAACAAAATGGAAGGTGTATTCTGCCCTAAACCAAATGGGGCTTTTTATTGCATCGCACGATTACCAATTGACAACTCGGATACGTTTTGCCAATGGCTACTCGAAGAATTTTCATACCAAAATGAGACAGTTATGCTTGCTCCTGCAACAGGCTTTTATTCGAAACCTGAATTGGGTAAACATGAAGTCCGGATAGCATACGTACTTAATAAACCATCACTTGAAAAAGCTATGCGTTGTCTGGAAGAAGCTTTGAAAGTTTACCCGGGAAGAACATTGGAACATCTTGAAGCAAAGGTCATGAATTAAGTAAGGTGTCCATCATCCGATTGTAAACAAAGCCAGAATCTTCGATTAAGTAAAAGCAATAAGAATAAGAATAAAAAAAGAAAGCCGACGAAATTCGTCGGCTTTCTTTTTTTTGAATCAGGCGATTATTCTTTCACAATCTTTTTGGCAAAACTCAATCCATCCTTGTTGATGAATTGCAGAGTATAAATACCGGATGAAGCATCACTCAAATCAACTTTCAGGATGTTTTCTTTAGAGGATGAAATCTCCTTTACTTCCTGCCCCATCATATCCAAAACCAATATTGTCAACTGCTCAGCACCAGGAATTTCTCCTGAAATACTAAATACACCTGAACCAGGATTTGGATATACGGATAAATCTTTCATCCAACCTAGCTCATCAATCCCAACAGCCTGGCATCCCAATGATGAAGTCAAAGCATTTCTTCCGCCATTTATAGTCGCCTGCACACGAAGTTTTTGACCTTCCGTAAACATAGCCATACAATTGTCATTCACATAATCCATGTAGTCCATGAACATATCTCCATTCGATCCATTGCTACATGTGACGTGGGGATATGTCGGACATTGATAATTGGAATGTTCCTGCGTTGGTGTATCGTTCACAAAATCATCACCACAAAACGCATCTCCCCAGATATGTCTCAGATTCAGCCAATGCCCTATTTCATGTGTAGCAGTTCTTCCAAGATTGTATGGACTCACGACGGTACCCATTGTTCCAAAATATTTGTAACCGATTACAACTCCATCTGTTTGAGGAGAATTAGCCAGATCGGCCGGAAACTGCGCGTATCCCAATAATCCACCACCCAGATTACACACCCAAAGGTTCAGATATTTAGAAGTATTCCATGGATCCTTTCCTCCTGTTGCACTTGATTTCACTGCATCATCACCAGAAAATTCCAATACACTGGTTTGCGTTCTGGTAATTCCATTTGTTGGTTGACCTCCTGGTGTACGTGAGGCAAGACAAAATTCTATTTTAAAATCAGCTGCTAAACCATAGAAAGCACTTGGAATAATCAACGTGTCTGAATTATTCTTCCGGTAATCAGCATTCAAAGCATCGATTTGTGAGGCAATTTGTGCATCAGAAATATTCTCAACTCCATCATTGTATACTACATGAACAACAACAGGAATTGTCAAATCCGGTGGATCAGGATTGGAAACACCTCCTGTTGCAATCAATGTAACACGCATAGTCATATCAACCGAATTACTTGCACAGGGATTTGCATCACTTTCATAGTAATCCAGTAAAAAATCATAATCGCCGGAAACTGTTGGGGTAAAATCAAGAGATGATGGACCACCAATAGTACCGCAACCATCATCATCTGATGCAATGAATGTTCCTCCACCAGCTGTATAAATCGAAATCTGAGAATCAAATGTAGGAGTGTTACAGGTTGAAATGCGGTAGGTATTTCCTGCTACCATACCTGTTACCCTGTTGAATTCACCACCCCAGGTTTCCGCAGCTTCAACAAAACTTCCAACAACAGTCGGTGCCGGACCTGTAGCATAAATTGAATTGTCATAAGGACATTGTCCAAATGAAGGAGAAGAGTAAATGAAAACAACACATCCGGTCAGAAGAATCTTGTAAAAATTTTTCATTTAGAACCTCCCTTCGATCCAGCCACAAAACCTGCCCCGTTTTTCTTTTTACGATTATTCTGCTGAGTAGTGGAATTATTTTGAGCGGTTTCTGCTTGTTTTTTCTGATAAGCCGACTTGGCTGCTGCATATTTTATCTGATCTTCTGTTCTGTTGCCGGTAGGGGTAAATCCTTCAATGCTTGGGAACTCAGAAACCACAGCAGGTTTTTCGTGTCGCTTTATCCATTCCTGAGTAGCCTTTTCATAAGCTTCATGTGTCTGCTTCAGACTTGGATCCTTTTCCATTCTGTTCTCAAGAGTAGTCATGGTTCCACAAGTCCTGTCTTGTGCAAATGCACCAATACACATCAGGATGGATAGGGATAGAATGTAAATTTTTTTCATGTGATTGAATTGATTGAATAAAGAGTTATGATTTTCAAAAATAATTAAATCAGTTGAAGAGTCAAAACTGTGAAGTACATATAAAGTAAAAGGATGAACAGCTAATGTTGAAAAGCACCGATTATAGAGTGAAAATTCTCACTCAAAATCAGTGTAAAGCAAATATTTCTTTCGTTTTTCTTTAAATCTATTAATCCCTAACTGCCAGCTGTCCCTGATTTGAGAATCACTATCTCCCCCAACAATACTATTTCGCAATGTCACTGTTCCTGCCAAATTTTCGAAATAAGGCTTGAAGAATGCACTTTTATCCGGATACGACATGTATAACTGTCGCAACCAGTGTAAATCCAGCCTTGTGGATATAGAGTCGTTGGTGAGGTCCTGCAAGTCCAACCCACTACACAAAGTATCCCTGTAAGGAGGGTTTGTAGCAACACCCGGGATATTTACAGGTTTGAATTGAATAGTTCCTCCTGCATAACCCGGATAACCGATAACTTCAAATGGATGATTTGTACCTCTGCCTAAACTGACTTGTGTACCTTCAAACAGGCAAACAGATGGGTACAAATACACTGCATTCATATTTGGTAAATTGGGTGAAGGATAGACCGGCAATTGATACAAATCCGAATGCGAATAATTTCTGACCTGGATAACTTTTAACCTGCATTGCCGTCCTTTATTTAACCATTTCTCTCCATTGAGCATTCGTGCATATTCACCCATGGTCATTCCATGTACTATTGGAATCTGTTTCAATCCGACAAATGAACGATATGTTGTATCCAGCACCGGTCCATCAACATAAAATCCATTCGGATTCGGGCGATCAAGAAGAATGAGGAGCTTCTTTTGCTCTGCACAAGCTTCCATCACATATTGCAATGTCGAGATATAAGTGTAGAATCTTGCTCCTACATCCTGAATGTCAAAAAGTACAATACTCACTCCTGACAAATCCTGTTGTGTAGGCTTCTTGTGTTTGCCGTACAATGAAACAATTTTGATTCCTGTTTTCAGATCAATTCCATTTGCAACACTATCACCATTGCCCTTCTCTCCTCTAAAGCCATGCTCAGGAGCGAAAATACATCGGATGTGTACGCCCTTAGACTTCAGTGTATCGACTAAATGAGTCTTGC
>CALMQM010000113.1 GCA_937871435.1 uncultured Bacteroidota bacterium | reverse complement strand
CATATTAGTGGGTGGGATTGAAAGAATTGATTTATGTTCAGCATTTGTTAGGAAAATCAATCAATGATGACTTCTCAAAATCACCAAAATCAAAACAATCACCAAAATCATAGTTCAGACTACTGCCGTTCAATTGTCTGAACTGTGATTTTGTTGATTTATTTGATTTCACTGATGTGCATCTAATTCGCTGTTCAGAATATGTCCCTAGCTAAATTCACACCACTGCGAAGGATGCCACCGCTGCGAAGGATTTCTAAAATCCTTTGCCCTTAAACTGTGTGATTTTCATCCACTGATCAAGAGTTTTCAGATATCAAATTTCAGGATTTTATTTCATAGCGAATTACATTTCTCATGCTGAATCTTTCTACTTCCTTACAAAAATTAATCGTCAAATGAGTCCTATTTAACCTATAAAAAAGAAAATACATACCATTTGCTGAAATGAATTAAACAGATTATCTTTCCATAGTATATTACGAATTCGATTTTAGCCATTACACTATTTGGTTTTATTGATCCTCAATAGAATTGAGCAATAACAAATCGTAAACACTCTACCCTACCGACATGAACAGAACAAAATTTTCTTTATACAAATTATGCCTGAGTATGATTTTACTTTTTGCAAAAACAAGTAATGCACAGGAAGCTTTTTGGGCAAAAAGTGTTTCAGGTAACGATTATGAATATGGTGTTGCTTCTGATCTGGATTCTCATGGGAATCTGTTTATCATAGGTTATAGTACAGGACCAACAGTGGAAATCGATAGCACCAGTTACAACGCGAATGGCGACGGTGATGCTTTCATCGCGAAGTTTTCTCCCGGCCATCAATTGTTATGGTTTAAAACTTTAGGCGGCGATGACGCTGTTTATTACGATTCAGGTATGGATATTCATGTCGATGACAATGATAATGTGATCATACTTGTAACTTCCGCGGGACATAACTTTACATACAACGGACAGGTACTTGCCGGTATAATTTCTCCGGGACAATACAGTGGTGAAGGCGTGATCATCAAAGTCGATAATGACGGGAATTATCTGTGGCATGACCATGGATCCATTTCAAGCTCTTTTCAGAACGTTGCAAGCGACGACCAGGGAAACATCTTTTTAACCGGCTGGTTTGCCGGTACGATTACATTGGGAGATTCAATTACATTGACAAATACTACGAGTGGTACTACGAAAGATATGTTTGTTGCAAAGTATCAATCCAATGGTCACCTCTTGTGGGCAAAACATGTTGGCGGCACGGTACACAACTCATTTGTTTACGGTCATAACATTGCGTTTGACCGGACTTCCGGCAAACTGATCATTATGGGGGGATTTGAAAAAGACGCCTATTTTGATACTGGCGTCTTATCTACTACAGCCAGCTATGCTACTTATCTGGTCGCATACGATACCAATGGAACGGAGTTATGGAAGACTGCTTTGTTTAATAACGGTTATTCCTATTGCCAGGGATTGGGTATTTCATCCGCCGGTCTGATCGGTGTCGCAGGTTATAGTTCTCTGGGATCAAATCCGGATGGGCTCCTGGGATTTTATAATTTGAATGGTGCTGTACAAACGGAAGAAATTTATTCATCGAATTATTGTCGCTTACACAGTATTACATTTAATAGTTCGGATGAATGCTTTATCACCGGGACATTTAATGATACTGTAATTCTCGGAGTAGCACCTGACACAATCATGCTCACCGGCTTCTATAACGGCTTTTTATTAAAATTGGATAACAACCTGGTGGCGAACTGGGCAAAGAAAGTATCAGCTACTTTTGAAAATGAGGTTACCTGCAAAGACAATCGGATTCTCTATGCCGGACGAATTGATGGTCCATTTATCTATAACTATGACTCAGATTCTATCAGCAACAATCACGGCGACGCGATTTTTGCTGAATTTTCAAATGGATGTTATGTATCGGACATAACAACTTCCCTAACCGATACCTCAATAACTGCCAATAATATTCATGCAACCTATCAATGGCTGGATTGTGGTAACAATTACGCAATTGTTCCGAATGCAACAACCCAAACTTTTACTCCCGGATATAATGGTCTGTATGCTGTTCAACTGACACAACATAATTGTGTGGATACAACAGATTGCCAGGCAATAACACATATTGGTATTATTGAAAATGATTTCGGAAATAAGTTCGCGCTATATCCAAATCCATCCCTGGCTGATTTTTATATTCAATTAGGAGAAATCTACAAGACTATTACAGTAAATCTTGCTGACCTGAATGGAAAAATTATCCGGTCAGAGATACACACGAATAAACAATTACTGCATTTAAACCTTGATATATCACCGGGATTTTACCTTTTGAAAATTGGTACCGGCGACAAAACGGCCGCGGTTCGGTTGGTGAAATTGTAATTATCAACTTCACGGTATTTCCTCACTCTTCTATTCACTTAATTCCTCGCTTCAACGGATATTCATCTGTCGTACCAGGGACGCTGTGTGTAAAAAAAGCAGTCCCGGCTGCGCAGGATATTACCCCGGTTAAAGCAAACAGATGCGAAAGATAGAAACGCTCCAAGGGATTTGCAAAAATCCTTCGCAGCTTTGCATCATTCGTAGTGCTGGGTATTTAACCAGGTTATTTCCTGCATAGCAGGTTTTATTGATTAATTGGAATAGAATCAAAATAGTGTCTCATTATGTATTATATTTGATTCACCGAGAAGGCTTTGCCAGAAATATTCTGTAACTAATGCAAGTATATACTTTCGAAGATCTTAAATTATTTTCAATCTGCTTTTGTACATCAAATGAAAATTATAAGGCGTTCACACTTGCGATATTGTTCAGTTTTATTCTATACCACAAATGAAAACATCGGGCTTAATTGGATTACTTCTGTGTTTCGCTCTTCAGATAAGCGCGCAAATATTCAGTAAAGAATTTGGCGACATTAACGATACTGTTCAGATATCGGACATTCTTATTTCAAAAGATTCAAACATTGCAGTCTTTGCACGTTGCTCCCGAAATTCACTTGATGAACTTCTGTTCATCAAATTGGACACTCTGGGGGATACCTTAATGACAAAACGATATTCTAATGCCAACAATGTTGTTGCTGTTTCCGTTGAGCAATCGAACGTAGACAGTTCATTTTATGTAATGACCAAAACAGATTCTGGCTCCTCTATCATGAATCTTGATAAAAACGGACTAATTATTTGGCAAAAGAATTATTTTCTGACAGATACTGTAATGGAATTTATGAAACTCAAATTGGTGGACGAGGATTCTCTTTTTGTTCTTTGCAGGATTGCACATAAATGCTATTTGTTGAAGATGGACATTCAGGGAAACATTGTCAAGGAAATATTCTTTGGCAGTGATGCGTTACACAGTTCCTATAACAGTCCTGAAATAGTGAATTTTATTGTTGATAGAAATCACAATATCATTTGTACGGGAATGGAGGGAAGTACCTATCCTGGTAATATTCACCAAAGCACACTTCTCGCTAAATTAAATTCAAATGGCGATATTTTGTGGACGTTCTGCAATGCTCTCGAATACGAAAATTATACAGATGTAGTGGAAAGTTCAGCTGGAGAATATTGGATAATTTCTAAATATTGGTGGATGGGGTCAGAAAGTGCTTCTATAAATATTGTAGATACGAATGGAACATATCTCTGTAGCATATACGGCCCTGGTGATGTCAGCGACTACCTCTCCGCTTATTCATTGGCCGACAGCAATCTTGTTTTTACCGGTCGTGTCAATGGCAATCGGGCTTTTAGAATGGTAGTGAATTCTTCACGGATGATCATGAATTATAAAATAGGGAATGCATTGATCGCGACAGAAGCCATCTTAAAAGAAAATCGAGCAATTTTCGGATCGTCACACACACTCGCTATGTATGATACTCATTACAGTAATTGCTTCATTGAAGATTCAATAGTCTTAAACCCCACCTGTCAACCCTGGATCTGGGCGGATAATTCGTATTTAGAAATTTCTTCTGGGACAAATCAGTTTTTATCAACAAGCACGTCATGGAATTCTTCATCCGGAATAACTATGGACAATGGCTGTATTTCTTTAGGAACAGAGCAGTTGGAAATGAAGGAGTATAATCTTTTTCCAAATCCCGCAACTGGCGAAGTGAAATTTCAACAGGAAGGTCTTGCCTTCGGAGCTGTTTTTAATCTGTATGACGCACATTCAAATTTGATGGTAAAAGTTGCAAATCCGACCACAAAAACAATTCTGTTCAATGCCGATTATTTTTCATCCGGAATGTATTTTTACAATTTTGTCACGAGTAATGGAAGCTTGTATTCCGGAAAAGTAATCATACTACATTGAATAAAGGAAATCCCGCTGTGAAGGTTCTTCTAAGTGAAGGATCTCATGATATTTCCTGCCAAGCGGGAAAATAATTTGTATCTTCGAATAAATCAAGAAAGACACATCAGTTAAGTCTCGATGGTAATAATACCCATTGCACAACACAACAAATCATTGAGAACCTAATGAAAAAGAGTATTAAATGAATAAAGAACTGATAGTTACAACAAGCATTGAAATCAATGCTGACAAAGCAAAAGTATGGGATGCATTGACAAACCCTGCAAAAATTAAAGTTTATCTATTCGGAACAGAGACCTTGAGCAATTGGGAAACTGGTAGCGATATTATTTTCCAGGGCGAATATCAAGGTCAACAATACAAAGACAAAGGAACAATCCTTCACATCACGAAAGACAAACTTTTACAGTATTCATATTGGAGTGGTTTTAGCGGACTTGAAGACAAACCGGAAAATTATTCATTGGTTGAATATAAACTTGACACGACAAACGGTAAAACCAAGCTAACATTGACACAAACAGGTTTTGCTAATGAACAGGCACAACAACACTCACAGCAAGCGTGGACAAACGTATTGCAACAAATAAAACAGATTACTGAATAAAAGGGTTACTGCTAATATCTTTCCGGATATATGACAGCTAAAATATTTCAAGAGCAAGCTCATAAAAACAGTATGCAGGTTAAAACAAAAGCAATGCATCGAAGCGGAGAATATTTACTTTTGTCCGCTGCATTTTTTCATGAGAGTCTGTTCCGCGTTATTCCTTCTTATTTAAACTGCTTTGATTCTAATTTCGTTAGTAGTCATTACAGGACGCAATTCCATTACACAATCAACAAATTGAAACCCAAATAAAAATGAAAATATCAAACAACAAAATTTTAATTACCGGCGGAGGAAGTGGTATTGGTTCAGGGCTGACTGAAAGATTTATCCAGGAAAATAATACAGTCATAATCTGCGGCAGAAGAGAATCAGCGCTTAAAGATGTAAAGGATAAATTTCCCACTGTGATAACAAAAGTGTGCGACTTATCAGCGGAAGCGGACAGGATTGAACTTTACAAGTGGGTATCAGAAAATCATCCGGACTTAAATGTTCTGATCAATAATGCGGGAAATCAAAATTGGATGAACATTTCCGATTCTGATTTCTACCCAAAGACTATTAACGAGATTCAGATCAATGTTATAGCTCCCGTTCATTTGATCACTTTGTTCAGCGCTCTAAAGTCCATAGACACAATTATCAATGTGACTTCAGGCTTAGCTTTTGTACAACTATCTAAAGTTCCTGTTTATTGCGCTACCAAAGCATTTTTTCATTCTTTTACTCTTTCATTGAGACATATGCTAAAGTCAAAAAATATTGAAGTCATCGAAATGATCCCACCGGCTTTAAATACAGACCTTGGCGGTAAAGGCTTACATGACGGACAACCTCCTGTTGCAGATTTTGTAAATGCTGTCTTCCAACAATTAAAGGAAGGTAAAACAGAATTAACTTTTGGTTTTAGTGAAGTAATGTCAAAAGCTACACCGGACATTATACATGCGACTTACAATAAAATGAACCCATAATGTGTATTCAATGATACATAAGGTCGAACCTGAGAAACACCAAAATGTTGACATCTTGTTTGTGAAATTGACCCTTTTGTATTTTGATGAACTTTTGTATTTATTTCATTACGTAAATTGCTAACAGTTTTCTGCTCCGGAATCGCCAAATCATAAACAGGCAAACAGTTAGATATCTTTTTAAACAGATGACACATTGAATTTTAAGAATAAGAAAATTGGATTTATATATTGGTTTGCATATTATAATCTTGACTCACCAAGTGTAAGGTACAGAGCAAAATATCCGCTGGAATTTTTTAAAAAATACAAAGGCGTAGAAAGTTATTTTGTCGTTCCCGGCTATAGACCATTGGAGATTTATAGATTTATTAAAGCGTATGTATCAGCTCTCCTTTTCAGGAAGCCGAATTCTTTAATAATAATACAGAGGGTTCAATCACATTTCATATATTCTACTCTGCTGAAATTACTTATCAGCATTAAAAATCAAGACACAGTGTACGATCTTGATGATGCTGACTATTTAGAAGTGAATGCTGAAACAATATATTATTTCGCGAAACATTGTGAAAGTTTATCTGTCGGAAGCAAACAGATAGAAAAATATTTGAGTCAATTTAATCGTAAAATTGTTCATACAACTTCTCCAATTGTTGACCTGGAAATAGTGAAGACTCAGAGAAATTCCATTTTTACTGTTGGTTGGATTGGCGGATTTGGTGGAGGCCATAAAGCCAGCCTGGTCGAATTGGTATTTCCGGCGTTAAAAGAGCTTAGATTTCAGTTGAAATTGATTCTCGTAGGAGTTATAAACCGAGATGACATAGAATTTATTCAAAAGTTTTTTCAGGACAATTCAACTATTGAAATTGAAATCCCTTCAGGAATTGACTGGAATAATGAAGTTGACATACAAAAGAGAATTGCGTTATTTGATATCGGCATTGCCACTCTGACAAATACAGAAATGCAAGTATCAAAATCAGGAATCAAAGCGAAACAATATATGAATAACGGAGTTCCTGTGTTAAGTACTAATCTTCCTGAAAACAACTCAGTCGTTGTGGACGGAGTGAATGGTTATTTTTGTGAAACAATAACCGATTTTAAAGAAAGAATAAATCAATTCCACGATATGACCGACTCAGAGTATTCACAGTTTTCTACAAACGCAAGAAAATCAATTGTAGATTTTGATCACAATAAATATTTTGCAGACTTTGAGAAGATTAAAAACGGCCTTTAAAACCAGAAAACTTAAGCCGGTCAAGCAGGTAATCGATCGGACTGAAATCAAGATACGCTGAAGCCCGTTTTATTTTACACCTCACCAATAAACATTTATCTTTAAATGATCGCAGATAGAGACACCGGAAGCTTTGGTATCCTTACCGCTGCGAAGGATCTTGGAGATCCTTCGCAGCGGTTACAAGTGATTAATTCATTCCTAACTCAAGCAATTCCAAATATTCGCCATATTCGAATTACCGGACAGGAGAAATTCTGACTATATTTACATTGCATGTTTTAAAATTTCCAGCATGAAAATATCATTGTACATTCTATTTGTCCTTTCACTATCCAACGCGCTTTCTCAAACAGTAAATTTTGAAAAATGCTATGAGCCCCTGTTTAACTCAGGCATTCATGGAATCGCTCATGACACTTCAGGATATTTTTATACTGTTGGATCAAGTGTCGAGAATGTCGAATTCAGCGCGCCGGGGATATTCACCAAAATAAATCAACAAGGTAATTTCCTTTTTGAAAAATACTATTACTACAGTGACGAAACCTATTTCAGAGACATAAAACCCACTCAAGACGGAAATTTCATTATCGGCGGGAACATCAGCGGATGTGATTTTGGTATAAGTTCCGGATTAATTTTAAAAATCAATCCCAATGGTGATACACTATGGGCCAGGCAAATTAATCCACAGCAGATCGGTGTAATTGCGGATAATCAATGCCGGTCAGTTGCGGTACTTCCGGATGGCAAAGTAATTTTTGTTTCTGATACAACATTATACGCTTTTAATTCAACGGGAGATTCATTGTTTACCTTTCTTAGCAACGAGCATTTTACAACTGTTTCCGGAGGCCTCGATTCAACAATCCTCTGTGGGAATCAACAAGGACTCATTATACTTAATTCATCCGGACAACTGGTAAATCAGCTTTATTTTATTTCTCCGGTAGGATACATCAGTCTTTTGCAAGATTCAACAGCGCTCTTACTCACTTCCAATACTTTAATTAAGATTGATTCCAATTTTAATATCCTGAATCAGCTTGATCTCAGCACGATTAATTTTTCTAATGCAGATGTATTGGTGGAATCCGGGACAATCTGGTTGAGGAAATCACAAGATTCCGCTTTTGCAGCTTTGGATCTGAATTTTCAACTTATCAATTCTTTCTCAACACTTGCATCTTCAGTGAATTCAAATTCATTCGCGGTGGCTGATACAACTATCATGGTTGGAGGAAGTGAACTTGATGTTAAGAATCATTGCTACCTGAAAACATATTCCACCTCGGGCAACACAACTTATTATTCCAGTGATCTTGCACTTACGGATGTAGGATTTGATACGTCCTATGTCACACACCCCTCTAGCCTTCCCGCCAATGTCTATGAGTTGATTTTTGTTTGCAGACTGACGATCACAAACACAGGAACTGATACAATTCATAGTTTCTATGCAAATGCGGAAAGTTATCTCTTTGGACCTTGCGGCAATTTCAAATACTGGAAAGAATTCAACAATTTAAATATTGCTCCGGGGCAAACCACCTCTTTAGCGATTGACACACTGAACGAATACGGAATGTATATCCCACATTTCCCTTTTACTTACCAATTTTGTTCATGGGTTTCCTGTCCAAATAACAAACCTGATCGTAACACCTCCAATGATTATTTGTGTGATACAATTGTCTATGAAGCTCCGGTAGGAATTTCTGAAATACAAAACGAAAACCCAGTCCACATTTATCCTAATCCATTTGTTTCAGAAATCACCATTCAATTTTCAGATGAAAACGGTATTGGGTCGGAATATGAAATTTATTCCATCTATGGAAAGAAGGTACTTTCCGGTCCTTGCTATGACAATGAAACCAATATAAACCTTTCCTCCCTTTCATCCGGAGTATACATGATCAATATCCTGGGTCAGAAATTCAGCTACTCAGGAAAGATTATCAAATTATAAATATAGCTCTTAAGAATAACAACTCTTTAACCCGGCTGTTAAGGCCATCCCAAAAAAAACCATCAACATGAATGCGAAGACTCTCTGCTCTTTTATAATTCTCGCTTTCTCTTTCACCCTTGTTTATGGGCAAAAGGTAACTTCCTTTACAGAAAAGAAGGATTACAAAATCGAAGAAAAAATTACAGTCGAATTTGAGGTGAAAGCGGAAGTTGATTCCAACACAAATTTGATTTGTGATGGATTTACGATTGTAAAGGGACCATCCAAAAGCACTTCTTATTCAATCACCAACGGGAAGATTGAAAACAGTTATCGTCTCACCTATGTTCTAAAAGCAAATCGTGTTGGTGAAATCTGGGTTCCCTCACCTTATTTTTACATAATGGGAAAACCGGAGATGGGACCAATCATCGTATTGAAAATTTCAGGCGAAAATCTGAGTGAGGAAGAATTAAAGAAACTTCAGATTGACAGTTTTCGTGAGAGTTATGTAAAACCAAGTGGTACACTCAGATATGTTGTTGGTGACAGTCTGGGTTATATAGAAGTTTATAATGTTCCCAATTGGGATTTTGTGAGGGGATTGACAAAGGAAGAAGTTATTAAATTAAAACAAAAGTAAATTTAGTGAGGGCTTCGTTCAATCAATTGGGTGATCAGAATAATAACTTCAGGTCTGCGTAAATATCTTGCATTTAAAATCTATTCAATAATAACAGATAAGAATTTGCGCTTTTCTCACCCTTCAATCCAATTCATACTTCTGTGTTTAGTGGTCTATTGACTCTAATATAAAAAAAACCTGTAGAAGGTGATGTGTTTATAGGGTCTTCATTTAAATTTATCCGGAAATAAAAATTGCTTTGAACACCATCAGCAACCCTGGTAATTAAACTGAATTTTCCGCATTTTTTGCCTTGATTTATTTCATGATACTAAATGGAGATTACAATTTATTCATATGTTTGATATTCCAAATAATTAAAATAAACTCATATGAAATCCGGGATCATATCTCTATTCTTTCTTTTTTTTACATCTCTAACGATTAAGGCACAAATTCTGGATCCGGAACAATGGGTAACAGATGGTATCGTACAGACCATGTTTCATGATGGGTCAACATTATATATTGGCGGAATATTTCACGAGGTTGGTCCGAACACCCCTTATGGTGCTTATTGTGACCGGAATACCGGACTGGTTAGCTCCAACCTTAATGACATTGACCACGGAGTTCGATGCGCTATTCCGGATGGAAATGGAGGTCTGTATATTGGAGGCTCCTTTACTAAAATTTATGACCAAAGCCGAGTAGGATTGGCTCATCTGGATGCAAACCACCAGCTTACCTCCTGGGCACCTTCAATTGGCGCAAACTCTACCGTTTCCTGTTTGCGCCTGGACGGAAATACACTTTATATAGGAGGTAATTTTACATACGTGAATGGAACGTTTGTCTCGGGTATTGCAGCTATTGATGCGACAAGTGGAACATTGGGGTCCCTTCAAATTGCATTGAGCGGTGTAGTTGGCTGTATGGAAATCGTCAATAATAAATTGTATTTCGGAGGCAATTTCAGTTGTGGTGCAGGAGCATTTCATAACCTGGCTGCAATTGATTTATCTAGCAATACACTTGATTCCTGGAATCCAAATTTAATTTCCGCCTCAGGTATTGGTTCATTAGTTTCCGATGGCTCTCAACTTTTTGTAGGAGGGAATTTCAACAATATTGGCGGAGCTTCTCGTCAGAACCTTGCGGCATTGGACCTGCAATCTGCGCTTGCTACTTCCTGGAATCCTTCCGCGAATGCTCCAGTTTCCTGTTTACTGCTTCATGGGTCCAATTTATTGGCAGGAGGAAGCTTTTCAAGCATCGGTGGACAGTCACGCTCCAACCTTGCTGAAATAGACACCATAACCGGATCTGCTACCAACTGGAATCCTTCAGCGAACAGTTCAGTTTTTACGATGTGTCTCGATGGAGCAAATTTGCTTGTTGGTGGTCGGTTTACAATGATCGGTACAGAGAAACGAAACTACGCCGCTTCTGTGAACCTTTCGACGGGATTACCAGGTGTTTGGGACCCACACATGATGGGATCCGATGTATACACAATTTGTTTAACGGGAAACAAGGCTTTTATTGGAGGTGGTTTTTATTCAGCCAATGCTGTAAGTAGAGATTTCATTGCTGCCATAGATGAAATCACAAAAATTGCAACTCCTTTTGATCCGGGTGCTGACTCTACTGTCACTGCTGTATATGCTCGCAATGGTAAAGTGTATTACGGTGGATACTTTCACCAAACCGGTGATTCGGTGCGAAATTTTATGGCATCTGCAAATGCTTCTACCGGAGAGGTGACGAGTTGGAATCCTGATCCGAACAGCAGACCATTGTGTTTCTTAGCTTATGGCGACTCGCTCTTTTCAGGAGGATTTTTTACCCAAATGAATGGTACAGTGTCTCAAAGATATGCCGCATGTTTTGATTCAGCCGGCAGGCTTACTGCATGGAATCCGGGATTCAGTGATGTTGTACATGCCTTTGCAATAAATGGATCGAGACTTTATGCAGGTGGTGAATTTACCAGTATCAATGCAGGTAATCAATTCCGGTTCGCCTCCTTTGATTTAAGCAATGCAGGTGTAAATGTTCCGCTTAGTCTCAGCTTCGACAATGACATTACCGCTTTCAGTCAGAAAGGTGACACTTTGTATGTAGGTGGTTCTTTTCACACTATTAATGGCCAATCAAACAATTATTTAAGAGCTGTCGATTTAACCAATGATGCACTTCTCTCCTGGAATCCGGTCATTGATGGATCGATTGAATGCATGACTAACTCTGGCCAGGAACTTTTTGTAAGTGGGTTTTTCAATACAGTTGACGGGCAAACCAGAAGACGGTTGGCCTCATTTAATTGTGCCACGGGTTCACTTACTCCATGGACTGCAAGCTTGACTGTGAGTTCACTTGCCGGATGTATGGAAAATGGAGAAGGGTATGTTTATCTGGGTGGTGATTTCGAGACAATAAATACCCAAGTACATCATTTTCTCGCAGGCCTTTCAATTGATTTTACAGCCGGGATCAAAGAAATTTTTATACCTAAAAATGAGGTTTTAATCTTCCCTCAACCGGCCCGGAATTCATGTACTATTTTTACAAATGATGGACAGTCCATTTTAGAAGTATCACTTTTTAACAGAATGGGTCAGCTTGTAAAATCCATTCATGTAGACAGTTCTGAAAATAGATTTGAAATACAAAAAGGAAATCTTCCTGCAGGCATTTACTTCATCACACTTGATCTGCAGGATCACAATCGAATTACTACCAGAATCTTATTTGAATAAATAGCTGGTGCTTTTAAAGCACCAGTATATCATTGCAGGTCTTTACCCACTGCCGAGAATATGCCCCAGTTAAAAGTTCACACCTGTTTCACAGGATATGACCCCAGTTAAAAGCGAATAGCTGCGAAGGATGGTATCGCTGCGAAGGATCCCAGCTGCGCAGGAGATAACCGCTGCGAAGGATTTACAAAAATCCTTTGCCTTTAAATTGTGTGATATTCATCCACTGATCTGTGCTTTTCAGATATGCTAATGCCAGCTGCATTTTAAATGTATGAATCAACGGCGGAGGATAACAGTAAAATTCCGATTTGATAGATTCCAAAGATCCTTTACTCAAGATAGTGAGTTGAAGACGCTTTAGGTAAATCACAAAACAAAAACAAGTTCAAATCAAAATACAGCTTATGTGGAATGCTTCGTGAATAGCTATCTGGTATCTTTGAAAGATGAATAAAAAAATAGATATCCTGATTCATCATAAAATTCATGAGCTGTGTGGCATTAAAATAATTCTCGATTTTGATTTGGCCAAACTTTATGATGTTCCTACTAAAGTATTGAAACAATCCCTGCGCAGGAACAGAACACGCTTCCCGGAAGATTTTTTATTTGAACTGACAGAAACAGAATGACAAAACTTGAGGTCACAAATTGTGACCTCAAGTTGGGGAGGAAAACGGTATCACCCGGTGGCATTTACTGAATACGGAGTGGCAATGCTATCGGGTTTACTGAACAGTGAAACCGCCGTGAAAATGAATATTGAAATTGTACGTTCATTTATTCAACTAAGAAAATCAGCCATTCAACACAGTGATCTGAATGATAAAATTCAGAAAATGGAGCGGCACTATAATCGGAAATTTGCGGATACTGAACAAGCACTGGATTTTCTGATCCAGGAAAAATCAAAAGAGCAAGAATATTCTTAGAGAAGGAGAATTGGATTTAAGAATATTAAAAATTGATACCCCGCCGGGAAGGATATAACCGTCCCTCTATGCGATGGTTTTCCTAGATCCTTTGCAGAGGGAAAGATACTTGAAGAAGTCATTTTTTCCTTTCTTCATCTCATTTTATTGCTTCCGCATCCTTGCAATATTTTTCAATTGCCAGTTTTGATTCAGGATAGCCAACTTCGTTGCCGGACTGAAAACATTCGCAAGCTTTTTTGAGTTTATCTTGTTTGACATACGTCAGACCAAGATTGAATAGGGCATCATAATCACGTCCATTTGAACGTAAGGCCTGATTGAAATTATAAACAGCCATTTTATAATCACCTTCGGCATAACTTTTAACCCCGGCTTCATAAAAATATATATCATCTGTACACTCATTCACCTCTTTTTTAAATCGGATAAAATTGTTTGGATTGTAGTTCCGGGACCGTGAGTAATCCAACAGCATAAATAGTATATTTATCTGTCCGGCTAAATTTCGTTGTTCCAGATCTTTTTCAATCATCTGACTATAAAATGGAAATCGAATATAAAGTGCGGGTTGCATTTTCTGGCCTTCAAATTCAACCGGCTTGAGTTTTCCTGAAAGGTCACTGATGTAGGAGAGGATTGTACTGTCAACACTTATCAATCCTGTTCCTTGTAGCAGCTGTTGACCGGTCACCTGACCTGCGGTATCAAGATAAAAAAGTATCCGTAAGCTTCGGTTGCAATGATCAAAATTGAGATGGCTGATTTTGGTTCTTAAATTCCAGATAGCTGTTTTATTTTCTATGAAAAAAATATGAACAAGTGTGTCTTTATACGTGAAGGCCGGGTCTGTTATTTCTACAGTTGTGGAGTCCGGTAAAAGTACTTTTGTACTATGTTTTTGTGCTATTGCAGTGGAGCAGATTCCTACTAAGGCAATTAATATAAGTAGTTGCTTATTCATTTTTCGAAAATTATTTATCATTTCAATTAAAATCCTAAACATTGATTAATGAATGGACCTGACATTTTTTACAAATACAATGTACTTATTTATTTGGAATTGATGTCGAAGAGAATTTGTATTTGACATTTCAGGCTATCTTCCGCCGGAAAGGATCTGCAGGATACTTTGCCCGTACACTGTTTGATATTCATTCATAGATCCGGGCTATTCAGGTCTGCTAAAGCGTAAAGAATTGCCTAGTGCCAGGGTTCACAAATTCTCCAATTTCTGTAGTTTATTTTTAATGCTATAGATATCTGACCCTTACAGGGTCAAGGCCTGGCTTTGGCTGGATGAAAAGCTTTGGATTGAAGATTGTTGATTGCAGAATTCAGGAAATCTCCATAAAGCTCAGTTCAAATCCCGGAAAGATTTTTACTATTCACTATTTACCATTTACTTGTAAAAATGAAATAATTTCATCCCTTCGGGATTTCTTTTGTGTGTTTTGTGTTTTACTATAATAGTTTCATCCCTTCGGGATTGAGGTTGTTAGTTGTTGGTTGTTGGTTGTAGATATAAAATAATCTCCGTGATCCTCTGTGCGTACTCTGCGATACTCTGTGTCCTTCACTCTCGTGCTCTCGTTTTCAGGTAGGTCTGATGTATTTTGCTTTTTTAACCACAGAGGGACGCGGAAGGGTGGTTGTTGGTTGTTGGTTGGTGGATGTTGGTTGGTGGTTGTTGGTTGGAGGTTGGTGGTTGTTGGTTGTTGGTTGGTGGTTGTTGGTTGGAGGTTGGTGGTTGTTGGTTGGTGGTTGTTGGTTGTTGGTTGGTGGTTGTTGGTTGGTGGAAGAATATTTCTTATGCATTATTCAAACTACCAATTAATAACTACCTATCTACTCTTCACTATTTACAGTTTACTCTTCACTATTTACAATTTACTCTTCACTATTCACTAATTACTCTTCACCTTTAAACTTTTCTTAACATAAAATGTGTTAAACTTATCAGGAATCTTTTTCAAATCTTTATTCTAATGCAAGGGCGTATATATTTGTCATGAAAGATTGAATTCAAATACTATCGCCTGCATGATAAAATATTCTACAAAGCAAGAATTTCTCAACAGATCTGAATCTAATTCAATTAGGCGAAAGATTTTTCTCTCATCAGTTGCTATCATATTTTCGATTAATTTCTGTGTCAGTCAGGATCTCCCCCGCTCCGCTTCATTTGGCGCGCAGGTGCGCGACCTGAACGATAGCAGCATGACCGCGTTGAAACTTTCTTCAAAGGATGGAACATTAATCCAACGTGTGCTTCCCGGTTCCGCGGCAGCTTCTGCGAAATTCATGGAAAACGATGTTCTCGTTACTTTCAACAAAGAGAAAATCCAAAACACCGCTCAGTTTCTGCGCATGCTCAAAGAAAAAAATGGCGGAGATAAAATCAATATCACCTATTACAGACAATCACAATTGAATACCGTGACCGTGGTTTTAGCTGCAAAGCCAATGGAAACCAGCAACAGTTACGACATTATCTATTCCTCTGTCGTTTCCGGAAGCAATCACCTCAGAACTATCATCACCAAACCAAAAGGGAATGCTGTTTATCCGGCAGTACTCATAATCGGTGGTGTTGGATGTTATAGCATTGATAATTCCAACTTGCCAGAGATAGCTTCCTTTCGCATGTGGGTGGATTCGCTGACAGCAAACGGATACGTAACGATGCGCGTTGAGAAAACAGGTATGGGTGACAGCCGGGGAATTCCCTGCAGTGAATGTGATTTCAAAACTGAAGCTCATGGTTTCCTCGATGGTCTCAAACAACTCAAATCACTTCCTTATGTCAACACCGAAAAAATATTCCTTGCCGGATTCAGTATCGGTGGCGTGATCGCTCCATTGCTCGCGCAGGAAGAAGCCGTGAAAGGAATTATCGTTTACGGAACAGTGGGAAGAAACTGGCTGGAATACGAACTTGAAAATGCTTCCCGCCAACAAGTGCTGGAAAAGAGACCGGCTGATTCCATCGATATTTATATGCGCGGTGAATATATTAGACTCTATCAGTTGTTTGTTGAGAAAAAGCAACCCGAACAAATTCTTGCAGAGCATCCGGAAACTGCAGGTCATTTATTTCGTTACCCTATGCGGACAGAATATTTCCAGCAAGTCGCGGACATCAATATCCGTGAACTATGGATGAAAACAACGGTAAAAGTTCTCGCTCTGCATGGAGCTTCCGATTTTGTTTCTTCAGGCATCGAACACAAACAGCTTGCGGAAACTGTCAATGCATATCACCCCGGAAATGCAACGTATATTGAAGTTCCCAATGCCGATCACTGGAGTCTCAATGCAGCCAGTGAATGGGATAGTTACCTCGGACAAGAAACAAAAGTGAATCCAGCTCCAATCGTCACATCCCTGCAATGGTTAAAGTCTAATACATAAATATCCTGCTGAATCGTATAGCTGGATATTTCTACACTACATCATCTTATCACAAATAAATTCTGAAAAATAAATTCACTTCTGTTTAATAATTACTGAATAAAATAAATTTCTCTGCCATAAGACTCAAAACAATTTGCAAAAATCCCCCGCATTTAAATTGAGAGAATCATCAACTCTCGTTGTTTATCTGAAAAAGGTATAACTCATCTATTCTCTCACAACATAGTGCGGAATGATATTCCCGGGTTTGAATTGCTAATCTTCTATTTCGTAACAGAGTAAATTTATACAGTAACTAATCAGTCAGTTTCTACAGATATTAAACAGAAAACACATGAACTTAAACCGCCGCGAGTTTCTACATGCATCCCTGTTCCTTGGCTTTGCCATAGCGACAAAAAAAGGTTGGTCAAACAAAACTCCATTATCCGCAACAGAGCGACGTGATTTATTTCCTCAGGGAGTCGCATCCGGAGATCCTACCTTTAACAGTATGCTGTTATGGACGCGACGCCCTCCGGTGAAGGACAGCTCAGCAACCCGGCTCACCGTTGAAATTTCTACCACTCCGGATTTCAAAAAAATATTTGCAGGTGGTGTATCAAAAATAGATGCTGATTCAGACTGGACCTGCCATTTCATAGCCACTGATCTCGATGCTGATCATGTATATTATTATCGCTTCATTGATGAGCATGGTTTTGCAAGCAGAGTCGGTCGGACCATGACTGCTCCTGCGGAGAATTCAGACGCTCCGGTTCGATTTACTTTTGTTTCCTGTCAATGTCCGAATGAAGCAGGCTTAAATGCATACCGGAAAATGATTTTTGAAGATGAAGCCAAACCAAAAGATCAGCAATTGAATTTTGTCTTGCACCTGGGAGATTTTATTTATGAAGTCACCTGGTATGCTGAAGATAATCCCGACGGAAACCGTGGAAGAAGAATCAGAAATCTGTATAAGTTTCCGCAAGGAAGGAAAGTGAGCAATTTTCATCTTCCTGCTACTCTTGAAGATTACCGTACACTGTACCGCGCCTATCTCGAAGATCCGGATTTGCAGGATGCACGCGCCCGCTGGCCATTCGTTTGTGTATGGGATAATCATGAATTTGCCTGGGCTGGTTTCCAGAGCCAGTATGTCGCGGGTGGCGGATACAATGCTCCGGCTCAAAATCAGAAAGTATACGCCAATCAGGCTTGGTGGGAATTTATTCCTGCGCGTGTACAACAACCCGGAAATCCGAAGCTTGAGAAATTCATTCCGCCGGTAGTTGTGGATACTCCAATGGAAGAATTCAACGACGACGGACTGTGCGAGGAAAAAAACAACCTGATTGCAATCAACAGCCTGAAGATACAACGTGTATTACGTTGGGGTAAAAATGTGGATTTGCTGATGACAGATAACTGGTCTTTCCGTTCTCCGGATATGTCGAGCGATGATTTTTATATTCCGGAATATCCGCGAGTCAGTCCTCAGATACCTTATGAAATTATGAATTATGGAAGTCATTACAACGACAACCATCCACCAGAAACAATCAGCTTCAACGGCAAAGAAATTCCGAATCCTACCAAAGATGTGTTTGCGCAAACATTCCTTGGCTCTGAACAAAGGAAATGGTTCATGGAACAATTGGGAGCTTCCAAAGCGCGCTGGAAAATCTGGGGGCATACATTTGGCACAATGGAACTACGCTGCGATTATCAGAACCTACCGGGAGAATTAGGAAGCAAATGGCCGAAAGATGTAGGCTACGCTGTGATGGATAACCGGTTTATGCGCGACAAAGACATCATCTTTGATTTTATAAAAGATCAGAAAATTACCGGCTTCGCTGTAGTTGGAGGTGACCGTCATGCGTTTTTCGCGGGACTCGTTTCAAAAGCTTTGCCACCGAAAAAATTCGAACCAATCGGAGTTGAATTCATTACAGGATCCATTTCTCAACAAACATTGGTGGAAGTTTTGGAGGTAACGATGAAAAAGGATCATCCAAAAAGAGTCTTACAACTTATAGATCTTCCGGATGGGAAAATGATTCCATCTGTGAATGTCACTGCTTTGCACGGAGTACTTTCCACTCTGAAATTGAAGGAAACCGGAGATATGGCACAAGCCAGAGCTGTGAGAAATCCGGACCTGTCACCGCATTTATCTTTATTGGATATGGGCGGACATGGTTATGGATTGGTCACTGCAACTTCCGATCAACTCTCGACAGAATTTGTATGTATTCCTATTCCTTTTGAACGAAGCGAAAGTCCGGATGGTGGTCCTCTCTCCTATCGTGTTATTCATCGAACACGTATGTGGAAAGCCGGCGAAGCACCTAAACTGGAGCAGGAAATTCTGGAAGGAGATCCGAAGTATTTTATTTGAGTGAAAGCTCAGCTTCTACAGCTAATGATCAAACAGATTTTTCTGAATTTCGAAAATCAGAAGAATGAACGCGTGAGTAAATTTTTGTGAAAAATTATCTCACACCATAATTTCATTTTCGAAATTGAATATTCTGTCTTGAATAAAAAACAGGAATCAATTCTGCACAAGAAATATCAGTTGATTCAGCTCAATTCGGCTGTGCCTGCAACACATATTTCTGATAGAAGATACTTTTTCCTCTCAGTTCAGTGTACTTCAGGACATCTGAATTAGAAGCATTGTATAAGGCTTTCGCATCGTTATACATTGTTCCATAAAAAGAACGGTTGGAACCTGAAACGGCATAGAGTGTAAATAAATAAGATGGTTCAACCGATTGGAGTTCGATGATAGGGTAATCGAGCTTATTGAATTTCTTAGCTCCTTTTGTAATTCCACCATAAGTAGATGCACCCTGATCGAGACGGTATTTAATGCGGTTGTCCCATTTGCCATACCCTGCAGCAGTAGATAAATAATCTGTCACCGTTACATAGTTCGACAAAAAGACTCCATCACAATAGTACACCATGGAATCAACGGCAGCCTGTGGATTGGAATAATTCTTTCCCATCCATCCTTCATAAAAATAAAATTTAGCTCCAAATAGATTACACATTGCTTTGGTCTGTCGCAGAAGAGCAAAGCAGCCAGTGTAATCATTCGTTACCCAGGGTTCTTTTTCAGTGAGTGGAGAAACAACGGTACGTAAATCGGGATAAGAAGTATAGAAAGCTGTCCAGTTCGGAATCTCAGTTATTTCACGGATATCACAGGAAATAAATTGAACTCCGTAAGTGCTTACCGCTTTGCGACAAAATGCCGCGAACTGAGCTCTTCCCGTGGAAGTCGCCATGGAATTGCGTGCATAGCAGTTCAACATGTTGCCGCCCTTGTTTCTCAAATAACTCAGCGTTGCATTTTCACTTGTGGTATTGCCAATAGTAAGGTAAGACGGATGGGTGATAAATCCGAACAGATCCGGAAGTGCTAAACTAGTTTGACGTGACTCATCATTAGTCAATGCTGAAGGGTCGTTTGAAACAACGGGAGTATCTTCTTTTGTACAAGAGGTGAGAAAAAGAACTATGTAGACCAGACTGAAAATTGAAATAAATAAGAGAGAAGGAGTAATTTTTTTTCTAAACATCTTTGAGCCTGATTAATAAATGAAAGATAAAATAGCTGTTGTAACAACTATCCCGTCAAGTGATCCTTTAATAAATAATTTGCTGAAAATTGATTTCCTCCAATTCAGTCTGCAAACAGATACTGAATAGTTTCCTCGGTTGTTCAATTTTACGTTTGCAATGCTACTCAGACAATTGGGCTTTTGTATGAACTTAGGAAATTCTATTTGTTAAAATTTTTCTTTGACGCGATTTTGTAAACAATTGTTGAAAATTTATTCACTCAGAATTACAATTTAAGACTGAAAATGTACACCTGAAAAATGAGAAAATAACGGGATTTTTGGATGCAGATTATGACTAAGAAAAGAAAAAATCCGGATTGAAATTGAATAGTCGCCTGAAAATCAATATAAAATTTACTTCATTGAAAGTGATACTCACACCAGGGTTTAATTCTGTTTTGAAATATGACTAGAGAGTAGAGATAACATCTGATCTCAATTTTTTTCAGAAATATAAAACCCCTTAATTTTGTAAATCCAGATTGGGAAATTGGGATATAAATCAACATGATGTTCTACCACATACAATATTGAAGTTCCCGGTTTTTCCTGAATAAAAGACCGACAGATACCTTATTAATAATCGATGGAAGAAGTCTTGAAATTAAGAGTTATTGAACAAAAGGAAGACAAGTCTAAACATGAATATGCGTCTGATGATTGTCAACTGTTATTGAAAATGTATGACGACTTTTACCCAAAAATCGGATTTAATATTCCGTGGGTTGGATATTTTGTCACGAGAGATGAACAAATTATTGGATCTTGCGGTTTCGTCGGGGCGCCAAGGGATGGTAGTGTAGAATTGGCATATTGGACATTTAAGGAATTTGAAGGACTAGGTGTAGCGTCTTTTGCCTGCAAAGAACTTATAGAAATTGCCAACAGAGCACATCCCGGAATCACCCTTGAAGCCAAAACTGAACCGAGGCATAATGCATCAACCAGAATATTGGAAAAGAATAAATTTGTTTTTACTAAAATTGTACAAGACACTGAAATTGGTGATGCCTGGTTTTGGGTAAGAAAGGCGGAGAGTGAAGAATGAGGAGTGAATAATATTTCCAATATGAAAGTAGCAGAAACGATCACAATAAATAAAAACAAATCACTGGTCTGGCAGGTCATCTCGGATATCAGAAAACTGGAGAAAACAATCAGTGGTATCGTGAAGATTGAGATATTGAATGAACCTTCTTCAGAGCTCGTCGGATTAAAATGGCGTGAAACGCGAATGTATTTTGGCAAACCGGCATCTGTCGAAAAATGTATTACAGAAGCCGTGGAAAACGAATTTTACAAAACAAGAGCTGAAATGGATGGATTCATTTTCATCACGACAATGAATCTTTCCCAAAGCAATGAACAAACAATTCTCACAAGCACACACGAAACCATTCCATTGGGTTTTCTTTCAAAACTAAAATCATTACCCATGATTTTTTTCAAAGGTGTTTTGAAAAAAGCAATTCTTCAGGATTTAAAGGATATCAAGAATACACTTGAAAGTAAATGAATCATGAATTGAATATGTTCATTTACTAATCCTAAAAAAATAAGTGAATAGTAGCAATGAAGTTACATGCTAATTCACTTTCATGAATTTTAAGACCTGTCTTTTTTTATCAGATAAGAGTTGAAGAAAATACATGCCGTCAGACAACTCACTTACATCGATCTTCATTTGATCTCCGATATCAATATTCTTCAGGAGTTCTTCTCCAAGCATGTTACAAACAGTTGCCGTTCCTTCTATAGATACAGAGGCATTAAGTTGCAAATAATCATGCACAGGATTTGGATAAACCGAAACAGAATTACTCTTGAAGGGCTCTGACAAAGCCAGTATACTTGTTGAATCATAGGCAATGTGAAAATTGTACCCGTAGGCCGGCGCATACAAATAGAAATCCTGAGGTCCCGGATCACATTCCAGGGAATCCTGAAATGCACCGGAAACATACATGGTTCCATTTTCTGAAATATTAAACTGTTCATTTTCTGAATCGGAATCCGGATCGGAGAATCCCCAGAGAAAGGAATTAATCCCGAGCGAACTGGCATAACACAACAAAAACATACTTCCATTGGCTGCTGAAAGGTTGTAAACAGCAGTAGAAGGATCCACATCCATTGTTCCAGCATCCATTGATCCGGCGATATACAATTTACCGTTCCTCTCTACAATACTATTAAACTCAGGTTCATCTGCGGAATAAACAATGGAAGAAGCAATGTAATTTCCATTCATATCATATTTTACAACACCATACCCGGAATTTGGAAACGCAGAAACCAGATAAGGAGGAGAAGAAGGATGCTGCAGGAATAGTGTATCTTCGAAATCCACCAACTGATAAATGTAACCATTGTCGTCTGTTGCAATACCATCAACATCGTTCGAATAATGCCCGGTAGATTGCCACATTCTTAGGAATTGTCCAGAACTGTTATAAATAGCAATAAAGGATGATTCATCAAATGGATTATACAACAAAGCCTGCCCTGTTCCCGGGTCAAGATCAATGGTATCGTTTGTCTGGAAGTTACCCATCATCAGAAGGTTTCCTGACCATGAATCATAGTGCATAAATTCGAAGTCAAAACCGGGACCCATGTGAGCTTGTGTGATAAAGGTATCGACCCAGAGTAAATTTAAGCTCTGATCAAATTTTGCCAAAAACAGATTCACCTTCCCGCTATCACCAAACAATATTTGTTGCCCCGGCCCGGGATCAATATCAACACTATCATAATAGCTTCCAAAAAGAAAGTAATTATTAGA
Organism: uncultured Bacteroidota bacterium; assembly: GCA_937871435.1. Classification (GTDB taxonomy): domain Bacteria; phylum Bacteroidota; class Bacteroidia; order AKYH767-A; family 2013-40CM-41-45; genus JADKJP01. The sequence goes on along the minus strand of CALMQM010000113.1, from coordinate 33,277 downwards.
ATCATCACAATCCATTTTGCGTATTTGAACATACGCTTCATTGTTAAGTCCGGAAAGCAGTATATGCTGAATGTAATTAAATGCACTATCATACTTAACCAGTATTCCGGCAGAAGAATTAAATGTGTTGCTGACATTCAAAACCAATGAGGTCAAATCAATATCCACATTGCCTGACAAGTACCCCGAAATAAGATGGTTCCCGGAATGATCCACCAGAACTTCACCCAACCCAAAGTCTCCATTAAAATCATTTCCTAAGCCGGATGACCATAACAGAGATCCGTCGGTTTCAGAATATTTTGAAATGTATCCATCGTATTGAAAGCTGCTTACGACAAAAGAATCAACAGGATCAGGATCCAGGTCAATACGTGCACCTAAGACTGCAAAGCTTCCGAATGTCAGCAAGCTGTTATCGTAATCTGCCTGTGTTCTTGAGGGAGATACTCCGAATCCCTGATGATCGAATGATTTTGCCCAACGAAATTGTTGCGCATTCAGGTTGAAACACATTACTGAAAAGAATAAGAGTGAAAGAGAAGTTTTCATAATGATAAAATTTAAATTTCAAACAATATAACGACTACCATATTCTAAAACAACGCATCAGGAAAAAGTACAAGATTAACATCTATTATAACAAGCTTTATTAATGAGCTTTGAATTTTGGTATAAATTTCAATTCATCATGAATTATTAACATGTGTAGATCATGACCATATTTAAAGAATGAGATGTTACAGTGCATAGATTTCTTTTCATCCATCTTTAAAAATCTGTCGAACCATTTAAATCGATTTCTTTGACTCATTTCCGGCTTTTTTCCTAAAATAATATTTCACAAACTGCTTCACTTTTCGGAACTTCACAACTTATCCGGAGAAGCTGCCTCTTTAATTTTTCCGGTTCAGAAATTTATCCTTCCTTAATTATGAAAAACCCGTTGCTCGTTGCATTGCTCCTGTTTACACATACACTCTCCGCGCAATTCATTCTTCCTGATTTTGTTGATTCCGTTCCAATGAGTGACGGGAAAAAATTGCCTGCTGATGTCTATATCCCCGCCAACTGGACTTCCGGACCTGTGATCCTGATTCAGACTCCTTATAACCGTCAGTTGTTTCGACTCAGCGGTTTGCCGCTTGGTATCGGCAATGCCATCGACAGCAGTCATTATGCATTTGTAATTACCGATTGGCGCGGATTCTGGGGAGGCGCGCAGGCTGAATATTCCGGTGCTCCTGGGAATGGACAAGATGGATATTCTATCGTAGAGTGGATCGCGGCACAAAGCTGGAGTAATGGTGAGGTGGGAACCTGGGGCCCATCTGCTCTTGGAAATGTTCAATACCTGACAGCCAAAGAAAATCCTCCGCATCTTCGGTGTATTTGTCCGCTCGTTGCCGGACCACAAACCATCTATCAGGAATATTATCCCAATGGATGTTTACGCACAGAGTATCTTGAGCAACTGGATGCACTTGGTTTTGGTACTTCCTCATGGGTCTTACCATTTCCGTTTTATTCTTATGCATGGTCTGCACTTGCAGAACCTGCTTCATTCTACCCGGATAGTATTTTTGTTCCTTGTTTTATGATTGGTGGATGGTATGATCACAATGTGGAAAAGATGATTGATTTTTTTAATGCGATCCGTACGCAATCTCCTTCAAATGTAAGAGCGGAACATCGGCTGCTCATGGGTCCATGGGCTCACGGCGGGCATGGCAGCGCACATGTAGGAACAGCAAATCAGGGAGAACTCAGCTATCCGGATGCAGAAGGCTGGAGTGATTCATTGGCTTTGGTATTTTTCGATTTCCATTTACGTGGAATTGCAAATGGTTGGGATAATTCCTCTGCAGTCCGGTATTTTCGAATGGGAGAAAATACATGGCAGAATTCCGCGACCTGGCCTCCGTCCGGTTTTAATCCGCTCACACTCTACTTTCATCCGGATCAATCTATGGACATTACAATTCCAACATCATCAACCGCCTCACTAAGCTATACATATGATCCGAATGATCCTTCTCCTACTGTTGGAGGTCCGACATTGCGTTCTGATCAGCTTCAAGGTCCGTATGACCAGAGTGATTCAGTTGAAGTAAGAAATGATGTGCTGAAATTTACGACAGATGTGCTTGCACAGGATCTTACACTTACAGGAAATGCGGTTGTTCATTTGGAAATATCTTCCAATCGTTACGATACAGATTTTGATATCCGGCTGTGTGATGTATATCCTTCAGGTGCTTCAATGCTGGTGAATGACGCAGCCTACCGTATGCGTTTTCTGAATGGTTTTGCTCCGGCAGATACGGCTGCTCTTGTTCCGGGTAATCAGTATGCTGTTAATATAGAATTGCCCAAAACAGCCATAACTTTTCTCGCCGGTCACAGAATACGTGTGGATGTAAGTTCATCGAATTATCCACGATTCAACAGAAACATGAATACGGATGGAACCATGTATCCCTCTTTGAATCCTGATACACTGGTAAATCCACTTATCGCTACCAATACTGTGTATACAAACAGTCTGCACAGCTCAGGCATTACTCTTCCTGCTACAAACTGGCCAAATGCTGTGTCGGAAAATGAATCAGCGAGCACCTGGAATATCTGGCCTGTTCCTACACAAAACATCCTTCATGTGTTGATTACAAAAAACTCAAATGCACAATTCAATCTACGGGATGTTTCGGGAAGACTGATTCTGACTGTTCCATTGAAAGAAATGAACACTGATATTTTTGTCGACAAGCTGGCGGCAGGAATTTATATGGCTGAGATTAAAACAGAGAAAGGTATATTCAGTAAGAAAGTGATAATTCAAAATCTGAACTGAAATTTTCTGTTCACTGCTCTTAAGAAAAAATTACAGACAAATAGGGAGATATAGAATTTTCCATTATTTTCTGGCGCAATCCTGATCTTTTCATTCGTTTTTTTTAGAAACGATGGATTTCGCTTAAATCCTGCCTGGTGCACAATTTCTTCATTTTTAACGAAAAAAATATTTTCATAAAAAGTTTTGCGCAATCAGATAGTTGCGTATATTTGCAACCATATATTTGCGTATCAAATTAAATTTATGAAAGTCAGAAGAGATATTTTTCAGGCAATAGCCGATCCGACGCGGAGAGCCATCATTGCCATGATCGCCTTACAGGCTATGACTCCGAACGCGATGGCAGAAAATTTTCAAACTTCCCGACAGGCTATTTCCAAACATCTCCAGGTACTTACGGAATGTGAACTGGTGAAACAGGAACAAAAAGGAAGAGAGATTTATTATCAGCTTGACATTCGTAAAATGAAAGAGATAGACAAATGGCTGGATCCATTCCGTACTATCTGGGAAAAGAAATTCAATCAGCTGGACAAAGTATTAAACGCATTAAAAAAAATTCAACATGTCGAATCCTAAAAAATCAGCCGAAGAGCAGAACCGTGATTTGTTCTACGATTTCACAGTGAATAAGGAAACCAAAACGGTTGTAATTGTCAGGGAATTTGATGCACCATTATCGCTGGTATGGGATGCATTTACAAAGCAGGAATACCTTGATCAATGGATCGCTCCTGAACCGATGACTTCGAAAACCAAGTACATGAATTTTGTAGAAGGCGGTAAAAGATTTTACGCGATGGTAAGTCCTTCCGGTGAAGAACGATGGGCTATTCAAACTTACACCTCCATCACACCAAAAACGAATTTCAAATTATTCAACGCTTTTGCCGACCAAGACGAAAATCCACAGCTCCCCGGATCTGATTGGGATTATACCTTCAGTGAGAAAGATGGAATCACAACAGTCAGGATCACTATCTACAACGAGTCACTCGCCCGTCTGGAAGGTTTGCTCGAAGGATTCAAGATCGGAATGACAATGACTCTGGCTGCCTTAGTGAAGATGCTGAGGAAGGTGCAAGGCGTTGGGTAGAGGCTTGTTGGTTGTTGGTTGTTGGTTGATGGTTGTTGGTTACTGTTTATAATATTTATTAGCAGGAATTAAGTTACGACCAGGCAGTTTTTTCTTTTCGTAACCAAAATCTCCAGACTTAAAACCCAAAACACGAAACCCGAAACCCGAAACTCAAAACCCGGAACCAGGAACCAGAATCTCAAATAAAATAAAAATGTCCGTACAAGAAGAAATAAAAAAATACATCGCCTCTCAGCCTGAAGCAAAAAGTGAGGAAATGCAAAAATTGCATTCCATGATTTTAAAACTGAAGCCAAAGTGTAAATTATGGTTTCTGGATGGAAAAAACAGTGAGAATAAAATCGTCTCTAATCCCAACATCGGCTATGGAAGTTTAACTATGACGTACGCTGGCGGAAAATCGAGAGAATTTTACCAGGTTGGATTGAGTGCGAACACCACTGGTATTTCCGTTTATATTATGGGAATTGAGGATAAAAAATACCTTGACAAAACTTTTGGAAAAAAAATAGGCAAAGCAAGTGTGACTGGCTATTGCATTAAATTTAAAAACCTGCAGGATATACAGGAAGATGTACTTATGGAAGCGATTCGGTTTGGATTTGAGAGAAAATCTTAACCGAATATGCGAAAACAGAATTCCTCTCGTTTTGAATATTAGCATTTCATTGCACTGTTGTATGCTCCTTTTGAAATGCGAATTTTGATCAGAAATTCAGTTTTCATATAGTGCATCCGTAATTTTTGCCACTTGAATACTTTTTTTTGTAGTTTCCAATTTGGAAATACAATTTGATTCTTTTTTATGTCTTTACTGAGCAGGTATTTTACTGAAATTCCGAATTCGGTTTCTATACGAAACTTCCGGTACTACCTCGTAGCTCACATTGCCTATAATTTTGCCATTGTAGTCCATTCACTGTGGCTCGTCTTATTTTTTCTTATTCCGGTCAAGCCCCTCTTCTATTTCAATCTGTTCAGCGTGCCTTTTTTTCTCTTCTGCATTTTAATCAACCGGAAAGGATATCACTTGCTCACAACATCAACTGCGATGATTGAAATTGTAGGACATCAATTGCTGGCGACGTATCTCTTAGGAATTGAATCGGGTTTTCAGCATTACTTATTGGTGGTGGCCTTGTTTCCTTTCATTATGCCGAAATGGCATTTGTTTATTAAGATTTTGATTTTTCTAATGCCTTTGATCAGTTACATGTTCATCCTATTTTATTTTCAGCCACATGTTACATCCATTCAGTTAGAGCCATCCTATCTCACATTTCTAAAAGGATCCAATTTACTTTTCGCGTTTATATGTGTTGGTATTCTCGGCGCGCATTTCAACTATGCCGGAAATAAATCAGAAGAACAACTCGATAAAGAAAATGAGAAATCCGAATTGCTATTATTGAATATTCTTCCCAGGAAAATAGCCAGTAAGCTCAAAGAAAGCTCCGAAATTATTTCTGAACGTTTTCCGGAAGCTTCTATTCTGTTCGCAGACCTGGTTGGCTTTACTCATTTTTCAGAAAAAATTAATCCTGAAGAATTAGTACTTATTCTGAATAATTATTTTTCTGAGTTTGATGCGTTGGTTGAAAAATATCAGTTAGAAAAAATAAAAACTATTGGTGATGCTTACATGGTTGCAGCCGGAGTTCCCGATAAAATTACAGATCACGCCCTGGTTATGGCTGAATTTTCCCTTGACATGTTAAACGCATTTCATGCCTGTAATTTGAAAAACGGGTATGATATGGACATTCGCATCGGGATACATTGCGGTACTGTCGCCGCGGGAGTGATAGGTATGAAAAAATTCACCTACGACTTGTGGGGAGACACTGTGAATATTGCGTCAAGGCTGGAATCTTCCGGTTGCGCGAATAGAATTCAGGTTAGTGATGAATTTTATCATCAATGCAAAGATCATTTTGAATTTGAAAAAAGAGGTTTGATACAAGTTAAAGGGAAAGGTGAAATCCTTACTTACTTTTTAACCGGGAAAACTCCAGCAAAGGAAAGCGCGTATACTGTATGATATTTCTTTTTAGGACTACTAATCATTTCCAGCTTTCATTTTCGAAGTGACGTTTATGCAATAAATCCCCACTGAAATGGCCGGATCTACCTCCCTATTTCTTTATCTGCTATTTATAGCTAATTTGCATCTGAATAATCTGTTGGGTTCAGATTCCGTTTTTTATCATGCAATCAGTGAATCAAGAACAAAAAGTTGAAATCCTATCTTCCAATCCGGAGAAATCCGGAATCATTTCTAAGAATGGATATCACTGGGAATACATCACATTTGGTGACGGGCCTGAATTGCTGTTTGCTTTTCATGGCTTCGACAATGATGCGGAAGATTTTGCTTGTTTTGAGAAAGCTCTTGGAAAGAGATATACGTTGGTGGCCATCAATTTATTTTTCCATGGTAAAAGCTATACGGAGAAAGGACTTTTAAAACCCGGATTTGTTCAGAAGGATCTGAAAGAATTGTTTCAGGAATTTCTTTCCCACTTCAATGCCACCCGTTTTTCATTAATGGGATTCAGTCTGGGAGGTAAAATCGTTTTACAACTCTGCATTGATTTCGCGGAGCAACTGAATCGTGTAATACTTCTGGCACCTGATGGAATCAAACTAAGCCGGTGGTACGTTTTCCTTACCCATTGGAGTATTGGAATGCGGCTCTTCAAACGCGCGGTAAAAAATCCTGATCGCTTTTTCAGGTTTGCGGAAATGTTAAACAGAATGAAACTGGTGGGAGACAAACAATACAAATTCGCGAAGAGTAATTTTGATACGGCAGAAAAACGTCAGAAAGTGTATAATGTCTGGATGATCTTCCGCGGCATTATGCCCGACCCCTACCTTGTCAAAATTGCGTTGGAAGAAAACCAGGTTAGCCTACATCTTTTTTTTGGCAAGCATGACACAATCATTCCCGCAAGCTTGGGCAAAAAATTTATCCGAGGGCTGGATGTTCCTTACTCACTCGATATTCTGGAAATGGGCCACAATCTGCTCAAAGAAAAAGTGGCGACAGAAATTGAAAGCAGAGTTTCGGACAATAAAAAAGATGCTGGAATCAACCAGCATCTTCAATAAGATTGTACTATAGAAAGATTATTTTTCGTCAGATACGGTAAGTCTCTTGCGACCACGTGCACGACGTGCTGCAAGGACACGACGGCCATTGGCTGTACTCATGCGCTCACGGAATCCGTGTTTGTTCTTTCTGCGACGATTCGACGGTTGATATGTCCTTTTCATGGGTATTAGCGGTTTTAAGCCTAAAAATCAGGATGGCAAAGGTATACTATTTTTGTTTCAGAACAAATATTGATGTAAAAGAAGATATTACACTTAACTGCTGATTATTAGATACTTATATAAACAACTTTCTTTGTTTCGAAGAATTCCTCCTGAAAATAGTTGTTCAGATCGAAAATCAGGCTTGCTTTTCCGAGCTCATTAATTTCCTTCTCAAGATCTCCTCCTTTAAGGTACAAAATTCCGTTTTTAAGGGCATTTTTTCCACCCGGTTTAATTTTCCGGTATACCCAGCCATAGAATTCAGACAATGTCGTAACAGCCCTCGAAACCACAAAATCGAATTTCTCATTGACATCCTCCACCCTTGTTTTTTCAGCCTGAAGGTTTTGAAGTCCAAGAGCCGCGGAAATTTCCTTTACTACTGTAATCTTTTTCCCGATGGAATCCACCAGATGAAAGCGTACCTCCGGAAAAAGTATTGCCAAAGGAATACCCGGAAAACCTCCGCCGGTTCCTACGTCCAACACACTTGTTCCTGGTACGAAACTGATCACTTTCGCGATGCCAAGGGAATGCAGCACGTGGTTGATGTAAAGGTTTTCAATATCCTTTCGGGAGATCACATTGATCTTTTCATTCCATTCTTTATAGAGCGATCCAAGCATATTGAATTGCTTCTGTTGCTTTTCAGAAAGAGAAGGGAAATAGTGAAGGATAATGTCTGAGTATTCAAAGTGCATGCGGAATTCTTTTTTTCACGCGAAGGCGCAAAGCGCGCAAAGATTATTAATCCTTTGCGTCCTTTGCGCCTTCGCGTGAAATAATATTACTTTATATCTGCTCTTCCTGATTCTTCAGGATCTGATACAGAAACTCACGTGCTCTGAACAATTGTGCTTTCACTGTGCCAAGAGGAAGTTTGAGTTCGTCTGCAATTTCCTCATATGATCTTTCCTGAAAATAACGCAACTCGACCAGTCTCTTGTATCGAGGTTTTAATTTCTCCACCACATCTCGCATCAGAATAGCCTTTTGCTTTTTGATCATCTTCTCTTCCGGATCCAGCATCGGAGATTTGATTTCGAATTGCATTTCCTGTCCACTGTCATTCTCCATATTTTTATCAATAGAAAATGTATACTTCCTCTTGCGGCGGATAAAATCAATGCAATTATTCGTAGCAATTTTGAAAAGCCAGGTACTAAATGCAAAGTCCGGAGTGTATTGATGCAGATTTTTAAAGGCCTTACCGAACGCTTCTATCGTTAAATCATCCGCGTCGTCACGGTTGTTGACCATTTTCAACAGCATGAAGTAAATGGAATCTTTGTAGCGAGACATCAGCTCCGCATAGGCTTTTTGATCACCTTTAACGGCGAGTTGCACGAGCTTGAAGTCTACTTGTGCTTTTTCAGAGAGGTTGGGATTTACTTCCATGCTTTTTGTTTTGTAAACATGTTTGATATATAGATAACCGGTTGCAAAGCTGTATGCACAGGTTCAAGAATAGGGAACAGGAAAAACAGATCTTTCTCCTGGAGACGAACCGCACTTTTCCATAAAACCGGAAGTTTGAGCAACAAGAGTCCTGCGTATAAAGATACCAGTATTCTCCACTCGAAACGCAATGATAGTAAGGCAATTAACAACAAATAGAACATAATTCCAGAAGTCGAAATCAGGAATAGTTGAATTTTGTGTTGCCCTTTATAATGCTTTCCTGTGCTCATATGACGGCGTTTCTGACTAAACCAGCTTCCAAAAGTTGTCTTGGGACTGGAATAAGTAAACGCAGCCTGGTTCACTTCTATTTTGGTATTGTGCTTAGTCGCGTTTTCATTTACGAACAGATCATCATCTCCTGAAAAAATATGATTGTGTTTGGCAAAACCCTTGTTGCGGAAAAAGAGTGATTTCCTGTACGCAAGATTTCTTCCAACTCCCATATAGGCATTTCCTCCCAGAGCAAAACTCAGGTATTGCATCGCGATTAGAAAAGTATCGAAGCGAATGAGTTTATTGAGAAAACCCGGCAACTTTTGATATGCTCCATAACCCAGAACAATCTCAGTTTCTTTATTGAATTGAGTTTGCATGAGAGCCAGCCAGTTTTTGGATGCAGGAATACAATCCGCGTCAGTCAGCAACAAGAGTTCATACTTTGCTGCCTTCACTCCCAGCGTCAATGCGAATTTTTTTCCATGACGGTATTTTTCCTGCTCTTTGATGGTCACAATTTTGAGATGAGTGTAACGGCTTGCCATCTCTTCGAGGTATTCAGCAGTTTCATCCCAGGAACAATCATTGACTACAATCACTTCATATTCAGAATAGGCTTGCTCCAATACAGCCTCCAGGTTTTTCCGCAGATTGTTCGCTTCATTCTTCGCGCAAATGATGATCGAAACAGGCTCAGTACCAACATTTCCTTTTTCCTCTTTGTAAAAAGCGAGCCGGCGGTAAGTCACCCAATACACCCAGAACTGAATGAAGGTCACACAACTAAGTAATAAAAACAAGAGATCCGTCACCGGTCCTTTTATCAGGATCATTGAGTCTTTTAAAAATTAATCAATCTGATTCACTTTCTACAAATGTATCCAGAGCCTTCCTATCAAAGTCTCTATATTTGCGGAGATATTAACGCTCGTTTGTTGATGAAGCTTTGATTAGGTATTAGGTATTAGGTATTAGGCGGAGGGGTTAATTAGTTTAATCGAGATACTCTGCGGGACAATAGAAAAACATTCACTCTTCACAGTTCACACTTCACCGTTCTCACTTCACCATTCACTCTTCAAAAAAAAATGCTTTTCAACATTCATAAAACTGATTCTGAATCCAAGGCTCGAGCGGGAGAGATTACAACAGATCATGGAAAAATACTGACTCCCATTTTTATGCCGGTGGGTACAGGTGGAACAGTAAAAGCTGTTCAACAACCTGAACTGAAAAATGACATCAAAGCCCAGATCATTTTAGGAAATACATATCATCTTTTTCTTCGACCGGGCACCGGTTTGCTGGAACAGGCGGGAGGATTGCATAAGTTTATCAATTGGGACAGACCCATTCTCACCGACAGTGGCGGGTATCAGGTTTATTCTTTGGCGGACAGAAGGAAAATAAAAGAAGAGGGTGTGTCATTCAGTTCACATATTGATGGTTCCAAACACATCTTCACACCGGAGCGGGCGATCGACATACAGCGAAGCATTGGTTCCGACATTATGATGGCTTTGGATGAATGTACGCCCTACCCTTGTGATCATCGTTACGCGAAAACAAGTATGGGAATGACTCATCGTTGGTTGCAACGTTGTTGCAAACGATTTGATGCAACGGAAGGACTCTACGGTTATTCTCAGACTTTATTTCCGATCGTTCAGGGAAGCACATTCTCGGACTTAAGAAAAGAATCCGCGGAGTTTATCGCTTCGATGGAACGGGAAGGAAACGCGATCGGAGGACTTTCCGTCGGAGAACCTGCCGAGATGATGTATGAAATGACAGAACTTGTATGTGATATACTTCCATATGACAAACCTCGTTACCTCATGGGTGTTGGTACACCAATCAATATTCTGGAAGGAATTGCATTAGGGGTTGATATGTTTGATTGTGTAATGCCTACACGCAATGCTCGCAACGGCATGCTTTTTACAAGTCAGGGTATTATCAATATCCGAAATGAAAAATGGAAAGATGACCTCAGTCCCTTGGATGAGAAAGGAACTTCCTATGTGGATCACTATTATTCAAAAGCCTATCTTCGCCACCTCATCATCAGTAAAGAAATTTTGGGTGCACAAATCGCTACGTTACATAACCTGGCATTCTATCTCTGGTTGGTAACTGAAGCAAGAACAAAAATTCTGGAGGGAACATTCCGGCAGTGGAAGGATGGAATAGTTGGGGTTCTGGGAAGAAGGCTTTGAGTTATGAGTTCTGAGTTAGAGGATCAGAATTTATAAATTTAATAAGTAATATTAAGTACATACCACCAGGCACTAACAACCAACAACCAACAACCAACAACCAACAACCAACAACCAACAACCAACCTACTGAGTGCTTAAAATCCTCGACAGATACATCATCCGAAAATTTCTGGGAACATTTTTCTTTTCCCTGGCATTGATCATTTTGATCGCGGTGATTTTTGATATATCAGAAAAGCTGGATGACTTCATTGAAAGAAAAGCTCCGTTAAGTAAAATCATTTTTGATTACTATTTTAATTTTATCCCCTACTTCGCGAATCTCTTTGCGTATCTGTTTGTATTCATCTCTGTTATTTATTTTACGGCACGACTCGCCGCGAATACAGAAATTGTTGCGATCCTGAACAGTGGAATCAGTTTCAGAAGGCTGCTTTATCCTTATTTCATTGCCTGTTCCGCACTTGCTCTCCTTTCTTTTTATTTTAACGGATGGGTGATTCCACATTCCAACAAAATTAAACTCGCTTTCGAAAATCAATACATAAAAAATCCGGTTGAATTTAAAGACAGAAATCTTCACCGGCAGATCAGTCCGGGAACTTACATGTACCTTGAGAGTTATAACAATATTGACAATATTGGTTATCGTTTTTCTCTTGAAAAAATTGAAAACGGGAAGCGCACATGGTTTTTAAATTCAGATCGTATTGTTTGGGATTCTACTTCATCGAAATGGAGAATTGAAAATTATTTCATTCGTTCAATTGATGGCTTTCATGAAAAACTGAGTTCCGGACAAAAAATGGATACCACGCTTTCGATTAAACCCGGAGATTTTAAACGCAGATTAAATATCATTGAAGCAATGGATACTCCTGCATTAAACAGATTTATCGAGGAAGAAAGAAGTCAGGGTTCGGAAAATGTGAATGCTTACCTCATCGAAAAATACAGACGACTTGCAGTTCCATTCTCCACCTTCATCCTCATGTTAATCGGAGTGTCATTGTCGAGCAGAAAAGTTCGTGGTGGAATCGGCGCACAACTCGGATTGGGAATTACATTGAGTTTCTCCTACATTTTATTCATGCAGGTCAGCAATACATTTGCCATCAACGGTTCGATACCTCCTTTGGTTGCAATCTGGATTCCGAACATCATTTTTGCCGGCATTGCAGCTTTGCTGATTCGGTATGCTCCGAAGTAAGCATGAACAGTCCGATTTATTCTCTCACAGAAATCTGCCTCTCATTATTTCCCGATGATCAATTGAACTCCTTTTACAGATTCCCCTGATTGCACTCTGCACAGGTAGGCTCCCGGTTTAATGGAATGCAAAGAAAATTGATAACTCTGTTTCCCACTCAGTTTTTCTTCTGATAAAAATGAACGGATAAATTTGCCGTTAAGATCAAAAAGATCAATGTTAGTTTTTGAATTGTCCCGCACAGAAAATTCAATAACAAATTTATCTTTTGCCGGATTGGGATAAACAGCAAGATCATTAATTGTATTGCGGATCAGAATCTCATTTGTGGAACTTACATTCTTGTCAAGGTAAACTTCATAAACCTGCGCATTGGGGCGACTCATACTTTCCGGATCGAGTAAACCAATATTTGGATGATCGCTTTGTATACCTCCAACAATATATCCTATTCTTGTAAGACCATTCAGATGGTTTAGCAATATAATCCTGTTGTCAAACAATGACAGATTATTTTCAGGGATAAACAGTGCATTGCTGCCGATTAATCCCGGCATGTCTTCAGGTAATTTAAATTCATGTAATGTACCTGTGGCATCACGTGTAATTTTACTTATTGTATTCACAAAAGGCACCGCGGTATCCTGCACCAATGTCTGAGTAGTGGTATCCAGGGTGTACAGACTCATTCCTCCAAAAAACAATGTGTGCATTTCATTGTATACGGAATCATAAACAGGAACTACAGCCGAAGTATATTGACTCAGATTTTGGTTGAATCCTGACTGATGAACAACATTACCTGCAGTAATATCTATCGGAGTCAGATATGGCAGATCAGCATTTTTCTGAAAAACACCACCAAATGCCGTCAGACCATATTCACCAGAGGGAAAAATCTGTGGTACGAGATTGAAATCGCGACGATGAAAAACAGTCGTATCTGATAATGTAGTATAATTGGAAATAGAAAGATTCATTCCATCGTCGTGTATTACAAACCGGCGAATTTCATTTGTGTATTGTTGTGTAAACATACCCATCGCGGTAGTTCTTGCATATTGTCCATCGAACCGATGTCCGAATACAAGTTGATAGGTGCTGTCAATTTTCTCAAGCATTCCACCACACACCGCCATGGATGTGTCAATGATTTGCCTGAAACATGAAACAGGAGAAGTTCCTGAAGCAGCTGCAGATAAGAGACAATCCAGATCAACTGAAATGAGCGACGGGAAAGTAATCCATGTATTTTGGGAAGCCATTCTTCCATAACCTCCTATCATATAAAGGTGCGATCCGTCCTGATAATACTGCATGTTTGAGGAAGTAACTGCCTGGTAAATATCCGGAGCAAGTAAAGTCGCATCCAATGAAACATGAGTATTTAAAACAGGATCTACTATATAAATCGAATCGTTCCTGCCATATGCAGGAAATGCCTGCATTGCCTGCATGATATGCAATCCATCAATCCGCCCACCAATAAAAAACCATTTTCCATTTCTACTGGCAAATGCTCCGGAATGAGTAGCTGGAATATTCAAAACTGAAGGCTGTAAATAAACAGCAAATGGTTGTTGGCCGAATACAGACAGCCCCTCAGAAATCATGATCAGTATCATGATTCCTGTAACTACTAATTTTTTCATGATAAATTATTTCCTGACAATAAATGTGCGGGTGACACTTGAAACTCCGTCATTAAGTCTCACAGAGTAGACACCGTTGGAAAGTTCAGTATTCACAGCATTACCGGACATACCTTTTGTAACCTGCATTATTTCAGAATAAACTGTTTGTCCAAGCATGTTACAAATTTCAACTTTTAATTCCTTGTCACGATCGCTGGATATTCCGAGTGTGAATGAACCACTGTTCGGGTTCGGATACAAAGAAATTGTTTTCAGCCAGGTGTTATCAGTAATTCCCAAACATGCATCCACTCTTACTGTCTGACTTGCTTCGTAATTGCAACCTTGTGAAGTATGATATTTATAGGTAATCACATGCGTACCAATTCCAGCAGCAGCAGGATCAAATGTTGCGCAGTTCATTCCATCTCCTGTGAAATATCCACCAAGGACAGAGGGCTGCAAATTCACAGGATTGTTGTACACACAATACAATGTATCAAGTCCGGCGAAACTGAGTGTGAAAGGAGTCGTATTGGTAAAAAAGGTAGAACCGGAATTTGTACATCCCGTTGTGCTTGTTACTGTAACCGCATAGGTCCCCTGAAGAGTTGCGAGGTAAGAGGACTGAGTAGCACCTGGCAAAGGAGTACCATTGAAACTCCATTCGTAACTGAATCCCTTTCCGGCAGGCACACTCAACAATGCTTCACCAAAACCGCAATCAATCACAGTATCTACACCACCATTGATATAAGCGGAAGGTGTACAATCAGCGGAACTGAATTTGTAGATAATTCCATTCCCTACTCCACCACAATATAATTCACCGTATTTGTCTTCACCAAAACAAGATACATTTACCGGTCCGATATTACCAAGATTGGTTATATTGTATGCTCCGAGTGAATCAACTTCTACATAACGGATACTGGAAGAACAATAATCGGTAAAGAAATATTTCGCCCACATATCATTGTGTGCTGCTCCGCGGTAACGATAACCACCGGTCACGGAACAATTTCCACTCGTGTGTGTATAGGTGTAAATCGGGCTGGTATAATTTTGCAATGGCAGACATGTCGGGTCTGAAGCATATTGTGATGTTCCTTCCCAGCAGCGCCATCCGTAATTTCTTCCCCCTGCTGCCCAGGCCGGTTGGAAATCGAGTTCTTCCACTGCATTTTGTCCGACATCACCAATCCAGAGATCACCTGTGATTCTGTCGAAGCTCCAACGCCAAGGATTGCGACTTCCTATTGACCACAATTCTTCTCTTCCCGGAAGCGCATTGCATGCATAAGGATTCAATGGTGGAATTTTATATGTAGGAATGGAAGGATCTACTTCGATGCGCAGAAATTTTCCCAATAATGAATCCTTGTTCTGTGCACGATTTTCCGGATCACCACCAGAGCCGCCATCTCCTGTGCCAATGTATAAGTAGCCATCGGGACCAAAAGCAAGATGTCCTCCGTTGTGATTGGAATAAGGCTGCCAGATCGTGAGTAAAATTTCTTCTGTTGCAGGATCTACTGAATCGGGATTCGTTGCACTCACATGAAAACGGGAGATACGTGTGTCTCCATTGGGTCTCGCGGTATAATTCACGTAGAAATATCCACTCGTTTCAAAGTCAGGAGCAAATGCCAGTCCGAGCAAACCCTGTTCACTGCTTGTAATGACCCTTGATACAATGTTTAAAAACGGATATGAGTTTCTGACGCCATTGGTATCGATAATTTGAATTCTGCCGGGTTGTTCAAGAATGAAGAGACGGTCGTCGCCACAATTTTTGATATCAACAGGACTGGTAAAACCTGTAGAGAAACTGGTCGCGGTAATTTGAGCAAAGCTGCCATAACAGGCAAGGATCGCTGCAAGCAGGGGGAGTAATGATTTTTTCATGTAAGAGGGAATGTTCTTTGGTATCCCTACAAAAATAGAAAACGGAATGAATTGAACAGCATTCCTAAGAAAATAAGCTATCACCTGTCGTTTCCCTAAAAGCTATGCCAGAAAACAAAAAGCCCGGAATTACCCGGGCTCTTCAATGAATTGTGCGTTGGTGTGTTTTAAAAAATCACCGTAAAGGTGAAAAATACGATTGCTGAAACAAGGATGGCATCAACAATAAGAATCATATAAAGACTGATAGGGATCTCCGCTTTCGCATCCTGAAAATTTTCAGAAAGTTGCCCCTGATCATCCTCCTCCATATGATTGTAGGTTACTACGGGTTCGCTTTTCATCGTTTTATTTTTTCTAAGAATACAACGAAAGAGCAATACGCGTGTATGGATAACCCTTCCAATCTTACATTGTAAGATTTCATCCACATTTTTTAAAATATCCGATAAGCAACTGACTTAAAATGCAAAACCGAAACAATCCGCTTAATGAATTTCTGCTTCCCTCTTTCATTAAGTCTGAAACAGAATTCCGAATGTAAATTCTTCAATAGTTAAGAAATATCTTACATTTTATAGCAGTTATTCATGACAAAATCCAAGCAACTGTCATGCTTTTTAGCTTCCTGTACACATTGGTAAAATTCAGCGAATTGGTTAAATTTGAAAATTCAACTAATTCTATGCCTACGATCCGGATAGCTATTCTAATACTCTTATTCCCATTTGTTTCACATGGACAAACCATTATCTGGTCGGAAGATTTTAATAATGGCTGTACTGACAATTGCAATGCTGATACATACACCGGTATCAATGGAAGTTGGTCAGTAGTTGATGTCACTCCACCGGGTGCTTTTGCGAATCAGTGGTTTGTAAGTTGTTCGGAAAACGGAGAAGCTGTAGGTTCTTGCGGCGCTTCCTGCGGAAACAATGCGACACTTCATGTCGGAAGTGTTCCCTGTTCAATTTGCATTACCTGTCCGACCGGTGATTGTGGAGCAGCTTATAATGCAGGACCTTCTTCAATTTCAGGTGAAGATCCGACGACGAATAAAAGAGCAATCTCTCCTCTGATAAGTACTGTAGGTAAAACAAATATTTCTCTTCATTTCAAATACATTGAACTCGGACAAAATTCTCTTGATGATGCAATAATTGAATTCAGTATTGATGGAGGAGCAAGCTGGCTTGGATTTACTAACACTCCTAAAACTCCTTTCACTTGTCAGCCTCAGGGATTGTGGACTTCTTTCTCTTCCATTCTTCCAAATATCTGCGAAAATATTCCCAATTTCAGACTGGCTATTCGCTGGATGAATAACGATGATGGAATTGGCAATGATCCTTCCTTCGCCATAGATGACATTGAGTTGTCAGTTCCTTCAACCACTCAACCTGTTGCCGTATTTACGAGCTCAGTTCCTTCTAACTCCTGCGACACAGCTTGTGTTTCCTTGAGTGATGCTTCCACCGGAAATCCTTCGACATGGACCTGGTCGTCGCCGAACGCGATCAATTCACCTCAAGTCTCGTCCAGTCCTGCACCTTTGTGTTTTGTAAGTTCAGGTACTTTCCCGATTACGTTGACTGTGAGTAATTCCAACGGCTCAAATTCTGTCACCAATAATATAGCTGTCACAGTTACATCGAGACCACATGTTCAGTTTTCAACTACTGACTCTGTTCTTTGTCAGGGTGACTGCATTTCATTCAACAACCAGAGCACCGGAACAGTTTCCTCGCAGATGTGGAATTTTCCCGGAGGTTCTCCATCCACTTCCAACGCCTCTACTCCTCCATCGATTTGTTATTCTACTTCGGGAAATTATAGCGTCACACTTTCATCAAGCAATGGAATTTGTTCCGCGAGTGCAACACGAACGAATTATATTACTGTAAATAGTCCTTCTACACCAACAATTAGTGTCAATGGAAATATTCTTTCCTCATCCACTGCACAAAGTTATCAGTGGTACAGTGTACAAAACGGACTTATTCCGGGAGCCACCCAGGTTAGTTATACTGTTACACAGCCCGGAGATTATTATGTTGTAACCACCGATATGAATGGATGTCAGGGACAATCAGGAGTGAGCCATGTTGCCGGTCCGACAGCATCCATATCTGTTGTATCAAATTCGACCGCGTGTGATACTTCTTGTGTTCAGTTAAGCGATAATTCAACCGGCAATCCAAGTCAATGGTCGTGGTCTTGTCCGGCTGCAATCAATCCTTCACAAACAGGAAGTACTCCTGCCCCATTCTGTTTTACAGCTTCAGGTACATATACTGTGACGCTCACTGTGAGTAACGGAATTGGTTCAAGTTCCACATCACAACAAATTCAGGTGAATGTATTGCCAAGGCCAACTGTTGCATTTAGTGCAAGCGATACTGCATTGTGTGAAGGAGAATGTATCAGTTTTCTAAATCAGACTTCAGGAAGTATCAGCTCAAGTGACTGGTCATTCCAGGGAGGAAATCCCGGCTCCTCATCAAACAACAATCCTTCTTCTGTGTGTTATGCAAATGATGGAAATTATTCTGTCACACTTACAGTGAACAATGGTTCCTGTAGTTCAAGCAGAACAATCACTTCATATATCGAAGTGCATACACCCATTGTTCCAACAATTACGGTAAATGGGAACCAGCTTACTTCTTCTGCTGCTCAGTCGTATCAATGGTACAGTGTACAAAATGGATTGATTCCCGGAGCCACACAAAGTACATTCACAGCTTCTTCCGGCGCCGACTATTATGTAGTGACGACCGACAGCAATGGATGCAGTGCCACTTCAACTACCGTCAATCTAAGCGGTCCGGTTGCGAATTTTAATATCAATGGATTGTCGGAAGGCTGTGATACAAGTTGTGTTTCTGTTTCTGATTTGTCACAAGGCAGTCCGATACAATGGTCGTGGTCTTGTCCGGGTGCAGTGAATGCTCTGCAATCCGGTTCCAGTCCGGATCCGTTTTGTTTTGTAGAGCCGGGGAATTATCCTGTAACCTTGATCGTGAACAACGGAGCCGGCAGTGATACATTGGAACAAACATTGGCGGTAACCATGCTTCCTTCACCCGAAGTATTGTTTACATCAGTTGATTCACTTTTGTGTACCGGAGAATGTACATCATTCAGCAATCTGACGGCGGGAACAATTTCTTCTTTGTCATGGTTCTTTTCCGGAGGATCACCCGCGACCGATACAACTGCAACTCCATCGAACATCTGTTATGCATCTTCCGGAACTTTTCCGGTAACCTTGACTGTGAACAACGGAACCTGTATGAAAACCCGTTCCATTGTGAATTACATCCAGGTTCAATCTGCCGCTATTCCCGTAGTAAGTCAGGTTGGAAATACACTCACTTCTACTCCGGCGGTTACCTATCAATGGTTTAATGTTCAATCCGGAATTATTGCCGGTGCCGACAGTTCCTCCTATACTGTGTTAAGCAGTGGAGATTATTATGTACAGGTTACAGACGCAAACGGATGTACTGCAGAATCAAGTCCCTTACACGTTGATGTATCCGGAATTGAAGATCTGCTTTTTCAGCATTACGGTATTTCTCCAAATCCATTTGTGAATACAATCAACATTCACAAAATGAAGATTGGTAGTGGAACCTGGAATGTATCTGTTTATTCAATAGCAGGCAATTTGATTTATACTAGAAATATCATTAACACTCAGGATATTCAACTTGAATTGCATGATTTTGCTGAAGGAATGTATTGTTTAAAAATCAACGATGAATCCGCTCAGTATGCCTACAAGATTATCAAGCTGGCACAATAATCTTGATGCAAAATGAACACTCACATCCCGGAAAAAATTTGAATCATTTTTCTTTTCAACTCAAGATTCTCTATTCCTGTAATTACATTTAAATAATATAATGCGCCATGAATAGTCTTGCCGGTAAAGTGCTGATGGTTGCACCAAGAAATTTTATTTCCAATCCGGAAACAGCAGAAGATAATTATTTTCAAAAAGAACAAACAGGTTTCAATTTTACGCAGGAACAAGTCAATGAAGAATTTTCCAACCTGAAAAACATACTTACGTCGCATGGAATTGAGGTGGTGGTATATAATCAGACGGACCAACTGAATACCCCTGATGCGATATTTCCGAACAATTGGTTTTCCACTCATTCTGGTGGCAGAATCGTTTTATATCCGATGAAAGCCGAAAACCGGAGGCTGGAAAGAAGACAGGAAATCATCCGTCAACTTTCAATTTATTATCCGAATTGTATCGATTTTTCAGCGTTTGAGAAAAAGGATCAATATCTGGAAGGAACCGGAAGTTTGGTATTGGATCACAGGAATAAAATCGCGTATGCTGCCCTTTCACAACGTACGAACAAATCCGCATTGGAAGAATGGGCAAAAGAAATGAGCTTTGAGCTGATCTGTTTTCATGCCGCGGATCAGAACAAGCAGGCAATCTATCATACGAATGTACTGTTAACCATCGCGGATTCATTTGCAATTATTTGTTCTGCCTCGATTCCGGATGAAAGCGAAAAACAATCTGTTATACAATCACTGCATAAAAATCAGGGAGAAATACTTGATATAAGTTTCGATCAGATGAATCATTTCTGTGGAAATTGTCTTGCATTGCAAAACAATACAGGTGAGCATTTTTTAATTATGTCATCCAATGCCTATCATCACTTCACAACTGAACAAAAAACAACGATGAGGAAAACCTGTACATTGTTACATTGCGATATTGAAGCAATTGAAACATTGGGTGGTGGTGGAGCGCGCTGCATGCTTGCAGAACTTTTCTGATATCCTTCCGACCTTAGTTGATATGCTTTAAATACAAGCATACAGCTTGTTGTATTTTACCAAGGCTTTCTTCAAACTAAGAAAATTTCTTCTTATTTTCGAGCCAAGACCTATTCGCATGATTAAAAAATTACTCCCTCTACTCTTTCTGCCATTCCTCTCTCAGGCTCAAACCTGGTCGGGATCTGTTGCAAATATCATTTACAGCAACTGTTCAAAATGTCACAATGCCAATGGTATTGCACCATTCACTCTGATGAGTTATCAGGATGCGGTTGACAATGCATCGGACATTGTAGATGCTGTGAATGATAAATCAATGCCGCCATGGCCGCCGGATGAAAATTATTCCGGTTTTGCACATCAACGTGTATTGTCAGTACAGGAAGTTAATGAAATCAATGCCTGGATGAACAATGGCACACCACGGGGCGACAGTTTGCAGGAACCTTCAGCTCCGGTATTCTCCGGAATTGCTCAACTGACAAATCCCGACCTCATTGTACAGATTCCTCCATACACAGTGAATACACCCAACACCGATTTGTATCGTTGTTTTGTTTTGCCAACCGGAATTTCCTTGCATAAGTACATTACTGCACTGGAAGCTATTCCGGGCAACAGATCTGTTGTGCATCATGTGTTAATTTATTCAGACACTTCATCTGTTCCGGCTCAACTTGATGCAGCTGATCCACAACCGGGCTACACCAATTTCGGAGGAACAGGATCAGCTTATTCCAAATTGATCGGAGTGTGGGTGCCCGGACAGGAAGCAGAATATCTTCCGAATGGAATGGGCATTGGTATGGATGCAAACAGCAGCATCATTTTACAAATTCACTATCCTCGTGGTATAGTGAATCAGGTGGACAGTACACAAATACGGTTCCAGCTCACGTCTAATTTCCAGCGAGAGGTTTCCATTGATGCACCCTTGAATCACTATGCTCTTGATAACGGACCGCTGTTTATTCCGGCGAATCAAACAAGAACTTTCACCGCGCATTATCAGGTAGGATTTGATATTACAGCATTGGCTGTCGGACCACACATGCATCTGATCGGAAGAAGTATCCGGAGTTACGGTGTAACACCAGCGAATGACACCATTCCGTTCATTGACATTCCGGAATGGGATTTTCACTGGCAAGGAATGTATCATTTTCCAAGATTGTTGAAAATTCCAAATGGGACTACACTGTATTCAAGTGCTTTTTATGACAACACGATAAACAATCCGGAAAATCCGAATAATCCGCCTCAACCTGTTTATGTAGGTGAAGCTACGACAGACGAAATGATGCTGGTTTTTTTCAGTTATACTTATTACCTGCCCGGCGATGAAAATGTGATCTTAGACACGAACGTAGTTGCTTCTGTTCCAGGTGTTGTTTACAATGCTATCGTTTCCACACCACAGTTGTATACTCCTTATCCGAACCCATCGATCAATCAGTCACGCGCTGATTATTATTTGCCGATTGCTTCAGAGCTGGAATTTTCTTTGATTGATCTAAAAGGTGCACAAATCTGGAATAGTGCACGACGTACGGTTCCCGCAGGTTATCAAAGTCAATGGATTAATACAACTGATTTTCCCTCCGGTGAATATTTCTTTCAACTGAAATCAGGTTCACATTCACTCACAAAAAAATTAATTATCACACACTGATCTGAAAACACATGAAACATAGAAACAAATTCTCCCTCTTGTTTTGTTTATTGATTTCGCTGCTTCAGCTTTCTCCAAGCATATTAAAAGCAGTGCCATGTGATCATCTCCTCAATTTCGCAGGCTTCAATTCATACATTGATTGTGGTCCCGCAATTGCTTTACATCCGGAAACCGGAGTTACTGTTGAAGCCTGGATCTATCCATTTGATGCTTCTCTGAATCAGAAAATTGCCGGTAACATTGATCCTTTTACAAATTCAGGCTACGAGTTGGCAATTGACAGCAACAAATTGTACTGTGAAATAAAAGACACCAGCGGTTTACTCACTTTTTTCCGTGCCGGACAAATTAACTCCAATGAATGGACACATGTTGCATTCAGCTTTCTGGTGAATGGAACAATGAAAGGATATATCAACGGAAATGAAGTATTCTCTACCTCTGTAGGAAGTACTCCGATTGGAAATACCGGAACTACCAATTTCATTATCGGTTCTGCACCATGGGATCAGACATATTTCAATTTCTATGGGAATATCGACGAAGTGAAAGTGTTCAATGTTCAGTTGCCAATCACTGCCATCCGAGAAGATATGCGACTGTCTTTTACCGGACCCACACAGCATCTTATTGGTTATTGGAAATTTTCAGAAGGAAGTGGTAACAGTACTGCAGATTTCAGCGGCATGAACAACAACGGAACTTTATCTGGCTCTACTCTGCCTGCATGGGTTTATACAGATGGCCCATACGGAATCGGTAGCAGTGAATTGAAAGTTATCTCCTGTTGTTCAACATTTAATTTTGACCCTGCTACAATTCGTCTGGATGTCAATGTAGGCAGCCTGACAGGAAGTGATACTGTCGTCGCGACTTTTATCCAATGCGAACCTGGCGGCACACAACCTTCGGGGAGTGTTGATTATGTGTATGGTTACTGGGTTTTGGATCATTATGGAAATCCCAATCCATTCACAGGAACATTTGATTTCAATCTTGGAGCAGGAATTATCAGTTCACAAGATGAAAGTAATCCATCAAATTTGAAATTGTATCTGAGAAATGCGAATGATGTGGGGAACTGGGGTATCTGGTCTTCTGCGACTTCTGCAAGTAGTCTGAATGGAACAATTCATTTCAATGCAGCGTCTTTGAGTCAGCAATATGTAATTGGCACGACCGGAAATTCACCCTTGAATACATCATCATTAACAACAAACTTGAACGGATTTGAATTATCTCCCAATCCCGTTCAGAATCAATTGAACATTACTTTCTCAGGATCAGAAAAAACCGCAGTGCAATTAGAAATTTTAGATGAAACAGGAAGAATTGTTTTGAATGTAAGTTCAGCATCTCTCAATTCTGAGCGTGTGACTTTAGATTTAAATCAACTGCAGGCCGGAATGTATTTTATGCGGATGAATGACGGAGAAAATTTAACATTACAAAAGTTCATCAAAAATTAATAGAAAAGAAAAGGCATCCGGATAAGATGCCTTTTTCATTTCATCATTTTATCAGAAAGGAAAACGTAAGGAGAGTCCTAAAAGGGTTTGATTATTTTTTAGTTTGATAATGTCAACACCGTAATTAAAACTTCCAAAGCCTTCACAAATGAATCCGGCTTTGAATGCTCCGCGTAAACTTGTGTTCTTCTCTGCTGAATAAAATCCTCCCTGAAGTCCGAACCAACTTGGTTTGGAAGCCTTTCTTCCAGCGACATTCAACATTACATTCATTTCATACTCCACAACTTTGTTAAAATTACTGAATTCCTTATGGGAATAATCCGCGAGCATTCTTCCATACATTGCCAAACCAGTTCGTAAAAAAGGTATTCCGTATTTATTTGTAAATCTCAAACTCATATTCGCTCCGATGATCGGGCTCCAGGCTCCGCCTATCATTCCGAATCCGAATGAAGGAGTTACTTCAAGATAATCCAGATCATTTCCTGATTCGAATTTTTGTTTCCAGGAAGATCCTTCCTTTTCGAGATCAATACGTGAAAATTTACGCATCGATTTTTTATTTTCTCCAAGAGATTTAACAGCATCTGTAAAACTCACTGATTCAAGAAGAGAAATTTGTGCCGGATCTTTGAGATAAATCTCGCAATCTATTTCCGATTCCAGATCGTGTAACAGAAATGCGAAAGGCGGAAGCTCCAAACTCATCGATCTTTTCTCTGCTTCGAGATCAACTTCAGGCTCCTGATAGTCGGCACTTTCAGCTTTGATTCTTCTTTTCCCGTTTGGATGGACAAAATAATGTGTGAGTCTGGAACCTTCAGGATACGTATGTTGCTCCTTTGCGGTTTTCAAATCACCGAGAAAAAGTACTTTAATGGAATCCAGCTTTGTGTAGCGTTGCATTTCACGCATATCTGGTCCGATGATGAGAACCTTTGAATCTGGTATTGGAGAAAAAATAATTGTGTCGTTCAACGAAGAAGACTTTTGCGGTTCATCACCGGCGGTGGCTGAAACTTTAAGGGCAAAGGACAGCCCTATTGCCAAAAGCAATTTACAGTTCATAATATTAGATTTAGAGGGTTAGAACCGGCTGAACAAACGAATTGGCCGGGATGTATTTTGAGGAGTAGAATTCAGTTCAGGAGGAACAGTGGAAATGATGCGTACACGAAATGTTGGTTCCGCATTTGCACTGGTTCTTGATATTTCACCCGACTCAGTACCGAAATCAAGTTGAACATATCGGGCTGACTTCACTGAGCTTTGCATTTGTAATGTAGCGGCAAGCTGATCTGAAGTTTGGGGTTCGGGAATATTCTCCGTTGTTGCGTCAGGAAGAATTGCCTGCGTCTCAATAGTTGGAGCATTCACAGGTAAATTACTTTTCTTTTTTTTCTGATGAAAATTTTTGTGTGCTTTAGGAAGAGTCGCGATAAAATTCTGTTTCGGTGTTTCTGTAGAAGGCTCAGCTATGTTCGTCGGTTTTTGATCCGGAACAGATACAATTGGTGTATCCGCGCTATTTGTTCGGATTGTTTTCACGGTATTCAGATACCAGCCAAGTCCGAGCAAGAATAGTATTGAAGCAGCAATGCCAATTTTTAATATTGAGAAATATTCAATATTGTTTTTATTGCTGTTCAAAGCTGTATCCAGGATATTCCATTTAGATTCCAGATCAGGACGATAATCCTGCGGAAGAAGTTCAGATTCTTCCAGTTTGTTTTTGATTAAATTATCTTCAGCATGAAGCATTTTGAACCTCCTTTTCTTCAATCATTTTTTTTAACTTCATTCTTGCTTTGGCAAGTTGTGTCCTGCTAGTATTTTCGCTGATCCCCAACTCAACAGCAATTTCCTGATGTGAGTAGCCTTCCACGACAAACAAATTAAATACGGTACGGTATCCGGTAGGTAATTGTTGAATTTTTTGTAGCAGATCCTGCGCATCCATATTGATGATTACTTCACTCGGAATTGACACATCTTCAACTTCCGCATCCAGAGACAAAAAGAAATTATGTCTTTTCCTTAGAAACATCAAAGCTTCATTTACCATAATTTTTCTCACCCAAACGAATAAACTGTGTTCTCCTTCAAAGCGAAAAGAAGAAAGATTCTGGAACATTTTCAGGAAGCCGCGCATGAGGCAATCTTCCGCATCCGACTGATTATTCACATATCTTAAACAGGTACGGAACATGGGGACATACAATTTCTCAAACAAGATTTTCTGAGACTGCTTGTTCCCGTTTTCACACTCCTGAATAAAACTGTAACTGAATTCTTTCATGTCCTTGCTCTAATAATGCTTCAAAACTGCCGCGCGTTGCCTCGGGTCATATTATTTTTGAAAGAAAGTGCTAAAATGCTCATTTTTATCTGATTATTTTAGAGCACCTCTAAATTCACTGATTCATTTTACACACGACCTGCTGCATTTCGGGTCCCTTTCATCAGAATAAATATGAGCTATTTCTTCATTTGAATGATTAATACAGAGGAGTATTTTAGAATGATCAGAACAAAAATTTATGGAAAAATCTTTTTTGATTTTTGTTTGCTGAGAATGATTGAAAGAGAAATTTACTTCTTTTGAAGAATGACAATAATCAGGATCCGGCAAGACTAATAAAGGATGAAAAGAAATGCTCTATATTTGATTCATTCAATAAATGAAAGAAATGAAAGATGTATTGACAAACGAGGAGATCGCCTATAACTGGTTTGATTGTTTTAACACAAAAGATCTGGACGGTTTGCTTGAATTGTATGCTGAAGACGCAAAACACTTCAGTCCGAAATTAAAACAACGCAGACCGGAAACGGAAGGATGGATCAGTGGTAAAAATGAATTAAGAAAATGGTGGGCAGATGCGTTTCATCGATTACCGACACTTCATTACATTGTGCAAACTCTTACTTCGTCGGAAGACAGGATAGTGATGGAGTATCTGAGGACGGTTGAAGGAGAAAATCCGATGATGATTGCTGAAGTACTCGAAATCAAACAGGGAAAAATTCAATCGAGCAGAGTTTATCATTCATAAAAAAAGAGCATGCTTTGATGCATGCTCTTTTTGGTACTCAGGTCGTGCTCCTGTAGAACCGGTTAAGCTTCGAAAAACTTGGCTACGTTTGAAATCAGTTTATCAATACTGCTGAAATTCTCGGTGAATTGTTTGTGCATTTCTGAATCAAAGCGTCCGGTACGTTTGTATACTTCACGCTGAACATCTAAAATCTTACTTTGCAAATCAATGAACTTTCCGAGATCGTTTGCTGATACTTTGGAATGTCTGATCGATTCAGCTTTAGGAGGACGTCCTGGTCCGCGTTTTTTAGGTGGACGACCTGGCCCACGATGCAGTGGAGGACGACCCGGTCCGCGATGCAGTGGCGGGCGACCTGGTCCGCGGTGCAGTGGTGGGCGACCTGGTCCTTTTGCTTTCGGTGGTCTACCGGGACCACGTTTCTTTGGAGGCCTTCCGGGACCTTTGGCTTTAGGAGGTCTTCCGGGACCTTTGGCTTTGGGAGGCCTACCCGGACCTTTGTGCTTGGGTGGACGTCCGGGACCCGCAGACTTAGGTGGACGACCTGGTTTTCTTTTTGCCATAATAATTATTTTAGGTGTAAAAAATAAGAGAACTCAAATATACATAACTCTGTTTGATTTGTACAACAGTATAAACATGTTTTGAACACGAGCCTTAATCAGGAATTCATTCTCTTTAACGAAGAATTGAGCAACGCAATAAATTGTATTAATTAACAATCGAATATGGAAATATTAAATGTCCTAAAAAGCATCCGCGAAGAATATAGTCAACATGCCTCAGACGTAAATTCATTAGCAATGCAGACTTATATGAAGGATAAATTTATATTTTTTGGAATAAAAAAACCAATCAGGAAGGAAATTCTTAAACCATATTTAACACAGCTAAAAAATATTTCACAAGAAGATCAGATAAAAGGCGTGAAATGGCTCTGGAAACAGAAGGAGCGTGAAATGCATTATCTCGCTTTTGAACTATTATTTCGTAACAAAAAAATATGGGATAAAAATATTCTTGAATTATTCGAAGAATTAATTGTAAGCAATTCGTGGTGGGATAGTGTAGATTACATTGCTTCCACATTGGTCGGATACTATTTTCAGAAATTTCCGGAGAGAAAAAGAAAAAAAACCATGGAATGGATGAAAAGCAAAAATATGTGGCTCAACAGGACAGCAATGATTTTTCAATTGAAGTATCGTGATAAAACTGATGTAGATCTTTTATTTATGTCGATCCTTCCTCACCTGGAGTCGAAAGAATTTTTTCATCAAAAAGCAATTGGCTGGGCGCTCCGTCAATATGCTTATACAGACATGAAAACAGTGAAAAAGTTTGTAGAATCTCACTCCTTGAAACCACTGAGTGTGAGAGAGGCATTAAGGCATGCATGAACTCCTACTCAACAACCAGTCGTAAAGTTCTGATTATGTGAGCTCCGCGAACATTTACAAAGTACATTCCTTTTCCCCAGTCTGCAACGTCAAATCCGATTACATTAATTCCATTCGTTACAAAAACGGAACGCATAGACATTTGCTTGCCTGTAATATTCATCACCTGAACCGAAACAACTCCTTCCGTCTCAGAATTGAAGTTCAGGTTTACTGTACTTCTTGCAGGATTCGGATATAAATAAAGCTGATCCGTATAGGTAGTTGCATTCCTGTAAAAAGAATTTGCAGACAAACTACTTGTCTGCTCTGCAACAGCAGGAGGAACATAGCTTACAACCAATTTCGGCCTGAGATTAGTCGTAGGATGATCGCTTGATGCAAAAATCATTTTATTAAAACGTACTTCATTTTTTAATTTCATCATAAAGCCAAAACTTTGTGTCGGATTATTTATCATATCCTGCACAAGACTTGTCACATTGATGGAAGGAAAATTCTGAGTGGAAGAAGTAGTTTTCGGAATAGTCACCTGATGCAATGTAGTTGTAGATGGCATTGTATTCCATGTTACAGTACTTTCATTCCAATTGGAAGTAATGCGTTGAAGGTAACAACTGTTAGTACTCAGGAAAGAAGAAACATGCCCGCCTTCAGCACTATTCGGATTGAAATACAAAGAAAGTACAGCACTTGTTATCACAGCTCCTGCTGGAATAGAGCTGAGATCGAATTGTAAAATGCTTCTTGCATTGGAAGTATTGCCTCCATTTGTCCAGGCGAATGCAGCAAAATCCTGTTTTGTTCCAAAATTTCTTACACTGTAACCACAAGGTCCGCAGCTGGCCAATTCTGCATCCTTTCCTGTGGAAGAATTAGGTTGCAATGTAATTGTGACTTGTGCTTTTCCAGAGAATGTAATCAAAGAGAAAAGAAAAAGTAGTACCGGTAAATATCGGTTCATACGTAAGAATTTATTATCCAACATTAAAGATAAACTAAATTTTTAATTCCAACCAAATACCCGAATCCCGGTTTGTCATTGAACCTCCATATTCCATGAACATTATTTATTCCGATTGATTGGTCCAAAGAGCATCTTGACAGAGCCGGGAAAGGTTGAATTTGACTACATTCGCGGAAATAGAATTCTTACAATGTCATCACCCATTCGTATTCAGCAAATTGAATTGTATTCGTCACGAATCAGGCTGAAAGAACCATTTGTCATCTCGTTGGGCGCATTGGACTTTGCTGAAAACACTCTCGTCATCATTCACACCTCTTCAGGAATCAGCGGGATTGGTGAATGTAGTCCGTTTCGGAGCATCCATGGTGAGACGATCGCCACCAATATGAGTGTAGGCTCTGAAATCGCACGCCATTTGATCAGTGCAAACCCGCTGGATATAGCTTCGTGTCATGCGTTGATGTCAAAAACAATATATGGCAACACAAGTATCAAAAGTGCATTTGATTGCGCTTTGTATGATATCCTTGGTAAATTTGAAAATCTACCGGTATATAAAATTCTTGGTGGCAATCATCCTCGAGTCTTGTTTACGGATTACACCGTGAGTCTCGGTCCTGTTCAGAAAATGGTGAATGACGCGGTTCAAATCCAACAAAATGGATTTCCGGTAATTAAAATTAAATTAGGAGGAACGGTAGACGAAGATATTGAACGCATGAAGAAAATCCGTGAAGCAGTAGGCCTGGAAATTCCGGTCCGTATTGATGCCAACCAGGGATGGTCAGTAAAGGATGCGGAGAAAATTTTGAATGAATTGAGTACTTTGAACATTCAGCATTGCGAAGAACCGATTGCGCGATGGGATTATATGAATTTACCTCTTCTGAGAAAAAATTCTCCCATTCCTATAATGGCAGATGAATCCTGCTGCGACGAGAATGATGCTGCGAGGCTAATTCAACTCGATGCTTGTGACTCAGTCAATGTAAAGCTTGGAAAATCTTCTGGTATTTTCAGAGCTAAAAAAATAATTGATCTCGCGGAAAAAGCGCAACTGAAAATCCAAATCGGAGGATTCCTTGAATCCCGCATTGGCTTCACAGCGGCTGCACATCTTGCATTAAGCAGCAAGAATGTAAATTACATCGACTTTGACACACCACTGATGTTTGCAGAAGATCCTGCAACCGGTGGAATAGAATATGGTTTAAATGGAAGTATACATACCCCCGACAAAGCAGGTTTTGGCGTTTGGGTAGATGAGAATTATCTGCAAAAACAGAGTAAGCAAATTATCAATTAATGCATTTTGAATTGAACAAATAGAAATGCCACATAAGATCCTATCAATTATTTATAGAATTGAAAGACACTTTACCATGCGTACCAAAATTCTGCTTCTCATTTTATTCATCAGTATACAAGCTATTTCTCAGATTCCGAACCCTGCCCTGGTCGGATATTGGCAAAACTGGAACGATGCGAATGCTCCGTATATTCCGCTGCATCAAATCGACAACAGATACAATGTTATAGAAATTGCTTTTGCCACTCCTTCATTTGGTACACATGCCTCTATGCAATTTATTCCGGATGGTTCCACAGTACAGGATTTTATCAATGATGTTCATCTGTTACAAAGTCAGAATAAAAAGGTTCTGATAAGCATTGGCGGAGCAACTGATCCAGTCACAATACAAGACAGCATCGACAAAAATGAATTTGTGAGCACGATGCTTGGAATTCTGAATACTTATGATTTCGATGGAATAGATATTGATCTTGAAGGGAACTCACTCTCAGTAAGTGGAGGAACAATCGCTAACCCGACCGATTCAGGAATAGTTTACCTCATCCGGGGAATTCGAGAAATCATGCAAAGTTATTATGCCCAACATTCAAAACATTTGGTGTTGACGATGGCACCTGAGACAGCCTATGTTCAGGGTGGTATGTCGGCATTCGGCAGTATCTGGGGAGCGTACCTGCCGGTAATTGAAGCGCTAAAGGATTCGATTGATATTCTCCAGGTACAATTGTATAACAGTGGTTCCATGTATGGTCTGGATGGCAATGTGTACACACAAGGCACAGAAGATTTTATAGTCGCCATGACAGAAGCAGTCATCCTTGGTTTTTCAACTTCAGGTGGAAATTTTTCAGGGCTCCCGGCAAATCGTGTAGCTGTTGCACTTCCTGCATGTAACCTTGCAGCGGGCGGAGGCTATGTTTCAGCTTCGTCGGTGATTTCAGCGTTGAATTATCTTCTTGGAAATGGTCCACAGCCGGGGAATTACAGTTTGCGCAATTCCTCCGGTTATCCGGCCTTGAGAGGAATGATGACCTGGTCGATCAATTGGGATGCCACATCCAATTGTTCCTCAGTGTATGACTTTGCCACAACTTATGAAACTATATTCGGATCTCTGAGTATGATTGATAAGGAAGAAAAAAATACTTTTTCATTTTATCCCAATCCTGCCGGTGATTTGTTGAATATTCAATGTTCAGATGTACAAGTCGGGGAGCAAAAGCTGAAAATATTTTCGATCACCGGAGTTCAGATGGAATCGATACTTTTGCAAAGCCATGAACTAAGTATTTCTCTGGAAAAATATCCTCAGGGTGTTTATTTCCTCAAGATCAATGAGAATACATACAAACTCATTGTAGAATAGTTTCGAGTAGTCCGGTAATCCCATTACTATGTTTGCAAATGCGTATGAAATTGCGAGTAAGTTCACACATCCCGTGTTGCTTTCTTTCCGATACTTTGACAAAACTGTTGAAAGTGGACTGGGGAGTTTTGTTATTTTGAACGAAGAAGGCTGGATCCTTACTGCTGCTCATATCCTGGATCCGATGTTTATGTTTCAGCAACATGCAGCGGAAATCGCGAAATACAATCAGTCGATGCAAAGTATATCATCCACTGATCAGCGTATCAGTTATTTTTCTCCGAATCCCAAATGGCTGGTGAATTA
Source organism: uncultured Bacteroidota bacterium (assembly GCA_937871435.1). Classification (GTDB taxonomy): domain Bacteria; phylum Bacteroidota; class Bacteroidia; order AKYH767-A; family 2013-40CM-41-45; genus JADKJP01. Next base: position 962 of record CALMQM010000113.1, on the reverse strand, counting down.
TTCTCATTGGTGGGGAGCGGATCATCACAGGATAAATCAGTTTATGATCCTGAAAGAAAATGATCTTGCTATTGGTAAAATTGAAAACTACAATCCGGCATTTGTTACCCATTATCCGACATTGATCAATCCGGAGAAATTGAAAATTGGCACCAGTCTGTGTAAACTTGGATATCCTTTCTACGATGTCAAGGCGAGCTTTAATGAAAGCAACAACAGTTTCGTATTCGATCCGTCAATCTTTCCGATTCCGCGTTTCCCGATTGAAGGAATTTTTACACGGAATATTCATGCAGGAAAATCAGCAGATGGAAAATATGATGTACAATTTATCGAAACATCATCACCAGGGTTACGCGGACAAAGCGGCGGACCTATCTTTGATGTAGACGGGAATATCTGGGCGATCCAAAGCCAGACCCGACATCTACCTTTAGGTTTCACTCCGAAAATTAAAAAAGGGAATCAGGAAGTAGAAGAAAATCAATTTCTGAATGTAGGTTGGGGTGTACACATCAATACTATCATGCGCTTCCTGGATGATCATGGTGTGAAGTACAGTAAGAAATGAGCGACGGTGTATTAGGTATTAGGTATTAGGTATTAGGTATTAGGTATTAGGTATTAGGTACCAGGTATTAGGTATTAGGTATTAGGTATTAGGTACCAGGTATTAGGTATTAAGTACCAGGTATTAGGTATTAGGTACAGAGTAGGTATTGTATCAGATTAAGGAATTACTAAACACAAAACCATCAACCAACAACCATCAACCAACAACCATCAACCAGGAACCATCAATCAACAAGCAACAAGCAACAACCAACAACCAACAACAAACAACCAACAAACAACCAACAATGACATTCGACCAATTACACCTGATAGAACCCATCCTGAAAGCACTAAAAAATGAAGGTTACACTACTCCTACTCCTATTCAGGAACAGGCGATACCTGTG
>CALMQM010000112.1 GCA_937871435.1 uncultured Bacteroidota bacterium | reverse complement strand
GGAGAACAGTATAATTGCTAGCAATTACACTGTAATCATTACAGATTCTAGAGGAAAGAAATCGGTTAAAGAGGTTTTTGTAAAATGATACTGTTTTCTTTGACAAAATTGCATCCGATAAAGGAAGCTGAACTGCAATATAAACAACATTTAATTCTTGATCAATTTTATGCAGGCTTTATGCATACCTGAATTATATGCCTTCAAAATATAGATGCCAGACCTAAGTGACTGAACATTGAACTTGTTACCTCCAGCGCTAGTAAGCCGGGTAATAATTCTACCTAAAATATCAGTTACTACGATTTTGTCAATTTTACTGATTCCAAGTATTTCAACTTCAGTGTAAGCTGGATTGGGAATTATTGAATAATTGGGATTATTACATGATGTTTTGACATGTATAATTTTACTGTATTCATAATGTCCATCCAAGTCATTAAATTTTAGCCTAAAATAAGCATCTGAGACACCATCAGAGATATCTACTGCATCAAATGAATAATAACTGTCGCTGCCTTTTGGACTTACTACACCAACTTTTGCAAACAAAACTCCGTTTTTACTTTTTTCTATTTCTATGTTTTTAATATTAAATTCTGTTCCAGTCTTCCATTTTAATAATGTTCTACAATCACTGTTCTGTCCGATGAAATTTTCAAGTTTTAAAGGTACTGTTGTGCAATTGAATGGATCCGAAAATACAGTTCCGTTTCCGTCATTGGTTGAAACCGTTACACTGGTAGTATTATTATTACTAATTGTAATTCTTCCCTGCCCTGAAAAACCAGACCCCCCTAAAGGACTTACGGTAAGGTAACCATCCGTAGTAACTGTCATGTAATTAATAGATCCTGTTGTACATGTTGTTCCTAATGGAAAATCAATAAGATTAGAGGCAGTTAGTGGATAAAATATTCCATTAATTTTTATCTCAATTCTTGGACAACCAATAGAGCCATCAAAACCTCTAAAATCAATAAAGAATGAGTTTACAGGATTGGTAAAAGTAAATGTATTGGTTTCTACACCCGAATAGGTAGGATTAACCGGACACCCAGATGGATTGCCAGAGTTTTGCCAGCCTATCCACTGTCCAGCAACGCATTGAATAGTTAGAGGCCGCTGCAAGTTCCATGAACCTCCGCATGATTGAGCAATAGCATTTTTTTGAGAAATAAAATAACTCAAGCAACAACAAAATCCAATGACTAAATCTTTTTGCAAGGGCATCGGAGTATTTTTTATTAAATATACAAAACAGGTTTCGTATTGTTATAAATAGGCGCTTAAAATGTAATTTAAATGCAATTATTAGCAATCAATATAAGTAACCTGCCGAGAGTTGGCATCATTGAATTTTTTTTACCTTCTTCCCGGCAACGTGTCCGGTAAGGAACGTTGCATGATTGTAACTTTCTTTCAGCAATGCTTGTCGCTATCAAACACACAACGACCCTTGAAGGAGACGTTGATGAGAATTAAGTCGGCATCTATATTTGTACACTTATACCTTTTGGGGTCGACTGGTCTGAGACCACCCTCGGCCGCTCACGGGGTAGAAACAGCAGAGGTTAAAAATAGAGGACCGAAATTTGCATCCTGGTATGGGCATAAAAAATCCCGCCGAAGCGGGTTGGTTGTTCACAGGGTTTAATATGGTTGAGTTTGTTATTACTTTCGATCGTGGGGGCTATGTTTTTTAACCAGGTCTTTCCTATGGGCTTTTCGATATACCTGGATATCAATAAACCTGCCCCGGGCATCTCTTACAGCATATAATTTGCTTCCACTTTTACTGCGATGGGTTGTGCGTTTTGTTTTCATGGGGAGGGAGTTTGATGATTTGATAATTTGGTAATTTGATGATTTGATGATGTGGGAATGTGGAAATGTGGGAATGTGAAAATTTGGAAATGAGCCAATTCATTTTGCTATCTGCCTTTACTTCATCATTCATAATTCCTTGTTCCTTGCTCGATATTGCATTTGTTATGTGGGAATGTGAAAATTTGAAAATGTGATAATGAGCCAATTCATTTTGCTATCTGCCTTTACTTCATCATTCATAATTCCTTGT
>CALMQM010000111.1 GCA_937871435.1 uncultured Bacteroidota bacterium | reverse complement strand
TACAAAGTATACAACTTTTAAGCAGAAATTAGAGGATGCCGTTTGCAAGAAGTTTGTTCATGATAAGGATGCCTTTTCAAAATCAGAATTTACAATGTTGTTTTTTGATTTCCTTTGTTGTCCATTTGCTTCACAAGTATCAAAAAGAAAATTGACAAGAAATTCAAAATATGAAGTTTCAAATAATGATGTAACAGTTGACCAAGTGATTACAGAGATTTCAGGTTACAAACATTGGTTTATGAGTTGGGATTTAGAAATAGATTTAGAAGGAATTCTTAAAAAGAAAGAATGGAGTTCCTCTTATTAAGATATGGGATTGACACAGAAAGTCAAACGAGTAGCTTTCAATTGGAAGCTGCTTACAACACGGTTAGGAATGAGAGTTGATTGCTAGTTGACTTAATTTCCAAAACTGAGCTTGCAGGAGTTAAATCTTGCAAGCACCACACACGAAAACGAGTATGTGTTAATCCCTACTTTATTTTCTTTAGTATGAAGCAACGCACAAAACATACACACTTGAAGACACAGCTCTTAATATAAGTCGCTTCGGACAAAATATGTGTAAACTTGACAATTCACATCTTCGGACAGACAGAAGAGCTACCGATAATAAGGGGTTAAATGAAATGGCGGGTGAAGTGATTAATCAAACACTTGTGCATCTAATAAACAGTCGTGGTAGGTGGACTGTTTGTGGTTCTAAACCGCCATTTCTTTAAGCCCCCAAATCATTACGCCCAACCCCAATCAGACGACCAATGACCAAAAAGAGGCTAATAATAATTGCAATTGTTCTTACCGGACTATTTGCACTTTACAAACTTGCGGACATGTTGGCACCCGGGAGTTACCCTTATGCGGAATATTACGAACTGAATTATCCAGAGGAAAAAGTAATCGAAGCCATAACTAAATTAAAAGCATCAGATAGCGAACTCCTTGTGCCAAAAGTGACAATTCAGGGTGGTGGACAATGGGACTTAATTGACGGGAAAGAAAAAGAAACCGATTATTGGTACAAATTTTATTTCTACGATAAAGAGAAAAACGAAATAATGTTTACCTGGACCAGACCGGCAGGAAAAAATTCTACAACATTTGCATTTGTCTCAATAAACAAGGGTTTGGAATTAGGACACTGGGATGATATAAATAATGACTTTGGATTTTTTGAAAATAGAAAAATTAAAAAGCACTTTGAAGAAACAATTTTAAAAAAAATTAAAGAAAATTTGATTAACAACTAAAGAATGGAAAAAGGGGCAGCCCTTAACTGCACCCGCACAAATGGCGGGGTTTCGTGTTCTAAAGAAAGATTTTCGGGTTAATTAAACATTCGTTTTTGTAAATCAAGTTTTGAGGTAAATGCCCCGCTCTTCAGGTAGCTGCAAACCGTCAGACCACACAAATTCCCTTTAAAATTTCTTCACCCACCCGGGTTGAATTAATTTCCATTTCATTCATCTATAAGAAACGATCCGAATTAGCTTTTCAAACAGGAATTGACCGGGGGCAAGCATTGTTGCTTCCGTTTTGTCTCGACGACATGAATCCCATGGAACATCCGCTACGCATTAGTGATCTGTTTATCCGGAATCCTGAACTTTGAACTATCATTTGTAGAGGTTTGTATACATCTTTTCATTCTGAACCATTCTGTAAAGGTTAAGGAAGCTGTATTCAGTGTGGCGCGGTGGAATCGTTAACAAAATTAAAACCCTTCCCCTCCTATTCCGTTCTGCATGTTCTGGTGTGAAAATATTTATTTAAATTTAGTTCTTCCACGAACTGATGTCAGCGACAAATTTAACAATAGCACCTTTTAAACCCAATTGAAATAATTTACCTTAGTCAATAAATCAGAAGGAGACAAAAAATGGATCACACTGTTCTGGATGTGGCAGTAATTGGTGCCGGACATGCGGGGCTTGGTATCAGTGCCTGTTTAAAACAACACGCGCTTAATCATATTGTTTTTGAACGCGGACGGGTTGGTGAAACATGGAGAACTCAACGTTGGAATTCATTTGTCATGAATACCGCCAACAAAACCAATCTGCTGCCCGGACAAAAATATACCGGAAATGCCCCCGATGCATTTTGCACAGCCCGCGAATTTGCGGCTTCCTTGGCTGAGTATGCCGCCGAAAACCGCTTACCTGTGCTTGAAAACACAAAAGTAATCTCAGTAGAAAAACCTGAGGGAGATCGTTTCTTTTCAATTACTGTTTCTGAAAATGGAACAGAAAAAAAATATCTCAGCAAGCAGGTAGTTGTCGCGTCAGGCTGCCAGAATGAAAAGAAGATCCCGGATTTCGCTCAAAATATTTCTTCCGGAATTCTTCAATTACATACGGGCGAATACCGCCATGCACAACAATTACCCGAAGGAGCTGCATTGGTGGTGGGAAGTGCTCAGTCAGGAACTCAAATTGCCGAAGATCTTATCCTGGCAGGTAAAAAAGTCTATCTCGCCACAAGCATGGTTGCCCGTGTGCCAAGAAGATACCGCGGAAAAGATATTGTTGACTGGCTATTGATGCTGGGATTTTTTGACCTGAAAACAGAAGACGTAACTGACCCGAAAGTTTTCGCTGCTAAAGTGCCCCTGCTTTCAGGCGTTGGCGAATTGGGACATACCCTGAGTCTGCAGTCCCTCGCCAAAATGGGTGTTACCATTTTAGGAAAGATGACGGATGCGGATCCACACAATGCATTTTTATCACCCGGCGCACAGGAACATGTAAAATTCGGAGATGGGTTTTCACAAAAAGCAAAAGCAATGGTGGATGAGTTCATTGAGAAAAAACAAATTACCGCTCCTTCACCCGAAGTAGAAATTGCAGACATGCCGGACCTGACCGCATCCTGTGCATCATCCGCAACTTCTCTCAATTTTAAAGAGCATAACATCACGTCCATCATCTGGACGACAGGATTTAATGGCGACTTTAGCTACCTGAAATTTCCTGTATTTGACAGCAATGGAAGCCCGGTACATAAAAATGGTTTGTCAGAAATTAAAGGCCTTTACTTTCTCGGTCTCCCCTGGCTTCGCAAACGCGGGTCCGGAATGGTATTGGGCATTAATGACGATGCTCCGTTTATTACACAAGAAATCTTAACTGCTCAACATGGGAAATAGAACTTTCGCTGTTGCAGACAATGCGAAAGTAGTGGCTCAGTTGTGGATGGAAGTTGCCCGCTTCTCATTTAATTCTTTGCCGGCAAACAGTTCTGTACTTCGAATTCTCCAAATCTTAATTCCGCCATTCTTCTCCGGTCACTTGATGTGACAGCAATCAGATACTAATCTATGAAAAGAATAATTTTTATTTTGCTTTGCGCAATACATTCAGTCTGCCCGCTCATTGGTCAGACACTGAATAACAGCCTCACCTATTCAGTGAGCTTTGACACTTTAAAATTGTTTGACCAGGCAAGACAACGAGAAGTTCCCATAGCCATTTATAAACCCAAAAACTATAAAAGTAACAACGAACAAAGGATTGTTCTTTTAAGTCATGGCTATGGACAAAATAAAGGAAGTTCTTATCTGGAATATTCATATTTAACAGAATATTTAGCCGCTAAAGGATATTTCGTTGTCAGTATTCAACACGAGCTCCCGACTGACAGTTTAATTCCATCGACAGGTATTCCACAAATTGTCAGGCGACCATTTTGGGATCGCGGGGCGGATAATATTTTGTTTGTACTCAACGAACTCAAAAAGACAAATCCTGAACTGGACTACAAACATATCACCTTAATCGGACACTCCAACGGTGCTGATATATGCGCTTTATTTCCTCAGAAATATCCAAACATCGTCTACAAAATAATTGCGTTAGACAACAGAAGAATGGCTCTCCCCAAAACAAATGACGTAAAGGTATATTCTCTGCGTTCCAGCGATCAAAAAGCGGATGAAGGAGTTTTGCCGACCGAAGAAGAACAGAAGAAATTTGGAATAAAAATTATTAAATTAGAGAATACCATGCACAACGACATGGACGACCATGCAAACAATGAACAGAGAGAAGAAATTATAAATTACATTATGACATTTTTAAATGAATGACATGCGGACTACAAATACAACGTGGCGCTGAAAGCGGTTTTGTGTTTGGGGCGGATCTCTAAAAGGCGGGATGAATAGAAAATAATATTTTGTGGTGGTTTTGTAATTAAGCTGTCCGCCGGTTGTGAAGTATTTTCAAAAATCCTTTGCATTTATAATGTGTGATTTTTTTATTCCATGATCACAGCTTTTCAGGTGATTTAAAGTGCGTTATTTTTTGAGGTCGAAAGAATAGGGCGGCATAATCGGTGCGAACATTTGGACTTATAGCAATCTGGATCCTTTCGTGGCATTTAGCATGGGTTTATTGATTCTCTTGATAATGCATTTGTATTTTATTCTATAGATATGGGACCTTTCCGGGGTCGTGGTGTTGTTGGTCAAAATGTGACGAAAAGAAATTAGAATTTAT